>CAKVHT010000001.1 GCA_934754375.1 uncultured Clostridia bacterium | reverse complement strand
CCAACAGCGATACGAGACGATGGTTACGGCTTTGATGGGTGGAGCGATCAGCCAACAGCGATCAAGCAAGACACGGTGATAACAGCCAACTGGCAACAAAACTATGTCAACGTAAACATAGCCAATAAGGATCTAGCAAACATAACTGGATCAATAAAGGTATATTTGAAGAATACTGCTGGCAACATTTACGAAGTAACAACCAATGCGAACACAGAGGAAGGGAAGAAACTCACCTTCCGTGGCATACCAACAGGCAAGTACATAGTTTACACTCAAAAGTTAGCAAAAGCCACAGTAACCATGACCGGCACAACCTTTGTAGCGAACCGAAACGAAAGTGAAGACGAAGAGTTAGTAAGGCAAGGCACGTTAACCGTATATGCGCAAGACCTTGCAACCAATGTCTCAATTCAGGCAACGCAGGATGATCCTTTTAGTTTAAGTGAATACAATTTTGATGAGTATTGTATACGAGAACTTCAAGATGTGCTTAGTGGAAATTCTAGCATACAAACAATTTCTACAGATAGATCATATTGGAATGAATATGTTGGTAAAGGAAATGCATCACTTGTCCACCAATATGACCAAATTGGTTTTTATATGTACAGTGAGTTTGTATTGTACATAGGCTTTTTAGAAGGATCTGCGCAAGACAGCCTAGTTATGACATTGGATTTAGGTAGTCTGGGTTACTACCGATTAAGCGACATTTTCAACATATCGTTAAATTTCCTTGACATGAGCGGATTTAAAATTATCAATCAATCAGAGGACTTGCATTTAGATATTGATCTACGTGAATTTTGGGCGCCAATGGCACAAGATGGTTGCAATATTACTGTTGATATTAGTGCTGAAATTAACAATGTAACAGAAACCGCAATATACAATAGTGGAGATCAGATGCCTCTCTGCAACTATAGTCAAGTATGTTATATTAACTATAGCACTGAAATTAATAGCACTATAATTGGAGATCCTGGATATGGTGATATTAGCAATGCAACTGGATTGTTTTTCTTTTGGTCAAATGATGAAGTATTGCAGTATGCCCAAGATGGTGCAAGGTTTCCAGACCTTGTTGATAGAATGGGGTATAGCAACTCAGATTGGTACACAGCGATGAATCAAAATATCCAGGCTCGCGGAATTGATGACATATTGAGTGGTCAGATAGATAATTTTAATTCGATTGGTGATGGTAATATTCGGATTGGAACCATCTATGCAGACACATCGGAAGGCACACAATATTGGATCATTGTTTTCTGTAACCTACACATGTACACAACAGATGCATCCAACATGATAGAAAATAATAACATGTTACAATTCCTTGTGCTTACAAATTTGACCATAAGTGGAGGAGGCTTAGACCTTAGTAGCAATAGCGAATTGGCTGTTACGGAATTAGGTGGTTGCGTTACAAGAGATGGAGCAACAGGAATAAATGGCGCTAGTGGGTTAACATATTTCTCAACACCTAAAGTTATAGGATATCCAACTGCATGTGATTTGCCAGCAAATTGGCACTGGTGGAATCCAGATGATGCAGATGTTTATACTGGTTTGATTGAATCTGACACAATTGTATGTGGCGGTGGCAAAAGCTATAGGTTTAGTGGTGACGGTCCGTCAGGGGGCGGTGGCTCTGGTGGTGGCACTGTTACACCACCAAGCCCAACTAGCTATACAGTTTATGCATATCCGCAAAATGGTACATTTACATCAACATCAGGGTGGACAACTTCAAGTTCTTATGTTTACAAATCTGTAACATCAGGCAGTTCAATTGGCACATTGCCAAGTGTAACTCGTTCAGGTTATTCATTTAAAGGCTGGTACACAGCAGCTAGCGGTGGAAGTTCAGTTTCTTCAAGCACAACAATCAGTTCAACAACTTCTATTTATGCGCAATGGACATCATCTTCAACAACTTATTACACAGTAACCGCAAATGCAAACAATGGTACAATCAGCTCAACCAGTGGTTGGTCAGGCACAGGTTCAACGGCAACAAAATCTGTTGCGTCTGGAAGTGCGATTGGCACATTGCCAACAGTATCTCGCTCAGGTTACACATTCACAGGCTGGTTCACAGCATCAAGCGGTGGTTCAGTTGTCACCACAAGCAGAACAATTACAAGCACACAAACCATTTATGCGCAATGGAAAGTTAATTACACAGTAACCGCAAACGCAAACAATGGTACAATCAGTCCAACCAGTGGATGGACAGGCACTAGCACAAGTGCAACAAGAACAGTTGCATCTGGAAATACGATTGGCATATTGCCAACAGTATCTCGTACAGGCTATACACTCAAGGGCTGGTTCACAGCATCAAGCGGTGGCACTCAAGTTACAGTAAACACAACAATTACAAGCACACAAACCATTTATGCACAATGGACAGGTTCAAATATAACTATCACAGCAGATGCTGGTTCATCAGGAGCAATCACTAGTTATGCAGGCAAATGGTCAGCAGGAAGCTCAGCATTACGATATGCAATTTTATCTATATCATCAGGTAGTGCAATTGGCAGTTTGCCTGGGGCTAGATGTTTAACATTTGGTTGGACATTCAAAGGTTGGTACACAGCGGCAAGCGGTGGAGATAGAGTTGAAACAACAAAATCATTCTCTGCCGACACAACTATCTATGCACAATATACATCTTTTGGTGCAGCTGTTTCTTTGAAGTATGGAAGTTGTGGATCTGTGCCTATAACAAATATTTCATTAACAACAATTGGCAATTATGGATTTACAAGAACAGATGAAGCTTACATGAGTTCAAATGTTGGTATAAATAACACATCAACAGTATCAAAAGTTTCGTTCACCACAACATCGGCAAATCAGATTGTGATGATTCGTGCCCGCAGTTATGGCGAAAACAATTATGACTATGGTATTTTCAGCACACTGGATACAACAACAGCATTTACAACTTCAACCACAGCAACATCAACATCGTCAAGTGTTTATTACACTTTCTATGGCAAGTCAAGTGCTAACTTTGTAACATTGTGTTATAAAGTTCCAACAGCGGGAAGCCACTTCATATATGTGGCATATCGCAAAGATACATCAGCACATAGCAATGACGATAGCTTGGTTTGGGGCTTTGTTAATACAAAAATTCTTTACAATTCAACATCAAACACATTGGGTAGTGATGTTTCAGGCAATAATATAACTCCAGTGTTGCCAACGCCAAAATGTGTTACCGGTGCGACATTCAATAAATGGTCAACAACCACATCAATCAGTGGAACAACTGTTACAACTTCAACCACTCTTTCAACAACATCATGGTATGCGATGTATAATTTTGCAATAAGTGCAGATGCCAATGGAGGTTCCATCAGCACAACATCTGGTTGGTCAGGCTCAGGCTATGTTGCAACAAAAACATTAAAAGGCTCTACTGTTGAAATAGGCACATTGCCAACAGCAAGCTGGAGTGGCTATACATTTGATGGTTGGTACACAGACAAAACAGGTGGTTCCAAAGTAAGCACCACAACATCATTCAGCGGACCAACAACTATTTATGCTCGTTGGTCAGTTGGTGACATTTCACCATTTAAAGTTACATTAAATACAAATGGTGGTACAATGCCAATCAATACTAGTGTAACTTATACAACAGTTGGCAGTTATGGCTTTACGGCTGACTCAACTTCAGGTTTGCGTGTAAGCTCAAATAAAGGTGTAACTAGCTCATATTCAATTGAAAAAGTTACATTTAGAACAACTGTGGCAAACACAAAGGTGCTTATCCAAGCACGTAGCTATGGTGAAAACAATTGTGACTATGGTATGTTCAGCAATTTGGATACAGACACAGCATTTTCAACCTCTACAACATATACTTCTTCAAATGTATATCAACACTTTAGAGGTAAATCTGCAAAAACAATTTATTGCTTCTCATACCATGTTGCAACAGCTGGTTCTCACTCATTCTATGTTGCATATCGTAAAGATAATTCAGTTAATAGTTATGACGATAATTTGCAATGGACAATGGTAATCGACCACTTCACATTAGGATGGCAAACAACATCATTGGGCACAGATTTGCAAACACATTCAGCAGCAGTGTTGCCAAGTCCAACAAAAGCAAAAGCAACCTTCTCAAGTTGGACAACAACACTCAATGGCTCAACAAACTTCACAAGTACAACAACTTACACAGCTGCGTCAACAGTTTATGCTAAATATGTTGAACCTTATCAAGTTGTCTGCGATGCAAATGGTGGTACAATTTCATCTTACAGCACTTCTTATTGGAAAAAATCATCAGATGGCAAAACAGCAACAGCAACAGTTGCAAGAGATGTTCAAAAATTGCCAGCATCATTGCCAACACCTAAATATTCTGGTTGGTCATTTATTGGTTGGTTTACAGCCAAAACAGGTGGTACTCAAGTCACATCTTCATCATCTACACCTTTGAGTGTTACTGGGGATATGACATTATATGCTCACTGGGAAGCTGCGCTTACTTCTGATAGCACATCATTGTACTACACATCAAGCATCGGTACAAAGCCTTATTATATAAAATCGGTAACTACAATCGGCAGTTATGGATTTAGAGACGATTACGATGGATATGTAAGTACTAATAAAAACATAACAAACTCATCAGCGGTGGCAAAAGTTACAATTGTAACAAAACGAGCAAACGAAAAGGTTTTGATTCGTGCCCGCAGTTATGGCGAAAACAATTGTGACTATGGTATGTTCAGTACATTGGATACAACCTCAGCCTTTACAACATCAACCACAGGCACATCAGTTTCAGGCAATATTTATTACACATTCTATGGTAAATCAAGTGCTAACATTGTTACATTCTCTTATACAGTTGCAACAGCTGGCGAACATTTCTTCTATGTTGCATATCGTAAAGACGGTTCAGTTGACAACTATGATGATACTCTTGAATGGAACATTGTTAGTGATAGAGTGATGATAAATAGCACATCTTACACTTTGGGTAAAGACTTAAAAACAGGTTCAGCAGCATCATTGCCAACACCTATCTATAATAGTGATGTTTACACATTTAATGGCTGGACCATTGGTACAAACAATGTTTCAGTAACAAGCACAACAGATCTTAGATATTCAACATATAATGCTTCTCCAAAAACAAGCTATACCACTAAATCTGGAAAGATGATTTGTGACCTTAACTTATACACTCAAGTAAGTACTTTGGTTGGATATTCAAAAGACAAGATTACAAGTGTTAAATTTGTTAAATCAGTGCCAAGTGGATACACAAACACTGGTAAAAGGACAACTAATGGTTTGTATGTTTACACAACCGGTACAGCAAGTTCACCTTCAACGGACATCTTGTTCTACTGGTCAAGTACAATTTATGCACCACCAAGTTGTGATGATATGTTCTATGGTTGGACATCACTTAAATCAATCACATTTGACAACTTTGATACAAGTTCAACAACACAGTTCTCAAGCATGTTTGCAAAAAGTACATCGTTAACAACTCTTGACTTAAGTGGTTTTAATACATCGTATGTGGATACAACTTTCAATATGTTTAATGGCTGTACAAGCCTTAAAACAATCAACATGAAGAATTGGAAAGTTCCAAAATTGCGTTCTGCTGATAAAATGTTCCTAGATTGCAGTGCTATCACAGATATTGACCTTAGCAGTTGGAATACAACAAACCTAGCATATACAAGTTCAATGTTCTCTGGTTGTACATCACTTAAAACTGTCAACCTTACAGGCTGGGATACTTCAAATGTAACTACAATTTACTGCATGTTTGAAAATTGTTCATCACTTACAACTCTTAACTTGAGCAATTTTGACACAGCAAGTGTTACAGGAAGTGATCCAACTTATAGTGGATTCTATAAGATGTTCTCTGGTTGTAGAGCTTTGAAAACTTTAGACATTAGTAATTTCACAATCAATGCTGGTATTACAATCACAGATATGCTCAATTTTGGTACAGATAACAAGATTAAAACTTTAAAAACACCAAAATCTTTTGGTTCTGGTGTTACAATCCCTATAACAACTCATACGTCAACAAGCAGATTGTATTGTGTGATTACTGGCAGTTTGAAAAGTTCAAATTCACGTTATGTATGCTATCAAATAAGATCATCTGAAACAAGCAAGACACTTGTGCGCGGTGTGTCAATCACCTTGAATGGTGGTGGTTTAAAATATGATTTATCATCATTTACACCAGCTAGTGACATTAATTGGACAGCAAATGCTGACAAAACAAAAGTATCTGCGCTTTTGCAATATGACTACGATAAATTGTCGCAAGGCGATTATCCTATCCCAGCAACAATTCCAGAAGGCTATTATTATGATGCTTACAATGGTTATTCACCAAGTGTTGATAATGTAGCATTTACCGAAGATAGAGAAAGCACAATAAGTTTTAAACAAAATGAATTGTATTTCTGGGTTGGGTTAGATGGTTCAACAAATAACGTTTCAAGTTTGAATAGTTTAATAACACAAAGTGATGTATATTTATTGTCTTCAACTGGCACAAAATATACTACGACAGTTTACCAAAGTTCTGGCGCAATCTATTTCTCATGGAAATGTGTGAAAAATGGAACATACTATTTGATGGCTCCATTGTCTGACACAAATACAAATATTGTTTGTGTAAAAACAATTGTGGTTGACTCAAACACTAAATATGAGATAATGCAACTCAACTATTACACTGTTACATTGGCAGTTAGTCCTTTAGGGGCTGGTATGGCTTATGCACTTGATTCTAATGGTGTTATGGGTTCAAGCACTACAATAAAACTTGTTAGTGGCGATGATATCTCATTAACAAGCTCTGGTAAAACCTTGTTGGCTAGAGTTAAAGACAAAGGTGCAACAACTTACACAAATAACAGCATTGCAACAGCTTATGAGATTTTAACAGATGGGTACTACACAGCATTCAGTTCATGGAGCAATATAACTGGTGCAATTTCTACCAAGACAGTTACAGCAAACTTTACAAATCAAGAAAATTCATTGACAATCTACACATATAAAGACGGAAGCAATATATTGACTGGTGTTCAAGCAGCACTTTATCAAAATGGTGTTAAAAAATATTCTTATCAAGAAGCAAGTTATGTAAGCACTAACGGTTACATAACATGGTCTAAAGTGGCTAGAGGAACATACGAAATTTATGCAAGTGTAAGTTTGTACGGTTTTGATATTTATATTAACACTGGTGTAACAGTTACAGTGTCATCATCAGTTCAGTCTAGCGCAGCAAGCATTTACTACTACACATTAACTTTGAAATCAAACAATTCTGATTATGGTATAATTGACCCAATACCATCAACTGATGTAGTGTTTAGGAATGTAACGATTAGTGTTTCTGGCAAAAATTTGTGCTACAACAATTCAATAGAAGTTGGAGCAGCTTTCGCTAAACAAGTAACTGGTTACTCAACGACATTGTCGGGTTGGACTTATAAAACAGCTTCGGCAACGACAAGTTCACCTTTAACCTCATTCCAGATTAGTTCACCAACAACTGTAACAGCAAACTTCACACGTACAGCTAACACTTACACTGTAACATTTGATGCAAACGGCGGTTCAGTAAGCACATCAAGCAAACAAGTAACCTACGGCAATACCTATTCAGATTTGCCAACCCCTACAAGGACTGGTTATACATTTGCAGGTTGGGATAAAGGCTATGTATATGGCAACAGTACAGGTGCTTATTGGGTTGAAACAATGGCAGACAACTCAACAGTCTTGGCAAAATTCAAGGCAAGCACAAAATATAAATTGACTTACTCATTATGTTTGAATGAATCTTTACCTTCAGGTTATAGTTGGTCACAACAATCACAATGGGGTAATGTAGGTTATCGCACAGGTTCAAGTTCATACAGTTACACAATTTTGGGTGGTGTATATTCTCAAACAGGTGCAAACCCAACAGTTGGCAAATACTATGATGTGTCAGTTGAATTTACAACACCAGCAGACATGTCAACAATGATATTTGTGTTCTACACATTCAGGTGCGAAAATTCATCTGGTTCAGGCCAAGTATTGTCAGGTACATTCAAGAGCATTCAATTCATAGAATTAGGATCAACAGTTATAGACAACGTGAAATCAAGCACTGTTGTGTCCGATGTTTGTGACCACACATTGATGGCTAAATGGACAGCAAACACATATTATGTTAAATATGACGGAAATGGTGCAACAAGTGGAAGCATGAGTGACTCAACTCACACCTATGGTGTAACTTCAAAATTGACAGAGAATGCTTATAGTCGTCCAGGATATAAATTCTTGGGTTGGAGCAGATCTAAAACAGCAACAACCGCAACATATATTGATGAAGAAAGTGTAAGCACATTAACATCTACCGCAAATGCAACGGTAACATTGTATGCAGTATGGGACATAAATGCCCTTGCCTTCAGCAGTCAAACACTTGCAAACGGAACATACAATGTGGCTTACGACAAATCATTCACAGGTGCAAGCAACGGTAGCGGAAACTACAGTTATTCTGTAATAAATGTAGTATATAAAGGCACAGAAGTAACAGCAAGCGGTGGCAAGTACAATGGTTTGGCATTGAGCGGAACAAAGATATCTGGCACACCAACATTGGCTGGCTTCCATATCTTCAACATCAAGGCAACCGACTCAACCACAGGTGCAACTGCATCAGCAACAATTTCTATTACAATTGCAAAAGTAAACAATACAGCAACAGTCAACATGTCTGGTTATACTTATGGTGGAACAAAATCAAACCCAAGTTTGTCAAACAACTTGAGCACTGGTTCAGTAACTTACTATTACAGTGCAACCAATACTAACTCAAACGGAACAGCATGGAGCAATGTGACAAGTTCAACAACATTGAATGCAGGCACATATTACATGTTTGCGATTATTGCAGGCGATTCAAATCACAATGAGCAAACAACAGCAACAAAAGCCTTCACAATCAGTAAGGCAACAAACCCTGCAACTGTAACAGGCAAAACATTGACCTATACAGGCAGTGCACAAACCCTTGCAAGCGCAAGTTCAGCACAAGGCTCAATTTACTATTGTGTTGGAACTCAACTTACATCAAGCAATTACAGTTCAACAGGTAGCACAACAATACCAACAGGTACAAGTGCAGGCAGTTACACAATTTATTGGTATTGTGTCGGCAACACAAATTACAATGCAAAATCTGGCAATGTTACATCAACAATCAATAAAGCAACAATGTCAGCACCAGCAGTTTCAGTTTCTAACACAGGTGTTGTAACATGGGGAAGTATTACAGGTGCAACAGCATACCAAATCAGCATAGATAACAGCAGTTGGACAACCGCATCAAGTGGTGTAAATTACAACAGCACAATCGTTGCTTCAACAGGAAACAGAACAGTGCATGTTCGTTCAATCACAACGGACGGCAACTACAACACAAATGGTGTGGTTGGCAAAGCAACTGTTGTTGTGTATAAAGTTACATTAACAAAAGGCACAGGTATAGCAAGTGTCAGTGGTGCAGGCAACTACATCAATGGCAGAAGCATAACAATCAGTGCAACAGCATCAACTGGATACTCATTCAGTTCATGGACTGGCGATGTAACATCATCAACAGCAAGCACAACTGTAACAGTAAGCAGAACAATCAGTGCAACAGCAAATGCAAAAGCTAATGCTTACACTGTAACATTCAATCCAAATGGTGGTTCAGTGAGCCAAGCAAGTGCAAGTGTAAACTACAATGGCACTTACGGCACATTGCCAACCCCAACAAGACCAGGTTACACATTCGCAGGTTGGAAAGAAGATTATCTTGTAAATCAAACTAAAGTAATAACTAATTCAACATCTTATGCTTACTACAATTCATCACTTACTCATGAAATAGAATCAAATACAACTTATGGTTTCTATGCAAGGGTAAAAGTGAACAGCCCACAAGCAATCCATTTGTATCTTGATGGTGGCTGGATAAATATAACCAGCATCGCAGGTAATGGTGAATGGAGAGTGTTTGCTGGAACATTTACAACTGGTGATGTTTCAGGTTACACACACGGTGGCAAAAAAATTGTAACACTTTACAATATTCCTTCATCAGGTGATGCAGCAAATCCTGCAAGCCTTGACGGATTTGTATTGTACAAAGTTGGTTCAACAAATATCACAAATACAACCACAGTTACAAAAGATTATAGTCATAGTTTGGTTGCTCATTGGACAGTCAACACTAACACCGCTTATACAGTTGAACATTATCAACAAACATTGGCTGGTGGCAGTAATTATACAAAAGTTGCAACAGACAATTTGACAGGCGCAACAGATACAGCAACAAAAGCAGTTGCAAAATCTTATACAGGCTTTACTTGCCAAGGTGTTACACAAGGCACAATCGCAGGCAATGGCTCAACAGTAATCAAAGTTTACTATAACCGCAACACTTACACATTGACATTGACAAAAGGCACAGGTATTAATACATTTACTTCAAGCCTTACAAGTGCAAATGGTTTGGTGTCACACAGCGGACAAGTATATACGGTTAGATATGGTGCATCTGTTCCTTACAGTGCAACATTATTGGCTGGTTATGAATCAGTTGTTTACAAAAACGGTTCAACAACTGTTACAAGCCCATACACAATGGGTGCTGCAAATGCAACAATCACAGCAAGTGCAACAGCAAGCAAATATACAGTAACTTATGAAACCAACGGCGGTTCAGTAAGTTCAGCAACAAAGAGTGTTACTTATGATGGAAATTATGGCGACTTGCCAACCCCAACAAGAACAGGTTATACATTTGTTGGCTGGAAACAATCATTGCTTAACTCAACAAGCACTTACACACACGGTACAAGCACATGGCTTGATGGTTGGAGTGTTGGTATCTCACTTAAATCAATGGGTATCAACTTAACAGAAGGCAAAACATACCGCTTTGCATTTGATATCAAGATCAACAAGTCAGGCGCAACTCAACCATGGAATACAAACACATTGTTCATCAACAGCAAAACATCTGGCACAGTTTATCGTGTAAGCAACAATAGTGCGGCAACAGCAAACACTATTACTGACAGTTGGGTAAGATACTATGGCACATTTGTTTACCATGACAATTCATCTGGTACATCATACAAAGATGATCCTATCCACATTTACCCAAGTTATAAGAGTGACGGCAGTTTGCCAACTCAAATCACTAACTTGGAATTGATAGAAGTTTCATCAGCAGGATTGACAACTTCAACAACAAAAGTTTCTCAAAGCAGAAATCACTACTTGTATGCTTTGTGGACAGCAAGCCCACTCACATTCAACGCACAAACTGTAACATCGACATACAGCACAAGTGCAACAAGTGTAACTTACACAGGTGCAAGCAATGGTACAGGTAATTATAGTTATGCAATCACAGCAGGCAACTCAAGCAGTTACTTCACTTTGAGCGGAACAACAATTTCAATCAAAGCTGGCACACCAGCAGGTAGCTATGCTTTGACAATACATGCAACAGACACACTAAGCAAAGTAACAAAAGATGCAGTTATCACGGTTAAGATAAACAAGGCAGCTGCAGCAATAAGTTACGCAACAAAAGCAATCACCAAAACTTATGGCGATGGTGCATTTACCAACCCATTGACAAAGACAGGTGACGGCACAGTAAGATACAGTAGCAGTAACACAAATGTTGCAACAGTTGATGCTTCAACTGGATTGGTAACAATCAAAGGAGCAGGCAGTGCTACAATTACAGCTACAGTTGCAGACGGTGCAAACTACACTTATGCAACAAAGACTGCAACATACACACTAACAGTCAACACAGCAACAATCACATATACAGCAACTGGATATACTGGAACTTATGACGGCAAGGCACACGGTGGCAGTGTGAGTGTAACATCTCCTTCTGGCACAACAGTTAAATTTGGCACAACATCAGGCACATACAACCTGACAAGTTGCCCAACATATACTGACCATAAAGATGGTGGCTACACAGTTTACTATCAAATCACCGCTACTAACTACACAACAGTTACTGGTAGTTTCAAGATAACAATCAATAAACGTGTTGTTACAGCAACATGGCCTACAACAACTTCATTTGTGTACAATGGAGCAAACAGGACAATGACTGCAACCATCGGTAATCTTGTAACAGGCGATTCAGTGACATTTGCTTATAGTGGTACAACAAGTGCAACAAATGTTGGCAATTACACAGCAACAATCAGTGGCTTGTCTGGCACAAAAGCTGGCAACTACTCATTGCCAAGCAACTTATCACAAAAATGGTCCATCACAAATGCCACAATGAAGTACACAGCGACTGGTTATACAGGTACTTACGATGGCAATGCTCATGGTGGAACAGTTACAGTAACAACACCATCATCAGGTGCAACAGTTAAATTTGGCACAGCATCAGGCACATACAACCTGACAAGTTGCCCAACCTATACTGACTATAAAGATGGTGGCTATACAGTTTACTATCAAATCACCGCTGCTAACTACACAACAGTTACTGGTAGTTTCAAAATCACTATTAACAAACGTGTTGTAACAGCAACATGGCCAAGCACAGTATCATTTACATATAATGGTGCTAGCCATTCAGTAACAGCAACAATTGGCAATGTTGTCACAGGGGATTCAGTGACATTCACATACACTGGCAACACAAGTGCAACAAATGTCGGCAATTACACAGCAACAATCAGTGGCTTGTCTGGCACAAAAGCCGGCAACTACTCATTGCCAAGCAACACAAAACAAGCATGGGCAATCACAAATGCAAGCGTTGTCTTAACAGTTGACGCAAGCAAGACAGTTGTCTATGGTTCAACAGCAACAGTAAGCTACAAATCAAATGTTGCTGGTACATTCACAATCACATCAAACAGCACAAGTTATGTAACAGTAACAACAGGTTACACAACAAGTGCAAGTGCAAACACAGCATATACATTCACAATCAATGGTGTAAAAGCAGGAAGCGGAACAATCACAGTCAAGTTTGTACCAACAAACAGCAACTACGCAACACCAGCAGATAAGACAGTAAACGTAACAATTGATCGAGCAACAATAGCAAGTGTTCCAACACAAAAAGGAACATTAACTTACACAGGCAGTGCACAATCACCAAGTTGGAATAACTATGACAGTGTTAAGATGACAGTTGGCGGAACAACAACTGGCACAAACGCAAGCAGTTACACAGCAACCTTTACTCCAACATCAAACTACAAATGGAGTGATGGCACAACAAAAGCCAAGAATGTAAGTTGGACAATTGGCAAAGCAACATTGACAGTCACAGCAACAAATAAGACAATTACTTATGGTGATGCAGTTCCAAGTTACACATACACAGTGGCAGGATACAAGAACGGCGAAACCGAGACAGTTATGACCACAAAACCAACAGTAAGTTGCAGTTATACAAGATACGGCAACGTAGGCAGTTATGACATAACAGTTTCAGGAGCAGCTGCAAGCAACTATAGCTTCAGTTATGTGAAAGGCAAATTGACAGTAAACAAACGTGGTGTTACAGCAACATGGCCTACAACAACATCATTTGTATATGATGGTAACAGCCATTCAGTTGTTGCAACAATTGGCAACCTTGTAAACAGTGATGCTGTAGCATTCAGCTACACTGGCAACACAAGTGCAACAAATGTTGGCAATTACACAGCAACAATCAGTGGCTTGTCTGGCACAAAAGCTGGCAACTACTCATTGCCAAGCAACACAAAACAAGCATGGGCAATCACAAATGCAAGTGTTGTCTTAACAGTTGACGCAAGCAAGACAGTTGTCTATGGTTCAACAGCAACAGTAGGTTACAAATCAAATGTTGCTGGTACATTCACAATCACATCAAACAACACAAGTTATGTAACAGTAAAAACAGGTTACACAACAAGTGCAAGTGCAAACACAGCATATACATTCACAATCAATGGTGTAAAAGCAGGAAGCGGAACAATCACAGTCAAGTTTGTACCAACAAACAGCAACTACGCAACACCAGCAGATAAGACAGTAAACGTAACAATTGATCGAGCAACAATAGCAAGTGTTCCAACACAAAAAGGAACATTAACTTACACAGGCAGTGCACAATCACCAAGTTGGAATAACTATGACAGTGTTAAGATGACAGTTGGCGGAACAACAACTGGCACAAACGCAAGCAGTTACACAGCAACCTTTACTCCAACATCAAACTACAAATGGAGTGATGGCACAACAAAAGCCAAGAATGTAAGTTGGACAATTGGCAAAGCAACATTGACAGTCACAGCAACAAATAAGACAATTACTTATGGTGATGCAGTTCCAAGTTACACATACACAGTGGCAGGATACAAGAACGGCGAAACCGAGACAGTTATGACCACAAAACCAACAGTAAGTTGCAGTTATACAAGATACGGCAACGTAGGCAGTTATGACATAACAGTTTCAGGAGCAGCTGCAAGCAACTATAGCTTCAGTTATGTGAAAGGCAAATTGACAGTAAACAAACGTGGTGTTACAGCAACATGGCCTACAACAACATCATTTGTATATGATGGTAACAGCCATTCAGTTGTTGCAACAATTGGCAACCTTGTAAACAGTGATGCTGTAACATTCAGCTACACTGGCAACACAAGTGCAACAAATGTTGGCAACTACACAGCAACAATCAGTGGCTTGTCTGGCACAAAAGCTGGCAACTACTCATTGCCAAGCAACTTAACACAAAAATGGTCAATCACTAATGCAACAGTGAAGTACAAAGCAACTGGTTACACAGGCACTTACGATGGCAAATCACATACTGGCACAGTAACAGTGACAACACCATCAACAGGTGCAACAGTTAAGTACGGAACAGCATCAGGAACTTATGACTTGACCACTTGCCCAACAGTAACAAATGTTTCTGACAGCAAGACAGTTTACTTCCAAATCACAGCTGCAAACTATGCAACAGTGACAGGAAGCATTGTGCTTACAATAAACAAAGCAAGTGTTGCAATTCCATCAAGCCCAGTTAAATCATACAACTATACAGGCAGTGAAATCAGACATGGTTACACACCAGTATCAGGTGTAAGCATTGTGTCTAGTGGAACAACAGCAAGTGCAACAAATGCAGGCACATACAATATCGTTTTGGCAGTAGATAACAATCATAAGTGGAGTGACGGTACAACTGCAAACAAGACAGTAACTTGGAAAATCAATCCAATTGCAAATACTGTTAAAGTTACAGCAAAATCAGGATTGACATATACAGGCAGTGCACAAGCACTTGTATCAAGCAGCTCTGTTCAAGGTACAGTTTACTATTCAACCACATCATTGGCAGATGCTCAATCAAGCCAAAGCACAACAATTCCAACCGGTATCAACGCAGGCAGTTACACAGTTTACTGGTACTGCACAGGCAATACAAACTACAATGCAACTTCAGGCAATGTAACAATTGCTATTGCTAAAAAAGCATTGACAGTAAGTTGGAATAAAACTTCATTCACATATAACGGCAGTGCACAAGCACCAATAGCTAGTGCAACTGGCGCAGTAACTGGAGAAACAATAACCTTCAGTTATGCAATTAAAAATAGTTCTAACACAGCAGTTTCATCAGCAGTTAATATTGGCGAATACACTATTACAGCAACCCTTGGAGTAACAGGTGGACAAGCAACTATCAACAACTATGACACAACAAGTGCAACAACTAAATTTACAATTGCAACTCGTGGTATAGCAGTTCCTACTGCAAGCACCACAACATACACATATAACGGCAGTGTACAAACATACTTACCTGCAAACTGGGATAGCATCAAAGCGTATGTAAACATCAGTGGCAACACTCGCACAGACGCAGGCAGTCAAACAGTCACAGTAAGTTTGAAAGACAGTGCAAATAATATGTGGAGCGACGACACAACTGCGAATAAGACATTCACATTCATAATTGGTCGTGCAAAAACAGCAAGCTATACCGTTACAAATAGAACATATAACGGTGTAGAACAAATCGGTGTTACAGGTAACAATGTAGCATTGAGCGGTGCAACAAAAGCAACAAATGCTCAAGAAGGCATCACAGCTTATGCTGAACCAGCATCAAACTATGCATGGAGCGATGGAACATTTGCAAAGAAAACAATCAGATGGAACATTGCAAAAGCAAGTTTAACAATCACTGCAAGTGCACAAAGTGTTGTTTATGGCACAAGCATTGCAACAGGTGTAAGCCATGTAACAGTCACAGGATTGGTAAACAGTCAAAAACTTACAAGCATTACACTTAAAGCAAGCACAACTGATGTAACAACAACAGGCACAATCACTCCAAGCGGAGCAGTGATTAAGACAAGTGATGGCGCAACAACCACAACAGATAACTACTCAATCAGTTATGTTGCAGGCAAGTTGACAATCACAAAATTGAGTGTGGCAAAACCTAAAGCTAAAACAGGTTTGACATACAACGGCAACACTCAAACAGGTGTAACTTTTGAAAACAACAAAGGTTACTCATTGAAGAGCGGTGCAGTAAGCAAGATAAATGCAGGCGACTTCAGTGCAATCTTCACACTTGACGGCAACCATATTTGGAGCGATAACTCAACAGCTGATTTAACAGTCAACTGGAGTATTGCTAAAAAATCAGTGGCTGTAAGTTGGGGCACAACAACAAGTTGGACTTATGACGCAACAAGTCATGTTCCAACAGCAAGTGCGACAGGTGTGACAAATTCATCTAACGTAACAGAAAAACTTAATATCGCTGTATCTGGTGCTCAAACAAACGTTGGCACATATACAGCAACAGCAAGTTTATCATCGGTTACAAACGGTCAAGCAAGTGTATCTAACTATACTTTGACAGGCACAACAAAAGCCTTTGAAATTAAGGCTAGAGCTATCACAGTAACAGCAGATAGTGCAAGCAAGACTTATAATGGATCAGCATTGACAGCAAATAATGCAAAAGTAACAAGCGGATCATTGGTAACAGGTCATACAATCAGTTATACAGTGTCTGGTACAATCACAAATGTAGGCAGTGTGACAAACACATTGAGCAATGTAAAAGTTATGTCAGGAGATACAGATGTAAGCAAGAATTACAGCATAACAAGTGTAGATGGTACATTAACAATTAATGCAAAAGCAGCAACATTAACAGTTACATTATCTAGCACAAGTTATGTTTATGACGGCAACACAAAAGCTCCAACAATAACAGTAAAAGATGGCGAAAAAGTTTTGAAAGCAACAACAGATTACACAGTGAGTGGAACCACAAGTGAAAAAGTTGTTGGTAGTTACACAATAACCATAGCAGGTGCAGGTAACTATAAAGGTTCAACAGGAAGTGCAAAATGGAGCATCACAAAAGCTTCAGTTGCAATTCCATCAAGCCCAGCAAACAAAACCTACACAGGTGTAAGCCAAGCACATGGAATAACAATCCCCGGCACAGCATCAGTGGTAACAAGCGGAAGCACAACAAGTGCAACAGATGTGAACACATACAATGTGGTGCTTAAATTGAATGACACAGCAAATCATCAATGGAGTGATGGAACAATCACAAACAAGACAGTAACATGGAAGATAGTTGCAAAAGCAATGACAGCTGACATGGTAACCCTTGAATATTCAAGTGTTAAATTTGATGGCAGTGCTAAACGACCAACAGTAACAGTTAAGATAGGTTCAACAGTAATAGCAAACAGCAATTACACAGTAGCCTATACAAACAACACAAATGTAGGCACAGCAACAGTTAAAGTAACAGGTAAAAACAATTTGTCAGGCGAAGCAAGCAAGACATTCACAATTAACACAACAGCATATAGCATTGGATATGACTATGCAGGAGGCAAAGTAGCTACAGCCAACCCAGCATCGTACAATGTAAGTGCTAGTGAACAAACCATTACATTAACCGAGCCAACAAAGACAGGATACAGTTTTGCAGGTTGGACAATTGCAAGCACAACAGGCAACAAGCGAGCAACAATAACAGGAAACAAAATAACTATTCCAGCAAATAGTTATGGAACAATCAACATTGTTGCAAATTGGGACATTGTGACATATACAATCAGTTACAACTTAAATAACGGAACAGTATCACCAGCAAATCCAACAAGTTACAATATAAACACAGCAACATTCACATTGAACAATCCAACAAAAGCAGGATATAGGTTCATAGGCTGGACAGGTTCAAACGGAACAACTGCACAAAAGACAGTTCAAGTAGTAAAAGGCACAACAGGCAACTTGACATTCACAGCGAACTATGAGGAGACGGTTGTGGTAACCTTAAAGGTAACCAAACCAAGCACAAGTAGTGCGCAATACACATTTGCTGAATATGCAAATGAAACAGATGCAGTGCATAACAAGAATGTATTGACAACATTTGACATGAACGGAGCAACCACAACAACAGAAAATGGAATAACAACAATAACCAAACAAGTTGTAGTTGGTAAGAATTATGTATTAGCAGTGGTAAGTGCAACAACAAGCACATTAACTGGCAACAAACAAGAATTGTTGTGCGTGTACAACAATACCGATTTGTTGACACAAACCCCAGTTAAGAAATTGGAAGCAAGCTCAGCAAATGGCAGATTTGTAATTACAGCCAGTGTGACAATTGAACTCGAGTACTTTACAGCATTGAAAGTGGCATTAAATCCAACCACAACAACAAAAGGAGATAAGGCGGTATCATTCATTGATGTAACGTACAAAAAACAAGACGGTTTGAAAGAATCTGATACACAATATGTGATTCGTGAAGGCGTGACATGGACAGCAAGAATTGACCAAACAAACCTTAATACAGATACAGATGCATTGATGGGTATCACTTATACATTGAGTAATGGCACAACACAAGCAACAACAACATCGGGCGATAGCAACATTGTTTATGATGAGGCTAACAACTGTTATATTGTTAGTGCAGATGTAATATCTATGGTTCCTGTTGTAAAGACCCCATTAGGTATTGAAGTGAAAAGCGAAGATGTAACAATGATCTCTGTTGCAGATAAGATTGTTAAAGGTGGCGTTGGCACAATTCAATTGTATGCAGGCGAATGGACATTAGTCTTCGGTTCAAGCGATAAGCCAAGCAGTGCAAGTGAAGCAGCTTTGAAAGCATTTGGCAAAGACAGCACAAGCTGGACTATTAGCCAAGGCAGTGTAACTTATACAATTACAGTAGCTGAAACAGGCACAGCGGGTGAATTCATGCTTATTGTTAGTTAGTTTTGCAACAAAAAAAAGACAACTTTCGGGTTGTCTTTTTTTGTTATAAACAAATTAGCATGTTATTTGTTTTTGGTTAAAAATGATTTAAGTTTAAACTCAATCAATAAATCAAAAATGATGTATTGTATAAGCCTTTTTGCTTGGGACAATAAAAAGGCAGGCTTTAAATTTGCAAATTAAAATTATATGTTTTGTTTGTAATTTTGCTTTTGCTATGCTATAATTTATACAACAAAATTGTTTATTACAAAAGGAGAAGGCTATGTCACAATATGTTAAGAATGATTGCGAACAAGGTTTTGTTACGGATAATGCTGAAATAGATAGTTTAAAGTTTAACAATTTGCGTCATACAATTTTGGGTTGCATGTTGGGCGATTTTGATGTAGAAGGCAACTATGTTGTTGACCCTGTTATTGTAAATGAACTTATTGCTATGCCAAAGTATATTGTTGATACTGTTGACAATATTGATGTTTGTAGCAGTGTTATAAAACTTGACAAACAAATAACATTTTTTGTGACTTATGAGGGGGAGCATGCTGTCTTAACCTTGGCGGAAAAAGTGAATTTTCAAGCCAATTTTAAAACAAACAGTGGGCTGTTTAGCAATATAAACGAATATGTTTTGGATACTTTTGAAACATCAGGTGTTGTGGATAAAAATGCGGTATATTCAAAATGGAATATTTCAACATTTACTGGCAATGCGCTTGATGTGTTCAATATGGATGAAGAAACTTTGGCACAATATGTTGGCATTGTAAATCGCTTTAAATATTTGATGAAAGCAAATCAAATATTGCTTAAAAACGAAAATAAACTTGAAGAAATTGAATCTGATTATGCTGTGCAAATATTGCAAATCGTATCAAGATATCCAGAACTTAAAAAATGTGTTGATGCAAAAGTTAAAGAAGTGGTTTCAAAACAACCAAGTGTTTTAAGGCTTGATAAACCTTTTTTTGCAAAGACAGTCAACGAAATCGTCTCACAAACAATTGAAAATAATTTGAATGTTTTGACCGATAGTGAAAGACAAGAGTTCCAAGTTGAAAAAAGAAATATAGTTTTAGAACGTAACCTTAAAATTGCCCAAACTATAGAAACAAGCAATGCGCCAGTCGTTGATGAAAATCAAGAAGTTGTTACTTCAAAATTTGTGGTAAACACATTTGGTGCTGAAACACGCCAATCATTGACTGATGTTGCAACTGAATACATTGTTGCAAAAAATGAAACCAATGCCGCAGTGTCTCAACAAGCGGTGGCAGAATCGTTGGGAGCAAAGCAAAAAGAGAATTATATTTCAACAACAAACACAACCACGGTTGAAGCAAAGCAAATGCTTATAGAAGAATTGTCAAAAATTTCTGGACAAACACATCAACAGTTTGCAAGAGTTTTAACTGACGAAACAACTCAAGCAGTGATATCATCTATTGAAGATAAAGTTGACACAAAACAAGAAGTTAAGTCGTCTGCTCCAAACCTTGTTGCACAAGTTGCAGAAACAAAACAGACAGCAACAACAAAACCAGTGGCGGGGGTAAAGAAAGATGTTAAAAAAGCAACTAAACCTACTGAAAAAAAATCAGAAGTAAAGAAATCAACAAATAAAACCACTGATGGCAAAACATCTAATGCAGGAACAAAACCAACAACTGCTGCAAAAAGTGAACCTCAAAAAGATTATGATTTTGACACAACTTT
The DNA here is from genome assembly GCA_934754375.1 of uncultured Clostridia bacterium. Classification (GTDB taxonomy): domain Bacteria; phylum Bacillota; class Clostridia; order Christensenellales; family UBA1242; genus Onthoplasma. Next base: position 782,967 of record CAKVHT010000001.1, on the reverse strand, counting down.
GGGTGGCGACACTCAAGAACAATCGTCTGTGAGGACTGACGTACAAAAAGCTGAACAACCACGTCAAGCAAATTTGACAAAACTATTGGCTGAAGGTCTTGACGATTGGGAAAGGAAAACCCAAGAAGAAATGATTAGTAAAGCTTTGCAAAACGATAACACAGTTTCAACAAACGGTGCAACAAGTCAAACAGAAACAAAAGTGACAATGCCTTTGGAACAAACTGTTAATCAAACAATTTCACCAGCAGTCAAGGTTGAAGAAATTGGTGAACAAATTGATAAAATTATTTAATTTTGGAACTAAAATTATTTAATTTTGGAACTAAAATTATTTAATTTTGGAACTAAAATTATTTAATTTTGGAATTAAAATTATTTAATTCTTGAAAATTTGATTGCAATAAAAAATAATTTAACAAAAACATAAATATATTTAGCCAAAAATATAAATTTGATTTGTTGCTTATTAAAACAAAAAACTCGCTGTTTGATGCGAGTTTTTTTGTTTTGCACTAAATGCAAATAATACTAAATTAATGTGTCAGGCAAATATTATACAATCTTACAACAAGATTTGATTATTGTTTCTGAAAGTGTAAGCATTGTGGAGAATAGGTGTAAAGAAATTTTCAAAACTTTCTCTCAATTTAACATCAGGGATTGCACGAGTGTTTGTTCTAACAAAATCTTCCAAAACTTTTGTGAGCGCTTCAAGGTTTAAAGCGAAATCACAGTATTGGAAATTGTCCATGTACAAATCATAAATAGCTTGGATTAAATCAACACTCTTTTTAACACGTGAATATAAGAATGTCTTGTCATCTGCAGACATTTTGCCCAAGAAATTGCCCATAACATCAGGAACGAATGATGAAGCAGTAACCATTTGACCATCATTGCGGGCATCTGTTAAGAATTCTTTAACTAATTGAACGTTTGAATAAGAGTTATATTTGTTCAAAACTTGAATGTTTACCTTTGGCATAATTTCTCCTTATCAATATTTTATTTGCTTGCATTGTATCACATGTTAAAAAATTTGTAAATACCTTTTTGAAATTTTTTTTGCAAATTTAGTGTTGCCAAATTGTTTAAAAAAGTTTTTAAAAAAGGGTTGACAAAGTTATTCGTCTTTGATAGAATAATTTCGCTGGTTTTATGTGGAGTGACGCATAAGGTTGCATTTGCTAGCAACAGCAAATGGGAATTTGTGCCGACCATAACTCATAAGAGTGCTAGTGGATTGATTGCCGAACCAAAGTGTGAGGCATTTTCTTTTGGAAACCCGCACTTAACACACGGGTCAGTGTAAATTGTATTATAAATTCGCATTATCAATACTTACCTTATTTAATGTTTATGCAAGATAAGGCAAAGCATGAAAGACAATTGAAAATACAATCTGGTAAGTGAGTGAAATATCTCAAACTGCTTGGCTGATTTGTCAATGTTAAGGTCACTAGTTAGGGTGTTGACTAAAAATATAAAAGGAGAGAATTAAATGGCAACAACAAAATTGAGAATTAAACTTGCTTCTTACGATACAGGTTTAATCGAAAATGTGGTTTCAAAAATACTTGATACCGCAACAAAGTCTGGCTGTAAAGTTTCAGGCCCAATTCCACTTCCAACAAAACGTGAAGTGGTTACAATCTTACGTAGTACGCACGTAAACAAAGATTCACGTGAACAATTTGAATCGCGTACACATTTTAGACTTATCGATGTCTATGCACCTAATGCAAAAGCAGTTGATACACTTTTGAAAATGAATGTACCAGCTGGTGTTGACATTAAGGTTGAATTATAAGGAGGAAACTGTGGAAAAAGCAATTATAGGTAAAAAGATTGGTATGACTCAACTTTTCACCGAAGATGGTAGAGTTGAACCTGTAACAGTTATTGAAGCAGGTCCTTGCTATGTAACTCAAATCAAAAACGTTCAAAAAGACGGTTATGATTCAGTTCAATTAGCATTTGGCGAAATCAAAGCCAAAAACGTAAACAAATGCGTTGCTGGCACATTCAAAAAAGCTGGCGTTGACGCAAAACGTGTTTTAAAAGAATTTAGATTTGACGACACATCAAAATTCAGTGTTGGTCAAGAAGTTAAAGCTGACATGTTTACAGCTGGTGACATCGTTGATGTAACTGGCACAACAAAAGGTCACGGTTTTACTGGCGTTATCAAACGTTGGAATCAACAACGTCTTAAAATGACACACGGTGTAGGCCCTGTTCATAGAGAAGTTGGTTCAATGGGTGCTAACTCAACCCCAAGCCGTGTATTCAAGGGTAAAAATATGCCTGGTCACTACGGTCACGAAACAGCAACAGTTCAAAACTTGAAAGTTGTTCGTGTTGACGCGGAAAGAAATTTGCTTTTGGTTAAAGGTGCAATCCCTGGTCCAAAGAAATCTATCGTAGTTGTTAAGACCGCTGCCAAGGCTTAAAGGAGAGAACTATGGAACTTAAAGTTTATAATATGAAAAAGGAAGAAGTTGGCAAAATTGAACTTAACGATATGGTGTTCGGTGCTGACTACAATCAACCTTTGATTCATCAAGTTATCGTTGCATTGCACAACAATGCTCGTCAAGGCACAAAATCAACTTTGACACGTAGCGAAATCAATGCAAGCAAAAAGAAAATCTATCGTCAAAAGGGCACAGGTAATGCTCGTCATGACGAAAAGAGTGCTCCACAATTCACTGGCGGTGGCGTAGTATTCGCTCCAAAGCCAAGAGACTTCAGTCAAAAAATCAACAAGAAAATGCGTGACATCGCTTTTGCAAGTGCATTAAGTGAAAAAATTCGTCAAAACGAAGTTGTTGTGCTTGATAAAGTTGATTTTGAAAACAAAACAAAAACAGCAAACAATTTCTTAAAAACTTTCGGTTTGAATAAACGTACAGTTATCGTAACTGCAGGTAAAGACGAAAATGTTGTTAGAGCAACAAACAATCTTGAAAAAGTTAGTTGTGTTGATGCTGACTTGTTAAATGTGGCTGAAATTGTGGAAAACACTTATGTTGTATTCACAACTGATGCAATGAAAAAGTTAGAGGAGGCTTACGTTTAATATGAAAGCACAACAAATCATTTTAGAACCTATTATGACAGAAAAGTCATACGCAGGTATTCCAAATAAAGTTTATACATTTAAAGTTGCAAAATCTGCAAACAAAATTGAAATCAAAAAAGCAGTTGAAGAATTGTTTGAAGTGCAAGTTGCACGTGTAAACACAATCAATTGCACAGGCAAACTTAAAACAAGAAACACAAAAAGTGGTCAAGTAACTGGTAGAACAAGCGATTACAAAAAAGCTATCGTCTTCTTGAAAGCTGACAGCAAACCTATCGCATTCTTCGAAAGCTTGAACTAAAAGGAGATAGTATGGCAATAAGAACTAAAAAACCTACATCTGCAGGTAGCCGTTTCGTTAGTTATAAGACTTATGAAGAATTGACTAAAGATGCCGTTACGCCTAAATCACTTTTAACAACTGTTAAAAAGACTGGTGGTCGTAATGCTCAAGGTAAAATCACAGTTAGAAACATCGGTGGCGAAAACAGACGTAAATATCGTGTAATCGATTTCAAAAGGAAAAAAGATGGTGTCGTAGCACGTGTTGAAAGCATTCAATACGACCCAAACCGTACAGCATATATTGCATTGCTTACTTATGCTGATGGTGAAAAAAGATTTATTATCGCTCCTCGTGGTTTAAGCGTTGGCGACAAGGTTATGAGTGGTACAGGTGCGGAAATCAAACCTGGTCACTGCTTGGAACTTAAAGACATTCCACTTGGTGCAAAAATTCACAACATTGAACTTCAACCTGGCCGTGGTGGTCAAATGGTTCGTTCAGCTGGTGAATCTGCTCAACTTATGGCTAAAGAAGGTGCTTATGTTACTCTTCGTTTGCCAAGTGGCGAAATGAGAAAAGTATTGGCAGTTTGCCGTGCAACAATCGGTGAAATTGGCAATGAAGAAAATGAAATTGTATCTTTGGGTAAAGCTGGCCGTAAACGTCACATGGGTGTTCGTCCATCAGTACGTGGTAGCGCAATGAACCCTGTTGATCACCCACATGGCGGTGGTGAAGGTAAGTCACCAGTTGGTCATGCTGGTCCTATGACTCCTTGGGGCAAACCTGCTCTTGGATACAAGACAAGAAAACACAACAAAGCATCTAATAAACTTATGGTTAAGAGATGCAATGCTAAGTAGGAGTGAAATATGAGTAGAAGTTTAAAGAAAAAACCTTATGTTGAACAAAAACTTATGAGTCGTATTGTTGCAATGAATGAAAAAGGTGAAAAGAAAGCTGTAAAGACATGGTCAAGATCAAGCACAATTTACCCTGAATTCGTTGGACACACAATCGCTGTTCACAATGGTAAAAAACATATTCCAGTGTACTGTACTGTCGATATGGTTGGTCACAAATTAGGTGAATTTGCTCCAACCCGTACATTTAAAGGTCACAAACAAAAAGAAGCCGCAGCTAAATAGGAGTAAAATATGGCAAAGAGAATTAGAGAAAAATCTGAACAAATCAAAGCGAATAAAGAAACTCGTCCTTATGCTAGTGTACGTTTTGTACGTTTGGCTCCTACAAAGGCTAAAATTGTTATCGACCAAGTTAGAGGAAAGAGTTATGATGATGCAGTTGCAATCTTAAGCAATATGCCACACGATGCTGCTGCCATCTTATTAAAAGTTGTTAAATCTGCTGGTGCTAATGCTGAAAACAATAAAGGACTTAATGTTCACGATTTGTATTTGGCTGAAGTTATCCTTGGTCAAGGTCCAACACGTGTAAACAAAGTTTACTTCCGTGGACGTGCTCATGGTGCTGACAGAATCGTAACTAGAACTAGCCACATCAAAGTTGTGCTAGATAGTAAAAATAAGGAGTAAAAATTATGGGACAAAAAGTAAATCCTAATGGAATGAGACTTGGTATCAATAAGACTTGGAATTCTTTTTGGTACGCAGATAAAAAAGAAATCGCTGCTAACATTAAGGAAGATAATACAATCCGTAATTATATCCTTAAAGAATACAAAAATTGTGCAGTTTCAAATGTTCTTATCGAAAGAACAAATGACAGTGTAACAGTTTCAATCTCAACAGCCAAACCTGGTGTGCTTATTGGACAAAAAGGTGCTGGTGTTGAAGCATTGAAAAAGAATGTTGAAAAACTTTCAACTGCTAAAAAGGTAAACGTTAATATTGTTGAAATCAAAAACCCTGATTTAGATGCAAAACTTGTAGCTGAATCAATCGCTGCTCAACTTGAAAAACGTGCTCAATTTAGACGTACAATGAAGAGTGCTATGCAACGTGTTATGCGTGCTGGCGCTGTTGGTGTTAAAACTATGGTTTCTGGCCGTCTTGACGGTGCTGAAATTGCTCGTAGTGAACACTATCATGAAGGTTTGCTTCCTCTTCACACAATTCGTGCTAACATTGATTATGCTTGCGTTGAAGCACACACAACATTTGGTGTGTTGGGCGTAAAAGTTTGGATCAACAAGGGCGAAATTTTGGGTAAAGTTTCTCAAAGCACTGTTCAAAGCCACAAGAAAGGAGAAAACTAATATGTTAATACCTAAAAGAGAAAAAAGAAGAAAACAATTCCGTGGCCGTTTAACCGGTCGTGCCACTCGTGGTAATTTCGTAAGCTATGGTGACTATGGTCTCCAAGCAACAGAACCATGTTGGATCACTCCTAACCAACTTGAAGCAGCACGTGTTGCTATCAACAGATACATGAAACGTGGTGGTCAAGTTTGGATTAAGGTTTTCCCACACAAACCTATCACTAAAAAACCTGCTGACACTCGTATGGGTAGCGGTAAAGGTGCACAAGTTGGACACGTAGCAGTTGTAAAACGTGACCGTGTCATTATGGAAGTTAGCGGTCCAAGTGAAGAACAATGCTTGGAGGCATTAAGGCTTGCTTCTCACAAACTTCCTTGCAAAACTAAAGTAGTTCGCAAGGAAAAAGGCGGTGAAAATAATGAAGAATAATTACAAAAACATGTCAGTTGAAGAATTGACCAGCAAAGAAAAAGAATTAAGCAGTGCGCTTTTCAATTTAACTTTCCAAAAGAAAGTTGGTCAACTTCAAAACACAGCTAGTATCCGTGAAACAAAACGTGAAATTGCTAGAGTTAAAACTGAATTGAACGCAAAAAAATTAGCTGGAGCAAAGGAGTAATATTATGGAAAAACAAGTAAACCACAAGACAATTCAAGGTGTTGTTGTTTCTGATAAAATGGACAAAACTATTACTGTTTTGGTTACCAGCAAGAAAAAACACCCAATTTATAAAAAGTATATGACATATACAAAAAAATATAAAGCTCATGACGAAAAGAACGATGCTCACATCGGTGACACTGTTGTGATTGAAGAAACACGTCCACTTTCAAAGGACAAATACTTCCGTCTTCTTACAATCGTTGAAAGAGCTAAATAGGAGGCAAAATCATGATACAACCATTTTCAATTTTGAACGTGGCAGACAATTCAGGCGCAAAGAAAATTATGTGCATTCGTTGTCTTGGCGGTTCAGTTAGAAAATTTGCAAACATTGGCGATGTGATAGTTGCCTCTGTAAAAAAAGCAGATCCAGACGGTAAAGTTAAAAAAGGTGATGTTGTTATGGCAGTTATTGTTCGCTCAAAAACAGGTGTTCAACGTGCTGATGGCAGTGTTATCAAATTTGACGAAAATGCTGCAGTGCTTATTGATAAACAAAAAGCAACTCGTGGTACTCGTGTGTTTGGACCTATCGCAAGAGAACTTCGTGCAAAAGGATTTACTCAAATAATCTCACTTGCACCAGAAGTATTATAGGAGGTCGAATATGAAGTTAAGTGTTAAAAAAGGCGATAACGTATTAGTGATTGCTGGTAAAGATGCTGGCAAAACTGGTGAAGTGCTTGAAGTTAACCGTGATAATAACAAAGTTGTTGTTGCTAACGTTAATATTCAATCTCATCACACAAAACCAAGAAGCAAAGATGACAAGGGCGGGATTATTAAATCTGAAGGTGCCATTGATGCTTCTAACGTTCAAGTTGTTTGCCCAGCGTGCAAAAAAGCAACTCGTGTTGCTCACAATGATGTCGATGGTAAACACGTACGCGTTTGTAAAAAATGCGGTGCTAGTTTGGAAGTGGCAAAAAAAGCTACAAAAACAACAAAAACTAGCAAAAAAGCATAAAGGAGTATGACACATGGAAAAAGAAATTAATAGACGTCATGCATACTATAACGAAGTTGTAAAACCTGCAATGCAAGAAAAATTTGGTTACAAAAATGTAATGCAAATCCCTCACATTGAAAAAATCGTTTTGTCACTTCGTCTTGGTAAAGAAAAAGACAATGCTAAAAGTTTCAACACAGCAGTTGATGAATTAAGCTTGATTGCTGGTCAAAAAGCAGTTGTTACTTATGCAAAAAAATCAGTTGCAAATTTCAAACTTCGTCAAGGTCAAAAAATTGGCGCAAAGGTTACACTTCGTGGTGAAAAAATGTATGAATTCTTCGATAGATTGATTTCAGTTGCATTGCCACGTGTGCGTGACTTCCAAGGTTTGAGCACAACATCATTCGATGGTCGTGGTAACTACAGTTTCGGTGTTAAAGAACAAATCATCTTCCCAGAAATCATTTATGATAAGATTGATGCTGTTCGTGGTTTCGATATTATGTTTGTTACAACAGCAAACACAAACGAAGAAGCATTTGAATTGTTAAAATTAATGGGCGTACCATTTAGAAAAAAGAAGTAGGAGTGGATTATGGCAAGAAAAGCAATGATAAATAAACAACAAAGACAACAAAAATTCGCAACTCGTGAATATACACGTTGCTCTCTTTGTGGCCGTCCACATGCAGTGCTTAAAAAATATGGTATTTGCAGAATTTGTTTTAGAAATTTGGCTAACAAAGGTGAAATCCCTGGCGTTAAGAAAGCTAGTTGGTAAAAAGGAGAGATTATGTTAAGTATAGACCCAATCGCAGATATGCTTACACGTATCCGCAATGCGAATATGTCAAAGCATGAAAGTGTGCTTATTCCTCAATCAAAAACCAAACTTGCAATCGCTGAAATCTTAAAAGATGAAGGTTTTATTGTTGATTACAAAACAGAAGTTGTTGACGGTGTCAACATGATTGAAATCACACTTAAATATGGTCCTAATGGCGAAAAAGTTATTCAAGGGCTTAAAAGAATTAGCAAACCTGGTTTGAGAATTTATGCTAACGCTGAACAATTACCACAAGTTCTTAATGGTCTTGGTATTGCAATTGTTTCAACAAGCAAAGGCATCGTTACAGATAAGGTTGCTAGAAAAATGAACGTAGGCGGCGAAGTGCTCGCTTATGTATGGTAGGAGGGTAAGATATGTCAAGAATTGGTAAATTACCTGTCGCTATCCCAGCAGGTGTTACTGTTGAAGTTAATGGTCATGTTGTAACAGTTAAAGGGGCTAAGGATACTTTAACTCAAGAATTTTCAAAAAATATTGCAGTTGAAGTTAAAGATGGCCATGTTTATGTTACACGTCTTGATGACACAACAGACAGCAATGCAAAACAAGGTTTGTATCGTCAACTTATCCATAATATGGTTATGGGTGTTAAAGATGGTTATAAAAAGTCTTTAACAGTTAATGGTGTCGGTTACAAACTCAACAAACAAGGCAAAAAATTGGTTATGGCTTTAGGTTTGTCTCACCCTGTTGAAGTTGAAGAACCAGCAGGTATCACATTTGAAGTTCCAGACAACAACACAATCCTTGTTTGTGGTGCAAACAAAGAATTAGTTGGCGAAATTGCAGCAAAAATTCGTGCAATCCGCCCAATGGAACCATACCATGGTTATGGCATTCATTACACAAATGAACCAGTCATTTTAAAACCAGGTAAGGCTGCCGGTAAGAAAAAGTAGGAGGTAAGTTATGATAAATAAAGAAAATAAAAATGCAAAACGTGTTAAACGCCATATCAGATTACGTCATAATTTATCTGGTACAAGCGCTTGCCCACGTCTTTGTGTGTATCGTAGTTTAAGCAACATTTATGCTCAAATCATTGATGATACAAAGGGTGTTACTCTTGTTGCTTGCAACACAACTCAAAAAGAAATCAAAGAACAAGTTAAAGATATGACAAACAAAGAAGCAGCTAGATTTGTTGGCGAACAAATCGCTAAACTTGCTAAAAAAGCAAAAATCAAAACTGTTGTATTTGATCGTGGTGGATATCTTTACACAGGAAGAGTTAAAGAACTTGCTGACGGCGCTAGAGCCGGTGGCTTGGAATTTTAAGGAGAGATTATGGCACAACAACAAAAACGTGAATTTAGAAAGCCTAGAGAAAGAGAAGAAATCAAAGACGAATTCGACAAGAAAATGTTGGACGTACGCCGTGTAACAAAAGTTGTTAAGGGTGGCCGTACAATGCGTTTTTCTGCTCTTGTTATCGTAGGTGACAAAAAGGGTAGAGTTGGCATGGGCTTGGCAAAAGCTGCCGAAGTTCCAGCTGCTATCGAAAAAGCAACAAAAGCTGCTAAAAAATCTTTAATTACTGTTCCTGTAATTGATGGTACAATCCCACACGAAATCATTGGCAAATTTGCTAAAACAAGCGTTAAAATGCTTCCTTCTAAAAAAGGTAGCGGTTTGATTGCTGGTGGTGCGGCTCGTACTGTATTTGAAATGGCAGGTTACACAGATTTAACTGCAAAAATTTATGGCTCAACTGACAAAATTAACGTTGCTAGGGCTACTTTGAATGGTCTTAAATCATTAAGAACAAAAGAACAAGTTGCTCTTCTTCGTGGCAAATCAGTTGAAGAAATTTAGGAGGATATATGGCTAAAAAATCACAAAAAACCATCAAAGTTACTTACGTAAAGAGTGCTGTTGGTTATAATAAAGAACAAGCCAAAGTTGTTGAAGCCCTTGGTTTCAAAAAACTTGGTCAAACCCGTGTTCTTCCTGACAACGATTGTATAAGAGGAAGCATCTTCAAAGTTAAACACTTGTTAAAAGTGGAAGAAGAAGCGTAAAGGAGAGATTATGTATATACACGAATTGACTTATGCCGAAGGCGCTAGGACAAGCAAAAAACGTCTTGGTCGTGGTATCGGTAGTGGTGTAGGCAAAACCTCTGGTAAAGGTCACAAAGGCCAAAATGCTCGTTCTGGTGGCGGTGTTCGTCCTGGATTTGAAGGTGGTCAAAACCCTTTGTACAGAAGAGTTCCTATCAAAGGATTTAGCAATGCTAAATTTAAAAAAGTATATTCTGTTGTGAACGTTGGTGCTTTAAATATTTTTGAAGCGAACACAACTGTTGATGCTGTTAAACTCCTTGAAAGTGGTATCCTTTCAAAAGTTGAAAAAGACGGCGTTAAAATTTTGGGCAATGGTGAACTTACTGTTGCTTTGAAAGTTGTTGCTAACAAATTTACAGCAACAGCAAAAGATAAAATTACAGCACAAGGTGGCAGTATAGAGGAGGTATAATGTTTAAAACATTAGCTGACGCATTTAAAATTAAGGAAATAAGAAATAAGTTACTTTTAACTATTCTCTTATTATTCATTTACCGCCTTGGTTGTTGGATTCCAATCCCTGGTGTTGACAGCGGGGCATATAGCAGTAACGTAGAAAGTAACACTTTCTTAAGTCTGTTAAGTGCAGTAAGTGGTGGCGCTTTAAGCCAAGGTTCATTTTTGGCATTGGGTGTTTCCCCTTACATCACATCTAGCATTATTATTCAATTGTTAAGCGCAGTTATTCCTAGCTGGCAAGCAATGGCAAAAGATGGTGGTGCTGATGGTAGAAAACGTATAAATTTATACACAAAAATTGCAGCACTTGTCATTGCAATTGCACAAGCTCTTGGTATTGCTATTGGCTTTAATACAGCAAGTTATGCTGATTTAACAGCTTTTGGTAACAACAAATTTGTGTTCTATGCGTTTATTGTAACAATGCTTGTTGCTGGCGCAATGTTCACTGTTTGGCTTGGTGAAAAAATCACAGAGTTGGGCATTGGCAATGGTATGTCATTGTTGATTTTTGTTGGTATCTTGTCTAGTGGCGCAACAACAATCTTTGGTAACTTCCAAGATATGACAGTTGGTGGCGAAACCACACAAAGAGCAATTTGGCGTTTGATTTTATTCATCGTTGTTTTAGTATTGATCTTTGCACTTGTTGTCTTTGTTGATGGCGGTGAAAGACGTGTAAACGTACAATACGCAAAACAAATGAAAGGTAGAAAAATGTATGGCGGACAATCAACATTTATTCCTGTCCGTGTAAATGCAAATGGTGTTATGCCAATCATTTTTGCAAGCACAATCCTTTCTTTCCCACAACTTATCATGTCAATTATCAATCCTAATGCGACTGGTGGTTTTATCGGTTGGTGGAATAAATGGCTTGGCGCAGGCAGTTGGGTTTATGCAATCGTATTGTCACTTTTGATTTTAGGTTTTGCATATTTCTATTCATCACTTCAATTTGATACTGAACAAATTTCACGTCAAATTCAACAAAATGGTGGTTTTATTCAAGGTATTCGTCCTGGTAAACCAACAGCAGATTATTTAGGCAATATCAATAAGAGAATCACTCTCTTTGGTGCAATTTTCTTAGCTTTCATGGCCCTTGTTCCAACATTGCTCTTCACCGCAATTGGTGCAGGCGGTGTTACAAGTGCATTTAGTGCAACTGGTATGCTTATCGTTGTTTCTGTTGCCCTTGAATTTGACAAACAACTTGAAGCGCAAATGCTTGCAAAAAATTATCGTGGATTTTTAAAGTAGGCTGACAATTTTATTATTGTTGGCTTATCCACAATAACAAAGTTTCTGTTTGAAACTCTGTATTCAAAAGGGGTTATATGAATATCGTTTTAATCGGCATTCAAGGTTCTGGCAAAGGCACACTTGTTGCTGAACTTCAAAATGTAATGGATTTTGAATTGATTTCAACTGGTCAATTGTTTCGTGATGAAATTGCAACAGGCTCTAAACTTGGTAAGTTAATCGCTGAACGTATCAATGCGGGTGCACTTGTTGACACTGACACAGTTATGGCAGTTTTGCAAAACAAACTTAAGGCTATAAAATCTAAAAATGTTGTGTTTGACGGCTTCCCTCGTGAACCAAATCAAGCAAAACAGTTAAAAGATTTTATGAACATTGACCTTGTTATTCATCTCAATTTAAGCAAGGAAAAAGCGGTTGATAGGTTGCTTAATCGTTTAACTTGCACAAATTGCAAAATGATAACAAAAAAATCAGCAGTCAATGAAGAAAATTGTCCAGCATGTGGGGGCAAGTTGGCAACCCGTGCGGACGATACACTTGAATCAATAAACAAAAGATTTGAAATTTTTGAAAAAGACACTTTACCACTTTTAGATTTGTATAAATCTTGGGGTGTTAAAGTTGTTGATGTTGATGCAAGCAAGTCACCAAAACAGGTGCTTGAAGATGTTGTGAGAGAGATAAAATGAGTATAACCATTAAAAATAAAGAACAAATTGAAATTATGCGTCAGGCAGGCAAAATTTTAAGGGACACCTTGAATATGCTTGAGCAACACATATTTCCTGGCCAAACAAGTTTGCGCCTTAACGATTTGGCCTATCAATATATTAAATCCCAAGGCGCTATTCCTTCCTTCCTCGGATACGAGGGTTTTCCGTTTACCATTTGTGCAAGTGTAAATGAACAAGTGGTGCACGGATTTTGTAACGATCAGCCTTTAATAGATGGCGACATAATCAGCATCGACTGTGGCGTCATCTACAACGGGTGGCAGAGTGATGCTGCAAGGACTTTCCCTGTTGGCAATATCTCAATTGAAAAACAAAGGTTAATTAACGATACAAAACAATCATTCTTTGAAGGTCTTAAAGGTATTAAGGCAGGCAGTAGGCTGGGCAATATCAGTCACCAAATCCAAAAATATCTTGAGGATCGCGGATATGGTGTTGTGCGTGAATTAACTGGGCACGGGATTGGTACAGAAATGCACGAAGATCCTTATGTGCCAAATTATGGCAAATACAATTCAGGCATTGTATTGCAAGCTGGTATGACTTTGGCAGTTGAGCCAATGGTTACACTTGGCAAACGTGATGTGGTTATGGAAGACAACGATTGGACAATTTCCACTTGGGACGGTCTTCCAGCAGCGCATTATGAAAACACTATTTTGATAACAAAAGATGGTGTAGAAATTCTGTCATTATAGGAGAGGTATGAACAATCAATTTACAGCCGGTGATATTGTAAAGTCGGTTGCGGGACACGATAAAAACCGCATATTTTTAGTGGTTTCTATTGACAAAATTGGATATCCTGTTATAATAGATGGTAGATTTCGAGTTCGTAACAAATTAAAGACAAAAAATCCAAAACACTTGGTGAAGTTGGCGCATGATGAAATGATCTACAACAAGTTCCTTTCACCAATCGTCACTGACACTGAAATCTACAATATGCTTAAAGTATATCAAAACGTAAAGGAGTAATATGTCGAAAGAAGATGTTATCGATGTAGAAGGCGAAATTGTTGATGTTTTATCAAATGGCAATTTCAAGGTTAAAATCATGAACAATCATTACATCACTGCTTATGTTTCAGGCAAGCTGCGCACAAATAAGATACGTGTTTTGCTTGGCGACAAAGTTAAAGTTGAAATGACACCTTATGACTTAACCAAAGGCAGAATCGTTTGGCGTGATAAAAACTAAATTTGAAAACTGAACCAGTCTGCAAATTTTAAATTTTTAACTCAAAAAGGAGATAAATAGCATGAAGGTGCGTCCATCTGTTAAACCAATTTGTGAAAAATGCAAGGTTATCAAACGTAATGGTAAGGTTATGGTAATCTGTTCAAAATCACCTAAACATAAACAACGTCAAGGCTAATCCTTGACTGTCTTTGTTTGTAAGTACTATCCTTACAAAGCATATTGACAAACTAAATTTGAAAACAAGCATAACACCTCGCGGCAATTTGGTGTTGTGAGTATAATAAAACTAATATGAAATTATGTTTTGAACTTTGTTCTTGACGTAAATAACCCAAAGCCTAATTTTGATGCTCATTGGGGTTTGGAAACAAGTTTTAAATTTTAATTAATTTAACAATTGATAATGTTTAAAATACATGTTTGCCTTTGGCAAGCGCACAAAAAGCATCACAAATATTATTTGGAGGAATCAAAATGGCTCGTATATCCGGTGTGGATTTACCTAATGAAAAAAGAGTGGAAATTGGTTTGACTTATATCTACGGTATCGGTAGAACCACTTCCAACAAAATTTTGGCTGAAACAGGGATTAACCCTGACACTCGTGTCAAAGATCTTACCGAAAACGATATTGCTGCAATTCGTAAATATATTGAAGCAAATTACACCGTTGAAGGTGAAAAACGTAAAGATGTTGCATTAGACATCAAAAGATTAAAAGAAATCAGATGCTATCGTGGACTTCGTCACATTGCTCATTTGCCTGTTCGTGGTCAATCAAGCAAGCAAAATGCTCGTACATGTAAAGGTCCTAAAAAAACAATAGCAAACAAGAAAAAGTAAGGAGGAATAAATGGCTAACACTACTAAAAAAGTTGTAAAGAAAAAGAAATTTTTAGCCCCTAATGGTGAAGGTGAAGTGCATATTTTGGCTGGTCCAAACAACACAATCGTATCTTTAACTTGCCAAGGCAACCTTCTTGCTCAATCAAGTGCAGGTGCTCGTGGTAACCGTGGTGCAAAAAAGACCACTCCATTTGCAGCACAAGATGCTGTTGAAGCATGCTTGAAAGATGTTGCTAACTTTGGTATCACTAAAGTTGCAATTTATGTCAAAGGTGCGGGCGTTGCTCGTGAATCTGCTATCCGTGCAGTTGGAACTGCTGGTCTTCAAGTTACTATGATTAAAGACGTATCTCCAATCGCTCACAATGGTTGCAGACCACCTAAGGCTAGAAGGTTATAGGAGGAAATATGGCAAAAAATACTTGTCCAAGTTGTAAACAATGCCGTAGGGAAGGTTGCAAACTTTTCTTGAAAGGTGAAAGATGCTTAACTAAATGTTCTTTCGACAAACGTCCAGTTGTTCCAGGACAACACGGCACAGCAAGAAAGAAAATCAGTGAATATGGCGTTCAATTGCGTGAAAAGAATAAAGTTAGACGTAACTATGGCTTGCTTGAAAAACAATTTAGAATTTGTTATGAAAAGGCCGCTGCTAGCAAAGAAGCTACAGGTTGGGCTTTGCTTAAAATGCTTGAATTAAGGCTTGACAATGTGGTTTATCGTTGCGGTTTGGGTTCATCTCGTGCCGAAGCTAGACAAATCGTAAACCATGGTCACATCACTGTTAATGGTAAAAAGGTTAATATCCCATCATACCAAGTTAAAGTTGGTGACGTGATTGCTGTTAAAGAAAGCAAACAAGAACTTGATATGTTCAAAGGTTTGAAAGAAACAAAAGTCAACACACCAAAATGGCTTGAATTTAATATGGAAAGCCTTACAGGTAAAGTTTTGGCATTACCAGAACGTGATGATATTGACTTGAACATTCAAGAACACTTGATTGTCGAATTTTATTCAAGATAATAGGAGAAATAATTATGATGGAAATCGAAAAACCAAAAATTCTTTTGGAAGAATCAGACAATGGGGCAAATGCTATAATTACAGTAGAACCTATGGAAAAAGGTTTTGGCATTACGATTGGCAATATGTTGCGCAGAACACTTTTAAGTTCTCTTCCAGGTGCAGCAGTTGTTGGTATCAAAATCAAAGGCGTGTTGCATGAATTTTCAACAATCAAGGGCGTTACAGAAGACGTTCCAGATATTGTTTTGAATTTGAAATCTTTGGCTGTTAAAACTGAAAGTAAAGACGAAGACTTTAAAGGCAAAATGACTTTAAATGTTAAAGGTCCAAAAGTTGTTTATGCTAAAGATATTGAATGTGAAGAAGGCATTTCAATTGTAAACCCTGATTTGTACATTTGCACACTTGACGATGACGCAGACCTTCAAATGACATTGTATGTGGGTCGTGGTCGTGGTTATGTGCCTGCAAGTCAAAACAAAGAATATTCTGATGAAGTGGATTACATCGCTATCGATTCATTATTCACTCCTGTTAAACGCGTGAATTTTGAAGTTCAATCAAGCCGTGTTGGTCGTAGCCTTGACTATGATAAACTTGTGCTTGACGTTCAAACACGTGGCACAGTTAGTGCAAAAGAAGTTGTTGCACTTTCTGCAAAACTTCTTAACGACTATGCAACTATGTTCGTTGAACTTGTTGAAGGTATGGACGGAATGAATATTTTAGTTGCTCGTAAAGAAGACGAAAGAACAAAATTGTACGAAAAACCTATTGAGGAAATGGAATTGAGCGTTCGTAGTTATAACTGCTTGAAACGTGCTGGTATTGACACTATCGGTGATCTTGCTAAAAAGACTCGTGGTGAAATGATGAAAGTTCGTAACATGGGTGCTAAATCTATGGAAGAAGTTATTGCTAAACTTGACGCACTTGGCATTGTCCTTGAAGGCAATGAAAATTATTAAGGAGGACAAACAATATGTCAAATGCTAAATTAGGTCGTCCTACTGAAGAAAGACTTGCTATCATGCGCAATCAAGCAACAGATTTGCTTTGGAAAGGTAAAATCGAAACAACAGTTGCTCGTGCAAAATCTCTTAAAAGTTATGTTGAAAAATTGTTGACTCTTGCAATCAATTCTTATGATGATGTTACAACTGTCACAAAAACAACTGTTAATGCTAAAGGTGAAAAGGTTACTCGTGAAGTTATGAACGATGGCCCTAAAAAACTTGCTGCACGCAGAAAAATCATGGCAAAAACTTATTCAGTTAAGGAAGAACGCAAACCAGGCGAAAAGAAAGCTGATTACCTTACCCGTATAGACAACATCAAAAATCCACTTTGCGAAAAAATCTTCAATGTATATGCTCCAAAATATGCAGCACGTGCTAAAGAATTAGGGCAAGGTGGCGGTTACACTCGTATCCTTAAAGTTGGCACTCGTAAAGGTGACAATGCCGATATGGCAATCGTTGAACTTATCTAGTTCTATGTTCGCTATTTGTAATGTTTATCATTACATATCAAATTGTTGAATTGTTCTAGTTTGCTAAATTAAAAACAAATGTGTTTTTATCAACCTATTTCATTCAATATTATTTTACTTTTCATTTAAGCATTATCACCGCAAAAGACAAACCAACTAACAGTGTTTAAGCATTGCTTTGATAAAAGACAAATCGAAAAGCTAAAACAAAATTTAAAATCAAAAGGCTTGTTCTGGCAGGCCTTTTTTTGTGTTTTTTTGATTTTTTACTGTAATAAAAAAGAAATTTTCATAAATAACAGTGATAGAGATAAGTTTATTTTATTTAGCATCATCTTTTGCGGATCAAGAGATAAAAAATAACAATAGTTTTTCATTGTGATATAAATTGTGTTTATATTAATAATAAAATTATTATCTTAAAAAAATATAGAAATTTTGATTGGTTTTTGCTAGCATATTTATGCAATGTTAAAACAAATAAATTAAAAAATGTTAAGTAAAAACTCACTAAAATTTAGATGTTTAAATTGCTAAAACTATTGACTTTATGGCTATAATTTAGTATAATCTTTTCAACTATGGCAAAATGCTGCTTTGCCATTAGGAAGAGGTTGCTTTTTGTTGGTTTTAGTTTAAAATCAACCAAGCATTGCTAGGCAATGCAAACTTGTTTTGGAAACATGCTTAAATTCAAAACAAATCGTCACAGTTTGTGACAAAAATGTGGAAAACTTTCCACTTTTCAAATTTTTAAGGAGGAAAAATGCCTACAGTTAATCAATTGGTAAGAAAGGGTCGTGTTAAACAAACTGCTAAATCACAATCAATCCTTTTGGACGAATGCCCACAAAAACGTGGTGTATGCTTAACAGTTACAACAACAACACCTAAAAAACCAAACTCAGCTTTACGTAAAATCTGTCGTGTACGTTTATCTAATGGCAAAGAAACAACATGTTATATCCCAGGCGAAGGCCACAACTTGCAAGAACACAATGTTGTATTGGTTCGTGGTGGTCGTGTTCCTGACCTTCCAGGTGTAAGATATCACGTTGTTCGTGGTGCACTTGATACTGCCGCTGTTCAAAAACGTAAACAAGGTAGAAGTAAATACGGTGCTAAACGCCCTAAATAAGCTTTAAAATAAAATCTAGTACACTCA
This sequence comes from uncultured Clostridia bacterium, assembly GCA_934754375.1. Taxonomy (GTDB): domain Bacteria; phylum Bacillota; class Clostridia; order Christensenellales; family UBA1242; genus Onthoplasma. Next base: position 764,620 of record CAKVHT010000001.1, on the reverse strand, counting down.
ATGAAATTTAGTAAAATAAATTTTTGATTGAGATGATAAAGTCAATTAAAACAAAGTCACATTAGTTTTTAGTGAGTACCAAATACTATAACATTGCAAAATTAAATAGTAAGAGGTATAAAATGAAAGTTAGTAATGTTAAAACTTATGATATAAATGAAAGTGTAAAAGCCAGCAAATATCCAATGGCAATAGACACAGATATTCCAACTGAAGTTATTACAGAAACAGTTGAAAAATTGGCTCAATCACCAAGAGGTGAGGGCCATGACCAATTCCTTACAGGCTGTTTGGCTGCGTTTGATTTAAGATGCTCAAACAAAATGTGGGTTGAATTGGAGAGATATAGATTTGTTTATTTTGTGTCAAGTCAATCAACAATGCACAGGGCAAGTAAGTTTAAACTTGAAGGCCAATGCAATAAGTATGTTGATAAATTGATTTTGAGACGTCTTGAAGAAATCAAGCAAGAATATCTTGATGCTGACCCAGCAGATGCTGAAGATAAGGCAGAAAAATATCTTAAACTTTTATATAATTTGCCAAGCGGATTTGAATTAACTGCAAGGCTTACAACAAACTATCGAGCATTAAAAACAGTTTATAATCAACGCAAAAATCATCGCCTGCCTGAATGGAGAGAGTTTTGCAAATGGATTGAAACTTTACCACACAGTGAATTTATAATCGGTAAGCAAAAAACTGAAGAAGAAATTGCTGTTGATAAAGCAGTGGCTATGTTTAGACAAAAAATACAAAAAATGTCAAAAGAAGAACAAGCCGATTTACTTAATGATATTGGTTTGGAAATCTAAAAAATCAAATTATGTTTGATAAAATTTTATAAGGAGAAAATATATGTCAAGAAGAAATGCCGCTGTAAAGCGTGACGTGATACCTGATCCATTGTACAATTCAGCTTTGGTTTCAAAACTTATTAACCAAGTTATGTTAGATGGTAAAAAAGGTATTGCTCAATCAATCGTTTATAGTGCAATGAAAACTTCCGCTGAAAAGATTGGTGAAGAACCAATGGTTGTGCTTAACCAAGCTATTGAAAACGTTAAACCAAAACTTGAAACAAAAGTTAGACGTGTTGGTGGTGCAAACTATCAAGTTCCTATGGAAGTTAGCGCTGATAGACAACAAACTCTTGCAATCCGTTGGTTGGTTATGGCTGCTAGAAAGCGTAACGAACGTGGTATGGACGCAAGATTAAGTGCTGAAATTGCTGATGCTTACAACCAAGCTGGTGGAGCAATCAGAAAACGTGACGATATGCATAGACAAGCTGAAGCAAATAAGGCTTTTGCTCACTATCGTTGGTAATTTAAGGGGGATTAGATGGCAAGAACAGTACCATTACAAAAAATTAGAAATATCGGTATCATGGCACACATCGATACTGGTAAAACAACCACCACTGAACGTATTTTGTTCTACACCGGTATCAACCACAAAATTGGTGAAGTACACGATGGTGAAGCAACAATGGACTGGATGGCACAAGAACAAGAACGTGGTATCACTATCACATCTGCTTGTACCACATGTAAGTGGCAAGACTGCACAATCAACATTATCGATACTCCAGGACACGTTGACTTTACAGTTGAAGTTGAACGTAGTTTGAAAGTTCTTGATGGCGCAGTTGCATTGTTCAGTGCTCGTGCGGGCGTTCAAGCACAAAGCGAAAACGTTTGGCGTCAAGCAAGCAAGTTTAACGTTCCAAGACTTTGCTTCGTAAACAAAATGGATATCAACGATGCTAATTTCTTAAAAGCAGTTAAATCAATGAAAGACGTTTTGGGTGCAAATGTTGTTCCACTTCAACTTCCTATTGGTGAAGCTGATACATTCAAAGGTATCGTTGACCTTGTGAAAATGAAAGCCTATGTATTCTATGATGACCTTGGAAAAGATGTTAGAGAAGAAGAAATTCCAGCTAATATGCTTGCTCAATGTCAAGAATACAGACAAAAAATGATTGAATCTGTTGCTGAAACTGATGATGAATTATTGGATAAATTCTTCATGGGTGAAGAACTTACTATTGATGAAATCAAGAAAGGTATCCGTAAGGCAACATGTTCTCTTAAAATGTTCCCAGTTCTTTGCGGAACAGCTGCTAAAAACAAAGGTATTCAAGAATTGCTTGATGCAGTTGTTGACTATATGCCAAGCCCAATTGATGTTCCACCTATTAAAGGTACATTGGAAGATGGCACAGTAGTTACACGTAACAACAGCGATGATGAACCATTTGCAGCACTTGCATTCAAAATTGCAACAGACCCTTATGTTGGTCGTATCACATTTATCCGTGTTTACAGTGGTAAATTAACTGCTGGTAGTTACGTTTTGAACGCAACAAAAGAAAAGAAAGAACGTATTGGTCGTTTGCTTCACATGCATGCAAATAACCGTACTGATATTGATGAGGTTTTGGCAGGTGACATCTGCGCAGTTGTTGGTTTGAAAAACACTGGTACAGGTGATACACTTTGCGATGAAAATCATCCTATCAAGTTGGAAGAAATGGAATTTATGAAACCAGTTATCCAACAAGCAATCGAACCTAAAGACAAGCAAGCACAAGAAAAGTTAGGTATCGCTATCTCTAAATTGATGGAAGAAGACCCAACTTTCAAATCATACACTGATGACCAAACAGGTCAAACAATTATCGCTGGTATGGGCGAATTGCACCTTGATATTTTGGTTGACCGTATGAAACGTGAATTTGGTGTTGAAGTTACCGTTGGTAAACCACAAGTTGCTTACAAAGAAACTATCCGTAAAGCTGTTGAAGCTGAAGGTAAATACATCAAACAATCTGGTGGTCGTGGTCAATATGGTCACTGTAAGATTTTGATGGAACCATTGGAAAGAGATAAAGGCTACATCTTTGAAAACAAAGTTGTTGGCGGTGAAGTTCCAAAAGAATTTATCCCACCAATTGATGCAGGTATTCAAGAAGCTAAAAAGGCAGGTGTTGTTGCTGGTTATGAAACTATCGACTTCAAAGTTACTTTGTTGGGTGGTTCTTACCACGATGTCGACTCTAGTGAAATGGCGTTCAAAATTGCTGGTTCTATGGCATTTAAAGATGCTATGGCTAAAGCAGACCCAGTTTTGCTTGAACCTATCATGAAAGTTGAAGTTACAACTCCAGATGAATATCTTGGTTCAGTTATGGGTGGCTTGACATCACGTCGTGGTGTGCTTACCGGCACTGAAGCAAAATATGGTAGCCAAGTAATTCACGCAGAAGTTCCATTGAGTGAAATGTTTGGTTATTCAACAGACCTTCGTGGTTCAACACAAGGCCGTGGTACATTCACAATGGTTCCTGACCACTATGCAGAATGTCCAAAAAATATTGCTGATAAAATCATCGGCGATAGAAAAAAATTGGCTGAATAATCTTTGATTAAACAGTTAAAATTATTGTAGGGTTTTAAAATATATTATTGATGTAAACAAGTGGTATTTGCTGCTAAATAAAATTGATACCACTTGATTGCAAAAATAAAAAACCACTAAAATTTGCTTGACTTATGTTGGCAAATTAAACTAGAATATAGTTGTTTATATTTAAAAAGGAGAACTTAAAAATGGCTAAAGCTAAATTTGATAGAACTAAACCACACGTTAACATTGGTACTATCGGCCACGTTGACCATGGTAAAACTACATTAACCGCTGCTATTAACTTAACTCTTGCTGGTATGGGTTTCAATGCCGACAAAAAAGACTATGCTGGTATTGATAATACTCCAGAAGAAAGAGCACGTGGTATTACAATTAACACATCACACATTGAGTATGAAACTGCAAAACGTCACTACGCTCACGTTGACTGCCCAGGACACGCTGACTATGTTAAAAACATGATCACTGGTGCTGCTCAAATGGACGGCGCAATCCTCGTTGTTGCTGCTACAGACGGCCCAATGCCTCAAACAAAAGAACACATCTTGCTTGCTCGTCAAGTAGGTGTTCCATACATCGTTGTATTCATGAACAAAACTGATCAAGTTGACGATCCAGAAATCCTTGACTTGGTTGAAATGGAAATTCGTGACTTGTTGAGCTCATACGGCTTCCCAGGCGATACAACTCCAATCATTAAGGGTTCTGCTCTTAAAGCTTTGGAAGCTGCATCAGCTGGTAACGTTAATGACCCAGCTTGCGACTGCATTCGTGAATTGATGGATGCTGTTGATAACTACATTCCAGACCCTGTTCGTGATACAGATAAACCTTTCTTGATGCCAGTTGAAGATGTATTCTCAATCACAGGTCGTGGTACAGTTGCTACTGGTAGAGTAGAACGTGGTGTTTGCCACCTCAACGAAGAAGTTGAATTGGTTGGTATTAAACCTACACGTAAAGTTGTTATCACAGGTATTGAAATGTTCCGTAAATCACTTGACGAAGCTCGTTCAGGTGATAACGCAGGTTTGTTGCTTCGTGGTATCCAACGTACTGAAATTGAACGTGGTCAAGTTCTTGCTAAACCAGGTTCAATCACACCTCACACACACTTCAAAGCTGAAGTTTACGTTTTGAAGAAAGAAGAAGGTGGTCGTCATACTCCATTCTTCAATGGTTACCGTCCACAATTCTACGTTCGTACAACTGATATTACTGGTTCAATCAAACTCCCAGAAGGTGTTGAAATGGTTATGCCAGGCGATAACATCACAATGGAAATCGAACTCATTCACCCAATCGCTATTGAAAAAGGTATGAGATTCGCTATCCGTGAAGGTGGTCGTACAGTTGGTTCAGGCGTTGTTTCTGAAATTCTTGGTTAATCCTTGGTGATGTGTAAATCATTGGTTAATCATAACGAATAACCAAATTAGTTAATTAATTTAACTAAACAAATTTAATTAAATCCTTTTATAAGGTTAAAATTGTATAATTCAGTGTATTCAATTCAGTTTAAGTTGTGGTTAAATTTAATCCTGATCAAATTAAATTTAATTGAACTTAAATTGGTTGATTATGTTGAATTATGATCATCTGCTTCAAGTTTGATTAGCTACCAAACGGCAAGCGAATGATAATTTTATGTTGTAGCATAAAGAGTTCACCGGCCAGTGAAATCTTTCAATAACAGTTTATCAATTATAATTTATAGATAAATTGTAGAAGAACCTCGCATTTGCGAGGTTTTTTTTGTATATTTTTTTAATCTTCAAATTTTTTGTCAAATTGATATATAAAAGCCATTTTTGATAAAGCGCAATTTAAAATTGAATGTTGATTGTTTATTTTATTTTTATTATTTTAGATTTTATTGTATAATGTCATTATGAGTTATAATTATGATATAAAAACCAGCCAGAAAGATAAACATGCAAACCGTGGTTTGGCTTTTTGTCACACTTTTGCGAATGTTATAGATCTGTTTATTTCAACTTTCCTTATTGCGCATTTATATCAATTTTCAACAAGTGCTTATAATTATTGTTTTAAAGCTGGACTCTTTGAATTGATTTCATATTCTTGCATGTTGCTGGGCTATTTTATTTTTAGTTTCTTGGTTGCAAAAACAAACAGAATTTGGATTTATAGGCTGGCGTTGCTGTTAAGGACACTTGTTGTGGTTTTCTCTGTGTTTTACGGCGAGGTGATAGCGCAATATATTTGGCTTGCTGGTTTGCTTGATGGTTTTTCTAAAGGTGTGTATTGGTCAAGTTATAATGTGTTAAAACAAGAAATGGTTAGCCGAACCAGCATGAGCAAATTCGCTGTTTTGACATTTGTTTTGCAAAAAAGTGTAAGTGTGGTGTTTCCAATCACAATGGGCGCTTTGATTGAAATTTCAACATTTAGTCAAGTTGCAATTTATGTTTTGGTTATTTGTGCCATTCAAATTGCCGTGTCGTTTGTTGTTAAGGCAAAAAAACCAGAAAACAGCAATTTTGATTTGATTGACTATTTCAAACGTTTAAAACAAAACCCACCAATGTATTTTAAAATTAAAAGTGTTTATAAGGTTAGCATGATTTACGGAACAACATCTGTGCTTTCCACTCTTATGAGTGTGTGCATTATGTTGCAATGTGGCAGTAATTTGAGCCTTGGTGCAATCACAAGTGTTGTGGGGGTGTCAGTTGTGCTTACAGCTATTTTGTTTTCAAGATTTACAAAAGAAGGGCACCGAAGCAGTTTATATATTTTGTTTAGTCTGTTTCCTATTATAGGTGTAGTGTTGTTTGTCTGCATGCCTAGTTTAACTACAGTTATAATCTTTAACTTTTGCACAGCAATATCAGGAACATTGTTTAAAGTTCATTATGATATAATTCGTAATAGAGATTTGAAAGAGGCGGGATTATATCAAGACATAAGTGAACATCAAGCAGTGATAGAATTTATTTTGTGTTTTGTGCGCATGATAACTTATGCTTTGGTTGTTTTGTTAAGTTTTTCTAATTCTCAAATTATTTTTGATATTATGTTGATATTGTTTTCAATTCTGTATGCTTCAAATTTGATTGCAATGATGATATATGAAACAAAACGAAGAAAAAACAAACTGGATTGAGAATAGTCAAACCAGCTAAATATAAATCGATAAATTTTACAAAAGCCTTGACATATAAATGTTTATTTGATAACATTTAAATAGATTTAAGCAATCTGCTTTAAATTTTAGGAGATAATATGAAAAGATTAAGTTGGCGTATTTGGTAAATATTCTTACACAGTGTGTAAGTGGTATTTTGTGCGCCACGAAAACTTTTGATTATAAACTCAACATGTTTTTATGGTATGTTGAGTTTTTTATTTTAATTAAAATAAATATATTAAAAATAAAATTAAATAACAATTATTATTCAAAAAAATAAAAAAACTAAACAATTATTTAAATTCTAAAATTAAATATATTAATACGGCAACAAAATATATAAAACTATTTTATTAATAAACAATAGAAAATATTTTACACAATAGAAAATATTTTACACAATAGAAAATATTTTACACAATAAAAAATTATTTTAATAATAAAAAATTAATATTAACAATTAAAATTTAAGGAGAAATTTATGAATAAAAAAATTATTTTAACTGGCGATAGACCAACTGGCAATTTGCATATAGGTCACTATGTTGGAAGTTTGATGAGAAGGATAGAATTGCAAAACAAAGGTGGCTATGATGAATTTTATGTGATGTTAGCTGATAGCCAAGCATTAACTGATAACTTTGGCAATGTTCAAAAGGTTAGGGACAATGTTCTTAATGTGATGTTGGACTATTTGTCTGTAGGGCTTGATCCAAACAAGGTTACATTTTTTGTGCAAAGTGAAGTGAGCGAGTTGACTGAGTTTACTTTTTATTATATGAACCTTGTTACACTTGCAAGGCTTGAGCGAAACCCTACCGTTAAAGAGGAACTTAAATCCAAAGATTTTAGTGGTGCAATACCTATGGGATTTTTAACATATCCAGTAAGTCAAACAGCTGACATAACCGCATTTAACGCAAATGTAATTCCTGTTGGCGATGACCAATTGCCAATGATAGAACAGGCAAGAGAGATTGTGCGTTCATTTAATAATCTTTATGGTGAAACTTTGATTGAACCTCAAGCTGTTTTGCCAGAAAAAGAAAGTTGCTATAGATTGGTTGGCATTGACGGAAAAGCCAAAATGAGTAAATCACTTGGCAATTGCATTTATCTTTGTGATGAGCCTGACGTGATTAAACAAAAAGTTTTTTCAATGTACACTGACCCAAATCATGTGCATTTGGAAGATCCTGGCAAAGTTGAAGGTAACACCGTGTTTACTTATCTTGATGTGTTCTGTAAACCTGAACATTTTGAAAAATACTTGCCAGAATATTCATCTCTAGAAGAATTAAAAGCCCACTATATGCGCGGTGGTTTGGGTGATATGAAAATTAAAAAATTCTTAAACAACATTCTTCAAGAACTTTTGCAACCAATACGTGAAAGAAGAAAAGAATTGGCTCAACACCCTGAAAATGTTTTTGAAATTTTGCGTGCCGGCACAGAAAAGGCAAGAAAAGTTGCCTATGCTAATTTAATGAAAATGAAAACAAATATGGGAATAAATTATTTTGAAAATTAAAAACAAAATAAATATAAATTAATAAAAAATCCACAATTTGTGGATTTTTTTATGTAAAATATTGTTTTTAATTTAAAATTTAATGTTTTTTAATTAAATTTATTATTTTTGAAATAATTATTTTTATAATTTAAATAAAACTGCGTTGTTGCCCATAAACATAACAATTTTGATTATTGTTATTATTACTGCTTTGACCATACGCACCCAATGCAAGCAATAACAAAAGCAAAAATGTTGTATTGTTGGCTAAATCGGTATTTGTCGCTTGTGCAATTATCGCAATAAGAATTGCGAACAAAATATAAAATGCATTTATATTCATTTTCTTGCTCCTTATTTAAATTTTTATGTTATTTGTATTTATTCGACATCAAAAAACATTGTGAAAGTTTTTCCAAAGAATATCGCTTTGTTAAAATCAAAATATGGATATAAGTGAAGAAATAAATTTAAAAAAACATTTACCACAAAATGGACAACTGAAAAATTTTGCTAATTTTTTTTATGCGTTCAGTGATGATACTAGGCTTAAAATAATAATACTTTTAACCATAAAACCACTTTGCGTTGGAGACATTGCTGTTGTTCTTGAATCAAACCAAACAACAATAAGCCATCAGTTAAAAATATTAAAATCACTTAACATTGTTGAAAACACAAGGGAAGGCAAAAATATAGTTTATTATATTCAAAATAATGATATTGAAAATGTGCTTAATGCAGGGGTTGAGTGCTTATAAGTTTTATTTTTGATAAATCAATTTACATATCAACAATAATTCAAAAACAAATATTTTTTCATATAATATTTTATGAAAATTGTTTGTGTTTCTGGTGGCAGTTATAAATCCTTTTATTTAAATTATTACGTAAATTTAAAAAGTTGCGATTTATTAATATTTAATTACGGAATTATTTACGACATTGATTTTTCAAACAAAAATTATGATGTCGTGATAAATGAACTGCTATCTTTGGCACAGAATTTAAACACGGTTGTTGTTGCAGGTGTAAACATCATTGAAAAAGGAGAGAAAATTAGGTCTCTAATTGTAACTAACGGAAAAGATATTAGCATTTCCAGTTTGAATATAGGCGCAAAAATTTGTTTTGATAAATCGTCCTTTGCTGAAACTTATAAATTTTCCAATTTTGTTGTTGGCAATAATTTTACGCATTTTGGAGATAATCATAAAATTATATTTGATTCAAAGGCGGTGCCTAATTTGTCACATTGTTCAAAGAATAAAATATATTTATTTATCAACAATCATGGTGTAGATTTTGTTAAAAATAGAAAACTGATAAAATTTAATTATAAGGTCAATACCATTAAATTTTGATTTGTATATTTATGTTGTATTTTGAAGAATTTTGCATAAAGTACGTGTGAAATTAATATAAATCAATGTATCGATTGTACAAAGTCAAGTGGATTTTTGACTTGATTTAAAAATATTTTACAAATTTAATATTTTTGTAAAAAATTATTTTGAAAATTTTTTTTGGTATGTTATTATGAGTGTATATAATTTGGGTGGATTGTATATTTAAGCCATCTATGCTTTTGCAAGATAAAAACAATTCTTGGAGTTAAAATGAAAAGAACAATTAGAGATATTGATGTTACAAACAAACGTGTGCTTTTAAGAGTGGACTATAATGTGCCAATTAACAATGATTTGAAAATTGTTGATGATGAGCGCATTGTTGCAACTTTGCCAACCATCAATTATTTGTTGGAACACAACGCAAAGGTAATCATTTGTTCACACCTGGGCAGACCAAATGGTCAGGTTGACAGCAAATTGTCATTGAGGCCAGTGCTTTCAAGATTAAGCAAATTGTTGGACAAGCCTGTTTCTTTTGCTGAAGATGTTTTATCTGACAACACAAAGGAAATGATTGATAAAATGCATGAGGGCGATATCCTTATGCTTGAAAATATCCGCTTTTATCCAGAAGAAGAAAAGAATAATGCAGAATTTGCAGCTCGTTTGGCTGAACTTGCTGATGTCTATGTGTTTGAAGCATTTGCAACCGCACATCGCAAACATGCGTCAACTTATGGTGTTTCTAAATTGTTGCCAAATGCCATCGGCTTTTTGGTTGAACAGGAACTTGAAATGTTTGATAAGGTGATGACAAATCCTTCACACCCTTTTGTTGCGATTTTGGGTGGGGCAAAAGTTTCTGACAAACTTCCTGTTGTTGAAAATTTGCTTGATGTGGCAGACACTATATTGATTGGTGGCGGAATGTCATACACATTTGTAAAGGCAATTGGAGGGGCGGTTGGTAACTCGATTGTTGACAACACAAAACTTGAACTTGCCAAAGAGATTTTGGATAAAGCCAAAGAGAAAGGTGTCAAGGTGATTTTGCCTATTGATAACATTGGTGCAAAAGAATTTTGCGAAGATGCCGACAGCAAACGTTTCATGAGCGGTTTCTTTGATGAAGCATACCAAGGTATGGATATTGGCCCAAAAACAATAAAAATGTTTAAACATGCAATTAAAAAGGCAAAAACTATTGTATGGAACGGACCTTTAGGCGTTTATGAATATGACCGCTTCCGCAAGGGAACAAACAAGATTGCAAAATATGTTGCAAAAAGCAAAGCTGTTACATTGATTGGCGGTGGAGATAGCATTGCTGCAATCCAAAATTTGGGATATGCTAAAAAAATAACACATTTATCAACTGGTGGCGGTGCAAGTTTGATATTGCTTCAAGGCAAAAAATTGCCATGTGTTGAAGTTATTGAAGATGTTTAAAGAAACGGACACAGCAATGTGTCCTTTTCTATTAATAATGGGGGAATATGTTCAAAAAGGGTTTATTGATAATTTTAGATGGATATGGTGAAGGCAAGCCGGATAAGTTCAATGCTGTGGCAAATGCAAAAACACCTTTTCTAGATAGTTTAAAAAGCAATATGTCATTGCTGAAAACTGATGGTGAAGCGGTTGGACTTTTTGCCGGTGAAATGGGCGGAAGCGAAGTGGGACATTTAACAATTGGCTCTGGTAGAATTGTGCCATCAACAGCAAAACTTATTAGAGATGAAATTTTGTCTGGAAAATTCAGACAAAATCAAGTTTTGTTGAAAGTTGAACATTACGTTAAACAACATAATGGAGATATCCATTTGATTGGTATGATTAGTGATAAAGATGTTCACAGCAACATTCAACATTGTTATGAATTGATGAAAGTGTTTGCAACAAAAGCAAAACATATTTATTTGCACCTAATCACAGACGGCAGAGATTGTGGAAGTGCTGATAGTTTAAAATATTTAAAAGTTTTGCGCAAAAACATGCAAGATATACCCAACTGCGAAATTGCTAGCATTGGTGGTAGGTGGTATGCAATGGATAGAGAAAGCAACTACGACCGCACGGAATTGGCTGTGAAGGCAATGTTTGATGATGTGAATGGTATAAAAAATGAAGAGGTTGAAAAGTATTTAACAAACCAGCATAAAATTGGCAACACTGATGAATATGTGTTACCTACTCATGTTCAAACAAAAGAACAATTTAGTTTAACTGAAAATGATTATCTATTTTTTTTCAATTTTAGAGAAGATAGATTGCGTCAAATTGTCAAAATTATGTCTGGTAGACCAGCGAAAATTGCCACAATGGCAGATGTTGCAACTGCAAAAACAGATATTTTATATCCTAAAACTGTTGTTAAAAACACTTTAAGTGAATATTTGTCAATGTTGGGATTGAAACAAATTAAAATAAGCGAATCAACAAAATATGCCCATGTGACTTATTTTTTAAATGGCGGATATGAACCTCCTTTTAAAGGAGAAGATCGTATTCATGTGCCAACAATAAAAATCGATAAATTCAATAAAACACCACTTATGCAAGCGGGCAAAATTGCAGATGAAACAGTTGAGGCAATCAAAGATGGATATGATGCAATAATCGTGAACTTTTCAAACCCTGATATGATTGGACATACAGGCGATTATGATGCAGTTGTTACATCACTTGAATATCTTGACGGAAGGTTGAAGATGATTGCGGAGACAGCAAAAAAATATGGCTATTTTATGATTATAACCGCCGACCATGGCAATAGCGAACAAATGAGATATCCAAATGGTGAAGCACACTATGCACACACCTTAAACAAAGTGATGTTTGCAATTGTGGATAGTGAAAATCATAAATTAAAGCCACAAGGTGGGCTTAAAGATGTTGCTCCAACTTTCCTTGATCTTATGGGGGTTGAACCAAACAAGTTTTTTGAAGGAACAACCTTGCTGAAATAAATTAAATTTTAATTAAGAAAATTTTTAACATTGACAAATATCTAAATGTTTGTTAAAATAAAACAAAGGATAAATTATGAAATCTGCGTATTATCAAGTTGTAAACTTTTTTCAATCAATGCAACCATTATGGTTTGCAACGATTTGGTTTGTGTTGCTTGCATGTGGCTTGCTATGTGTTATGAAGTTTTTTAAAGCCCACAATGGAACACAAAAAACTTTTGAAAAAATCAGTTTTTTAATCTTGGCCATTTTGCTTTTTGCTTTCTTAATATTTTTAACATATATTAGACATTAATTTTAGAATTTTTACTTGTCAATATTTTGTGTGTGTGCTATAATACGCAAAGCACAAAAAGTTGAATTGACCTTATCATTCAACATTTTCTAACATTTTGCGGAGGATTTATGAGTTATATTTTAGGAACAGTTCCACAATGGATTACAAAGTCATTCCCAGTGCTTCAAAGCATTTGTTTGGTTATCTTGGCTTTGCTTGCTTTGGCACTTATTGTTTTGGTGTTTATGCAAATATCAGGCGATGATAACTATGGCAATGTTTTAACCGGCAATCAAGATAGTTATTATTCACAAAACAAGGGTGGCTCTCGTGAAGGACGTATCACAAAAATGTGTTACATCATTGCTGGTATTATCGTGTTCTTTATCATTGTATATTGCTTATTGGTTAAAATACCAACTATGTTTTAATACAAAAAAGGCTCAATCGAGCCTTTTTTGTTATTAATTTGCAACCAAAATATTATATTAATAATATGTTTTTGATTTGTAATTTTTTATAAATTTGTTAAAATGTTTGATATGAATTTAAATTATATAGAATTGATAAGACAAAATAAATTAAGTTATTCAACAATAGATAGTTTGGCAAAAAAGTTGGCAACTTTTACAAAAGAAGCCGAAATTGATGTTAAAAACAATATAGTAAGTTTGATTCAAGACGGTAGTTTGTTTTTAGACAATAAAAACAAAGTTTCTATTTCAGCGGATAGGGGGTATTTAAAAGGCATAATCAGCATAAACAAAAAGGGTTATGGTTTTGCCAAAGTGGAAAATTATCCTGACTTTTTTATACCTGCACTTGCTGTTAATGGCGCATTAGATGGTGATTTATGCTTGGTTGAAATAACAAACACAAAATCATCACAAGATATTGAAGCCAGGGTTGTGAAAGTGCTTAAAAGGAACACAACACATGTTGTTGGAACATTTATTACAGGCAAGTCAAAAGATGTTGTTTTCCCAGATGACCCTAGATTGCCTCAAATTAGGATTTTTAAAGGCAATTCTTTGAATGCTCAAAACAATCAAAAAGTGTGGGTTGAATTAGATTTGGACAGTGTTGGTGGCAATATGGCACGTGGCAAGATTGTTGAAATTTTGGGCAAAGCAAACCAACCAAAAGCAGAACAATTATCAATTATTCGTTCTTTCAACCTAATTGATAAATTTGAACCAAAAGTTCTGGACGAGGCAAAAAAAATAAATCAGACTGTGGACTTGAAAAGCTTCAAAAAACGTGTAGATTACACAAAACACAAGGTTATAACAATTGATGGTGAAGATGCAAGAGATTTTGATGATGCGTTGTCTGTCGAACAAGTGAAAGAAGGCTATAAATTGTATGTCCATATTGCAGATGTTAGCAATTATGTGGTTGAAAATTCAGCGCTTGACAAATCTGCTTACGATAGAGGCACAAGTGTGTATTTCCCAAATCAGGTTATACCAATGCTTCCAAAAGAACTATCAAACGGAATATGCTCGCTTAACGAAGGTGCCAATCGATTGACTTTATCGGTTGAAATATTGCTTGATAAAGACGCAAATGTGATTTCAAGCAATGTAAGAGAAGCTGTGATTTGTTCATCGCATCGCATGACTTATACCGAAGTTATGAATATTTTGGCTGGCGACCCACTTTTGATTGATAAATATGCCGATGTATATAAGGATATTTTAACATATCAAGAAATATCAAACAAACTGAAAAAAATCCGTGAAGCACGTGGTGAAATTAGATTTAATTTGCCAGAACCTTTTATCTTGGAAAATGATGCAGGCGAAGTTATCAGCATTGAAAAGCGTGTTCAAGATGAGGCACATGAAATTATTGAAAGTCTAATGGTGTTGGCAAATGAATGTGTGGCAAAAACTTACTTTGACAAAAAATTGCCATTTATTTATCGTGTGCATGAAAAACCTGATGCTGACAAATTGGCAAGGATATCAAACCTGCTTAACGGAATGGGGGTTGCAAATCAACTTGATGTTGATGGCGACAAACCAATGTCTTTCCAAATAATCACAAAAAAGATTGCAGGGCTTCCTGGTGAGCAAACTATGCAAAAATTGATGTTGCGAAGCATGATGAAAGCTCGCTATTGTCCACAGTGTTTAGGGCATTTTGGTTTGGCAAGTGAATATTATTGCCATTTTACAAGCCCAATTAGGCGCTATCCAGACTTGATGATTCATCGCATAATCAAGCAGTTTATCAATGGTGTGCCTTTGGACGAATTAAAGCGAAAATATATGCCTATTGTTGAAAGGGCAAGCGAACAATCAAGTGTTACCGAGAAAAACGCAGATGAGGCAGAACGTGAAGTTGATGACTATAAAAAAGCCGTGTATATGCAAAAATTCTTGGGTGAAAAATTTGTTGGAACAATTTCTGGGGTGCAAGAATTTGGCATCTTTGTTGAACTTGACAATGGTGTTGAGGGGCTTGTTAGGGCTGAAGACCTGCCAATGGATAACTATGTGTATGATGATATGAGTTTGAGCCTAAATGGACAAACCCATACTTATAAAATTGGCGACAAGATAGAAATCATTGTTGCCAATTGCAACACTCAATTAAGGCAGATTGACTTTACCCTTGCAAATGCGGATTTAAAACTTGGAGCATTTGTTGTTAACAAAAACAACAAGTCAAAAAAAGCTAATTATGCAAAAAATGGCAAAGGAAAAACTAAGGCGAACACAAAACAAACAAAAAAATCAATAAAAAAACTATATTATAAAAAATCACCAAAAGGCAAAAGATAAATTTGCCTTTTTTGTTTTATAAAAGACATAAAACAAAATCTGCTAGCAAAGCGAGATAAATTTATTTGCTTAATATTTATGCGTTGGTGTGATTTTAAGTTCACTTTAAGCATAAAAACTAAAAGCTGAAATATATTAATAATGTAGTTAAATAAAAGGTCTCAACAGCAAAAAAGTGAAAAATTAGGATTTGTCGAAAAATGTCGAGATAAAAATTTGTCTTAAATTTAGTTGAGTTTAAAAAATTTATTTGTTACAATTATATCAAGAATGAAAGCAGTGCTTTCAAAATAAAGAAGGGGGATTAATATAATATGACAAAAAGAAAATCATTATTTGGTTTTATCTTTGCAATTTGCTTGATGGTATCTTCATTGTTTATGCTCACCGCTTGTGACAATGACAAAGATCCAGGAAAACAAAATGTTCATGAGCACACTTACTCAGAAGTGTGGTCAAGTGATGAAACATATCACTGGCATGATGCAACTTGTGAACATACTACAGAGAAATCAGACCTGGGACAACATAATGACATCACTTGGGTAAACACAGCAACTCAACACTGGAAAGTATGTGGCACTTGTGGTCGTGAATTGACAGAAAAAGAAGCCCACAATTATCAAGGCTATCTTTGCGAATGTGGCAGAGTCAGCGAAGAAGCGGTTATCGAAGTAAATTCAAATGGCACTTTGGTTTATCTTGATAGCTTAACAACTGAAGTTGTTGACGGTTTGTCAGACGGTGCAAGCATTAGATTGTTGAAAGATTATGAAATGCCTGCAACAGTTTCTGTTGATAAAGACATCACTATTGACTTTGGCGGACACACAATTATGGCTAAAGTTAGTGGTTTTGATTTGGCTTATCGCACAGCAAACAAACAATTGAGATTGATGAATGGCACTCTTGTTGCTGACAAATTTGGCGTTTGGATTCAGAATGGTGGCAAACTTACAGTTGATGCTGATTTTACAATCTTTGCAAATTACAACAACAACTATACAGATAAAAATGCAGTAACAATCGAACAAGCAAATTCACAACTTGATTTGTATGGCACGGCAAAAGTTAATGGCTCAACAATTGCAGTCAGCGGTAATGGTACTGTAGGCCATGGCGATTGCACAATCAACATTATGGACGGAGCAAAAGTTCAGGGTGGCGAAATTGGTATCTATATGCCAAATAGCGGTGCCTTAAATATCGGTGCAGCTGAAATTGAAGCGGATACAGCACTTTACATCAAAAGCGGTGTTACAACAATCAATGGAGCGACTCTTATTGGCAAAGGCGACAAAGTAGACCACACAACAAGATTTGGTGGTTGCACAGCAACTGGGGATGCAATAGTTGTTGATGCTTGTGGTTATCCAGGTGGCGACCCAACAGTTATCATCAATTATGCAACAATTTCAAGTGCACATGCTGAAAGAGTTGGTGTTTATCAAACTGAAGGGCACCAAGCAAACATTACAAACAATGTTGCAGAACTTCAAATTACAACACAAACAATTGTTTTGATTAAAGAATAACAATAATTTATACAAAAATTGAGTGGTTTATCTACTCAATTTTTTATATTGGTTATGTAGGTTTTAGATTTATTCCAACTTTTAATTTAACATATAAATTTGTTAATACCACAATCAAGGCAGGTTACATTTTGCAATACGATATAAAAAGATATTTTTTGCCTTGTATTAAAATTTGTAATATAAACAAATTTATGTTATAATAATTTTATGGCTGAAAAAAACATAAAAACTAATCAAGCATTGGTGGCGGAAAATAGACGCGCTAGGTTTGAATATACAATATTAGAGACATTGGAAGCAGGCATTGTTTTAACGGGAGACGAAATCAAATCTGTGCGTGCAGGGCATTTTTCTTTGGTGGATTGTTATGGATATCTTAAAAACAATGAGGTGTTTTTGCGTAACAGTTATATAAAAGAATATGCAAACAGTTATGATGCTGGCAGGGGTGGCGACAACACCAGAAGAGATAGAAAATTATTGTTGCATAAAGTGCAAATTCAAAAATTGAAAAAGCAAATTGAGCAAGAAAGGCTAACACTTGTTCCATTAAAAGCATATTTCAGTGGAAGCAATCTTAAAATTGAATTGGCGGTTGCACGTGGCAAAAAGCTTGCAGACAAGCGCGAAACATTAAAAACAAAACAAATTGAAAGAGATTTGCGTAGGCAAAATTAGATTGAAAAGTGCTATATAGTATTAAAAAAGGCTCTTAAAATTAAGAGCTTTTTTCATATTGTCTTAAATAATATGGCTTTACATAATAATTAACTGATAAAAATTATTTTAAAAGTTATCGTTTACACTGTTGTCTAATTCTTCTTTAAATTCTTCGTAATTAATTTGACCAGCAAGTTTTATAAGCCTATCTTCATTTGGTTGTGCAACATCAAAATAATGCAAACCCCCATCACAATTTTTGATTGCTGATACAAAATCACGTAAGTGCATAGGTTTTGGAATAATTTCTGTGCCAACCTTGGTTGTTGTAAAATAGCCTTTTTGTTTGTTTATTTCAACAATACCAACAGTTCTTTCTTTTGCTGGAGCATCATCATCAAAGTTCCAATAGCCTTTGTTGCGCCAAACAAAGTGTTTTCCGTTATATGTCAAGAAATACACATTTAAGCAGGTTGCCTCAGCCATTGCAACAGCATCGTTTTCAGGCACAGTCATGTCGTGAAAGGCATTGTATGTAAAATTCATTGGAGCATCAAATGTTTTGCCTTGTTTGTTTTTGTAAGGCAAGCAATATGCTTTTGCCAAAACTTGAATTTTATCTCTTCTACGCTTTGATAACAATTCGTTGGTTTTTGGTGTGTAGCAGAACGTTGTTAAAAAGTCAATAATCATTTTGTTGTCATTTGCTCTGCCATAAATGCTGCCACTGATTTCGTTGAATATTGAATTGGTAACCACTGGTTTTATAGAGCCATCTAATATACAATCAAATATAAATTTGCATTCGTCAAAATTGTTTTGAACTGCAAATAATTTTTTATTTAGGTAACTTTTTGAAACTATTTTAGTTTTTTTATAACTATCATACATATTTGCAAAACAAATAATCAAATCGCTGTCTAAAGCAATGTATGTGTTTTCATGATAAAAGCCTGATCCTGTAAATTTCATTATTTTTTACCACCTTTTTTAGAATGTTTTAAAATAAAGTTTGCAAATTCTATGTTTTGTTGTTCGTAAGTTTTTGCTTGCATCATTTGTGCAGGCTTTTCAAGTTGAACTTGAATGCTGTTTCTTGATGCTGTTGCTAATATTAAATTGCTCATAACTGCTCCTTTCTTGACAATATTTTAACATGGTGACATCTGCTTGTCAATACTGTTTTTTTAAACCAAATATAACAATTTGTGCTGACTGATATAAATTTACGTTATGATAGGGCTAGATAAAATTTACTATTATGACGTGTTTGAGATCATTAAAAAGATGCAAGATAATATTTTAAAGTTATATGGGATATGCTATAAAATGCTTATTTGCTAAATTGCCAAAAATGGAGCAAACAGTTTGAGGTGGATACTTGTTCAAGATTTGTCACATTTGCACCTTTTGAAAAGTCAAAAAAAAGAAAAGTAGTTAGAGCCATCTAACTACTTTTTTACAATTTTTAATGTTTGGTGGAGATGATGGGATTTGCACCCATGTCCTGCCATACTTGGAAATCATACACTACACGTTTAGTTGATGAGTATATCTTGAAATTTGCAACTCACACCAACACTTGCAAATTTCCAGCCTAAAAGTAAATTGAGTTTGCTAGGCAACAAAATCAATCTTTAACCGATAATTGACATCAGATTTTAGCATATCGGTACTGCTAAACTGACGGCTACGCATTAAGCAGCGTAAGCAAGTTTATTATTGTTTTGATTTATTTAAACTTGTACAAAAACAAGCGCATTTTTAACGAGATGCCTCTCGACGTGCGTATCAAATCGAAGCATAACAGTCGAAACTGTTTCACCCCCGTATATAATTATTATAGCATAAATGGTGAAAAATTCAATATTTTTTTAAAAAATAGCAAAACAAACGCAAAATAAATTAAAATTTTTTACGCAAATGGCGTGTTTGGACATAAAAACAATTTTGTTTTTAATTTAACGTTTGGTAAAATAATTGAAAAGAAGGGGAATTATGAAAAAGAACAAAACGCAAATTGTGGCAACAATTGGGCCTAGCAGTATAGCATACCAAACAATGAAAAAAATGGCGCAGGCGGGCATGGATATTGTTAGAATAAATCTTTCGCATGCAATAAGACAAGATATGGACACCATTGTAGCAAATGTTAAGCAACTGAAAAAAGATACAGGCATAAAACTTCAACTTATGCTTGATACCCGTGGACCAGAAATAAGAGTTAAAAAGTTTGAAAACGGTAAGGTAGAAATAAAAAAGGGTCAGCAGTTCATTTTCTTTGCAAAAAATGTGGTGGGCAATGATGAACGTGTGGCTATAAATCAGCCAAGCATTATTAAGAACATAGAAATTGGAAGCAAAATCTTGGCTAATGACGGTTTGCTAGAATTTAAAGTTGAAGATAAAACCGATAGTGAAGTTATCTGCGTTGCAAAAAATTCCGGTACATTAAGCAATAATAAAAGCCTGTTCATACCCAACCTTAAACTTAACATTAAATATCTTAACGACAATGATAAAGAAGATATTTTGTGGGCAATAAAAAACAAGTTTGACATGCTGGCAATCAGTTTTGTAAACAGCAAAAAAGAGGTTCAAGCAGTTAGAAAACTTTTAAAAGACAATAGTGGTAATATGAAAATTATTTCCAAAATTGAATCTGCTTTGGGGGTTAAAAACCTTAACGAAATTATTGAAGCAAGTGATGGTATTATGGTTGCACGTGGTGACCTTGGTGTTGAATTGCCAATGGAAAGTTTACCACATATCCAAAAAGACATCATTTTAAAAGCAGTAAGAAAAGGTAAGTTTGTTATTGTTGCAACTGAAATGATGGAAAGTATGATTTACAACAAGCGTCCGACAAGAGCGGAAGTAAGTGATGTGGCAAATGCGTTGTATGATGGAACAAATGCTGTTATGCTGTCTGGTGAATCTGCTTCAGGTAAATATCCAGTTGAAGCGGTGAAAATAATGGATAAAATAATTGCAGAAACAGAAAAGTTCATTTAAACTTTGGTGCTTATTATAAGCCTTAAAAAAACAGGCGGAAAGGTATCAGACGTTGCCAAACAATATTATTCAAATAAATTATCTTAAATTAATATTTTTATCATATACTAATATATGAGTAAAAACAAAGAGAACAAGCATGGTTTTGGCACAACGATTTTGCGTGCGCTTGTTTTTTTTGTTGGACTTGCACTATTAATTTTAATCGCTATTTTAATAATAAAAAAGTGTGGCTGGTGGGACAAAATCAATTCAATAGAAAAATTGCGTCAAGTTGTGCAACATGGTGGTGTGTTTAGCTCTATTGTGTTTATGTTGTTGCAATTTTTGCAAACTACGATATTGCAAATTCCTGCCATTGTTGTGACGATGACAGGTGTGCTTATATTTCCAAAATGGAAGGCATTTTTATTATCTTTTATTGCAATAATGATCGGTAGTCTTTTCAATTTTTGGCTGGGTAGAAAGGCTGGTAGAAAGTTTTTGCATTGGATAGCAGGGGAAGAAAGCACAAATAAATGGATTTCAATCATAAGTGAGGGGAAATATGTATTCTTTTTGATGATGTTGTTTCCAATGTTTCCTGATGATATTTTATGCGTGGTGGCGGGGCTTACAAATATGAGTTTTGCTTTCTTCTTTTGGAGCAATGTAATTTGTCGGTCGATTGGCATAGCATGCACTGTTCTTTTTGGAAGTGGTTCAATTATTCCTTTTTCTGGCTGGGGCTTGGCTGTTTGGCTTTTGATTGCTATAAGCATGGCTTTGTTGTTTTATTTTAGTGTTAAATATCAAACAAAAATTGATAAATTTTTAACTCGCTTTAGTCAAAAGTTAAAATTAAAAACAAATAAGACAAACACTAAGAAACAAATTACACCATAGATGACAATTATTGGTCGTGTGATAATGAAAAATAATTGACAAGTTTGCAAAATTTGTATTATTATTAAAGTAATATTGATACCTTTTTTAAGGTTAAGGAGAAATTATGGGTTTATTCAAAAAACAATTCTTGTCAGTTATTGAGTGGAAGGATTCAAGTGCAGATGTCATTGTCTACCGCTATCCTATGGAGGCTGGTGCTGAAATCATGAACAGTTCAACTTTGGTTGTTAGGGAAAGCCAGGTTGCAGTGTTTGTTCATAAGGGGCAAATTGCAGATGTGTTTGGTGCAGGCACTTATAAACTTTCAACTGAAAATATTCCTTTCTTGACAAAGATGTTGAGTTTGCCAACACTTGGCAACAGCCGTATTAAGGCAGAAGTTTATTTTATTAACACAAAGCGCTTTATGGGATTAAAGTGGGGTACTCAAAACCCTATCATGATGCGTGATGTGGACTTTGGTAATGTGCGTTTGCGTGGTTTTGGTACATTCTCCATTCAAGTTAATGACCCAACAAAATTCATGCGTGAATGTTTTGGCACAAGCCCAATTTACCGTGTTGGTGATGTTGCAACTCAATACAAATCAAGCCTTATTCAATTGCTTACAGATGTTATTGCTGAAAGCAAAGTTTCAGCTCTTGACTTGGCATCAAAATATAAAGAACTTGGCAAAGCAGTAGAACAACATGCAAAAGAAGAATTTGCGCCTTTGGGTTTAAAAGTTTCTAACTTTGTTATTGAAAATTTGTCATTGCCAGAAGATGTTGAGAAAATGCTTGATGAACGCACAAAAATGGGTGTTATGAGCGACAAAATGGGCACATATACACAATTCAAGGCTGCAAATGCAATTGAAGAATCTGCAAAAAATCCAGCAGGCGCTGGGTTGGCTGGCATGGGTGTCGGTTTGGGCGCAGGCATGCAAATGGGCAACGTTTTTGGTGAAGCAATTGCAAGCGCAAAAGATAACAAACGTCAAGTTACAGTTCAATGCATTAAATGTGGAGCCTCTATTCCTGGCAAATCAAAATTCTGCCCAGAATGTGGTGCAACACAAGCATTGTCTTGCCCTAAATGTGGTGAACCTATCACAAAGGGGAGCAAATTCTGTGTTAATTGTGGCAACAAACTTGAAGTTGGAAAAGTTTGTGCAAAATGTGGAAAAACTCTTTCTGCAAAGGCAAAATTCTGCCCAGATTGCGGAGAAAAAGTTTAGGTTGGTGAAATATGTGTTTTAGGTATAAAGAACTTCGTTATGGAAAAACTGCATTAATCCTTGTTTCGGTTTTGATGATTCTTTTGGCTGTCGGTGCAGGCTTTGGCGGTGCTATGGCAGTTATCAAAATGACGCATTGGTCAAAATACATCATTGTGGCTGTTGCAGGCATTGTTGCTTTATGCTTGTTAATGTTTGGTGTGTCAATGTTGGTTGTTAGTGCTGGCATGTCTGGATACAGGAAAAGTGTTAGAGATATTGGTTATGCAAAAGGTGTTGATAGCGACAGACTTTGCGACAAATGTGGCAAATTATTAAATAAAGATGAAGAATTTTGCACACACTGCGGAGCAAAACAAACTCCAAAGGAAAAGCGAATTTGCCCACTTTGTAAAGGCAAAAGTGACCCTGAGGCAGAATACTGTGCTCACTGTGGACACAAATTTTAATAAACAAAGCAGGTTTATGCCTGCTTTTTTGTTATGTTTAATAACAAATCATATTTGTGTGTGTTAGTGAAACAAATTTATTTACTACATAAAGAATTTTAAAATGTAAGGCATGGTTATTCACCATGTTTTTTTTGAAACCAATAAAATAGTTGCAATGATAATATAATCATGTTTTAATTAAACAACCATTCAAATCAAATCGTTTAAAAATAAAAATCGACAAAATTAAGTTTAAATAGCGCAATTAACGTAAATACGACAATAATTTTAATATAAAAGATTTTGTATAGTTTTGTGTTTTTAGTAGTATGGTTTTGTTTTTAAATAGTTTTTATTTAAGGGGGATTTTATGAGAAAGAAAATCAAAGGCAAGTTATATTTTATGGCGAGAGATGCTAAAAGCAGAATGAGAAATTATAACAGGGAGAAATCAGTTTTTGAGCAATTACCTTATGCAAAAATTGGGCTAAGCGAAAAGGAACATAATCTTTATGAGCGTGTGTGCAGGATTTTGGATAGTGATACAATTGTTATCAATCCAATCAAAGAGCTTATTGACAATAAATATTACAACACTCTTACATTGGAAGGTAAGCAAAAATACATATTTGATTTGAGTGAAAAGTACAAAGAAATGAAATTGAGATATGAACAAGAACATCAAGAATTTGCCAAAGTTTCAAATATCTAACTTTTTTGTACAAAAACGTTGACTTTTGTACAAAAATATATTATATTGTTTTTGAGGAAACAAAAGATATGAACTTATGTGTTACGAACAACTCTCGTTATGATGAGCAAGAAAAAAACATTTTGAAGATTTGTGATTTTTTCCAAATTGATAAACCTGCATTAACCGAAACTGAATATATAAAACAAATCAAAGAAATTTGTGTGATTAGGATTTGTAAAGCAATTGGTATCAAAAACATGTATAATAGGCATAATCGTTTCTTTGATTTTTATTCTGACGCAATGGGGCAAGCTGTTAGCGATATTTTAAATTTGTCATTAAAAATCGCCCCAGACAATTTAAGATTATTTAGATATGATGGGATAAATTTTGTAAACAAGTGTAAAGATTTTTTGCAAACTGGCAACATAGACGAGGCTATGATTGATGCTTTCAATTTGATTGATGATAATAAAGATATTGTTGAAAAAGTTATTAATGGTTAGATGTGTAGAAGTTAAAAAATATTGTTTAAATTTTTACATTTAGAGATAAAAAAAGTTTAGCACCTGCTAAACTTTTTTTGCTATGATATTGCCATTTGCACTATCAATCAAAACACCAAGGACATCGCCATTTGTGGATATGATGCCAACGTACCAATAGTAATTGTTTGTTTCAGTGTTTGCGCTATCTTTTACGATTTTCATTACTGCTTCTATCTTTGTGTTTTTGTCAGATAATAGTTCACACGCATTTTGTTTTAAATTGCTGTTGGCAATTTTTAAAGCTGAAGATTTGTCCACAGTGAAGTTTGAAGAGCAATTAACCATTTCTTTGTTGAAACTGTAGCCGGTGAATATTATTTGAACACTTACTGTTGCGTCTGTTGGGGCGATAGCTTGAATATCTGCTGAATAAGAATTGTCTGTTTCACTTTTTTTAAGTTCGCCAGTGTAAGTTTGGTCGTTGATTTTAACAGTGTATGCGTACGTGTCGTTGCTCATTGGTGCAGAGTCTAGCCTTGAGATGCTTACAATGCCAAATTCAACCATATTGTTTTTTATTCCATCAAATGCATAATTTTCTTCACGCATACCAGAACTGAAAGTTGTTGTGTAAAGGTCATCTTGAGCTGTGTATAAGTTTTGTCTTTCTTCAATTAAATAATTGGACAAATCAAAATTTTTGCTACCGCAAGCAGTTAAGCCAATACAGAAAATTGCAAGCAATAAAATTAATATTTTCTTTTTCATTATTTTGTCACCTCATTATATTATATTTGCTTGTCCACATTGGTAGAACATTGATTGACAAAATCTTGATTTGGAACTAATATTTAATCATGCAAAAAGCCTTAAAATCAAACAAATGCAATATATGTCCGCGTCAGTGCAATGTTGATAGAACAAAACTGGCAGGTTTTTGCATGCAGACTGACACATTAAAAATCAGTAAAGTTATGTTGCATCATTATGAAGAGCCGTGCATCAGTGGGGCAGAATCAGATAAGGGGAGCGGTGCTATATTCTTTGCGGGGTGTAATCTCAAGTGCGTGTTTTGTCAAAATTATGAGATAAGTCATTTAAATAAAGGTGAGTATAAAACTATAGCAGATTTAGTGGGTATAGTTAAGCAATTGGAGCAGGCAGGAGCATTGAATATAAATCTGGTTACACCAACACATTTCACTGAACAAATAATTGAAGCATTAAAAACATATAAACCTAAAATACCTGTTGTTTGGAACAGCGGTGGGTATGAAACTGTTGAAACAATAAAAAGGTTGAGAGGTCTAATTGATATTTATCTGGTTGACTTAAAATATGCATCAGATGATTTGGCGTCAAAATATAGCAAAGCTCCAAATTATGTAAAGAACAATCAAGCAGTGATAAAAGAAATGGTGAGCCAGCAACCAAAAAATATTTTTGAAAATGGACTTATGAAAAAAGGTGTGATAATTCGTCATTTAATTTTACCAACCCATACTGATGATAGTATTAAGTGCTTGGATTTTGTTGCAAAAGAAGTTGGTACAGATTGCATTGTGAGTTTAATGAGCCAATATGAACCACAGTATCAGGCAAAAGACTATCCAGAAATAAATCGTAAACTGACACCTATTGAATACAAACGTGTTGTGAGTCATGCAGTCAACCTTGGAATGATGAATTGCTACACACAATATTTATCAAGTGCGGATAGTAAGTACACACCAAAATTTTAAAAAATATTTTTTAATTTAATAAAAAAAATTAATATTTAATGATTTTTTATCAATATTTATTTATTTTTTAATTAATTATTAATTAATAATCAATTTACAAATAATTTAATAATAAATTTTTATTTTATTTGTACTAAATTTATATTCCATATTAAAATAAAAAATCCACCATGTTATTTGGTAAATTTTTTCTTATTATGTTTAGTGTGAAATTGTATTTTTTATTAGTGAATGATTTTTTATTTTAGCAAATATTTTTTATTTGTATTAAGGTTGATAATTTATATTTGTGTTTTTGTTTAAATCATTTTTTATTATTTTTTAATATTTTGCAATTCTTCTTGCGTGTCTTCCGCCTTCAAATTCGCTTGTTAAAAATACTTTTATGATTTTTATCATGGCTCTTGTGCTTAACAATCTTGCGCCCATTGTTAAAACATTTGCATCTTCATCTTTCCTTGCTAAATATGCGATTGCGCAATCATAAGCATTAACAGCCCTTATGCCTTTTTGTCTATTGGCAACGATGTTTGCGCCGACACCTGAACCGCATAAAAATATTCCACAATTATCTGTGTTTTTCAAGACTTCTTGAGTGGCGGGTGCTATCAAATCTGGATAATCATCATCTTTGTCAAATTTGGCTGGCCCCATATATTTATATTCAATCTTCTTTGTGTCAAAATAATGGGCAATTTTTTGCATGGCATCAAAACCCGCATGGTCACATGACAATATAATCATAATCTCTCCTTAAAAACTTTTATAATTTTATTTTAAATAAAAAATCAAAAAAAATCTAGTGATTTAAATATTTAGGTTAAAATTTGTTGAATCTGTGGGGAATGCGTAACAGAAACTAAAATGAACAAATCATTTTATTTACAAAATTGATTTATTGTGATACTATAAAGATATGGCTAAATTGAATAAAAAATGTCCTAGATGCAATTTGAAAATGCCTATTGGTGCGAAAGTGTGCCCAGGCTGTGAACTTAATTTTTCAAAGTTTGAATCAGCAACAAACAAGGCAGGCAAGATTGCGTTGAGTGAAGGAAGAAAAGAAGATGTTTTATATAGGAATGGTTGTCCTAAAGATGTCAATAAAACAAAACTTTTATTGATGGCTATCTTTTTAGGTTTTGCAGGCGGACACAATTACTATGTTGGCAGAACTGGAAGGGGGTTGTTTTGCACGATTTTCTTTTTGTTTGGCTTGATGAATTCTATCTTATCAGTTGTGTTTAAAGCGACAATCACGGGCTGGCTTTATGAGATAATTTCTATATTGGTATTAATATGGGGTGCGGTTTTAGTTATGTGGTTATTTGATATAATAAATATAATATTGAACAAATATAAAATACCAGTTAGTGTATAGATTTGGTTTAGCAAAAATAAATTAAAATCATTAAAAATTAAGTTTTTTATTAAAATTTGTGGTATTTATAATGATTTTATTAAAAATATTAAAGATAATTTGCTTTTATAAATATTTGGCAAGGGAGAAAATATGGAAAATAAAACAGTTGTTGTGGGGTTGTCTGGTGGTGTTGATAGTTCTGTTGCTGCTTATTTGCTTAAACAACAGGGATATAATGTCATTGGGCTTTTTATGCTTAATTGGGAAGAAACTGACGATAAGGGCAATTGCACTGCAGAGCAAGATTTTGAAGATGTAAAACGTGTTGCAAACAAAATAGGTATTCCTTACTATACTGTCAACTATGCAAAAGAATACAAGGATAGAGTGTTCAGCTATTTTTTGGAAGAGTATGAAAAAGGATATACACCAAATCCAGATGTGATGTGCAATAAAGAGATTAAGTTTGGACCATTTTTGAAACATGCACTAGAACTTGGTGCTGATTATATTGCCACAGGTCATTATTGCAAACGAGTGGATAAAGACGGCAAAGTCTATTTGTATAAGTCTCATGACAAAAATAAAGACCAAACATATTTTTTAAATCAACTTAATCAGTCACAACTTGAACGTACACTTTTCCCACTTGCG
The DNA here is from genome assembly GCA_934754375.1 of uncultured Clostridia bacterium. GTDB lineage: Bacteria > Bacillota > Clostridia > Christensenellales > UBA1242 > Onthoplasma. Next base: position 736,433 of record CAKVHT010000001.1, on the reverse strand, counting down.
GATATTGATAAAACGGAAGTTAGAGCGATTGCAAAAAAACTTGGTTTAAGCACAGCTGAAAAGAAAGATAGTACAGGTATTTGCTTTATTGGAGAAAGGAATTTTAGACAATTTTTAAAATCATTCCTTCCTGCTCAGCCTGGCGATATTAAAGATTTGCAAGGGAATGTTGTTGGCAGACATGATGGCGTAATGTATTACACAATAGGTCAACGCAGGGGGTTGAATATTGGTGGTAAAAATGGTTATGATGCTGATAGATGGTTTGTTGTTAAAAAAGATGTTAAAACAAACACTTTGTATGTAAACTGCGGAGAATGTGAAGAGATGTTTAGTTCGGGTTGCATAGTTACAGACTTCAACTGGATAACAGATGTTCCTACAAACGATTTTAAATGTGGAGTTAAATTAAGATATAGGCAACCTGATCAAAATGTTTTGGTTGAATTGATTGATGAACACAGTTTGAAATTAACTTTTGATAAACACCAACGAGCTGTTACAATTGGGCAGTTTGCGGTTTTGTATGCTGAAGATGGTATGTGTTATGGTGGTGGCAGAATTAACGAGTTGATAAAATAAATTTTAATGTGTTATGTTGCAAAACTTTGTTGCATGGTATTGATATCTCAGTAAAAAAAGGTTTTATTTTAGTTTGTGCTAAAATAATCAATATATGAAAATTGTAAAAAATTAATAAAAATGTTATAAAAATGTTATAAAAATGTAAAAAAAATCACGAAAATTATTAAAAAAAATTAATATTTTGTGATTTTTTTATGATTTTTAGCGGATTTGTGAATTTTGCAATGTGGTTATTTATAGGTTATTTTGTAATATTTTATTGAAGATATTTTTATAATTTAATATTAATTTTTGATTTTTGTGCAAATTACTGGTCGTATCGCTTTGCAAATTATTATCAAAAAATATTTGTAATTATTTGTAAAAAGAAGTCGTTTGTGTTAAACTATGTTTAATTGTAGGGGTGCAAATGTATTTTGTTAAAGAGAAAAATAAAAAAACAAAATGGGCAACTTTATTTGCTTTTATAATTTTTTGTGCTTCATTGCTTATCACACTAAGTGTTCAACAATTAGATTATGCGTATGCTGTTAATTCCGACCCAGTTTATCAAACTTATATATATGATATGGGTACTGAACATTGGAGCGGGTCAACTGTAACGGTAAAAGTTAAGAATGGTTCCACTCCTTTAGTTTTTTCACCTTACAATAATATTTATGGTAACTATACCAACAACCTATTAGATAGTTCTAAATGGGTTGTTAAAGGTTATACAGCTACTGATGATAGAGATAACCCTGTCAATCTGACAGTCCACCCTTTTAATCTAGGCAAAACTGCAAAATATGTGCCATTGGGGACATGCCTTTCTTCAAACAATGTCTCAAGCACTTATAAAATGACCGCTGTCTGGGAAAGAAGAACTTACGAAAGTACTACAACTACAGATGGGAGTTCTTCATACACAAAACACATTTATGTTAAATTTTCAGATAAAAATCAAGATGGTAATAAGAATTATACCATCATATTAACAGGACAATGGACTGAAGATATACAAAATCAAAGCCAATATTCGTTTTACCATGATGATTTGGGTTGGAATATTACACAAGATCTTGATGAAACCCCTAATAGTAATAAAGCATTGTGGTATTTGGCTCCATCAGATCCTTTTAAGTACAATAACGAATTGCCAACATTAAGAAGTTTTGTTGACACTGACACTATCAGATACAATTTGGAATATGTAACAAACACTGGGGTAAAAACCACAGTAACTCTTTGCACCTTTAAAATTCCAGCTTTGACTTCTGAGCAAAAAAGCCAATTGGGCTCAAGTAGTGATCCTCACATATCAAAAACAAAAGAATTTAGCCTTTATGGTCGTTGGTTTGGAACTTCTATAAGTGTGGTAAATTCGGCTATTAGTGCTGGCAAATTTATCAATACCACTCCAACAATAATATACTCATACGGTACAGTCACAATGCGTTATACTGAAAAAGAGAATTGGGAAGAAGAGAATAATGTTTTCAAAAAATATGCTTTACAGTTTAATGCTCCAGAGAATCTGACAACATCAACAAAAAATAATGTTTACTGGGTGCAAACAATGGGTGGTGTTAGCTCAAAAATCACAAACCAAGACGGAAGTGCTAAACAAATAGTTTATATGACTTATGGTGGAAAAGAAAAGTTTAGTTATGTTAAAGATAGTTGCACATTTACATTCCCATCATTAAGCAAAGGGGAAGAAAAAGAAGTAACACTACAATTGCATTATCCTAAAAATGGATACGCGATAGATTATAATCAATCGTCAATCGTTGGGATAAATTCTGGATTGCAAAATAGTACAGACCTTATAAATACGAATTGGACTAGCAAAGAGAATATTGATTTAAACGGTGAGATTACAATCAAATACAAATTGTGTGAATACGATTTGGCAATGTATGGTTACACAATAAAAGGCGGAACAAGCCACTGGTTAAAATTTTATGATCAACTCAGCAACGGATGGGTATTCGCTTCTGAAAACGGCTATTATGTAAGTGAAGCATATCCACCAGTGGCCGATACTTACCAAGATGTTATACTTCAAGGGAAAAAAAGGAAAGAAGTAATATCTTATGAAGGGGTGGATTTGCCTCAAGATGAAGAAACATTAAAGGCGATGTTGGGTGAAAAAGATTATAATTCAATCACAAAGCATTCAACGTTTAATGGTTGGCTTGTTGATGTTGGCGCATTAAAGAAGTCATATTTTGAATTTGTGGAAGGCTCAACAAAGCAAAACTTAGATGGAACATATACTTCAAGATGGAAAATTCCTTTAAGGCTTAACGGTTCACCAACGATGGGATACTTTGCTGATTATGATGAAAATATTTGGCTTGAATTTACTTATCAAGAAGAAATTAAAACAATAGATAATATCAATACATATTATAAAAACGTTACACGCATTTCTGGTACTGCAGGATATACATTAGAGCCAAAGACCAAGAATGAAGCATTTTCTGATTATGAAAAGGCTTATATCATGCCATTAATCCCAAGTTGGACCAATGACTATACTATAGGTGTTTATAATGCACAAAAATCAGTAATATATAAGCCAGCAGTTTCAGGCGCAAAAGAAGAAAAATATGTTTCTGGTGTAATTACCAGCAACAAGCAATTATCTTCATTCCAATCATTTATAATAAATGGCGCTTCAAAAGCAGATTTTGTTTATTCGGATGGAACAGCTTTCTACACATTTGACCAGACCAAAAATTCTATATTATATGATAATGCTGGACAATACGGCTTGTTTAAGTACGGTTATGAAATAACAGCCTATGAAATTTCATTTAAATATGGTGGGCTAACATATTATGTATATTACGATAGTGGCAAAAAAGCATGGCAATACTCAAAAACATCGCAAACCACAAGCGCAAATGTTTTGCAAGCATTGACAACTCCTAGTCAAACGGCATTGGCAACACTTTCAGGGGCTTTAGATGTTTGGACGCAAGGGGACTATGTTCTTGCAACAACAACATTTACAGTGACACCTGTGTGGTCGGCAGCAACTATAGAATTGACTTCAGCTGTTAAATATGATGATAATTTGCAGGCTGTTTATGAGTTCCAAAACTATACAACACCTTTAAAATATGATGCGGACTACATAATCAATCGTGGCAATAGGGCAAGCGTTGGTAAAACGATTGTTTGTTACCTTACAAAATCAGGTATTCCAGTTGTTTGTGACAATGCTGGCAAAGGCGAAAATAAACAGGCTGTAAAATGGAATTATCTGGATATACCATCATCAGATTTCAGTTACGGTGATGGCAAATATACTTTGTCTATATCAAAATATGAAACAGACAATATCTATAAGGTTAATATAATAGGGCTTGAAAGCGAAACATTGGCTGAATGTGATTACATTACAGCAGACGAGTCAACCATAACCATGGTTATGACCAATGATAGCCTGATTGGACCATATTTTGATTATTCTTATTGGTGTGCACCAACTTACGTGCAAAACACAACTGATTACTTTGCGTCAACACTTTATAATCTGGCGCAAGGCTATCAAGCGGGGATTGGTGACACAACTCTAAGCGGAACATATTATTTGAGACGTGTTTACGGAGAAAATGCTACAAGATACATATTCTTGGCAAACAATCAGGCAATGGGCAACTTGGTGTTTGAAAGAGAATATTTTGACCAAATTGCATGGAAATATAATGGTGCAAACGGAACATTAGCATATATCACTTCAAGATATAATCCAGCAACTGGCTCACAACATCCAAATTTGCTTACTGGTTTGACAATAAAAGACCCAACATCAAACAAGGTTGACCAATTGTGGCAAGTTGATGGAGATAAAAACAATATTCAAAATCCAACATTATACCCAGTGTTCTATCGTGAATCTTACGTGCTTGATTTTGATGTGATTTACAGTATAAATAACAAAACATATAGAGATTTTGTTGGTTACTTAGACGTGAATGTACAAGACAATGCAGTTGGTTCTGGCTTTGATTCTGCAACAGGTAGATATTTGCTTAAATATGATTACACATCAGGCGAGACTAAAATATACGTGTTAGATTCAACACTAAGCATTGACCTTGGTTATTTAAGAAAAATTGATTTATCAAGCCTGGCAACATTGTCAAATATTGTTATTTACAGAGGTTGCACAGTAAATGTAGAGGTTTATGACCAAAGCAAAGTTACAGAATTGACTACAGACAAATCCACAGCATATTACGACCCAATGATTGGTTTTAGATATCAAAACAAACTTGAATGTAAGGTTAATTCTATTTCACAAGTTGCAAAAACAAGTTATTCATATTTGATAACTTTTGATACCAACACAGATGTTGGCGCAAAAACAAAATTAAACAATCTGCTTTTGACCGATATTGAACTCGAAACAGGTTCTAAAATCGACATCAGCATTGTTTATGACAGAATTGGTTACAGCACCATTATGTCGATGACAAATCAAAGTGCAGGCATGATGGAAATCGCTCGCCAAGGATACAGCAAGAGAACAACCGCACAACCATATACTGTTACAAACTTAAAACGTGACGAAAAAGTTGAATTGTTCTATTATGCATATACCGGTTATGGTTTGGCAGAAAAAGACTTTACAACAAATGGAACACTTTTGCAGTCTTATGACCTTTCTGGCGAATTAATCAACCGCACAACAGCAAAAGAAAGACAAACATATTATTTAAATTTAAGTGGCTTCTGGCTTAGGAAATATTTCTACACAACTGGAAATTATTCAGTAGAAGCAAGTCAACAATTAGGCGATATTGATATCAATATAATCTTGCTTGATTTTGACATTTATTACAGCATATTCAACCAAGGCTCAACAACGGATACACTTGATAACTATTTGCAAGAAACAGAGTGGAACCTTAACAAAGGCACGCATACATTAGAATTGCCTGCATCAACAGTTTTAGACGCAAATGATAGTGTGGTTTATTGCTATATGTATAATGATAAGCCTTATGCATTCTTAAACAGTTGGGGTTATCAACCAAAATCTGTTGCAAGCAAAACATTGTACCCTTGTGAATATAATTTCTTGTTAAAAGATTTGCCTGTAAACACTTACAACATCACAACCGATGATTTGTTCAATATGGTGGAAACAGACCGTGGCATTATTGTGCCAAAATCTCAACGTTATTTCAGTTTTGCGTTTGAGGTGGCGGAAATGCACAAAATCACATTGGCAATTGTGCCAGGTGTAAACGACACAAACTGCACAACACGTACATTAACTGTTGCAAATGGCAACAACTATAATGCGGTAACACTCTCAGCTGAAAGCGAACATATTGGCAGTCAAACAACATTTATATACACATATAACGGGCTTGAAAATGCAATAACAGCAACATTCAACAGTAAGTATTACACTGGTGTAAATTTCACAAATCAAAATGGTTCAACAATCACATCTCCTGTTAAAACTTATGAAGATATGACCATTTATGCAAACTTTGTTCCTGTTGAATTGCCAGTAAATTTGGTGTTCACATATAGGGGCGAACAAATCGACCAATCAACAATATCAACTTATTTAACCGATTGGCTTTTGATGGTAAATCATGGCAGTTTAAACAACTTGCAAAACAATCCACAAACAGGCAATGTTGTAACAAATGACGAAATTTCAATTAGTTATACATTAAAAGAAATTTATGACTTAATCATCTATGTCAACGATGACAGTGCACGTTTGGATAGCCTCAACAAGATTTATATCAAAAACAGCGATTATGAAATTGGCGCAATCAACATTCGTGTTGAAATTGTGGATAGAAAACAAGGTCAAATCACACTTGTGGTGGCTGGCGACAGTTCAAATGGGGCAGTGTTCCATTCAACTGACAATACATTGCTTTCAACATTCGCAAGTTTAAATATAAATGGCAATGATGTTGGCAAACAAGGCTCATTCATTATGGGTTACACAGTGTCAATTCAAATCAACAACGTGCCAGTTGGGTATCGCTATGTTGGTGTTAAAAAGGATTATGGCAACATTGATAGCAAATATGTTAAACAAGCAAACGGGCGCATTGTTATCACTGACGGCAACAACCTTTCAGGTTTAAGTGAAGATGTGTTTGTTTCAAGCATTGCAGGCACATATACAGTTGTGTTCCAAAAAGTGTTGATTGACACTGAAATGGTGCTTTTGCCACGCAACCTTGATAACTACACATATCAATCAAACGGAGCAACAGCAGGCTACATTGCTGGCAAATTGAAATTGCAAAAAATGTCAAGTGTGAATGACACACTCACAATGTTGCGCAAAAAATCATTGAAGAATGAAGAATTGGTTTACTATTATTACACCGATTCAAAAGGCGAGCATAGGATAACTGGTTCAACTTTAACAATCACAAATTCAATGATATCCTCATTGCAAGGCTCAACAAATGATGGCTCAAAATTGCTTAAGATTTACGTAAGCAGTATATTAAAATTTAATGTAACCGTGAATGTTGAAGAGGCTAGTGCAAAATATATTGATAAAATCAAAGTTAATGATGCAACCCTTTCAGGCAACACAAAATTTGAAAGTGATTATTATCTTGAAAATTCAACTGCCACACTTAAAATCACATCAATTTTGCCAAGCAAATATACAATTGTATTGTCAGGCGATGCAACAGCAACAGGCACTGAAATCAATCAAACATTTGCATTGGTTGCAAACAAAACTTTCAATGTAAAAGTGCTTAAAAATGGATATTCTTTGTCCGTGGAAGAAAAGTTGTTTGATGATATAATCAAACTTAACTTGAACACTCCAGCAACATTGACAGGTTCAGATGTTATCAACCCTGGCATTGACGGCAAATCATTTGCTTATGACGACCAAACAAAAGTTGCATTTAAGCAATTCCAAGGCAGTGGAGAAGATAAAAAACAACTTACATCACTCAAATTCACTGATAACGAAACATTGTCATTCACATTCAATTGCGATATGCAATCAACCAACTTGCCATCATGCTTTAAAGTTGAAAATATGGCAGGCGAGGCAATCACAAATTACACCGCTGAGTTTGATAAAGACAATGCAAATCAAATCAACCTTTCAATAACAATCAATGGTCAAACTTATCAGTTTACTATTGCGTTGAATGTTGACGGAGATATTGAATTTGGTTTTGTTGGCAAAGCAAATTCATCTTTAACATTGACTTACACAATTTATAAATTGCTTACAAATGCATAGATTTAAAAAGGCTCACTTTTACAGTGTGCCTTTTTTTGTGCTTGAAATAAAATTAGCAATCTAAAAAAGATAAGTTTGCCAGTTTTTTGGCATTTTTAACAAAAACTATCGCTTTTTTGGCAAAACATGTCGTTTTTTGTTTGACTATCCACCGTTAATTGTTATATCATGAAATTGACAGTGAATGATGTCGATTAGTTTACCTGTCAATTAAAAATAAATTAGTAATAATTTATTAACGTGTATCAATCAATTTATTTTAAATGGTTTGATTGGTGCAAAAGGCAAAATTGGTATGGCGACGTATCAATATTGTTGGGGCAAAACCCATACAAGTAAATTTGCAAATTTGTTTGTAGTGATACAAACTTTTCGCGCTTAAATTGTACACACTAGGTGCGGAAAAAACAGTTTCATTTTGCTTTGTATGCAACAAATGTGCATTGCACGTTTGGTCGACATCTAGCATTTAGGGAACACTTTTGGCATCAGCCAAAAGGCAAAAGTTGGCAACACTTAAATTGCCAAACAATTTAAAAAACTCACTTTGGCTTTAAGCCAAAGCAAAAAATTTTAAAGGGGAAAATTAAAATGACAAAAATGAAATCTAAAAAGATGACAAAGTCAACATTTGCAATCATTATAATGGGTATCGTTATGGTTGCTATGCTCGCTTTCGGTGGCACTTTCGCTTACTTTACTGCTAAGACAAGTGAAGTAAAAGGCTCATTCACAACAGGTAAAATCAGCATTTCTGATGGTGCTGTTACTGTTGCTAAAAAAGAATTAGTGCTTCCAACTGAAACAGTTATTAGTAAAGTATCATTCAAAAATAATTCTGACCGTGGTGCATATTTGTTTGTAAAAGTATCAGCTACTTATGGTGCTGATGAAAAAACTGCAACAACTGCTGTACCTTCAGATGTTTTGAATGTAACACCAAAAGGCACATGGACAAAAGTTGAAGGTGTTGCAGGTGTTGAAGGTGTTTATTCAATGCAAACAACTGATGCAGCTCCTCAAACAGGCGATATTGATGTTTGTGATGCTATTACATTCAATGCTGACGTTCTTTATGTTGACGGTTCTTACAATGAAGCTGGCAGCACAACAAAAGTTGACTTGATGGGTAAAACAGTTGTAGTTAAATTGGAAGCTTATGCTTGTCAATTACAAAATGCTACATTAGAACAAGCTTTGACTGCTGTAGGTTTGAAAACTGCTTAGTCAAATTATTAAAAACACGCATTAGCGTGTTTTTTTTATTCAATCCATTTCTTAAATATTTTAGATTTTTAAATTATAAAACATGTATGCAATTTAATAATTTAACCACAATTATTTAAATTATATGTTTGCAATTGAATGCTATTTTGAATTAATGCCAATTGATGTTAAGGCAAAAATTAACATCTTACATATATATTATATATTAGAACAACAAAATCTGTTTTGTTGTTCTTTATAATAACATATTTGCAATGACAATTCTGGAAGATAAGAAAAAAACCGACTGATGTCGGTTTTTTATTCTTTAGATTAAGCAAACAATGTTACCAATTGTGTTTTAGCTACTTCAAGTGTAACGTTAGAAGCTTGGATACCTCTTGATTCAACTTTAACTGTAACAGTTGCATCCATGATGCCTGAATTTGAAGCATCTTTACCTTCTTCCCAAACATCGCTAACTGATGTTGCAATTTGGAAACCTTCAGCAAATACTGTAACTGTTGAAGTTAATTTTTTGTTGTAAACAAAAATACCTGAACCTGTTGTTGTTTCTTCCCAATCAGCACCAAGAGAAGATGTGTCAATTGCCAAAGCTGAAGCTTTGTCACCTGTGATAGTAACTTTGATAGCTACCCATTCACCTTCATCATCGTTTGTTGTAGCTGTAAGAGTAACACCACCAACTGCAACTTTATCACCAGGCATAACACCTGTAGCAGCTGTTTCAAATGCGTCACCAGAAGCTGCCAATCTTACATGACCCATTGTAACACTTGCAGACTTATCATTGGCTTTAGCAGTAAAGTAAGCGAAAGTGCCACCGAAAGCGAGCATAGCAACCATAACGATACCCATTATAAGCGACCATTTCGCCCATTATTTCATTTGTATATTAACAATATACAAATTTCACCTTTAGGGTGTTGGATTGCTTTCTTTTAAGCCGGGCACTAAACAGCCCCTTAATATACCTTTTTGAGCAATAGGGCTGTTGAAGTGCTGAAGCCTGTCAGTTTAAAAATTAAAATTCAACAATTTTTAGGTCGTGGGCATCTTGATACACAATGTGATAGCCGTCACTCAATGGGTCGTCTGGGTCAAGCGGTAGCCATTGATGATGTGAACCTAATTCTTCTGGCACTGGGGCATTGTAGGCAGTTGGCACAGCATAACAAATATATTCAGGTTGATTATCCTTATAAATCGCACCCAAACAATATGTTGAACTGCCTTCGCTGATGGTCACGAATTTGCTGTTTTCAATGCGGGAGTTAAGTTCAACACATTCTGGAAAGGTTTTAAAAATATAATCAAATTGCGGAATCAAACTTTCCAGTATTGTTGGGATTTGTGCTTTGGTCGGTTTGTCTTCTTGTGGGGCTGTGTTGTCAGTTTTTTGTGCGTAAGTTTGTTTGGCCTGTTGAGACGGCAATTCAGGGTTTTGAGCAAAAAAGTAATCTTTATACTTGCAAGATTTGCATGGGGAATATTCTTCTTCATTTGGGCAGTTGCAGTGTGGTTGCTGACTTGCGTGCGCAGGTTTAACTGATTCACAAGCTGTTTCACGGGCTGGGGTTATTTTGTTTGGGCTGAAACTGTTGTTTAAATTGTTTGTTATCACTGATGTGTCATTAAAATAGAACCCTGCATACGTGCCACCAGCAAGCAGTGGGGCATTATTGTTTTCTGTGTCGATAACTGCGCAATAAAAATCATTATCCATGTCAAAATCGCCAACCAAAGAACTTATATATGCGCCGTCTTTAAGCAACATATTGCCAGAATACACCTGATTGTTGTGATAAACCCCTATTTTTGATTGTGGGGAAAGTGGGGCAAAATTGTATAGGCGCAATTTGGTTGTTAATATGTCATCTTGTTTTGATAATGTTAAAATTGCTCTGCCAGATTGATTGTCTGTTTGTGACTGTAAAATTAAAGTTTTGCTTTTCATATTTTTATTATACTGTGCTGATTATTTATCTATTACAAGAAAATTGGCGCTATGTTAAATTAAATGTGCTAAAGACACTTTTATTGTTGAAATTTACTGATTAAATGGCTTTTGTTGCAAGTTATTTTGTTTGACAACCTTGTGTTTGTGTGTTAATATTATGTAAGCGTGAAATAACGGCATGTTTTTGCATCTTGATAAGGGTGTTGATTGCATATTTATTTGCGCTTTTGGCAATAATTTTGGACGAGGATATATGAAAAAGTTTTCTAATTTTATTATTTGTTTATTATTGTGCGTGTTTGCCTTTGGCCTTGTTGGCTGTGCAAAAGATAAAAGCAACGGCTTTGCACCAAAAACTGAAGAAGCAGTTATTGGCAATGGCGGTATGGTTGTAAGGAAAGGCGAATACGTTTATTTTGCAAATGGTTTTCAAAAGGTTAGTGAGTTGACTGAAGACAAACGCAACAGCAGTTTTGTGAAAGGTGGCTTGTATGTTGCAAAACTTGAAAGTGACGAATTTGTGCGTAATGATGACAATTATCTTGTTTCAAACAACTTGCGTCAAATCAGCGCCAAGTTGGCTGGCTATGACGCAACAGACCTTTATGTGTTTGGCGACTACCTTTATTTTGTAAGCCCAAGCAATGAAAATGAATCAGGCAAAATTGGCAAAAGTGATTGGGCAAAAGATAGGTCAGTTTTCTATCGTGTTAAACTTGACAACTTTGATAAGGTTGAAAGAATTTATACAGCAAATGTTAAACATGAAAATTTAAGTTTTAAATATTATTTTAAAGGTAATAAACCATACCTTTTGGTTTATGAAAAAGGCGAAGATTTAAACGGTAAAGGCAACAAAAATATGCTTTATCGTGTTGATATTGAAGCTAAAAAGAAAAAGGATAAAAAGGCATCAGTTGTGGCTTCAAACGTAAGCAGTGTTGTGTTTGGATATGACGGAGACGATAATGCTTATGACCGTATCTTCTATGTTGTAAACAATAACAGCACTTACAGTTTGGTGCGTTATAATATTGCATCAAACACAAAAACAGATACAGGCATTAAAAATTCATCAACCGAAGTTGAAGTTAAGTTTGTAAGCCAAAACTATGTGTTTGCAACACGTAAAGACGGCAGCAACACTTATATGTATCGTGCAGAAATTGGTGGCGCATTTGTTAAGATGTTTGATTGTAACAGTGAAATTGTTGGTAGTTTGCACCTTTTGCCAAATGGCGAAGATTTAATCTCTGTGCGTGACAATGTTATTCAATTCTACCTTCGTGGAGATAATCGTGTTGGTTTGAACACTATCGTTGACAATGACAGCGAAAGCGAAGTTACCGCAATCAATGTTATTGGCTTTGCAAATGGCTCAATTGTTTATTATGACAACAATAACAAACTTAAAATTGTTAGTTACAGTGAATTTTTGGCAGGCAGAACAGCAACAATATCAACTTTGGCAACAATCGAGTTTAACAAAGACTTTTTGGATATCAACGGTGGCGATTTGTATTACTGCACAGGCGATAAATCTGGTTATTTGTTTAAAATTGACTTAACAAACAACCACAGCAATAAAGGCGAACTTGTTGGTGTTTATCTTGATGCCGATAAGCCAAAAGATGAAGAATAAATTGTGCAAGATTTTGTGCTGAAAAAATAAATGTGAAAAAACGGACGAGTTGTCCGTTTTTTTATTTTTCTGCAACTAAAATTAATTAATTGTATTAAAAGCTGTTTTGCTTTGCAAACAATTGTGAAAATTTTATTTCTTTCTCTTTTTAAGTTCAAGTTCTCTTTTTTGCTTTTCTTTTTCTTGTTTAAATTTATCCATTTGTTCAAATTTCTTTGCTGTAGAATCACGTGCAATCATAATTTTGGTTTTGCTTGTTGGGGTAAGCTCTTTGCAATAACGTGTCAATTTGCTAACCAAATCTTCAAGATATGGGTCAGTGGACTCATTGCTATGTTGATAAATTGTTAAGATATTTGCATTAGTTTTCACACCTGTAAAATGATTGGTGTATGTGTCTTTATCAAAAGAATATGTGATTTTAAAACCTATACCATTTGTGCTTTTATATTCTTCACTTATTGTGTTGATTGTGTATGCTGGCTTTAATTTTTGCATCAAGAATTCAGGGTCAAAATTAACACCTGAAATAAACATATTTTTGAAGTTATCAATCAAAAATTGCTTATGTTTCATCAAATGGTCATGAGGTTTGATTAACTTGTTGAAATGTTTGTAGGTTGAACGCAAAGTTAATCTGCTTGTTGAACTGATTTTTTCAGTTGCCATGTTTAATTCACAAAAATTGCCAATTTGCGTTTTGAACAACACAATATTTGATTTTAACAAAGCAAAATCATCAGTATCGTAGTATGTGAAAGATTTTTTAATTTTTTCTTCAAAGTGCATTGCGTATTTATCGAAAAAAGCATTCAGTTCCAAAACGGCTGATTTTGTTTTTTCACTAAACATAATAAATCTTCGTTTTTGACGAATTATATCTAAACTTTGCATGTACCCCTTCTTTTATTATTAGTTTAGTTAAAATGAGAAAAAAAATCAAGAAAATGTAGAGTTTTTTTGTTTAATCTGTTATAATTTTAGCATGAAAAGCAATAAAAAACACAAATCAACATTATCAAGCAAAAAGGTTAATGATAGTGCCACTCAAAATGAAATACAATCATCTGGTGTTGAATTAAATTTGCCAGAGCCGTTCTTGACCAGAATGAAACAAATTTTGCCAGATGAATATTGCCAGTTTATTGACAGTTTAAACAAGCCAAAACAGTCTGCAATTTTTGTTAACAAAAAAATTGATGTTGAAAATTTTGAACAGATTGTTGATTTTAGTATTGAACCAATTAAGTATGAGCCAAAAGGCTTTTATGTAAACCAAAAGTTGGGCAAACACCCTTTACATCATGCAGGGGCTTTTTATGTGCAAGAGCCTAGCGCAATGTTTACTGTCAATGCGCATAAATTTAAAGGTGATGAAATGGTTTTGGATATGTGTTCAGCACCAGGCGGAAAAACAATTCAAATTGCAAACAGATTGCCAAATGGAGTGCTTGTTAGCAACGAAATTAATCGTGAGCGATGCAGTATCTTATTTTCCAATATTGAAAGAATGGGGCTTGAAAATGTTGTGATAACAAATGATACACCAAAGAATATTGCCAATGCCTACGCTAATTGTTTTGATGTTGTGTTGGTTGATGCGCCTTGCAGTGGGGAAGGTATGTTCAGGCGTGGAGAACAAGTTGTTAAAGAATGGAACAAAAATTTGCCACAGATGTGTGCCGAACGTCAACAGAGTATTTTGGAAAATGCAAACATCGCTTTGAAACAGAATGGATTTTTAATATATTCAACTTGCACTTATTCTCTTGAAGAAAATGAAGATACTATAAACAGGTTTATGGCAAAGTACAATTATAAACTTGTGAATATCGATGAAAATTTGCCTCGTGGCATAAATATGCCAGAAGCTGTTAGATTATATCCACACAAGGTTCGTGGAGAGGGTCAGTTTGTTGCTGTTTTGCAAAAATTAGAAGAGAACAAAAACGTTCCAGAGCAAAACATGAGACTGAAAGAAAATACAAATGCTAAAAATTTTGTGGCAAACGTTTGTGCAGGTTTTAATTGTTGCGAGTACGGCGATTTCTATTATGTTGTAAAAGATAAGGCAATGGTAAAAAAGGGTGTCAATTATTACTCAATAGGTGTGAGGGTCGGCACAAATAAGGATAAAAGATTTGAACCTTGTCATAATCTTTTTACTGCTTTTGGGAATGGTTTCAAACTAAAATTAGATTATGATTTCCACAATCCGGTGGTGGCAAAATATTTAAAAGGGGAAACTGTTGATGTTGATTTGCCAGACGGATATGGTGCGTTTTTGATAAATGGTTGTGCGGTTGGTGGCTTTAAAATCTCTGCTGGAAAGTTTAAAAACTATTATCCAAAAGGTTTGAGAAACCAATAAAGACGATGACTGTTTAAATACAATTTTGAAAAAATTTTATTTAAAAGGTTAAATTTTGCTTTGATTTGTTGTATTTTTGCGAAATTTTGCCTTATTTTTTTAATTTTTTTAAAAAATTTTCAAAAAAGGTATTGAAAAAACAATTGCTATGAGATATAATAAGGCGAACAAATAAAAAGGAGATTTATTTTTTATGGAATGGCAAGCATTTGTAGGTATTATAGCAATTATTGGTATTGTGATTGTTGTTGGCGGTTTGATTGCTTTCTTGGGTCATATCATTATTGGGGCTTTTGATAACGAGGATCGTGCTTCTAAGCAACCAAAACAAGAAGTTATGGATTATACACAATACAAACAACAAAATTTGATTGAGGATAAGTCAAAAGGACAAGATTACGACTTCGAGGCTATCAACATGGCTAAAGCTCAAAAAGAACAAGAAATGATTGATGGAACAAACAAAGAAGATGATTTGTTTAAACTTGTTGAAGACAATGATTCTAATCTTGAAGAAATTGAAAATAGACTTAAAAACGAAAACAAAGAAGAAACTAAATCTGAAAATGAAAAGCCTGCAACTGATGTTAAAACTTTAGAAGATGCACCTATGGCAGTTGATGAAGAATCAAATGAGGAAGATAAAACCGATTCAGAAGATGATTTAGACATACAAAACCTTATTGACGAAATCAACAATGAGGTTGTTGATGAAGCAAAAGAGGACAAAGAAAATCAACCAGAAGAAGAAAACTCTGTACTGGCTCAATATGACATTGACAAAATCTTAAATCAACAAGAAGATGAAGAATCAAGCGAAGAAGAAACAACATCTGAAGAAGAACCTGTAGAAGCAGAAACTAAAACAGAAGAACCAGTTGAAGCAGAAACTAAAACAGAAGAACCAGTTGAAGCAGAAACTAAAACAGAAGAAACAGTGGAAGAAGTTGAACCTGAATCAACTGAAGAAGCAACATCTGTTGAAGATGAAAAAACAAAACAAGAACTTGAAGACGCAAATAAACGTATTGCAGAACTTACTTCACAACTTGAAAGCTTAAACAAACAATTGAGCGAACAACCAGAACAACCAACAGAAGTTGTTACAATTGATATGACAGAAGAAGAATGTTTAAATCGTATCGCAGTTTTGGAAGAACGTCTTAAAAATGCAAAGAAAGATTACAAAATCAATATGAAAGAATATCGTCCTTTGAAAAAAGTGATGACAGACCTTGAAAGATATCAAACAAAACTTCGTCGTAAAGAAGCAATTGTTGCTAAAAAGAAAGTTGCTTTGTATGGCGTAAATAACTATGTTGATATTGATAAAGAAAAAGCTGAAAAGCTTGCAAACGAACTTGAATTATTGGACGGTTTGAGATTGAGTGTAAATCACTGTGAAGATGTTATCAATGCCAACAAAGACCGCTTCCCAATTTTGGAACATACAAACAATATTTTGGAAGAACAAATTTCACAACTTGAAGCTGATTTGGAACAAACAAATGCAACACTTCAAAAGATTCGTGAACGTGAAGGCAAAGGCGAAAACAATCAATAATATAAAACAAAAAGGATACATGCAAAATGTATCTTTTTTGATACCTAAATTGTATTCAAATAATTAAGATATTGTTTTTGTAATTGTCTGCAATGACAAGCAGATGTTTAAATTATCGATCATTGTTTTTAGAAAATATTAAAAAATAATAAAAAATGATTAAAAATAATTGATTTTCAACATAAAAATAGATTTAAATAATTCATTTTATATTAAATTATTTAAAAATCGTATCGGTGTTTTATTTAGTCACATTTGAAGATTTGTTTAAATTTTGGCAGATAATTTGTGTTTATAACTGGTTTATTGTATAATACAAACATAAATGGTGGTGGTATTGTGCATAATAAAGATATGGGACTAACATCGAAATTTGGTTTAAAACGCATGAATTTGTTTCATAAAAAGTACAAAATCGGTTTGTGCTTAAGTGGCGGTGGAACACGTGGATTTGCTCATCTGGGTGCGTTTAAGGCTTTTGAGGAATATGGTATAAAGTTTGATGCTGTTGCAGGGACTAGCGCTGGCAGTCTTTTTGGTGCGCTTTATTCAAGTGGCTTAAAAAGCGACCAAATTTATGAGATGTCAAAACAAGTTAAGCAAAGCGATTTTATCAAACAAAAATTTGGCATACTGCCTTCAAGCATGGACACTATGGCGGAGACATTAGATAAGGTGTTGCCAATCAAAAGGGTTGAAAACTTAAAAATACCGTTTTATGCAGTTGCGGTTGATTTAAAGACGGGCAAACAAGTTGTTTTTAAAACTGGCAAATTGAACAGTGTGATAACTGGAAGTTGTGCCATACCAGGTGTGTTTTTACCTGTAAAATATCGCGATATGACGCTTATTGATGGCGGTGTTAGAAATAATGTTCCAGCTGATGTATTGTTTAAAAATGGTTGTGATTTTGTGATAACAATTGATTGCAACTCAACCAGGGGCGGAGGCACGGATAGCAATAGAATGTGGACACAATTTGTCACAAGCATTGGTATAATGATGGTTAATAATTCAAAGCAGGGGCTGATGTGGAGCGACTTGGTTATTGCGCCAGATATGGCAAAATTTAATTCGCTTAAACTTGAAAATAAAGATGAAATGATAAAGGCTGGTTATGATGCTGTGGTTAAGGCTATACCAGAAATTGAAAAGATATTTTTAGGCAAGCACAAAAGAAAATGGATAGACAAAAGAAAACAACAAATTTGGTAAAAATTTCAAAACATGATAAAAACAACAGCGATTTTAATAAAATTATTATAAATTCTATAATTATTTTTACAATTAGTTTGCTGTGTTTGTTTTTTAATCTTTTAAATCCATTGCTTGTTAATTGGTTAAAAGATGATTTTGAGATTGTAAGTTCAAAAGATAGTCTAATTGTTCATTTTATCAATGTGGGACAGGGTGATGCAATTGCAATTAATCTTCCAGATGATAAAATTGTTTTGATTGATGCTGGACCAATTAATGAAACAACTGAATACATAGACTATATAAAACAGAGGGTTACAAATAACAGAAGGAATAATTTGATAGATTATTTAATCCTGACACATGCTGATTCAGACCATATAGGTGGTGCAGTAAAACTAACTAAGTTATATGATTTTGGAACAATTTTTATGCCGTCCATAGACTCTGAAACTGAAACCTACAAAACACTAAAAGCACTCGTAAATGCTGAAAATTGTACTGTTACAACGTATTTAGAAGAATTTGTAATTGAAAACGAATACATCTTAAAAATATTTGCACCACTTTCATTTTCTGATACAAACAACAGTTGTCCGCTTATCAAGTTGGAATATAAAAACAAATCATTTTTATTTACAGGTGATATTGAAAAGGCTGCAGAACAAAAATATATTGAAACTTATGGAGATGAACTTGATGTGGATGTTTTAAAAATTGCACATCATGGCAGTAAATATTCTTCGTCTGAAGAGTTCTTGGAACAGACAACACCTGAATATTCTGTTATATCAAGTGGTAACAAATACGGGCATCCAAATCAAGAGGTTTTGGATAGGCTTAACAGCATTTACACACATATTGTACGCACTGATACAAATGGCAATATTATGTTTGCAGTTGGTAAAAATTATGATTTGGATTTGCTGACAGGTGCTTATTTTGTTACTGCCCTCGTGTTTGATTATCGTTATGTAGTGCTTGTTATTGATATCTTATTGCTGGTTGATATGACAGTTTGTTTGCTAAAAAAGAATAAAAATAAAAAATATTTAAACTAAAATCTCGTAAAAAATTTTAAAATTTAAATATTTTTATAAAAATTTTTTAAAATATTTGAATAATTTAACAAAAAACACACAAAGTATCATTGTAAGGCAACCCCTTACATATAAGAGAGATAGTTTTATGCTCTACAAAAAATGCAATAGTTTAAACGTAATCAGTTGGACAAAACCAACACAACACGTTTTTAGAAGATTTGCATTTTCGAGTGTAAATCAACATCTCTCTTTTTAATTTGCAGTAAAACTGGTTTTTTATTAAATTTCTCTACCAATTAAATAATCAATTGTTACATTAAAAAAATCAGCGATTGCAACAAGAGAAGATAGGGTAGGCTCACGCTTGCCTTGTTCCCATAATGATATAATACCTTTGCTTACACCGATTTTTGTTGCAAGTTCGACTTGTCCTATATTTTTTTCTTGCCTAAGGTCTCTTAATCTCTCTCCAAATCTTATTTCTTTCATATAATATTTTTCTCACAAAAGTAAGAAAAATACTTGACTTCTTACAATTGTAAGAATATAATTCAATTAATGAACAAATGATTAGGAGAAAAAGATGAAAGAGTGTAAATGTCCAAATTGTGGTGCTGGAATAAGTATTGATGAAAATAAAGAAGTAAATAAATGCCAGTATTGTAACACAAGTTTTGAAACCGAAAGGGCAATACTTTCAGGAACAACAAACAATAACAATGCACAAGTTATAAATTATTACTACAACACACCTGCAAATAATAAAAATAGCACTAATTTAAAAGTTGCTCCTCCTAGGCCCAAATTAAATGGATTTTTGGCATTTATCCTTTTTTGTTTTTACATTTTTCCTGGGATTATATATGTTATATTGGTAAAAAAAGCTCAAAAGGAATGGGACGATAAATATACTTATTAAATCAACTTCAAAAATAAACAAACTTATTTCGCTTATGTATTGCATATAAATTCGATTCGTCGTTAATCACATTAAAAAAAATCCACAATTTCTGTGGATTTTTTGTTTTGATATTGTTTGCACAACTGTGCAAATGCAAGCACACATGGTTCGGCTTAACGTTTGCTGAATTGTGGAGCTTTACGAGCTTTGTGCAAACCGTATTTTTTACGTTCTTTCTTACGAGCATCACGTGTTACGAAGCCTGCTTTTTTAAGTTCGCTACGAAGTTCAGGACGATATTCCATCAATGCACGAGTGATACCGTGACGAAGAGCACCTGCTTGACCAGCTTTGCCACCACCGTAGATGTTGGCTGTGATGTCAACATTTGATTCTGTTTCAGTCAAAACCAAAGGTTGTTTTACGATTGTGATAAGAGTGTCAAGATCGAAATAATCTTTCAATTCTTCACCGTTAACTTTGATTGAACCTGTACCTGTTGTTAAACGTACACGAGCCACAGAACATTTTCTTCTGCCTGTGCCCAAAAATTCTTGAGCTTTAGCCTTTGCTTTTGCAGGGGCTTTTTTAACTGTTTTTGTTGCTTTAACTTCTTTTTCAGCAGTATCAGCAACTTTTTTTGTTCTTGTTGTTTTGGTAACTTTCTTTTCTTCAACTTCTGCCATTAGATTTTACCTCCGTTCCAAATTTCAGGTTTTTGAGCTTGGTTGTTGTGTTCAGCACCTTTGTAGATGTGGCAGTGTGTTGCCATAGTGCGACCTAAACTATTTTTTGGAAGCATGCCTTTGATTGCTCTCATCAAAGCAACGTCACTTTGTTCAGCCATCATTTTCTTGTATTGAATTAATTTCAAACCTGATTGATAGCCAGAGTAACGTTTGAAGTATTTTTGTTCTTCCTTTTTGCCTGTTAAAACGATTTTATCGCTGTTTATAATAATAACATTGTCACCGCAGTCAACATTTGGTGTGAAAGTTGCTTTGTGTTTGCCACGAAGAAGACTTGCTGCTTCTGCTGCAACACGGCCAAGAACTTTGCCTTCAGCATCAATGATGTACCATTTCTTTTCAACGGTGGCTTTGTTTGCCATAATTGTACGCATTGTATTTCTCCTTAAAATTTTATTCAATTAAATTTTGTGATAAACCAAATTGATATTTGGTGTCTGTGACCTTATTTCGCGTTCAGGTCAATGTTAAGGCGAGCCTTCCCGTGTGGCAGGAAAAATCGCACCTAACGTGCAATACTTGATTATTATATAAGAATAAAAATAAATTGTCAATATAATTAAGTAAAATTTTAGATTAAAATTTAGGTAAAAAAACAAACTTTGCACAATGCAAAATATCAAAAAGTGATAAGCATGGCATTAAATTTGCAAGAATGAAAAACAAAATAATTTTAGCAAAAGGCTGTTAATTTTTGTTTGTTTTTGTGGTGAGGTTTTGCTATAATTAAGGTGTTTGAAGTGAGATCGATAAGATAATTTCACATCAAATTTGTATTACAACTATACTTAAAAGGAAAAGAAGATGGATTTAACAAAACAATTGGCATACGAATTCAATTTGAAAGAAGTGTATGCTGAAAACATCATCAATTTGATTGATGAAGGCAACACAATCCCATTTATTGCGCGTTATAGAAAGGAAGCGCACGGTGCGTGTGATGACCAAGTGTTGCGTGATTTTGCTGATAGGCTTAACTATTTGCGCAACTTGAACAAGGAAAAAGAAAAAGTTGAAAAGGTGATTAAAGAGCAAGAAAAGTGGACAGACGAAATTGCTTTGGCGCTTGAAAATGCACTTACACTCACCGAAGTGGAAGATATATATAGGCCATATAAGCCAAAACGCAAAACAAGGGCTACAGTTGCTATTGCAAAAGGGCTTGAACCTTTGGCGGACGCAATACAAGCACAAGATTTAGCTTGCCCAGTTGAAGAAATAGCAAAAGATTACGTTGACGAAGAGAAGGGCGTTAAAAATGTTGAAGAAGCAATTGCTGGTGCGAAAGATATTATTGCTGAACGCATTAGTGATGATGCAAACTTGCGCAAAACTTTGCGTGAAATAATTGCTAAAAAGGCTCAAATCAAAGCGGTTTGGGACGAAGAAAAAGACACAAATAAAACATACGAAAACTATAAAGATTTTTCAGGTGAAGTGGCTAAACTTCCAAGTCACCGCATTTTGGCGCTTAATCGTGGCGAAAAAGAAGATTGCTTGAAAGTTGACATTGAAATCAACCCAAAACTTACAATAAGCGAAATTGAAAAAGAATATAAAAAGGACAATGAATACACCAATCAAATCATGCTTGACACCATAGAAGATAGTTATGATAGATTGTTGTTCCCATCACTTGAAAATGAATGTAGGCGTACGCTTACAGATAGGGCAAATGAGCAAGCAATCAAAATGTTTGAAGTGAATTTAAAACCATTATTGCTTCAAGCACCGCTTAAAAACAACGTTATTATGGGCTATGACCCTGGATATTATAATGGCTGTAAAATTGCGGTTATCGACACAAAAGGTGATGTGCTTGACACTGCAGTTGTGCACCCAACTCCACCACAAAATAAAGTTGAAGAAGCAAAGAAAAAACTTACAGAAATGATTGTTCGTAACAACGTTGATATCATTGCTATCGGTAATGGCACAGCAAGCAAGGAAAGTGAAATTTTGGTTGCAGATTTGATAAAATCATGCCCACGTAAAGTAAGTTATGCTATGGTAAACGAAGCAGGTGCTTCAGTTTATAGTGCATCAAAGCTTGCAGCAAAAGAATTCCCTGATTATGATGTAAATTTACGTAGTGCGGTTTCAATTGCCCGCAGGCTTCAAGACCCACTTGCTGAACTTATCAAAATTGATGTTAAATCTATTGGTGTGGGACAATATCAACATGATATGCCTCAAAATCGCTTAACAGAAGTGCTTTCAAATACTGTTGAAGATTGTGTTAATAGTGTTGGTGTTGACCTTAACACTGCATCAGTTAGTTTGCTTGGCTATGTTTCAGGCATATCTAACAGTTTGGCGGAAAATATTGTTGACTATCGTAGTCAAGTCAAACACATAAACGACCGTAAAGAACTTATGAATGTTAAAAAGATGGGGCCAAAAGCTTACGAACAATGTGCAGGTTTCTTGCGTATCACTGACGGCGATAACATTCTTGACAACACCGCTGTTCACCCAGAAAGTTACGATGCTGTTAAAAAATTGCTTGAACTTTTTGGCCTTAATGATGAACAAATTAAAACTGGTGGCTTGACATTGTTGCCAAATCTGATTGATAAAAAAGGCGAACAATCTGTTGCTGATGCAATAGGTGTTGGTGTGCCAACTTTGCAAGATATTGTTAAAGAACTTTTAAAACCAGGTCGTGATATCCGTGAAGATATGCCATTGCCAGAACTTCGCAGTGACATTTTGTCAATGGAAGACCTTAAACCTGATATGGTGCTTGATGGTGTTGTGCGCAATGTTATTGACTTTGGTGCGTTTGTTGATATTGGTGTGCACCAAGATGGTTTGGTTCATATTTCTCAAATCAGCAATGCATACATCAGTCACCCAAGCGAAGTGCTTAAAGTTGGTCAAAAAGTTAAAGTTAAAATTTTATCTGTTGACCTTCAAAAGAAACGTATTTCTCTCACAATGAAAGGCATTGAAGAATAATTTTGACACATAATACTGGTCATTTTAGTGATTTTTAAAAAATATAAACAACAAAAAAATCCACAGGAATT
Source organism: uncultured Clostridia bacterium (assembly GCA_934754375.1). Classification (GTDB taxonomy): domain Bacteria; phylum Bacillota; class Clostridia; order Christensenellales; family UBA1242; genus Onthoplasma. The sequence continues at coordinate 712,907 of CAKVHT010000001.1, read as the reverse complement.
GTGGATTTTTTTATTTTAAGTTTAATTTAAACCATGTGATAGTCAAATGCTTCAAAAATTGCACCCATGATTGTATTGCATTTTTCTTCTTGAGTAGGGTTATCACCTAAAGCCCTTAATTCATCTTGCAACCTTTCTGTTTCACTACCGATAACATAGGCACGGAATGTAAGGGTGATGATTGTTGATTGGTAAGCATTGCCCATTTTTTCGTGTAATTTTAATCTTCCTTCTGGGATAACTTCAATTAAATTTTGAGTTGGTTCAATAGGGGTGCTAATCATCAAATATCTAAAATCTGTGTCTCGAGCGGTGTCTGTAAATCTGCCATCAAACCAAGTTGTGTCACCATGAATACCAATAAGTGGGTTTGACAAATCATAGTTTGTTATTTCTTGATTATAGTTTGGACTGCTAGGGTCGTTATTAACAGCTTTAACAGTGTAAACAACGGCGATATAAACAGGTGTGTTTGATGAGTTTGTTACAGTAAGTGCAGTGTTAGGAAGTACTTGTCCAGGAATGTAATAACTGTTTGTGTTTAAAATTTCACTTGAACCGCTTGTGCCAGAGCCACCGCCAGCATTCATTTCAATTTTAAGGTTTGCCATTTTAACAATACCTGAAATCTTTGCACTGGTTGTGCTGTAATAAGCATATACACCACCAAAAACACATGTAAGCAACAACAATATTGCCAACACAATAATTGTTACTGTTTGACCTGATAATTTCTTTTTAGTCACTTTTTACCCCTAAATAAATGATTTTTGAAATTTTGTAATGTACATTTACCAAATGTACGGATATTTTCTTATCTAATTGTAGATAAAAAAACTGATTAAGTCAAACGGATATGTAAAAAAATGGCGAAAAATTAAAAAAAAACAAAAAATCGCACACTGTTTGTTGAATACCATCAAAAACATGCTTAAAATTATCCACACCGAGACGTATTGATATAGTTTGATTTAATGCCAAAATCAAATTTTATAAGTTGTCAGTGATGTATTTTTGAACAATTTTAATAAATTGACAGCAACTTGGAGGGTACTCACACAACCAGTATTGCGATAATTTGTTTTTTAAACTTGCGTCCCATTTTACGTTGATAAGATTGCGAATGTCTCGTTCAATAGTGCAATCGTTCTTATTGTATTTTTCTGCAAGGGCAGGGTAAACTTTTGATGAAAACCCACGAGGAGGATGATTTTCATTGATTAATTTATACATGATATCACTTAAATAATAAAAGGCAATATACTTTGTTTCAATGCCTAAACGAAGCAATCGTTTGTTGAAATAGTAATTGCTTAAAACATGTTTAAAATATTCATCTTCTTTGTTACACATAAAAATAATACTCCATTTAGGATTCGAAAAAATATGTTAATTTCTGTTCTTGAAATTAAACAAATCAAACATTGAATCTTTAAAATAGTGCCAATTTAAATTGGCTGATGTTGCAAGAATAACACATTAAATAATAGCTGTCAAGCATTTTGTACAAAAATATTTGAATTTTGTACAAAAACATTTTAAATGGTTCAAAAATGCTTAAATTTAAAGGTTTTATGTTATTTTTACGGAATATTATCGTAAAATCCAGTTAAAGATTCAACCTTTAATTAACCACAAACAAAATTATAATCATATATAGGACAACCTTTCATAAGTTATTATATGAGCAAAATTTGGATTGTAATGTTGATATCAAGCCTTGTCATGCTGTGTGTTGTTGCTCCTGGCAAAGTGGTTGGAACAATGATGGAAGCAAGCAAAATGGGTGTCACCATGTGCATAGAGTTTATTGGCATTTATGCGGTATGGATGGGGTTGATGCAAGTTATGGACGACTGTAAGTTAAGTCACAAACTTTCCAAGATTTTAAGCAAACCTATTCGCCATATATTTGGTAGAACAGACGAAGAAACTGAAAAAAACATTTGTTTAAACATAGCATCAAATATTATTGGTATTGGCAGTGCGGCAACACCTTATGGTATCAAGGCAATGCGAGGTATGGATAAAGGGGACAAAAAAGCAACCCGTGCAATGATTATGTTGGTGGTTATCAACTCAACCGGTATTCAACTTTTGCCAACAACAGTTATTGGTATGAGAGCAATGGCTGGCAGTGTTAGCCCAAGTTGTATATTGTGGCCGACAATCGTGTCAACATTTGTGCCAACTATACTGGGTGTTTTGTTGGTTGCAAGTTGCTACAAAAGGCGGAAAGAAAATGGCTGATTTGTTTATACCAGTTATGATATGCGGAGTTATGCTCTATGCGTTGATAAAAGGTGTTGATGCATATTCAAGTTTTGTGGCGGGGGCAAAAGGCGCATTGCCGTTGATGGCAAGCTTGATGCCTTTTATCATATCAATGTTTGTCGCTGTTGAATTGTTTAGGCACAGCGGTTTAAGTGCTATTTTGTGCAATATTTTATCTCCAATATTTAAGTTCCTTGGCATACCAGTTGAAATCTGTGAATTGACATTGATACGTCCGTTTAGTTCTAATGCTGCATACGTGTTATTAAGAGATATTTTTGCAAAATATGGGGTAGATAGTTATATTGGCAAATGTGCAAGTGTTGTTATGGGCAGTAGCGATACAATTTTTTATGTCAGTTCAATTTATTTTGCATCAACAAAGGTTAAAAAGACGGGATTAACAATTCCTATAGCATTGATTTGCAATGTTGCGTGCGCTGTTTTGGCATGTTTTTGTTGCAGATTTATTTGATTTTATAAGGCAATCAATATGTTGTATGATTTTGGCAAAAATTATTGGTGTTTCCCTTGCAATTTGTGGTTTGGTGTGCTACAATAATGCGCGTTATGAAACAATATCTTGATGTAATGTTGGATGCACTGATAGATACGGCAAAAATTTTGCCGTTGCTTTTTGTCGTCTATTACTTGATAGAATTGTTTGAATATAAACACTCAAAAAAGTTCAGCGAAAACAAGTTTTTAAAGGGTAAAATAAGCCCAATATTCGGTTCTTTGATGGGCAGTATCCCTCAATGCGGATTTTCAATTGTGTCAACAGATTTGTTCACAAAAGGCTCTATTTCTGTTGGTGCATTGATTGCGGTGTATATCGCTACAAGTGATGAGGCAATTCCTCTTATTTTGGCAAATCCTTCTAAAATACTTTGGCTTTTGCTATTGGTCGCAATTAAGATTGTGTATGCAATAGTTATAGGTTATTTTGCAATTGGCCTGTATAACTTATTATTCAAGAATCATAAGCCAGTTCATTCAGAAGAAGAACATGATAGTCACGAAGTGGTTGCTGACCATGGTTGCTGTCATCATGATATGGGAACAAAAACATTTGATTGGCTTCACCCATTGTTACATTGCTTGAAAATTGGAGCATTTATTTTGGTCATCAACATTTTGTTTGGCTTCATCACAGATATTTGGGTTGGACATGAAAATTTGCAAGCATTCTTATCCGCAAACAAATACTGGCAACCAATTTTATCTGTTGTTATTGGGCTTATACCAAACTGTGCATCAAGTGTTGTGCTTACTCAATTATTCTTGGAAGGTGGTTTAGCATTTGGCGCACTGGTGGCAGGTTTGTGCGTAAACGCAGGCTTGGGGCTGGTTGTGCTTTTAAAACAAAACAAAAACTGGAAAGAAAATTTGTTTATCATAATGGTTTTGATTATTTCAGGTTTGGCAATAGGTTATGGTTTAATATTTATTTAAAAGATGTGGTTTGAATTTTAATCGCATCTTTTTTTTGCTTAAAAGTTGAAGTGCTGACAAAATCTTATGTCAAATTTTTGAATATTTAGTGCTTTAAAGCAGATACTAAAATTGGAGGAGAGTATGGAAAAATCAGATTTGCAACTTTTAAACCGTATCTTCCAAGATGCACAAGTTGGCATGCTTTCAATTGATAAGGTGCTGAAAAAATTGGAAAATGAAAAATTAAAAAATCTTTTTAAAAAGCAATTTGACAGTTATGAAAAGTTTGGCGAAAAATGCAATGCGATAGCCATGGAGGAAGATGAAGAAATCAAAGAAAATGGCTTTTTTAAAAAATTTAAACAGTCAACAATGATTTATTTTTCTTTGTGGGCTGATAAAACACCAAGACATATTGTTGAGATGATGATTACTGGCACAGTTATGGGTATAGTTGATGCAATCAAAGCGGAAAAAGATTTTAAAACTAAAAATGAAGAAATCAAAACTCTTGTTGTTGAATTTAAGCAAATGCAGGAAGATTTTTACGAAAAACTGAAAAAACAACTTGCAAAAGTTTAAAACGTGATTTTAGGGGGATTATATGAACGAACAAGTTTGTGCCTACATTGAATATCTGCAACAAATCAAACAGGTAAATAAGCCTAAAATGCCAAAGTTTGATGAACGGGCATATACTGAAAATGAATACGTAAAAGCAATCAATAGCATTGAAAATGATTTTAAATTTGTTGATTCGATTGCAGTTACTGAACGTTATTTAAAAGGAGAATGATGGAAATCAACCGTGGCGATATCTTCTATGCTGATTTAAGCCCTGTTGTGGGAAGCGAACAAGGTGGTGTTCGCCCGGTTTTGGTTGTGCAAAACAACGTTGGCAACAAATATAGCCCAACAGTTATCATTGCAGCCATTACAAGTCAACTTTCAAAGGCCAAATTGCCAACGCATATAGAATTGAGTCACAGCAAATATAATCTGCCAAAAGATAGTGTTGTTTTGTTGGAGCAAATCCGCACACTTGACAAGCGACGTTTGCAAGAAAAACTTGGGGTAATAGACCCAGCAACGATGCAGTCAATAGATGTGGCAATAATGATTTCACTTGGTATAACTGCATAAGGTTGTGAGAAGTGATTTTTTCCTAGAAACAATTAAAAGCTAGGGGATATACGTGGTTGTTAGAAAAATGATTATTGTACAAAAAAAATTTTGTACAAATTTGTTGGTGCAAATTGCCAAACAGTCTATTTTTCAGTCAAAGGAGATATATTGAGAGGCCTTTTTTGTACAGAAATTATTTACAAAGCTTTTTCAAATTTTATTTTTGTACAAAAATACTTTACTTTTAAAATTGCTTATGTTACACTTTCGATATATGACAAGAGAAGAATTAAATGAATTAAGTATTTTTGCCCTACGTGAATTTGCTCGTAGGACTGGTGTTTATGCGCCAACAAGCAAAAAGAAAGATGAACTTATAAATGATATTATTGATATTAGCGAGGGTAGAAAACAACCTTATATTGCAAAGACAAAACAAGGCAGACCTCCAAAAAATTATGGTTATCCTTTTGCTGAAGGTTTTGCAAATATACCTCAACAAACTTTCCAACCAACTTATTTAAAGCAAGATACACAATTTGATTATAATGACAATATTAAAACAGTCAACGGATACCTTGAAATTGGAAACAATTCTACATTGTTATGGTCTTATCAAAACGGTAAACTTGTTTGCTTACAAGTTGATAAAAAAAAGGTTGATGATTTTAATCTTAAATCAGGCGATTTGCTTATGGTTGAGGTTGGGGGAGATAATCACAATGTTGCAGAATCAATTTTAACAATTAACAACACTCCAATCAAAAGTTACAATAAAATCCGTAAAGATTATGCACAAATTGAACATCAAATGCCAACAGAATATATGAGTTTTGCAAATGCCAAATTTCAAGATTTGAATATAAAATTTGGTGAAAGTATATATTTATATGGTGCAAACAATATGGAAAATTCACTTACTGTTGCTGATCTGCTTACAGATTGCAATGCGGATAGAAAATTATACATAAACACATCAATTGTAGATAAAAATCGTGCTGTGCTTGCAGGGCTTGATGGGGTTGAAATGTTTGTCACAAATTTTACAGATTCTATTGATGATGCAAGACGTGCTGTTGCACTTGCAACTGAAAGAGCAAAACGTATTATGGAAAAAGGCGAAACTTGTGTATTGGCTGTTGATGACGTTCAGTCTGTTCGTGGTGTTGATGTTGAAGATTTGCATATAACTAAAAACCTTATGTCTTTAACCAAAAATGGCGGAGTTAATGGTAGTGTTAGCCTTGTTGCTATTATGCCATCAAGCAGAAGCATGGACATGTTTGAAAAACTAGCCGATAAACGTTTTAAAGTACTCGACCGCAAATTGTTCTTGATAAATTAAATCTGAAATGCCTTTTGGCATTTTTTTTTGCTTGCGGTGGAATATTATGCTTTTTTTATAACCGCTTGCCACATTGATTATCATTAACAACATCAAAATTTATGAGTGCTAGCCCAAAAATATTGATTAGTGTTTTTTGTTGCAACTAATTGTTTAAAATTTGATTTGTTAAGTGCTAGTTTCCTTTACTTATCACTCTTGGTGTGATAGTATCAAACCATTGAGATTACTAGATTAGGAGCGAATATGAAAGCGGTTATACAATTAGTAAAAAAATGTGTTTTATATAGTGATGGTGTTAAATATAGTGAAATTGAACATGGTGCATTGATTCTTTTTGGAGTAAGCAAAACAGATACTATAGATATGGTGGACAAGTTTGCTGAAAAATTGCTTAAATTGCGCATTTTTGATGATGAGAATGGCAAAACAAATTTGAACATTTTTGACACAAATGGCGAGTTGCTTGTTGTGAGCAATTTCACGTTGTATGGCGATGTAAAAGGTTACAATCGTCCTTGTTTTATGCTTTCTGCCAGCCATGAACAAGCAGAGCCAATTTATGATAGACTCTGCAAACTTTTAAATGAAAAAGTGCCAACAAAAACAGGGGTTTTCCGCACAAATATGCAAATTGAAATGATTGCGGACGGCCCAAGCACATATATTCTTGAAATGTGATTAATGCTGAGAAGCAGATAAAGTTATTGATATTCAAGTTTAAAAGGAAAGAGTTTCAATCTTTCCTTTTTGTTAAATATAACAAATGTATATTGATTAATAGACTTATTAATAGATTTGTGGCTTTGTTAAATTAATGTTAATAGTTATTAGTTCTTAATGCAAACATCAATAAAAAATTATACACAAATCATACTTACAAATAAAAATAACCTGATTAACAACTGCTAAGTGTTGTTATCAGGTTTAAACCAATCACAATATATTGTGTTGTTTGGTGCCGGTGGTCGGGGTCGAACCGACACGGACGGTGAGGTCCCCAGGATTTTAAGTCCTGTGCGTCTGCCATTTCGCCACACCGGCAAAATTGATGATTTTGTTGAATAAGTTAAATGTAAAGTATTATTAAATTTACCAACCCAATTTTTAAAATAACATCAAATATATATTCAAATCAAATTTAAATAAACAATCTTAAATTTGACTGGTTTAAATATACCATATTAATTTTGTTTTTGCAAGAGATTTTAATTATTTTATGCAATTTTTGGTTTATATTTAAAGATAATGATAGACATAATCACAATGTTGATAAAAGCTATATTTTAATTCAACAATGGCAGATTTAAGCATTTTGTTTGGTAAATTTTATATAATGTGATAAACTAATTGCATGGATAAATTTGTTGTAGTTGATGGAAACAGCCTTGTAAATCGTGCGTTTTATGGCTTGCCAATGCTTAAAAGTGTGAGTGGCAAACCTTGTAATGCTGTTTATGGTTTTATAAATATTTTACTTAATCTTGTGCTTAAAGAAAAACCAAAATATTTGGTTTGTGTTTTTGATGCGGGTAAGCATACTTTTAGGCATGATATGTACGCAGAGTATAAAGGTAAACGTGACCACATGCCGGAAGATTTGGCAATGCAAATGCCTATGCTTAAAGAATTGTTGACAGCAATGAACATTAAAACAATTGAGATTCCAGAAATTGAAGCAGATGATATTGTTGGGTCTATAAGTCGCAAATTTGATGCTGAATTTATTTTGCTGTCTGGGGATAAGGACTTATTGCAACTTGTAAATGGAAACACATCGGTTTGGTTGACGCAAAAAGGTGTGTCTCAAGTCAACAAAATAGACACACAGACACTTAAAGAGCAATTTGGGCTTAAACCATACCAGATAATTGAACTCAAATCTATAATGGGGGATAGTTCGGATAATATTCCAGGTGTGCCAGGTATTGGTCAAAAGGGCGCAAGCCAGTTGCTTCAAGAGTTTGACAATTTGGATAATATTTATGCAAACCTTGATAAAGTTCCTGAGCGATATCAAACAAAACTGCAAAACGGCAAAGAAATGGCATATTTGTCACATAAACTGGCAACAATAAAACTTGATGTTGATATTCCTTTTGATCTTGATGATTGCAAAATAACATTACCTTTTAATGATCAAGTTTATTTTTTGATGAAAGAACTTGATTTTAAGTCAATGCTTACACGCAAAGATTTGTTTACATCTGCCCCTGAGCAAAATCCGATTGAACAAAATAATGATGCGATTGTTGAAAACTTGCCAACTGAAGAAATTGAAACACAAGAGCAATTTGAAAATATGATAAATTGTATTGGTGACAGTTTTGCTGTTTCTACTGACAATTTTGCAATATATTTTTCGACCCCTACAAAAGAATATTGCCTTTATAAGACTAGTGATTTATTACATAAAAATTTGTCTGCGTTGAAAAACATTTTTGCCGGAGAGAAGCAAGTTGTATGCTTTGATACTAAACAAATAATGCATGAATTGGCAGACTTTGGCATTGAGATAAACAATTATTTTGATGTTTCAATCGCTATGTATATTGTGAATGAACTTGATGCAGAACTTAAATTTGAAGACGCTCTTAAACTCAATAATATAACAACCAGCAACAAGGCACATCCACTGTTTAAGTTAAAAGAAATTTATATAAATCAATTGATAAAAAACGGTCAGTTGAAATTATACAGCAATATGGAATTGCCTTTGATTAAGGTTCTGTTTGAAATGGAACAAGCCGGAATAAAAATTGATGTGCAAGCAATTAAAGATTTAAGTGCAAGTTATCACGTTGAACTTGATGATTTGACAAATGAAATTTATGATTTGGCGGGCGAAAAATTTAATATCAATAGTCCAAAGCAATTGCAGACAATTTTGTTTGCTAAACTGCAAATTGAATATAAAGGCAAAAAAGGTACGTCTGTAGAAGTTTTGAACGATATCAAAGATAGGCATCCAATTGTTGCAAAACTGATTAGATATAGAAAGATTAGCAAATTGATTTCCACCTATCTTGACGGTATGCTTGATTATGTTTCTGCTGACGGCAAAATCCATACAACCTATATGCAAAGGACAACAAGCACAGGCAGGCTGAGCAGTAGGGAACCAAATTTACAAAACTTGCCAATTCGTGATGATGAGGGCAGAAATTTGCGTAAGATGTTTGCAAGTTCTTTCGAAAACGGAACAATTATTAGTGCCGATTATAATCAAATTGAATTGCGATTAATCGCAAACTTTAGTGGGGATAAAAATATGATTGCCGATTATTTGTCTGGTAAGGACATCCACACCGCAACAGCAAGCAAAATTTTTGGTGTGCCAGAATCAGAAGTTACATCTTCAATGCGCCGAGTTGCAAAATCAGTAAACTTTGGGATTATTTATGGTATCAGCGCCTATGGTTTAAGCCAAAATATTGGAACAACACCAAAAGAAGCTGGAGCATTTATTAATAAATATTTGGAGATTTATCCAAGTGTAAAAGCCTATGGAGATAAGCAAATTGAATTGGCTCGCAAGAATGGATATGTAAGCACCATTATGGGAAGAGTGAGACATATCCCAGATATAAACTCAAGCAATCACACAGTTAGAGGTTTTGCTGAAAGAACTGCAAAGAACATGCCACTGCAGGGCAGTGCAAGCGATATCATAAAAATTGCTATGGTGAATGTAAGCAAAAGATTTAAACAACAAAACCTAAAAAGCAAACTGATAATTCAAATTCACGATGAATTGGTTGTTGATTGCCATCATGACGAAAGTGATGTTGTTAAAAATATTTTAAAACAAGAAATGGAGGGTGTAATGTCTTTGCATGTTCCGTTAATTGCAAATGTAAGTGAGGGTAAAACCCTATATGATGCAAAATAATTAAAAATAAATAATTATAAAAAAGCAAATAAAAATATTAAAAATGGCAAAAATTCAAATAAAATTGCCATTTTTTTATTGTTTTTTTAAAAATGTTTATTTTTTTACTTATTTTTTGCGATTTTTTCGAAATTTAAATTAATAAAATAAAATTAAATTTAAATAATTTTTTGTAGATTTTTATTATTAAATATTTTTGTAAAATAATTTTCTGTGATTTTAATTTAATATTTATTTTTTATATTTTTATTAAAATTTAACCGAATATGTTTTGGAATTTTTTGCAATTTGTTTTAAAATATAAGCAATGACAAACGAAGAAAAAATGAACAAATACATGCAAAGAAACGTTAAATTGTTTCCACCTTTTTTGGCTTTAACATGGGACGTTATTTTTGTGTGGACAATTTCAACAATGTTTTTTACAACACAAAAGGGGTTATCTTTTTCTCAGGTTGTAATGCTTGATTCTGTGCTGATGTTGTTTGGGTGTTTGCTTTGTATTCCTGTCACAAATCTATTTAAAAATGTAAATTCGGTTACAGCAACGCAAATAGGTTCTCTTGGCTATGCTGCATACTTGCTTATGGCTATCTTTGGAACTCACTTTGCAACATTTATTGTGGCTCAACTTTTCATGTCTTTTGCATACATTGTTTGTGGCATAAAAGGGAACAGTATTTTAACACAAAGTTTGAACCTGCTAAAACGTGATAAAGAATATGATAAAATTTATGGCAAGGGCATGGCTTTTTTGTATGTGATAGAAGGACTTGGGGCAATTTTTATAACTTATGTTTATAACTGGCAACCCTATGTCGCATATTGGATCTCTTTTGGCATTGTTGTTTTTGTTTTCTTTTACGGATTTTTGCTTAAATCTCCTGAAAAGTATCAAAAGCAAAATGTTGTGGTTCAAGCAAAAGTTGAAACAGAGCAGGTTAAACCAAAGCATAAAAAAGAAAATGTTTATTTAAAAATATTGAAATCGTCATTCTTTGTGTGCTTGTTGCTGTTTATGTTTATGATGCGTGGGGTTACATCAATTGTAAACTCAAACTTTAAAATGTTTTTACAACAAATAATAACTGCTGGGTGGTTGCCTGCAAGTATGTTTGGCTACATTTATGCAATAGGCAAATTACTGACAGCAATTTCAAGCAAATACCAATTCAAATTTAATTTGCGCTTTGGCGTGAGAAGTTTGATTATCTTTACATTGTCACTTATTGTTACATTCTTTGCTTGCGGTATTTTGGCAACTTTCTTGCCTTTAAGTTGGTGGACAATTGTGCCAATAATTTTATTAAGTTATGTTCAAATGAGTATATTGCAACCATGCAGAATTTTTGTGAATAACTATATGCAAGTTTGCATTTCTCCAAAAGATATTGAGCAAGCATATTCGGTTAGAACAATGGTTGAATATATTGGTTATGCGGGCATCAGTGCAATTTATTCGGCATTGTTAACGTTGTTTGGCGATAGTTACGGAATGACATCTTTAATATACATGGCAATAATGTGCGTGCCAATGATTATAACTATGATTTTGTTTATCAATCAACTTATAAAAAAGCATGCTCAAAAATATACTATTATAAAGCCTGAGTATACCGATTATGAATAAAAATTTATATTTTAAAATCAAAAAAACACAAAAAGCGATAAATTTTAATAAAAAAATAAAAATTTAATTTATTTTAAAAAAGTTGTTGACATTTTAAATGTGCTGATGTAAAGTAAAAATATCCATAAAGAGTGTGCGAGGGACAGCCCCGTTGACCACACAGCAACCTAGTATTTTACCAAGGTGCTAAAGGCTGACCGATGGGGTATTTGAATGAATTTATATAATCCTATTGGTTGCAATGGGGTTATTTTTTATCCTAAAAACAAAAATAGTCATTCTCTTTATGGTGTAAATTGCATTTTAATAGCGCTTATAAATGCAAAACAAAATAAGGAGAAAATATGAAAACAATAGAAGAATTATTAGGGAAAGAAAATAAAATTTTTGTAAGTTTAACCAAAGATGAAATTCCACAATTTTTGAACTATGTAAAGCAACAATCTTGCACATGGTTTAATGGTAAATCAATTGATGCCGAAGGTGATTTAAAAGATAATGGATACGCAATAATTTGTTTAAGTAGAAATAAAACAATAGGGCTTGTGTCAGCGATGTGTTTTGCTAAAGAAAATGAAATAAAAAAGATTGAATTTGAACAAATTTTTGATGCCATTCATCACTATGAAACCAGTGAAAGTGTTAACATTGGGCACCCAGATAAAACTTGTGACACAATTGCAGATGCTTTCCTTGACGAGGCATTGCGCCAAGATAAAAACAGCCAGATGGCAGTTGAATGTGCTATAAAAAATAATAAGTTGTTTATTTATGGAGAGGCAACAACTACGGCAAAAATTGATTATGAAAAAATAGCCAAACAAGTTTTAAAAGAAATTGGATACAGTTGTGATTTTGAAATAATCAAGGAAATTAGTATCCAAAGCCCAGACATAAATCAAGCAGTAAACAAATCACAGTTATGTGCCAATGACCAAGGAATTTGTTATGGATTTGCCACAAACGAAACAAAAGAATTTATGCCCTTGCCAATAGTTGTAGCTCACAAATTGATGAGACAATATGACAGTTTTAGGCGAAAAACAAACTTATTTTTTGCAGATGCCAAAAGCCAAGTAACAGTAGAGTATGAAGGCAACAAACCAATCAGAATTGATACTGTTTTAATGTCAGTTTCTCATGATGCAAGTGTTGATTTAACCACAATCAAATCTACAATAATGGATAAAGTTGTAAACCCTGTTTTGGAAGAATATTCCATGTTAAAAGTAAATACAAAATATATCATAAATCCAAGCGGAAAGTTTACAATTTGGGGCTCGTTTGGCGATAGTGGTTGCGTTGGAAGAAAAATTGTTGTTGATACTTATGGTGGACAAGCCAAAGTTGGTGGTGGATGTTTTAGCAGTAAAAACGCAACAAAAGTTGACCGCTCTGGAGCATATTATGCCAGATATGTTGCTAAAAATATAGTGGCTCACAACTTTGCGGATAAGTGCGAAATTGAAGTGTGTTATGGTATTGGGCTAGATAAACCAATTGCATTGAATATAAACACTTTTTCAACTGAAAAAATGCCTATTGGAAAGATATATGAATATGTGAACAAAAACTTTGATTTTAGCCCACAAAACATGATAAATGAATTGGGTTTATTAAGACCGATTTATCAACAAACATCATGTTTTGGACATTTTGGAAGAGATGGTCTTAGTTGGGAAAAAATAAAAGATTAAACGCACATGGGCACAGTGGTTAATTTGATGAATGATGCAATGATCAACTTTGTTTAAAAAGTTTACAAAAAGATTTGTAAAAGTCGTACCATATAATATATAATAAATATATTAACAAACAGTTTTTTCAATCTGCACTTATGTGCATATTTTAAATTGAATTGCTTTAAAAAGGGGTAAAATGAAAAGCAAAAGTTTAAATAAAATTTTGATTGTTGTATTGGGTTTGATTTGCTCGTTTGCTTTTTCTTTTGTTGGATTTAACTTTAAACACAATCAGACTAGTTATGCTTCAACTTCATCAGCAGTTCAACTAGACCATGATATTGATTATGAGTCCATTGTAGAATTGAAACTGGCAGTTGGTAGCTTTAAGGACAAACAAGATTTAACTGATTTTGCTGATAAAAACGAATATGCTTATTTTGAACAAAATGAAAACTATTGCTTTTACAACAAATATGCGCTTAAGCAATTGACTGTTGTGGGCAAGTTTGATAGTTCAAAATACAACAACGTAAAACATCTTGGCAAAACAACAACAATGCTTTGTTTTGAAACTATTGAACAAACAAAACAAGCATATTTTGAATTGGTTGAAAACAAAAACCTGGTGGTAAACATTGAACAAATTATCCAATCTGCCATAAATGACGATATATCAGCACAAGCCGTGGGTTGGGGATATTCTGCTATTGATGTTAATCCTTATGAGCAGTATATAACCGAAGCTGGTAGCAATAAAGAAACGGTTGTGGCTGTTATTGATACAGGCATAAATACATCTCATACAATGTTTAAAAACAGAATTTTGACAGATGATTCTGGCAATCTTGTTGGCATTACACATACAACAACAACTTATACATACAGTGGTTATAGTTTTGAAGATGATAATGGGCACGGCACACACGTTGCTGGTATCATTTGTGATACCACACCAAGCAATGTTAAAATTTTGCCTGTTAAATTGCTAGGGGCAAAAGGCGAAATAAGCATTACAACTTCAGTTTATTACACTTTATTTGAAAAAATTGCTGAACTGAAAAAGAAGTATAATATAGTTTGTGTAAACATGAGTTTGGGTGGCGAGACAAATCAATCAAGTGTTGACACAGTGGAAGCATATATGCAAGAACAGTTGCTTGCAAACAATATTCTACCAATTGTGGCTGCAGGCAATGAATCACAAGAAATCAATAACAATTATTTGCCTGGTTGTTGTCCAAGTGCTGTAACAGTTTCAGCGGTTAAAAGGTTAGGCTCAAATTATTTGTTTGACAGCAGTTATTCAAATTATGGTTCGTGTGTGGATGTTGCTGCACCAGGCACTGCGATAAGGTCGGCATGGATAAATTCTTCGAACGGAGCTGGGCCTAACAAATATGCAACCGCACAGGGCACAAGCATGGCAACACCTTATGTATCTGCTGTTGTAACATTGTTATGTCTTGATCCAATTTATGCAAACGCACCAAAACTAACAACTGTTGAACAACGTGTATATAGTTTGGCAGTTGATTTGGGTGATGCTGGCAAAGATATTTATTATGGATATGGCATGTTAAGCCTTAAAGGATATAAAGGCGGAGTTGAATACACTGTACATAATACAATTGCAAATTATGATGGGGATTACCACAACATATCGCTCACAATCACAAATGTTGAAACTTATTCTGTTAAATTTGGGTTCAGTTATGATAGTGTAACCATTTCAGATATTACAACAAATGATAATTTCAAAAATTGGACAAACGGATCAAAACAAATATACTTTTTGATTAGTGCGGAAAACATGACAGACACTTTGGGTTATGCTTATTTGCAAATCAATAAAGCAACAAGGCAAATCTCAATTTTAAATCAATCCGGAAAATATGGCGATATACCTTCACTTAACCAGTCAATGTACTCACTAAACGAATCACTTTATGGTTCGGATAGTTTAGGCTTGGAATTATCCACAACGGCAACAAATAGTAGTGCAACTGGGGAATATGACATAACTTACAGTTGGACAAACACCAACTATGAACTGACAACTGCGGTTGCAGGCAAATATACAGTGGAAAAACGAGAAATTCGTTTAATGCTTAACACACAAAACACAGTTTATGGCGATGACATAGTTCTTGATAAAAATGCTTATACAATTATAACTGGATCGATTGTTAATGAAGATGATTTAAACCTTTCACTTGCAACAACCGCAACAAACACATCATCGGTTGGCAGTTATGATATCAATTTGACTGATTGCAACCCTTGTTATAATATAACTTGGCTTAAAGGGGCATTAAAAGTTGAAGCAAGACCGGTTACGATCAACATTAAACAAACAAAACAATATGGCGATGAAATTAATTTAGATGTTACAAATTACACTGTGTTGACAGGTTCGGTTATTGATAATGACAATTTGATTGTTCAATTAGAAACAGATGCAAAACAGTTTTCAGAGATTGGTAATTACAATATTTTGTTGGCTGAAACAAATCCAAATTATAATGTTACATTAAATATTGGTGTTTTGACTGTTGATAAAAGATTGGCAAGCCTTAAAGTTGGCAATCAAACATCAGTTTATGGCAATGATATTGTTTTAAATCAAGAAGGCTATACAGTTCAAGGATTGTTGGAATATGATAGTTTAAATGTGACATTATCAACAAACGCAACAAAAAAATCTGCTGTTGGTAGTTATTCAATTACTGCAACAGCATCAAACAATAATTATTTTGTTTCAATTGTTACTGGGCAATATTTTATCACAGCAAGACCAATTGAAATTGAATTTAAACAAACCTTTGTTTATGGCGATGTAATAAATATTGACAAAACAAATGTTAAAGTTGTGAATGGTGGACTTGTTGAAGGTGATGAATTAAATTTAACATTAAGCTCATCGGCAAAACAATATTCTTCAGTTGGTAATTATGATATTTCTATTGACGATTGTAATGGCAATTACAATCCAACATTGACAACGGATTCATGTTTAACAATAATTGCAAGAAGCATAACAGTATCAATAGGCAATACCACAAAAAAATACGGCGATGAAATCAATTTAACTTCAGTGTCTGTCGATTTAAGCGAATTGTTGAGAAGTGATAAACTTAATTACACTTTAACAACAACCGCATCAAAAACCTCAGGTATAGGCAATTATGAAATATCTCTTGAATATGCAAACCCAAACTATGAAGTAACAATAATCACTGGGCAATATACAGTAACCCCACGCACGGTGGCGGTTTTGGTTCAACTTTCAAGACAATACGGCGATTTAAATGATTTTGAAAATGTTTCTTACAGTATTGTTTCTGGCAGTGTTGTTGAAAACGATAGCCTTGATTTGCAATTTGAAACGACTGCAGAAAGATTTTCACCAGTGGGCAAATACGATTTAACTTTAAAGTCAAATAATTCAAATTATTCTGTAACAATCAACGCAAAATCATATTTACAAATTGTGGCACGCAATGTAACAGTAAAGGTCGGTGATGCAGAATCTTTGTTTGGAGAACCGATAGATTTAAGCAAAGTTGTATTAGACACACAAGAAATTTTAAATAATGATGATTTAAATGCCATTGTTAAAACAACAGCAACAGAAACAAGCACAGTTGGACAATATGAAATAACATTCAGTTACAGCAATGCAAATTATAATGTTACAATTGTTAAAGGTGTTTATAGAATTTACAACAAGCAAGTTAGCATAACAATTGATAATCAAACATCGGTGTATGGAGATAGTGTACATCTTGATCAATTGACATATACTATCAATGACGGCGATGTAGATAAAGCCGATTTGAAACTAACATTAACAACAAATGCCAGCAATTTATCCCCAGTTGGTGATTATGATATTTCAATAGCAGGATATGCGGACAACTTTTATGTTGTGGCAACAACTGGCAAACTGACAATCACAGCAAGGCCAATTGAGGTCAAGGTAAATGCGACAGTTGCGTATGGGGCAGAATTTGTATTTAATGGTGTGTTTGAAGATGTTTCAAACAGTTTGGTGAATGGTGATGACTTGAATCTTGTGTTAAAATCAAACTCAAGGCAAAAATATTCTCAAGTAGGCAGTTACGACGTGGTTTTGGAAGATAATAACCCTAATTATTTAGTAACACTTTCATCAACCTCAGCCTTAGCGGTTACGCCAAAACAAATTGAAGTTTCAATTGGCAACGCAAGTTCGCAATTTGGCGAAGACATTGACTTGTCTACAGTTGATGTAGATTTATCTCAACTGGAAAATAGTGATGAGTTAAATTATGTTTTAACATGTCCAGCTACAAACAAAAGTGCTGTTGGCAACTATGATATTGACATGACTTATAACAATCCAAACTATAATGTTACCGTAAACAAAGGCGTGTACTCCATAACAGCAACAGGTGTTTATGTTGATGTGGCAGATGTTAGTGTTGAGTATGGCAAAGAAATTGTTCTTGATGGTTCTTTGGTTAGTTGTTCAGATGGGTCTGTTGACCTTTCAACATTGGGCATCAGTTTAACAAGTGAAGCAATAAAAGGTTCTCCGGTTGGGGAATATCCTATAAGTGTGGCTATATCAAACAACAATTACAACGTGCAAGTTCGCAAAAGTGGCAATGTTAAAATTGTTGCAAAATCGGCTGTGCTGACAATTGGCACTGGCTCAATCGTTTATGGCTCAAAAATCGAACTTGCAAATCAAGTTTCATTGACAATCGATGGTGTGTTGACAGGCGATGACCTTGATGTGCAATTATTCACAAGTGCAACAAATAAATCTTCTGTTGGGGAGTATGAAATTGATGCAACATGCACCAATGGTAATTATAGTGTAACAGTAAATAAGGGCTTGCTCACAATCACATCTAAAACTGTAAAAATCACTGTTCAACAAAATGGTGTTTATGGAGATGTTCACACTTTGGATAATGGTCAATATAATGACGTTGAAAATGCAATTTTGCCTGGCGATGATATTGGTCTTGCGCTTAATATGCGAGTTGAACAGTTTGATTCTGTCGGCGAGTATGTTATAACGGCAACCTGCGCAAACACCAACTATCAAGTTCAATTGATAAACAGTTATTATAAAATTACACCAAGGGCTGTAACTGTTCAAATTGGGGATACTGAAATGGTGTATGGTGAACATGTTGATGAATCTTCAATTGATATAGATTATAGTGAGATTTTAAATAGTGACAAATTAAATGTTGAACTTGTATATAGTGTAAATTCAACAACAAATGTTGGAGAATATTATTGTAGCGCAATTTTTGACAATGAAAACTATATTGTTACATTTAATACTGGCAAAATCACAGTGGTTGCACGCCCAATAACAATTTTAATTAGTGATGAAATATATTATGGTGAAGAAGTTTCGAAAGCAAGTGTTTATGAAATTAAGTCAGGTTCTGTTGTAAATAATGACAATTTGAATTTGAGCATTAAGATGTCTGCACAAAGGTTCTCACCGGTTGGGGGCAGTTACCCAATTGAGTTGGTGTCATATAACACCAATTATATTATTACACTTGACGCAAACTCACAAACAACGGTAAAAGCAAAGCCTGTGGTGGTTAGGATAGGCAATCACAATGCGTTCTATCTAGATGCAGTTGATTTAAAAAACATCAGTATTGATTTAAGTCAAATTTATGAGCAGGACCGTGAAAGTTTGGATTATTCAATCAGCACAACAGCAAACCAACTCAGCAATGTTGGAACTTATGAAATCAATTTTAATTGTAATAACACAAATTATGAGATTACTGTTGAAAAGGGTCAATATATTGTTGTCCCAAAGCCTGTGAATATCATGATTTTAAATAGTTCGATAGTTTATGGCGACCAAATTGATAATTCAATTTTTGATTTTGTTTGCCAAACTGAAAATATCGATAAATTTGCATTGCAGGTTGAGTTAAAAACAACAGCAAAGCAATATGATGCTGTTGGCAAATATCCAATAAGCATAAAATCTTACAATAATAATTATTCGGTTGTTGCAATTAATGGCAAACTGACAATCACTCCACGAGAAATAGTTATAAAATTAAACGACCAATCAAAAGGGCATTTTACATTTTTAAAACCAGACCAAACGGCATATCAGTTGCAAGATGGTGAAATTTGCAATGGTGATGATTTGGACATTTCAATATTTACCGATAAAAAATATGCGCTGTTATGGGGGGAATTTGATTTGCAAGGCAAGGCTGGCAACAAAAACTATAAAGTTGAATTTGAGACAGCAAAAATAAAAGTAAGTTATTCTTATGTTGACACAATTGTTATAGTTTCTATTTCCGCTTTGACAATTGCGATTATTGTGCTTGTGGCAATCAAAAAAGCAAACAGGGCAAAGGGTAATGTGCAATATTTTAATAATGTTATGGAATTGTTAAAGCATGATAAAGAGTCTCATAAAAAGTGATAAAAAACAGTGCAATTAAGCACTGTTTTTTTTGAATATTTATTATAATTCAATCACGATATCATTTGCTTTATCTTGCAATAATTTCTTTGCTTGTTTAACTTTGCGGTTGAAAACTAAAGTTGACACAAGATGAGTTACACCTTCAATGATAAGTGAAATGCCAGCAAATACCATTACTGTGCTGAAGTTTGAGAACATAACCGCAACACCAAGGCAAGCTGTTGCTATTGATAAGATGAAAAGCACAAACCAGCCAGAAACTTTAGCTCTTGCACAATAAACACTGTCGGCCAATGAGGAAATTGAATCAATCACAATAAACAAACCAAAGAGAATTGTCAGAATTGATTGAATAACTTCAGGATAAACAAAGCAGAAGACACCCGAAAGTATCATTGTAATGGCTTTGATAAGCAAAGACCCGCCCAAAAATCTTTCATAGGCAAAGTATCTAACAAGCAAAACGCAACCACTTACAAGCAATGCACAACCAAACACAATACAAAGCACATCTGCTGAACTTTGAGGCAGGCATACACACAAAATACCGATAGTGATTGTTAAAATTGCGATGATAATGCTGTCCCATTTAACTTTTTTAAAAAAACTTTTAACTTCTTCCATAATATTGCTCCTTTAAATAAGTATAACCTTTTAGGTTGTTTTAAAGCAAACGAAATATTTGTTTTTAAATTAAAAAAACTCGACACTTTTATAAATTTGTAAAATAATTATATATTTAATGCCGAGTTGGTGATATTTATTAAATTTTATTGGTTTTTATCATCGTAATCGTCTAAAAAGTGGTGTCTTATATTGTTTTTGTCTTTGTAAGCAATAACTGTGGCTAAATTTACATTTTCAACACTTTTAAAAATGTTTGCTTCAATTTGCGGGTCTTCAGTTTTCAAAGATTTTATCAGTTCTTTAACCTTTTTACGTTTTGACCCTGTATTGGTGTTTGTCAGGCAAAATTCGCTAGAACAGGTGTCTGTAAATTTGCATGCACATTGGATAAAATACAAATCGTTATAATTTCGCCAAGCCTTGATATCGTCTTCACGTATCAAATACATTGGGCGAATAAGTTGCATACCTTCAAAGTTGGAACTATGTAATTTTGGCATCATGGTTTGAATTTGCGAGCCGTACAACATACCCATAACAATTGTTTCAATCACATCGTCATAGTGGTGTCCTAAAGCAATTTTGTTGCAACCAAGTTCTTTGGCCTTGCTGTAAAGATAACCACGTCTCATTCTTGCGCAAATATAGCAAGGGTATTTTTCAATATTAAATACATTTTCAAAAATATTTGTTTCAAATATTGTTATTGGTATATTTAAAATTTTTGCATTGTGTTCAATAACTTCACGATTGGCAGGGCTATAACCTGGGTCCATAACCAAAAAAACAAGTTCAAATGGTATTTTGTTGTGTGTTTTTAATTCTTGAAACAGTTTTGCCATAAGCATACTGTCTTTGCCACCAGAAATGCAAACAGCGATTTTATCATTTGGCTGAATAAGGTCATATTCCTTTATTGCTTTTGTAAATTTGCTGAACAATTGCTTGTGAAATTTTTTTCTAATACTCTGTTCAACTTTTGTTGCAAATTCGCTGTTATCAGAATCGTATATGTGACTTTTGAGCCAGGCAAAATAACCACCTTTTAAATTATAGGCGGAAATGTTTTCATTGCGCAATTTAGCAACAACCTCTTTGCTTATAATGCCAGATTTGCAGTAAATGTATATATCTTTCTTAACTTTAAATTGTTTAACACGTTCAACCACTTGGTTTTGTGGAATATTTAATGCACCTGGTATATGACCATACTCAAAAGCAGATTCATCACGAATGTCAATTAAAACATAACTATCACGATCAATGCCTTTTAATTGTTCAAGATCAATTTCGTCAGTCATAATTTCTCCTAACAAAATAAAAATTTTAACAAAAAAATGCAGACCCGCAAAGGCTTGCATTTTGTTGGCGGAGGCTTAGAGATTCGAACTCTAGGAAGCTTTCACTTCGCTGGTTTTCAAGACCAGTGCTTTAGACCGCTCAGCCAAACCTCCGTAACATTTAAAATATAACATATTAAAACCTTTTTGGCAAGAGAATTTTAAATTATTTTTGCAAATTTTTTTGTTTTTTGATTTGTGAATTTTTGTTTATCATTTTATCATGTAATTATTAATATACTACAAAAATTGCATGTTGATATATAATATATTTATTTTGTAAGATTTGAATTGTGTGTTATAATGGTATGAATATGGAAACTAAAAAAGTATATTTGGTGTTAAGTCAAACTGGAACAATGTTTTCACGGGTTCTAAAGTTTTTTACTGGTGCTGAATACAATCATTCTTCAATATCACTTGACCCAACCTTGCAAGAAATGTATTCATTTGGAAGGCTTAATCCTTACAATCCATTTATTGGTGGATTTGTAAAAGAAGGCATACACATTGGCACTTTTAAACGCTTTTATAAAACCACAGCCTTGGTTTTAGAACTTCCGGTTACCGATGAACAATATCACAATATTGAATTGCTTATTGAACACATGAAAAACAACAAAACCATTTTTCATTACAATTATTGGGGTGTGTTCTGTGCAATATTTAAAACTAATTATGCACCTAGAAGACGTTTTTACTGTTCGCAATTTGTTCGTGCATGTTTGGCATCGTTCGGTATCTCAAATTCAAAAGAGTTGCCAAAAATTATAAAACCAATTGATTTTTTAAAATTGAAGAATAAGCGAGTTGTCTATAGAGGAATCTTGCAAAATTACAATGTCATAGGAGGATGAATATGAAATGTGAATACTGTGGGAGAAGAATTGGTGAAAATTATAAATTTTGCCCCGATTGTGGTGCAAAACTCACCATTGATGTAGAAGTTAAAACAAAAGGACCTGAACAAGTGGAAGAAAAAGATGTTGAGCAATCCACGCAGGTTGACAGTGGCTTTCAACCTAAAAAGAAGTCTGGTTTTAGCATTGCCGGGTTTGTTTTGTCTTTGTGCCCCTTTTTAACTGGTTATTTGGCTATTCCATGTGCCATTCTTGCTTTGGTGTTTAGTGCTGTTGCAATAAGCCAATGCAAAAAGGGGACAGGTGGCAAGTATGGTTTGGCACTTGCTGGGTTGATTATTTCAATTATTATATTGTCTGCAATTTTGTTGTACTATTTGTTCTTTATTGTTACGTATGCAACAGGTTCTGGTGCAAATTTGCCTTTAAACCCTTCAATATGGGAAACAGTGTAAAGTTAAGTTTAATATATTCGTTTATAAAAAAACTCACTTAATGTGAGTTTTTTGTTGTCATATAATAAGGTGTCTTTAATCCATGGATTATAAAGCCGAATATATTTGTTGTTAACTTGTCTATTTTGCTTTTTGGTCTTTTACGAACATTGTATGGACAAGGTCCAAACATTTTGCGCTATATCCGCATTCGTTGTCATACCATGCCACAAGTTTAACAAATGTTGGGCTCATCATTATGCCTGCTTTTTCATCAAAAATACAAGTATGAGTATCGCCAACAAAGTCGCTTGATACAACAGGTTGGTCAGTATATCCCAAAACATCAGGGATAATATCCTTGCTATACTTTTTCATTGTTTTGCAAATGTTTTCGTATGTTGTTGGTTTTTTAAGTTTAACAGTAAAGTCAACAACACTTACATTGATTGTAGGTACTCTAAAACTCATGCCTGTAAGTTTACCTTTTAGATGAGGGAGTACTTCGCCAACTGCTTTGGCTGCACCAGTTGAACTTGGTATTATGTTTGCGCTTGCTGCACGTCCACCGCGCCAATCTTTTTTGGATACGCCATCAACCGTAAGTTGAGTTGCTGTTGTGGAATGAATTGTTGACATCAAACCTTCTTCCACACCATATACATCGTCAATAACTTTAACAAGTGGGGCAAGGCAGTTTGTTGTGCAACTTGCATTGGAAACAATATCCATTGATGGCTCATATTTATCTTCGTTAACACCGCAAACAAATGTTGGACAATTTTTACCAGGTGCACTTATAATAACTTTTTTTGCACCACCTTTTAAATGTCTTTTGGCATCGTCAGCATTTGTAAATTTACCAGTACATTCAATGACATAATCTGCGCCAACACTTTTCCAATCAATTTCTTCTGGATTCATTTTTGCAAAGAAATTTACTTTTTTGCCGTTAAGTTTAAGATTGCCGTCATTAGTTTGTTTTAATTCACTTTTAGCTTTGCCGTGAACGGTGTCATATTTGTATAAATAGCACGCATAGTCAGGTGTTAAAAATGGGTCATTGATAGCCACAATTTCAACATCATCACGGCCAACACTGTTACGCATGATAAGACGCCCTATACGTCCAAATCCATTAATACCAATTTTTGCTTTCATATTTATTCCTTTTATTTTTTTAAAAAATTAATCAAAAATTAAGTTTTTTATACATTTTTACTATGTTTTTAACGTGTTTTTAATTATTTTTAGCAAAAATACTTTAATTTTTAACTATTTTTATTAATTTAATAATATGTTTTTATTTTTAAAAAGTCAAATAATTAAATTGTTATCAATTATTTTTAAAGTTGTATATTTGGAAAATATTGTTATATGATATTTGTCGCTATTTACATTTTCACATTTTCTATTGTGCTGGCAATCAAGGGTCATATAAGAAACAAGGTCTATCCTTTGCCTGAATTTGAGTTTGAAGAAGGTCAAATTATTCTCAACTCTATCAAAAGGCATAAAATACATGTTGGTTTTTGTTCATGCCTTGTTGTAAATAATAATGTGTTTTTAAAACGTGGTGGAAAAACAATTAAGTTTGCAAATGTTGCTAACAGCTGTTTAAAAAATGGCTATTTTATTTTTACGGGTTTGGGCAAGGTAACAATAGAAGTTAATAATAAGAAATGGTACAAGTATTTACAAATGAATATATCTTCACATGTCTTTGATTTGACTGATTTTAAAAGGCGAGCAGAATTAGAGATTGTCAACAATCTATTTAGTATTTCAGATTGTTATCAATTTGTAAGGTATATTAGGATAGTGAAAAAGATTTTAAATATAAATTTCACATCTGATAAATTACAAATTAAACAGAACAAGTATAAGTTAAAATTTTGTTTAGATTATGTAAGCAAAAATGTTAAAAAGCGCATCATTGTAAACTAAACAGTTGGAAATTTTTTGTATATTTGATATAATTTAAATATGAGTAAAATTAGCGAAGATGTTGTATTTGATATGACCCCATTGGCTGAAAGGATGAGGGCTAAAAATTTAAATGAATTTATCGGGCAAGCACACATTGTTGGCAAGGATAGCTTGATAAGGCGTGCTTTGCAAGTAAACCGTTTGGGCAGTTGTATTTTTTATGGCCCTCCAGGTGTTGGAAAAACCACATTGGCATATATAGTGGCAAATTCGTTGGGGCTTAAATATGTGAAGTTGAATGCCGTTTCAAGTGGTGTTGCAGATGCTAAACAGGTTATAGAGCAAGCAAAGCAACATTTTGAATTGACGGGCAAAAGCACAGTGCTCATTTTGGACGAATGTCATCGTTGGAGCAAGGCTCAAAGTGATTGTGTGCTTGAAGCGGTTGAACGGGGATATATCACATTCATTGGCACAACAACTGAAAATCCTCATATTAGTATGACGCCTGCTATTGTCAGCAGGTGTAGGGTGTTCAAGTTTTTGCCGTTGACAGCCAATGACTTAAAAGATGCTGTTTTGATGGCTGTTAAAGATAAAGAACGTGGATATGGTAAAATCAAAATTAAGCTTGATGCCGATGCGTTAAATCATTTTGCAATGTTCGCAAATGGCGATTTAAGAAGTTGCTATAATGCTTTGGAACTGGCAGTGACAACAACAAAACCAGACAAAACTGGCACAATACACATTGACAAATTGGTTGCAAGCCAGTGCATACAGCAACCTGTAATATCAGTTGACGAAAACACTTACTATGATATGTTAAGTGCTTTTTGCAAAAGTTTGAGGGGTAGTGACACAGATGCAGCATTGTATTATGCTTTTAGATTGATTGAGGCGGGGTGTGACCCGTTGCTTATTTGCAGAAGGCTTATTGCACATGCAAGCGAAGATGTGGGCATGGCGGACAGTAATGCAAGTTTAATGGCAATGGTTGCAATGAATGCGATGAAAAATCTTGGGCTTCCTGAAGGGGAAATCCCTCTTGCTCATGCAATCATTTATGTCTGCGAAGCAGAAAAATCAAATAGTGTTGTGGTTGCATTGAATATGGCTAAAGAAGATGCAAAACTTCATCCAGACGATAATGTGCCAGAGCATTTAAAAAACTATCATTATGAGGTAGAAAATCCGCCCAAATATAAATATCCACATGATTATGGTGGCTATGTGAAACAACAATATTTGCCTGATAAATTGAAAGATAGAAGATATTATATACCTTTAAATAATGGTAAGGAAAAGGGCATGATTAGAAAAAAGGATAGGCTAAAATAGACAACAACTTTTATTGAATTTTTTAGTTTGTATCAACAAATATATTTATGATAAAATATTTAAACTGTTTAAAATTAGTTTGAAAAATGTTTTTATATATTGTATTATAATAATAAGTGACAGTCGTTTGACACTTAACTTTAAGGAGAAAAGATGAAAGAATTAAAAGGTACACAAACAGAAAAGAATTTGATGACCGCTTTTGCTGGGGAAAGTCAAGCAAGAAACAAATATACTTTTTATGCAAGCAAAGCAAAGAAGGAAGGGTATGAACAAATTTCAGCAATCTTCACCGAGACTGCTGATAATGAAAAAGAACATGCAAAACTTTGGTTTAAACTTTTGCATGGGGGAGAAGTTCCTGACACTTTGACAAATCTCAAAGATGCTGCCGCTGGTGAAAATTATGAGTGGACAGATATGTATAAACATTTTGCTGAAACAGCAAAAAAAGAGGGTTTTGCTGAAATTGCAAAAATGTTTGAAGGTGTTGCTAAAATTGAGGCAGAACACGAAGCAAGATATAATGCTTTGACAGAAAATGTTAAGAAGAAAAAATGTTTTGTGAAGAAAGAGGTTGTTGTGTGGGTTTGTCGCAATTGTGGTCATAAACATGTTGGCAAAACAGCTCCAGCAGTCTGCCCAGTATGTGGTCACCCTCAAGCATATTTTGAAATTGAAAAACAAAATTATTAAAATAAAAATTAATTAAATAATATAAAATATATGAAAAAACACAAATTTTTCATATATTTTTTTATAAAAATTTAATTTTTTAATCATTAGTATAATTTTATTGAATGTCTTATTTGTTTGATGAAATAAAAAAATGAATCCGTGATAGAATTCATTTTTTATAATTTAAATTTAGAATATTGAAAGTTGTTCTGCTGTTGGAACTGTTGAAACTGGAACTTTTGTTGTTGATGGAGTCTCTTCAATAGTTGTTTCTTCAACACTGTCTGCACCTTTGTTTAACCATGTGCTTAACACACTAGAAATTGTACCTTCAATCAATGTGTGGTCAAGGTCTGAGTCGCCAGATTTTCTAACATCAATTTTCTTTGTTTCTCCATTTAAATTGATTGTAACCTTGTATTTTGTTTTAAATTTATCGTTGATTTTTACTGCTAAGGCTGAACTTGGATTGCGCACAGCTGAACGTAAAATTGCTTTAGGTAAAAGTGGAGTTTCTTCATGATTTACAACTTCTTCAGCTGATTCTGTGGTGTCTTCTGTTACAATATGTGGTTCTTCAGTTGTTGATGGTTCAACCACAGGGGCAGTTTCTTCTGTGACAACTTCAGTAGTATCTTTCTCAGCGTCAACTGTTTTAACTTCTTCGTTGTCCACAACAACTGCTGGTTCGGTATCTAATGTTTCATCAATAATAGCCTCAGCACTGAATTCATCAATAGATGTAGCCAAATTGAACAATGTTTCAGAAGGATTTTCTGATGAGTAATGTTCCAAAGACAATGTGCGAACAATATTGTAGCATTTATCTTTAATATCTTTAACAGAGCCTTTCTTCAAATTGCCCATCATGATTGTTGCGTAAATATCTGAATTGTTGAGTTTGTTATCTTTAACTGAGTAATTTGTAAAGTTTTCACGCATGTCACGGGTAAGATTTCTGTCAATATAGTCTAACATAAGTGCGCATCTATTATATTCTTCAGTTGTGCTTGCGCCCATTGCTGTTTGACGTAAACTGTGGATGTATGAATTTAATGCCCACAATTGATTTCTGTGAATCTTCTTGAGGAAGAATCTATTTGTGATGTTGCGTTGGAACCAGTTGCCTTTTTCGTTGATAAGGATTTTTTCATTTGAAGAATGGATTTTTTCCATCAATTGTTTAATAGGTAAAACGTTTGCTGGATTTTCAAGTTCTGCCAAAGTTTGGATATCGGCTGTACGCATGATATCTAAATTGTTTGATTTTTGACAGTATTTTTTTGAATAATGTGACCTTGTTGTTTTGTTTACAACCATTGTTATTGCTGGCACTGCAACCAAACCACAAAGGAAACCTGCTGAAGCCCAAGAAGCAACATTTGCCAAAACATTAGGTGATACAAAACTGCTGTTTGCAACATTTTTAACTGTTGACATGATGCCTGAAATGACACCGCAACCAGCACCAATGACAACTGAAGGAATCAAAACTTTCTTACGCAAAAAGTTGAGTTTTGGGTGAGATTTTGGAACCCCCATGTCTTTGCTATACATATCAAAATTAGAAGCAAGTTCGTCGTAACAAGAATCTGAAATTGAAAGTGTTGTGTTGCTTGAAGCAAGTGCTGTTGTGATTTGTTTAAGGAAGTTTTCTTGCACAACTTTTTTTCCTTTAATCATTTCGCGGTTTTTCACAAAAAATTCAACAATGGCTTTGAACTTGTTTTTGCTTGTAACAATGTCTTGTGTGTTGAGTCTAATATCTTTCAAAGCAGAACTGTCTATGCTGATAGAATCACTAAAATTGTATGTGTCGTCAACATAACCTTTCTTATACAAAAATTCAATGAATGATGAAGTAGAATCTCCAAGATATTCATTGCAGATAAATATGAATTGATCTATTGTAATTTTGTTCATGGTTTCCCCCTTGAATACGCCTAAAGTATAAGGCAGGTTTGCCAGTTTGTCAATACCTATTTTTGAAAAATTTTTATATTGACTTAACTGTTTTGCTGGAAAATGTTATACTTTTTGTCGTATTTTGATAAATTTTGTTAAATTTAAAGCGCTAAATTTCTAGACGGCGGTTATAATATCACTAAGCGATCAACTTGTCAATACTAAAATCAAAATAAATTACATTTATTTGTTCGGTTTTTATTTAAAGGTTTTTAGATAATAAATGCTAAACAATAACTGATAATGCTTAATGGTTACAATTGGCAATATTAGAGCATTGTGGTGGTATGTTTGTTGAAAATAAAAAACAACAACTCCTGTTGTTGTTTTTATCAGTATAATGATATTTTGTTACAGAAAAATTATTGTTTTTGTTGATTTTTACACAATTTTTCTTGTTTTTTGAAATCTTTTAGTATGATTTTACACATTTTATCTGCAACTTTTTTGGCTGTTTTGTGTGTAGAATCAATTATGGTTGCGCCTTCGGGGATAACAAGTGGGGCAATAGGTTTGTTTTTGTCAAAATTATCACGGTCAATGATTTGTTGTTTTATCTCTTTAAATGATATGTTAACCCCTTTTGATTTTTCTTCTTTGTATCTTCGTTTTGCTCTAACACCAACACTGCAATCTAAATAAAACTTATGGTCAGCATTCGGAAAAACAAAACTGCCAATATCTCTGCCTTCAATAACGACATTGTGTGTTAAAGCAAATTTTCTTTGTGCATCATCTACTATTTTTCTCACTGATTTTATCTTGCTAAAATAGGGGGTGGATTCGCTTACATTAATTTCTCTTAAATGTTCTGTTAAGTCAACTTTGTTGATAATAACATGTTGAAAATTGTCCGCAAAAACAACTGAGAGTTTGATTTTTGGCAGTTCTGGTTCAATAGTTTCAGGTGTTAAATTATTTTGTATTGCGTAGGCTGTGATTGCTCGATAAAGAGAACCTGAATTAAAATGAATAAACCCAAGTTTGTTTGCAAGCAAATCTGCAACTGTTGATTTACCGCTTCCGGCAGGGCCGTCAATTGAGATTATCATTTTGAATAAACTCCTTTTTTGCCAAGTTCTCGTTCAATACGGATAAGTTGATTGTATTTTGCAACACGGTCAGTTCTGCAGATGGAGCCAGATTTGATTTGACCAGCATTAACAGCAACTGCAAGGTCTGCAATGAAAGTGTCTTCAGTTTCGCCACTTCTATGTGAAATGATTGTGTTGTATCCATTTTCTTTGGCTAAATTGATTGTCTCAAGAGTTTCAGTAAGAGTTCCTATTTGATTCAACTTGATAAGGATAGCATTTGCAACACCCTTTTTGATACCTTCTGCAAAAATCTTTTTGTTTGTTACAAAAACATCATCGCCAACCAACTGAATTTTTGAACCTAATTTTTTTGTTATTTTTGCCCAACCCGTCCAATCATTTTCGCTCAACGGGTCTTCAATTGATATGATAGGGTATCGTTTGATAAGATCAGCGTACCAATCAATCATTTGTGCTGTGGTTTTTGAGCCAGCTTTACTTTTGGACAGTTGATATAATTTTGTTTCTTTGTTGTAAAACTCGCTGGCTGCCACGTCCATAGCAATTGCAATATCTGTTTTTGGTTGATATCCTGCATTTTGAATGGCTTTCACGATTGCTTCAAGTGGTTGTTCATTGTTTTTAAAATTTGGAGCAAATCCGCCTTCGTCGCCGACAGCAGTTGGATATTTCATTTGCTTTAAAACTTTTTTTAATTCCATAAATGTTTCGCTTGCCATTTGCATTGCTTGGGCAAAGGTTTTTGCTCCAACGGGAACAATCATGTATTCTTGAAAATCAACATTGCTGTCAGCATGAGCGCCTCCATTTATGACATTCATCATTGGAATAGGGAGTTTGTATCCGTTGCCTAAAGTTTTAAACAGTGATTTACCTTTATTTGTTGCGTTTGCTCTTGCACAAGCGAGGCTGACTGATAAAATTGCGTTTGCACCTAAGTTTGTTTTAAATTCAGTTCCGTCGAGTTCTATCATTGCTTTGTCAATTTCTTGTTGCTTTTCCACATTCATGCCAACGATATGTTTGGCTATAATTTTATTTACATTTTCAACAGCTTTTGTGACGCCTTTGCCGTGATAACGCTTTCCGCCGTCTCGAAGTTCAAGCGCTTCACGTTCTCCAGTAGATGCTCCACTTGGAACTATTGCAGTGGCTTTAACACCATTTTCCAAACATACTTCACATTCAACTGTAGGATTGCCTCGGCTGTCAATCACTTCGTATGCTGTTATTTTTTTTATTTTCATATCTCCCCCTTGATATTTAGATAATACCACTTTTGATTTAATTTTAAAAGCAAATGACTTGGAAAAATAAAAACCGCATAAATGTGTAAAATTGTAAATTTTATCTTTGTTAAATTTTGTCAAAATTTTCCTATTGACAAGTTTTGATAATTGTGTTAGCATAAGACCAGTTTAAGGAGTGGTTATGAGAATTGAACGCTTGGGTGATTATCAAATGTTGATTAATGACGAAGGGCAGGTTGTCTATCCACCAGTCGCTGATAGGATAATTGATATTGGCGAAAATTTGTTTGCGGTTTTGTGTCACGATAAATATGGCATTATTAATAGAAAAGGTAAGTTTGTTGTTCCTCTTGAGTTTGAAGAGTGTTCAACTTTTAGCAATGGCTTGGTAAAAATGGGTAGAGGATATTCTTATTACTATTTCAACAAAGTTGGCAATTTGATTTATTTGGCATCGGGTGCTGACGAAGCCAGCGATTATGATGGTCAAAAAATAAACATTACCAATTATGACGAAGACGAATATACACATGAAAGGCAAATTGCTTATGGGGAAGTGTATATAGATTCAATTTTTGAACCTCATGGCGATTATAGATTTGTTTTGGATAATTTGTTTAAACCAAAAACGAAAGCAAAAAGTTCAACAAGTGAAAAAGAAATTGAAAATGACAATTTTAAACAAGGCTCAATTTTTGACTTATAATTTTTAGAAAATTTAAAAACTGCAGGTAAAACACCTGCTTTTTTATTATTTTTTTATATTTTTTGAAAAAAATTTTTAAAATTTTTATAAAAAATGATAAAAAGTTTGCATTTTTAATTAACAAATTAAAATTGTTGTGTTAATATGTTGGCATGGAAG
Source organism: uncultured Clostridia bacterium (assembly GCA_934754375.1). Classification (GTDB taxonomy): domain Bacteria; phylum Bacillota; class Clostridia; order Christensenellales; family UBA1242; genus Onthoplasma. Next base: position 680,697 of record CAKVHT010000001.1, on the reverse strand, counting down.
TTTATGCACTTAAAGTAAAATCAAACAAAAATGTAAATGTTTTTGTTGTTGAAACAAATATTGGAGACTATCAAATTCACAGTGATTGCATTGTTAAATATGGTATCAAAAAGGGCAAAGTTCAAGACGAATTGTTTTTTGAAGCCATTGAAGAAAGTGATAGAATTGTTGCTTTCAATTTGATTGCAAAGTATTTGTCTGCTAGCATGAAAACTGAGAAACAAATCAAAGATTATTTATACAAAAAAGAATATGAAACAAAAACAATAAAATCAGTTATTGAAAAACTTAAAGATTATAACCTGATAGACGATAAGGCTTTTGCTGAAAACTACATAAAAATAAATCCAACTTTTAGTGCAAATAAATTAAAACAAAAATTATATTCATTTGGTGTTAACAAACAAATTGTTGATAATTTGCTTTGTGATTTTGATGACCTTGAAGGGTGTGAAACAAGTGCAAATAAATTTTTAAAAAATAAGACCAATGACCAAAAGACAAAAGAAAAATTGATAAGACATTTAATCAACAAAGGTTATAATTGGAGTGCAATAGGAAAGGTTGTTCAAGATTGTGATTTTAATGCCGAAGTATGTGAATAGTGAAAAATTATTTAAAATAGCAATAAAAACACAAAAAATCCGTTAAAAACAGGCAAAAATTATAAAATATTTAAAATTTTAATAAATTTTTGAAATAAAAATTAAAAATAAAAGGATAAATATGATAGGGGTTGATATTGAAAATTTGTCAAGATTTGAACATTTAACAGAAGAAGGGTTGCAACGAATTTTTACAAAAAATGAAATTGAATATGCAAAATCTTTTGAAAATCATCTTGAACATTTAACTGGATTTTATTGCGCAAAAGAGGCTTTTATAAAAGCGATAGATGAAGATAATGTTGACTATATCCAAATTGAAATTTTACACAAAGAGTCAGGCAAACCATACATCAACATTACACCGTATTTGCGAAAGATTTTAAGAGAAAAATTTGTTGAAGATATTGATGTTAGCATTTCACATTGCAAGCAATATTCAATGGCCGTTGTTCAAATTTAATTAAAATAGTTTGTCAACATTATAATAAAAAAATCCATCATCACCTGATGGATTTTTTGTATGCGTTTAATTATTATTTTCTAGACATTTTTATTGTGATTTGTTCATCACCAATTTCAACATTGTTTGTTGCTTCTGGTGTGTCAATGTGTGTGATATTTAATATCAAAAGTTCAGCTTTTATTTTGTCTTGATAAGTTTTCAGGATTTCTGTTAGGTCAGCACCAGTTGTTATAAATTCAACATTAATTCGGTCATCAACATTAAAGTTTGCATCTTTACGCATAACTTGACAGGCACGGATAAGTTCACGTGACAACCCTTCAAGCATCAAGTTGCGGTCAAGTGTGACATCAAGCACAACAGTGATATCATTTTCATTTGATATAACAAACTCATCTTTGGCTTTTGTTGAAATTGTGAAAAGTTCTGGGCTTAAATTTGCAAATTCTTTGATTGTTACATTGCCGGATTTATAACCAGCAACAAAACTTGCCATTTCACTGTCTGTTGCATTGACAAGATAATTTTTAACCTTTTGAACATCGCCTTTAAGCACTGCACCCGCTTTGCGGAAATCCAGATTTAAAAGTTCAATATTAAATTTGCTGTTATCATGTTCCATAACGACATTTTTAATATTCAATTCGCTTTCAATAATATCTTTATAAAGGTCAACCGCTTCAGCAACATCTTTGTTGCCATTGATATACATTGTTTTTAATGGCTGTTTAACTTTGATTTGATTCTCGTTTCTTAACTTGCTTGCCATTGTGAAAATTTCACGCACGATGTCGGTCTTTAAAGTGTACCCGCAATCTTTAACAACAAATTCATTTTGTTTAAATCCGTTTAAGGCAACACTTTCAGTTGCGTTTTTATCCAATGCACGCACAGCATTTTGCCAAATATATTCACTTATAAACGGAACAATTGGGAACATTGTCATTGAAATGTTTTTAAGTGCGTAGTTAAGGCAGAAATAAGCATTCATTGTGTCAAAATTGTTTTCGCTCTTGTAAAATCTACGGCGATTGTTGCGAATATACCAGTTTGTAAGTTCATCAACAAGCATTTCAAAATCTTTGCTTACACCGCCAAAATCTTGATTTGTATAGCATGTGTTGGCATTTGCTGTAAATTCGTTCACACGATTGATAAGCCATTTATCCATAAATGTCAATTTGCTTTCGGTTGGAGTGTAGCCAGTAAGGTCTGGATTATCAATACTTGCATAAGTGTTAAGGAATATATAAGCATTCCAAAGTCCAAGCAATTTGCGTTTAACTTCATCACAAGTGTCACGACCAAATTTTACGTCATTGATAAGTGGGGTAGCAACAAAGTTGTAACGAATAATATCTGCACCGATTTCTTTAAATGCGGTGTCGAGAGGTATATTGTTAGGGCTTGATTTTGAAAGTTTTTTGCCTTCTTGGTCCAAAAGCATTGGGGTGGTGGCAATTTTTTTGTATGGTGCTTTGCCAGTTAAGACAACGCTCATAACAAGCAAACTGTAGAACCATAAACGAATTTGCTCTTTGCCTTCAATAACGCACTCAATTGGGAAGTTCTTTTCAAAGAAACTTTTATCATCAAAATAATGTTTTGTGCTGAATGGTGTGATACCAGCATCAAGCCAGCAGTCGCCAACATCTTTTATACGGTTGACTTTGCTTCCGCAATGTGGGCAACTGATTTGAATTTTGTCAATATAAGGGCGGTGTAGATGTGGCAAAGCGTTGACTTCGGCTTCGCTTGATAATTTTTTAAATTCTTCCAAACTGCCAACAATTGTAAGTTTTCCACAATTTTGACATGGGTAGAAAGGCAGAGGTAAGCCATAATAGCGAGAACGTGAAATTGCCCAATCGCCCATATTGTTGAGCCAATCAAGCATACGCTTTTTCATAAAATCTGGTTGAAATTCCACTGGCTCAATCGCATTTATCAATTGTGGACGCAATTCATCCATTTTGATAACCCATTGGTCTACCAAACGGAATAACAATGGTTGTTTGCATCTCCAGCAATGTGGATAACTGTGTGTGTATTTGTGTGTATAATACAATTTGTTGTTTTGTTTCATCAAATCAAACACAAAATCACGTGTTTCATCACAGTTAGCATTCTTGCCTGCAAAAATGCCAAAATTATCATAATATATGCCTGATTCATTTATTGGACATACTTGTTTTAAGCCTAATGTTTTTCCCAATTCAAAGTCCGCATCACCGCAACCAGGGGCAATGTGAACAGCGCCTGTACCTTCGGTTTTTTGAACTTCGTCCCAAGCAACAATTTTGTGTTCAAATTGTTGCTCAGCAAGTTCTGGGAAGCATGTTTCATAAACTTTGCCAACCAGTTCACTACCTTTAACGGTTTTTACAACTTCAACCACATCGTCTTTTAAAACCTTCATAAGGTCAGCACAAACAACAATATTTCTATCTTGAGATTTAACTTTTACAATGTTGTAATCAAATTCAGGATTAACAGCAATTGCAACATTGGCGGTAAGTGTCCATGGGGTGGTTGTCCAAACAAGCATATCCTCATTTGAGCCTTTGATTGGACATTTAAAGAATATCGCAAGACAAGTGTCGTTTTGATAAGCATCAGCATCGCTCATTTCATGGTCACTTATGCTTGTTCCACAACGTGTGCACCAACGCATAATACGATGACTATTTGCGATGTAGCCTTTTTCTTGACACTTCTTTAAAAAATACCAAATAGTTGTTATGTTGTTGTCGCTGTTGGTGTAGTAACTGTCGTCCCAGTTCATCCATTGACCAAGGCGAATTGAACTTTGTGTTTGCAAAGCAGAATACTTATCCACAGTTTGCATACATTGGCTAACAAATTTGTCAATACCATAACTTTCAATATCTTTTTTGCTGTTAAGCCCAAGTTCACGTTCCACACGAAGTTCCACAGGCAAACCGTGAGCATCAAATCCGTTTTGATAATGCTCATCATAGCCTTTAAGTGCAGCAAATTTTATCATTGCATCTTTAAATGTGCGGTTATAAGCATGGTGTAAACCCATGATGTAGTTTGCTGTGATAGGGCCATCAAGAGTTGCAAAATATTTGCCAGTTTGCTTGTTTTTTGCTTTCAATTTGCCAAAGATGTCGTTATCTTGCCAAAATTTTAAGATGTCTTCTTCCATAGCAACATAATTTAAATTGCCTTGTTCTTTTTTCATGATTTTCTCCTTATTTTTATGGTATTTTTAAAAAAATGCCAGCGTTAGGCTGACATTTTAAAACAGCAAAACGCTTTCTACAACTTGATTGGTAGAACAATTTTGCTGATAATAATAACTGCAAATATAAATGAAAGTATTCCCATAATGCTTTTATTATAAATAGGATAAATATTTTTGTCAATTGTTTTTTTGATGTTAAATTTGCCAATTGATAGGTTCAACACCATGTGAAATCAAAAATTGATTACATTTGCTGAAATGCTTGCAACCAAAAAATCCGTTATATGCAGAAAAAGGGCTTGGGTGTGCAGATTGCAAAATGAGATGATTTTGATTTGTCAGCAACGGCAAAAACGATTTTGCGTGATTGCCCCAAAGCATAAAAACAATTGGTTGATTTTGTTCGTTTAAAATTTCAATGACTTGCTTTGTAAAAGTGTGCCAAAGGTCATTTGCATGGCTGGCAGGAAGGTGTGCAACAACTGTTAAACTTGTGTTTAAAAGAACAACACCTTGCTTTGCCCATGGTGTTAAATCTGTGCTTGCAGACATTGTTAAGCCTAAATCATTGTGAATTTCTTTATATATATTTTTTAGGCTTGGTTGAGGTGTGCCGTTGTGGCAACTAAAAGCCAAACCATCCGCTTGACCTTCAGTGTGGTAAGGGTCTTGCCCAATGATTACAACCTTTACTTTATCAATAGGCACAAGGTTTAAAGCATTGAAAATGGCTGATTTGGGCGGATAAATTGTCTTGGTTGCATATTCGTTGTTAAGCCAAGTAAAAAGTTTTTGTTTATATTCTTTATTAAATTTAGGAGAAAGTGCATTGCTCCAACTTTTATCTAATAAGTATTCCATAATTTATATAATATCATATTAAATATGTTTTGGCAAATTTTTGATAATGTAAACCAAGTTTGAAAGCATATTGTTGGCTGTTTTTTTATCTTTATGTTCCACAAACACACGCAAAACAGGTTCAGTTCCGCTTGGTCTAATAACCACACGAGCGCCTTGTTCTGTGTATTTGGATATCAACATCTTAATATCTTGCGTTTGCTTAAAAGTGGAAGATAATTTAACATTTTCTTTTGCAATAAAGTGTTCGGTATAACCTTTTAACAAATCTGTAAATGAAAGTTTTGTAAGGTACAAAATATTCATTAGGCATATAGCGGTCAAAATGCCGTCACCAGTGTTAGTGTACTTTTTTATAATGATATGACCAGACTCTTCACCGCCAAGCATGGCATTTAATTTTTTCATTTGAGCATATACACATTTGTCACCAACTTGAGCCCGGATAAGGTTTATTTGATTGTTTTTTAAACTTTCAGCCAAACCTGAATTTGTGTTAATTGTGCCAATCAAGTTAGAGCCAGACTTTAAATAAAATTTAGATAAAATGTATAATATTTTATCGCCATTGATAATCTCACCAGTTTTATCCACAGCTATCACACGGTCGGCATCGCCATCAAAAGCAAAACCTATAAGTCCTTTTTGCCTGCAAATAAATGACAACACTTCAATATGAGTGCAACCAGCATTTTGGTTTATGTTGATTCCATTTGGTGAGCAATTTAAAATCTTTGTTGAGGGGAACACCTGCCTTGCAATTTCACTTGAACCGCCTTGAGCACAATCAAGCAAACAGGGGTAGTTGTATTTTTTTAATGTTTTCAACATTGAAATATAATCATTCTTTAAATGTTGAGCATTTTTAACTTCCGCAAATTGAACAGAAAGTTTGATTTGTTTTTCCATATATGATTCAATCTCTTGTTCAAAACCGTCAGGCACTTTTTCGCCATAAATGTTAAAAAATTTAAGTCCGTTATATTCTTTTGGATTGTGTGAAGCAGAAATCATAAGACCGATAGGAAATTTATGTTTTCGTGTCAAAAATGCCAAACAAGGGCTTGAGCATTTGCCGATGTTGTGAATTTCTATGCCGTATTTAAGCAAAACGGTTTCAAGCACTGCTAGTATATAGTCGCTTGAAAGCCTTGTGTCGTTGCCCACAATTAATTTAGGTTCTAATTTGTGTTTTTTGTAAAAATAAGCCAAGGCCTTGCCCAGTTTTTTTATCAATTTGTCGTTTATGGTCTGATTAACCACACCTCTAATTCCGTCTGTTCCAAAATATTTCATAATAATTTTTATGTATTGGTGGCGGTTTTAGTGAAAAGGTTAAAGATTTAAAAAAGACTTTTGATAAATCATTGTTAGCTAAACATGATGTCAGCATTTGTAAATTTTTGTTCTATTGGGAGGCATGGCTGATTTTGCTTGATTTTTTGGCATGTTTTGATATAATTATTTGTATGAAATGGTACTTAAATCCACCTGAAAGTTTTTTTATAGGCAGTTTAGAAATTAGGTTTTATGGTGTACTTGTTGCATTAGGTATGCTTTTGGGACTGCTTATTTGTTGCCGTCTGGCTAAAAAACGTGGCTTTAAATCAGATGATATTTGGGTTCTTGCTTTGTTTGTATTACCTTTGGCAATTTTAGGTGCAAGAATTTATTATTGTGTTTTTTATGACCATAGCTACACCTTTTTAGAGTTTTGGCGCATTTGGGACGGTGGAATTGCCGTATATGGTGCAATTATTGGTGGTGCGATTGGTGTTGCTCTTTATTGCTTGATATTTAAAAAGAATTTTTTGGCACTGGCGGATATTGTTGTTGTGGGGGTTGCACTGGGGCAGGCAATTGGCAGGATAGGGTGTTATTTTGGACATTGCTGTTATGGTGCTGAAGTGTTGAATGATAACTTAAAATTTTTTCCATTGAGCATCATTCATGATGGAAAATGGCATTTGGCAACATTTTTTTATGAAAGTGTTTGGGACTTAATCAATATGGCAATATTGCTTGTTGTGCTAAACAAATCAAAAATCAATGGCACAAATCTAGGTGTTTATATGCTGTGGTATGGTATCGGCCGTGGTTGGATTGAAGGATTAAGGGGCGACTCATTATTCATAGGTTCAACGAGCATACGTGTCTCACAATTGATAAGTTTGATTATTGCCGTGGCTGGATTGGCAATGATTATAATAAATTTGGTTAAGTATTTAAAGAAAAGGAAAATAAATGGGGAAGAAGTCTAAAATTTTATATTTCACACTTTTAATTGTCAATGTGATTTGTTTTATACTTGATTTTTTGCCATTGCCTGTGGATATAAACTTTTTCACTTATAGTTTTCCTGCTTCACTAATTTTGATTGGGTTGTTGCTTATTATTAGGGGATTTTCACTTAAAATGGATAGCAGTTTGTTTATTGGGATAATTTCACTTTTGGGTGGGGCGTTAAACATACTGTCAAAATTGGGCGACAGATTTTGGCATTGGGATATAAATCAATTTTGGCCATATTATTTATTTGCGTTTGCCTTGGCAAGTTTGGTTACCGCCATATACTTTAAAGATAAATTGCAATTCAAATTGTTCTTTTTATTTTTGGGTTTTGGTTTGATTGTGCTATTATTTGTTCAACATATTATTGTATTGTGGCTTATGATAGTGTTGCTAGTGCTTTGGTTTATTGGATATTTCACAATCAATTTGATTTTGGCAAAAAGGAGAAAAAACAAAAATGGATAAAACAGCAGAGTTAAATGCGCGCATTGCATCTTTGGAAGAAAAGGTTAAAGAACTTCAGCAAATCAATGCAAGACAAAAAATTGTTATTGATGAATTTAAGGCAAAGGAACAATCTATTTCAAGTGCGATTATTGCCAGCATGGAGCATGCAAATCAGTTGGAACAATCAAGGAAAAAATTGTATTCACTTGATATTCAAAGAAGCAGATTGATGTATCTGCGCATGGAACAAATCGTAAATGAACTTTATGCTAGGTATCCCGAACTTAAACAAGATATGAAACTTAAAGATATGAGCGAAAAATTTAAAAATCTTGTTTATGATGGGCTGAAAGAAAGCAGTACTGACGGCATTAATGTTGACATCAAAAAGCAAACAGTGGTTGATGATCCAATCAAAAAATTGTTGCATAACATTATTCAGGCAATGGATACAAAAAAAGATGAAGATGGCGACATTAAGCATACAGCTTCAACAGTTGGTTTAATGTCAAACACATCATCATCTGGTTTTGATTTTAATGAAGCACTTCACCCAACAATGGGTTTAGATGAAATTATGAAGGCATTCAATTTAGGAGATAAGGCACAATCTAAAAAATAAAATTATGTTTACATCAAAAAACACTCGTGCAGAGTGTTTTTTTGTGCATGAAAACAAACCTATTTGTTTGGAGGATTAATCCAACATCAAACTTTCTTCAATAAGTTCTTGTTCAAGTTCAAAATAAGCTTTTTCTGCTTGATTTGATTCTCTACGGCGCAAATATTTGGCATGAGAAATTTCACATTTCTTATCACTTTGTTTGCCAGAATATTTGCCGGTTGCCTTAACCATTAAAAGTCGGTCATAAGGCATTTTTTTGTTGTCACGTCTTTTCATGACAGCTTCATCTGCTGTTTGCTTTTCAACTTTGTCGAAATCGCAATTAATAAAGTTTTTCATATTGTGCTCTCCTTAAAACTTGTTATTGGCATTATAACAAATATGGCTAACTTGTCAAGGTAAAAATGCAAATTTAATTTTATTTTTTTGCTGGTGTCATAAACTTTTAGATAGCCTCATAAATTAGGGTATTGGAGGAGCAAAATGGAAAAAAATACTAACATTTATATGGATATTGCAAAACGCACTGACGGCAATGTTTATATAGGTGTTGTTGGACCAGTAAGATGTGGCAAATCCACATTTATTCAAAAGTTTATGCAAAACTTTGTTGTTGACAATATAACCAATAAACATGACAGAGAGCGTGCAGTGGACGAAATGCCTCAAGCAAGTGCTGGAACAATGGTTATGACAACAAAACCACAGTTTGTGCCTGCTGAAGCGGTAAAGGTTAAAATCAACAACACAACTTTTTCTCTTCGATTGATTGATTCGGTTGGATTTTTAGTTGATGGGGCAGTTGGTGCAACAGATGGCGACAAGCCAAGGTTTGTAAAAACACCTTGGACAGAACAGGCAATACCATTTGCACAAGCAGCAACAATTGGCACAGAAAAGGTTATCAATGACCACTCAACAATTGCATTGGCTGTTACAACAGACGGCAGTTTTGGCGAAATACCTCGTGCAAATTTTGTTGAGGCTGAAAAAAGGACAATTTCTCAATTGCAATCAACAGAAAAACCTTTTGTTGTGGTGTTAAATACAGCCACACCAACAAGTAAAGAAACTGTTGCTTTAGCAAAAAAATTAAGTGAAGAATATAAAACAAAAGTGTTGCCGATAGATGTAAATAAATTAGAAAAGGAAGATGTTGATAAAATTATGGCTGAAATCTTAAAAGAATTTCCACTTGAAGTGGTTAATATCAAAATGCCAAAATGGCTTAAACCTTTGCCAATTGACAATCCAACAATAAAGGAAATTTTGGATAATGTAAATTCTGCAATCGAAAATGTTGACAAAATTGGCGATTACAATTCAAGCAAAGTGTTGTTTGAAAACAGCACGGCATTTGAACCGATTTTAAACAATAATGTGGCATTGGGCGATGGAGCAATCACATTTGAAGTTGTGGCAAAAGAAGGTTTGTTTTATCATGTGTTAAGTGAACAATGTGGCACTGAAATCAAAGACGATTATGAGTTGATTTCTTCCCTTAAAGATTTGACCTATGCTAAACGCAAATTTGATAAAATCAGTGAAGCATTAAAACAGGTTGACGAAACAGGTTATGGCATTGTTGTTCCAAGTTTAAATGAAATGGAACTTAAAGAGCCTGAAATTGTGCGCCAGGGCAATAAATGTGGTGTTAAATTGAAAGCACAAGCACCAAGTTTGCATATTATGCGTGTTGATGTTGAAACTGAAGTTAGCCCAATTATGGGTGGTTATGAACAAAGTGAAGATATGCTCAAATATTTGACTGAACAATTTGAAAACAATCCACAAGGCATCTGGCAAACAAATATGTTTGGCAAGTCACTTGAAAGCTTGGTTGGCGATGGACTTAATAATAAACTTACATCTATGCCTGTTAAACTTCAAAATAAATTGCGTAGGACATTGACCCGTATTGTAAATGAAGGCAAGGGTGGTATACTTTGCATATTGTTATAGGCAGGGATGCGTACATTAATCGCTGGTTGAATATTAAATTTATATATAAAATTGGAGCAAATGCTCCTTTTTTGTTTTTTTATATATTAAAGATTTTTTGTTTAAATACATTTTAAATAAAATGTTCTTGAATTTGTACTTATTTTATTTTTAGTATTATTGCACGGTTTTTTGCTTGTTTTTTTTATAAAATATCACATATTTTTGCATTTATTTTTATTTTGTAAAAATATAATTAAAATAATTTTGTAAATTTTGCAAAAAATATGTCGATTTTGTTTGTGTTTTGATTTTTTGCGTGTTACAATAAATTTGTATAAAAAAGGGGAAATATTTATGGAATTTATCGCAAACAATTGGTGGTGGATGGTTTTAATCCTTGTGGTTATCATCGTTGCACTCATTATCGTTTTGGTTGCTCTTGATGTTCGTGACAAAAAGATTTTGAAAGACTTCCAAGAAAAAGTTTTGGTAGTTGAAGAAGAACCAGCAGAACAAGAAAAACAACCTGAAACAGTAGCAAAGGCTGAAGAAGTAAAAGCCGAAGTTAAAGCTGAAGAAAAACCTGCTAAAAAAGTAGCAGAAAAGAAAACTGCATCAAAAGCAACTGCAAAAAAAGCAGAAGCAAAAACAACAAAAAAAGCTGTTAAAGCAGAACCTAAAGTTGAAGAACCAAAAGCTGAAGCAGTTGAAGTTAAGGTTGAAGAAGTGAAAGCAGAAGAACCTAAAACTGAAGTAAAAACACCTGCTAAAAAGACAACAAAATCAACCGCTAAAAAACCGGTTGCAAAGAAGCCTGCTACAAAGAAAACTGTTAAGGCTGAACCAAAAGTTGAAGCAAAGGTAGAAGAAGTTGTTGAACAACCTAAAGAAGAAAAGGTTGAAGTTAAAGCAGAAGCAAAACCAGTAACAAAAACCGTTGCAAAAAAACCAGCTGAAAAGAAACCAGCAACAAAATCAACAAAAAAAGCTGAACCAAAAGCAGAAGTTAAGAAAGAAGAAAAATCAGCAGAAAAAGTGACTGCTAAAAAAGTTGTTAAGGCTGAAACAAAACCAGCTGAAAAGAAAGCAGCAACAAAAAAAGCTGAAGTTAAAACAGAAGCAAAACCTGCCACAAAGGCAACAACAAAAGCTCCTGCAAAAAAGGCTGAACCAGAAGCAACTGCAAAAAAACCAGCAGAAAAGAAAACAACAAAGTCAACAGCTAAAAAGCCAGTTGCAAAGAAATAGAGATTGAAAGAGAGTCAGTTGTCTGGCTTTCTTTTTTAAAAATATGTCAAAATTTGTTTTACTATTTGGTTTTTATTTGATATAATTGTTTCAAATATAAGGAGATTTTTATGTTTTTTGTTTGGTCTTGGTGGTATCTTGTTATAGCAATTGCTGTTGCTGGGATTGTTGCTTTGGCGGTGGTACTTGTTAAAATGAATAGGAAGGATATTGCATTGATTGAAGCTTTCCAAAATGAAAATGCTGCTGAAGATGTTGAAGAAAAATCTGAGCCAGCATCAACAAAAAAGGCTGAATAGTTTTGTTATTATTTTATTCAACTCAACTTTGCGGTTGAGTTTTTTGTTTTTTTTAATATACATTTTGGTTTTGTTGCAAAAATCAAACAAAGCCAATTTAAAATCTTTATATTTGACAAAATTGCTTGAAAATTTTTTAGGTTTAAATTATCATATTCTTATGAGAATTATTTCTGGCAAATATCGTGGCAAAAAGTTGCAAGAGTTTGATTTGCAAACAACCAAACCAACATTGGATAGGGTAAAAGAAAGCATGTTTAATCTTATACAATTTGACATTGCGGACGCAGTTGTTTGTGACCTTTTTGCTGGCACTGGGGCTTTGGGGATTGAATGTGTTTCACGTGGCGCAAAAATGGTTTATCTTGTTGACAATAATCCAAAAGCAATCAAAATTATCAATGCAAATTTAAAGAATATGGACGGCAATTTCAAGGTTGAAAATAAAGATTCTATGTCTTTTTTAACAAGCACTAATACAAAATTTGATATAGTGCTCATTGATCCACCATATAGAACAAATTTGGGGGTGGAAGCAATTGATTTTATTGCTAAAAACAATCGTTTAAATAAAAATGGAATAATAATTTTTGAAACAAGCAAAGAACTTGACTTTAATTTTGATTATCCACAATTTGACATTGATAAGCGAACTTATGGCACAGTTGCAGTGTATAAGTTTAAGTTGAAGGATTAATATGAAAATAACAAAACTATCAAATAAAATCATTGTTGATGAACCAACAGATTTTAATGTGATTCAAACTTTGTGCTGTGGTCAAATATTTAGATATGTAATAGATGGAGACACTGCAAAAGTTTTTTCTAAGGACAAGATGGCAACGTTATCACTAACACCTCAACGCATAGAAATCACATCAACAGATATAGATTATTTTTTCAATTTTTTTGATTTTGAAACTGACTACAAACAGATAAAAGACCAACTTTTGACGGATAAGTTAGTTGCGCCAGCAATTAAATTTGCATCAGGTATAAGAATTTTAAATAATGATGCGTATGAAATGATGATAAGTTTTATTATTAGTGCAAACAACAATATTGGCAGAATTAAAAAGTCTATTGAATATTTGTGTTCGCATTTTGGCTCATATATGGGCGATTATTATGCTTTTCCAACCCTTGAGCAATTAAAAACTGCAACTGTTGAAGATTTTAAACAGGCAGGTTTGGGCTATAGGGCTGAACAGATGTTTGACACTGTGCAAAAGTTGACAAACGAAGATATTTATTTTCTAAAACATGCTGAAATAAAAGATATGCAGAATAAATTAATGTCTTTTAAGGGCATAGGAGAAAAAGTTGCAAATTGCATAATGCTTTTTGGTTTGCAAGTGAAAACGGTGTTTCCTGTTGATGTTTGGATAAACAAGGTTTACAATCATATTTTTAACAAAAACGAAACTGACCGTAGCAAGATAACAAGAGAATTGACTGAAAGATATGGCAATTTGTCAGGATATGCTCAACAATATTTTTATTATTACTATCGTGAAAACAAAATTGGCTAATGCTTTGACAAAGGCTAAAAAAATTGTTAAGATAAAATTGAAAAAGGCTAACACAATGTTAGAATGGTGATGTATGTTTTGTAAGGAATGTGGTGCAGAAAACAGGAATGATGGCAAATTTTGCTCAAATTGTGGCGCTAAATTAAAGGACTACACAAAAACACCAACTCAAGAAGAATTGCTTATGCCTCAAGATGTTGTGGACAACACTAACAAACAAAAACAAGAAAAAAAACATTATAGGGTAAGGCAAATTATCAGCATTGTTTTGATTATATGTGCTTGTGCATGTGTGCTTGTTTCAAATTTGGTTATTAAAAATAATCGTACATTGCAGTTGGGCCTATCATGTTTGGCAATTATTCTATCAGTAATATATATAGGATTGATTGTTGCAAATGCAAAATATCTTAAAAAAATTAAAAATGAACAGTCAGAATAAATTTTGGTACATAACATAAAGCGAATTTTGACAACGGATAAATTGAATTAAAAAGTTCCATGTAAATGGAATTTTTTTATTGTATTAACAATAAACTGAATTTATGAGCATCAGTGGAAGTGGAATAAATCAGTTTACTATGATTTAAGCAACAAACTGAATTTATAAGCCCCAGCGAAGTAATTGGTTTATTATGGCCAAAAAACATGCCTAGCCTAATACATGTGTGCCAGCAAAATAAAATTAGTGTATTATGTCAGAACTTAAAATACAGTGAGGTAAAAAGATGGTTGTTTTTTTGCTTAAAAAGCCAATTTTGCCACTGTTTTTGTGTGTTTTAACTCAAAAATAAAAGCAAAAAGTTGAATTTTTATTTTGCCTTAATTTTTAAAAAGGGTATTGACGGGGTGGGGTTTTTGGTATATAATTCGGTCAAATTAAAAAATCATTCGTGGAAGGAGTGTTTATGGAATTTGTTGAAATTTTTTCTCAAATGAGTTGGATTGCAGCAGCATTATTGTTTGTTGGTCTGGTATTTATATTTGTTGAAGTGCTTTTGCCAGGTTTCGGTTTTTTTGGCATAACTGGCGGTATAGCAATTGTTGCAGGCATCATTGTGCGTATATGTCAAGGGCTTAACTTGTTGCAATCAGTTGTTCTTATACTTATGGTTTTGGCATTCTTCATCATTTGCCTTATGGTTATGGTGTTCAGCGCAAGGCATGGCATTTTGGGTCAAACAGGTCTGTTTGAAAATGACAACACATTTTCAAATCGAGACAAACACGAAGCAAAAGAACTTAAAAAACTTATTGGCAAATCTGGCAGGGCTGTTGGGGTGTTAAATCTTGGCGGAAAAGCGAAAATCAATGGCAAAATTTATGATGTTGTTTCAGTTAAATCATTTATTGAAAACAATCAACATGTGAAAGTTGTTGGTGTAAAAGATAACACTTTAATGGTTCGTAAGTGGTTTGAATAAATTGGAAAATTGGATTAAAGGAGAATTGGTATGACAAATTCAATGTTATTAGCAATGCCTGCGTGGGCAGTTTGGTTAATTGTTCTTATTGTTTTGGTTGCGATTATTGTTGGCATTTTTGTGCTTGTACCTGTAAAAATTTGGTTCAGGGCATTGGCAAGCGGTGCACATGTTAGCATGACAAGGTTGATTGGTATGAAAATGCGCAAAGTGGACTATAAAAAAATCATAAACATATATATTGTTGCCCAAAAAGCAGGTTTAAACATCAATATTGTTGATTTGGAAACTCACCTTATGGCTGGTGGTGATATTGAAAAAGTTGTTGATGCGCTTATTGCTGCAAATAGTGCCAAAATTGATTTGACTTTGGATCAGGCAAAAGCTATTGATTTGGCGGGAAGAGATGTTGTTGAAGCTGTAAAAACAAGTGTTACACCAAAGGTGATTCGTACCCCTTGGATAGAAGCAATGGCTAGAAATGGTATTCAGGTTAAGGCACTTGCACAAGTTACAGTGCGTGCACGTCTTGATAGACAAATTGGTACAGCAGATACTGAAACGATCCTTGCTCGTGTTGGCGAGGGGATTGTAAGCACAATCGGTAAGGCTGAAACTCATCGTGAAATTTTGGCCGACCCATCAATTATTTCAAAAACAATTTTAGCAGACAATTTGGATAGGCAAACCGCTTATGAGATTTTATCTATTGATATTTGTGATGTAGATATTGGCTCAAATATGGGTGCAAAACTTAAAATTGAAGAAGCAGAAGCTAAAAAGAAAATTAGCCAAGCGGCTGCTGAAGAACGTAAAGCGCAAGCAATTGCTCATGAACAAGAAATGAAAGCAAAAACACAAGAGATGAAAGCAGTTGTTTTGGCTGCGGAAAGTGAAGTGCATAGAGCAATGGCTCAAGCGCTTAAAACAGGCAAGTTTGGTGTTGTGGACTATTATAAACTTCAAAATTTGGAGGCTGACACAGATATGCGTAAATCAATCAGCGGAAAAGCGGATAAGGACAAAGAAAGACCATCAGCACCTATTGGCAGGCCAGGTAATCCATTTGAAAATTAGGTGTAGCCTATGACAAAAATGGAAATTTTGCTTATTGTGTGTGCAGTGTTGATTCCTATTGTGGCTTTAATCAGGATTTTGCCAAAGATGAAAAAAAAGGAAAAATCAGCAAAACAGGAAAAGCCAAAAGAAGAACCAGCAAGGCAAATCCAACAAGAAGAGAAAAAACCTGATAGTGCAAAAAAAATAAAAACAGAGAGCAAACAGCAATTGTTTGACCAAAACAGCAGTTATTCTGCAGACGATTTCAAAGACTATTTAAAAGAAAAAAATAAAAAAATTAACAAGCCTGTACGTAAAGAACTTGCAAAGGAATATCAAGATTTAACAAAAGGTTATGAAGAGTATATGCGTCAGTCAACAAAGCCAGAAAAATCAATGGCGGACGACATATGCTGTTTAAGTCCAGAATTGCAAGCAATGGTCTTGACTGGTATTTTGAATAGAAAATTTTAATAAAAAAGTTTGCATTTTTGCAAACTTTTTTGATGTCTATTTTATCCTATATGTTATTAGGTTTTTTTTATCCTGTGCAGATACTTGATAACTGTCACGGCATTTGCTTATGGCTTTATTTTGTGTGAACTTATCCAGACATTTTTTAGATAATAGGGCATAGGTTTTGTCTTTAAATTGCATAAATGCAAAACTTATCAGCCAAGCAACAGCCATTTTTACATAATAACCTTCATGATGCAGATTTGAGCAAATGTTCAACACTTCATCAATGTAGGCAGGTTCAAGATAATTTGTCATTATGCACACTATGCCAAAACGAGCAACAAATTCTTGTTTGTTAAAACACATATTTTTGTAGTGCTCAAAATATTTTGACTTTTCAGGGCTTGCCTTTAATGATTTCATTGTTGACACAACAGTGTCGCAAGAAGACCAGTTGTCAATCTTTCCGACCCAATTGCTTAAAAGTTTAATCTGTGTTTCCAAATCTTTTAGGTAGGCAATCACCAAACCCTGTATTGTCACTTCTTCATAAGAATCATCTTTGGCAACATTTAAAAAATTTAAATAGTTACCCTTGGCAATTGATTTTGCTATCAATCTTATATTTGCCATTGATAGAGCATAAACATTTTGCTTTGTGTTTAAAATTTTTACATGTCGTTCATGATATTCAACCGACTCATTTTTGCTTAATGATTTTAAAAATGAAATAAAATCAGCATATTCTTTTTGAGTTGCCCATGTGTTTTTGGTTAAAAATTCAAAATTGTTCATGTGTTCATTTTATCATACAGATAAAAAATCTCCAAATGTTTGCATTTGTTGCAGCTGTGGGAATAAATATCTTTTATAATTGTTCAAATTTAACAATTTATAGAGAGGCGACAACCAAACTTGATTTATAAGTATTGGTGAGATAAGACAGTTTAAATGTTCAGTGTAGATATATCCGCTAATTTATTTGTTTTAGTCGACTTATGCTCTATACAAATATATTTATATATGCGCACGTGCGCACGCATATCACGCACGCATATATATAATGTAGGGCGGATGTCCAGAATTAAAAGATAAAAATATAAACAAGCAAATACATAAGTTGGAACTTACAAATGGCATGTTTTATTGCTAATAAAAAAAATTTAAAAAAATTTAAAAAAGTTTTTAAAATTGCTTGATTTTTGTTTTTTGTTGTGGTATCATGCCTATCGACTCGTGTGACGAAGTGAAGCAGATTCATGGTTGTAAACACGTGTCAAAAAACATACTGAATGCGAATTTTGTAGGGTTTTGAAAAATTTTAAAAAAAATTGAAAAATTTCTTAAAAAGTTTTAAAAAAACCGTTGACAAAAGGTTTTAAGTGTGTTAGTATGTAAACGCATCAAATGTAAGGGACGGTTTCGTAACTTGCAAATGAGGCCTATAACAAACTGCTTTAGCAATCAATGTTATAGTATGAGAACAATGACAACTGCATATTTTTGAAAAATACAAATACGAGAAGTAATTGCATCAATGTAATTTATTTCAATTTCAAATTTGTAATTTTGCCAAAGAACATTAATCAAAGGAACAAAAAGACGATCAAGCTACAAAGAGCATATAGAGGATGCCTTGGCACTAAACGCCGATGAAGGACGTGACTAACTGCGATAAGCTACGGGGAGCTGTAAATGAGCCGTGAGCCGTAGATGTCCGAATGCGGAAACGCACTATGGTGGAGCCATAGTATTGCAACATGAATACATAATGTTGCAAGGGGAACTCAGGGAACTGAAACATCTAAGTACCTGAAGGAAAAGAAAGTAAATTAACGATTACCTTAGTAGTGGCGAGCGAACGGGTAACAGCCCAAACCACGGGTAGCAATATCTGTGGGGTTTAGGACTCAGTGAGTAGTGGAAGTGTTGATAGTTGAAGATACCTGGAAAGGTAAGCGAAACAGGGTAATAGCCCCGTAGGCGAAATCAGCATCAAGCGAATGAGTATCCAGAGTAACGTGGGACACGTGGAATCCTGCGTGAAGATAGGAGGACCATCTCCAAAGGCTAAATACGATTTAGTGACCGATAGCGAATAGTACCGTGAGGGAACGGTGAAAAGAACCCCGGGAGGGGAGTGAAATAGAACCTGAAACTATATGTTTACAAGCAGAGAAAGCTCTACGTAGCAATACAGAGCGATCTCGTACTTTTTGTAGAACGGACCGGCGAGTTACCGTACGTAGCGAGGTTAAGCGATTCAGTCGCGGAGCCGAAGCGAAAGCGAGTCTTAATAGGGCGAGTTAGTTGCGTGCGGTAGACCCGAAACGAGACGACCTATCCATGAGCAGGTTGAAGCAGGGGTAACACCCTGTGGAGGACCGAACACACTCCTGTTGAAATAGTAGGTGATGACTTGTGGATAGCGGAGAAATTCCAATCGAGTCTCGATATAGCTGGTTCTCCTCGAAATAGCTTTAGGGCTAGCCTCTGTGTAAAGATAGTTGGGGGTAGAGCACTGAATGGTCTAGGGGGCTTCGCGGCCTACCAAAACTTATCAAACTCCGAATACCAACGTATCGATAGCAGGGAGTCAGACTGCGAGAGATAAGTTCCGTAGTCAAAAGGGAAACAGCCCAGACCTACAACTAAGGTCCCTAATGTACAGTTAAGTGTGGAAGGATGTGTAAACGCATAGACAACCAGGATGTTGGCTCAGAAGCAGCCATTCATTAAAAGAGTGCGTAATAGCTCACTGGTCGAGTGGGTATGCGCCGACAATAATCGGGGCTAAAACTGTAAACCGAAGTTTAGGAATGTATATTTTTATACATTGGTAGAGGAGCAATGTATGCGGGCAGAAGCACGATCGAAAGGGCGTGTGGACTGCATACAAGAGAGAATGCCGGTATGAGTAGCGCGAGCGTAGATACAATCTACGCGGTCGAATGTCCAAGGTTTTCTGGGGAAGGTTGAACCCCTCAGAGTAAGTCGGGGCCTAAGCCGAGGGCGAACGCCGTAGGTGATGGATAACAGGTAGATATTCCTGTACCACTTAATATAGACCAAGAATCGAAGCAGGGACGCAGAAGGATAGTGTATCCGTGGGGATGGAAATCCACGGCTAAATCAGGAGTTGGATTAGGTAGTAAAGTACGCCAAATTATTAACAATGACTGATGATGGGGAGTGAATATAGTAACGAAGTACATGAATTCACGCTGACGAGAAAAGCTGCTAGATATATACTTAAGTGCCCGTACCCCAAACCGACACAGGTGGACGATTAGAGAATAATAAGACTGGCGGGATAACCTTTGTTAAGGAACTCGGCAAAATGACCTCGTAACTTCGGGAGAAGAGGTGCCTATCGAAAGATAGGTCGCAGAGAATCGGCCCAAGCAACTGTTTACCAAAAACATAGGTTTCTGCAAAATCGTAAGATGATGTATAGGAGCTGACGCCTGCCCAGTGCTGGAAGGTCAAGGGGAGATGTTAGAGCAATCGAAGCGTCGAACTTAAGCCCCAGTGAACGGCGGCCGTAACTATAACGGTCCTAAGGTAGCGAAATTCCTTGTCGGGTAAATTCCGACCTGCATGAATGGCGTAATGATTTGGGCACTGTCTCAACAGAGGACCCGGTGAAATTGAAGTATGTGTGAAGATGCACATTACCTGCGACTGGACGGAAAGACCCCATAGAGCTTTACTGTAGGTTAATATTGAATTTCGAAATTGTTTGCACAGGATAGGTGGGACGCTACGAAACTGGAGCTTCGGCTTCAGCGGAGCGGTTGTTGGGATACCACTCTGATAATTTTGAGGTTCTAACTTGCAACCATAATCTGGTGTGAGGACAGTGTTAGCTGGGCAGTTTGACTGGGGCGGTCGCCTCCTAAAATGTAACGGAGGCGTTCAAAGGTTCCCTCAGGATGAATGGAAATCATCTGTAGAGTGCAAAGGCAGAAGGGAGCTTAACTGCGAGACTTACAAGTCGAGCAGATAGGAAACTAGGACTTAGTGGGCCGGTGGTTTAACATGGAATTGCCATCGCTTAACGGATAAAAGTTACCTTGGGGATAACAGGCTGATCCATCCCAATAGTTCACATAGACGGGTGGGTTTGGCACCTCGATGTCGGCTCGTCACATCCTGGAGCTGGAGTAGGTTCCAAGGGTTCGGCTGTTCGCCGATTAAAGTGGCACGCGAGCTGGGTTCAGAACGTCGTGAGACAGTTCGGTCCCTATCCATCGCAGGCGTAGGATATTTGAATGGGGCTGCTCCTAGTACGAGAGGACCGGAGTGGACGTACCTATTGTGCACCTGTTGTCGCGCCAGCGGCATAGCAGGGTAGCGAAGTACGGAAGTGATAAACGCTGAAAGCATATAAGCGTGAAACATGCCATAAGATAAGATATCCCATAGCATAAGCTAGTAAGACCCCTTTAAGACTAAGAGGTAGATAGGTCAGGAGTGTAAGTGCAGTAATGCATTAAGCGGACTGATACTAATAGGTCGAGGGCTTGATCACCTTCCTTTTGAGAAATGAATTCTTTAGGCAAAATTATATTTAGTGTTTGTATTCTATAAGTTCAGTTGAACGGCGGGCGCGAGCCTTGCTGAAATATGCAGTTGTCATTGTTCTAAACAACCGAAAGGTTGTGTTCAATGAACCATGATGGTGATTATAGTTGAAAGGTTCCACTTGTTCCCATTCCGAACACAAAAGTTAAGCTTTCACGCGCTGAAAATATTTGGCTGGAGACGGCCCGAGAAGATAAGTCGTTGCCATCAACCTGATGAGAACCCGCTTAATGCGGGTTCTTTTTTTATGTGTTGAGTTTTTATTTACATTATAAATGTAATATAAAAAAAGAAGCTGTTACAGCTCTTTTTAATTTTCTAGCCCTAATATGTAATCTGTGGTTGTTTTAAATATAATTGCAAGTTGTATTAATTGTTCAAGATTACATTCGCGTTGACCTAATTCCCAATAACTAATCGTTCTTGGATTAATTTTTAAAAGACTTGCCAAGGTATTTCTTGACATATTGCTTTCTATTCTTAATTCGGCTAATCTTTTAGAAAATTTTAAATTCACTATAATTAGTGTAGAACAATTTGTTCAAAAATATTTGACTTGGAACAATTTGTTCTTTATAATATTATTAACGAGGTGACATAATATGAGTTTGGGAATGTGGATCTTAATCATTATTTTAGGCGGAATAGTATTTGGTTGTATTTCAGCATGTGTTTGTTCCAATAGTGAAGTGGACAAGATTACAGGTTTTATTTTAGGTTTTCTTTTTGGTATTTTTGGATTTTGTATTACTGTTGCTTGTGTTTTACCAACAAAACAAAATGTACATAAAATCGTAAACAATGATAAAGATATTTTAAAACATGATTTGGGTGTTGAACATGTTAAATTTTGTAAAACTTGTGGATATCAACTTTTTGATGATGATTTAGAGTGTCCAAATTGTCACACTAAAAGAAATATCAAATAATCTTGTATTAAAAATCGAGCCCGTTTAATGCGGGTTCTTTTTTTACATATTGTTGTCGAACAGCCAAATCAATAAACTAATTCATATCTCATCAAAAAGATGATATTGAAATAATTTGTTTTTAATTTAATATTGACAAATTTGATTTTGCTGGTATAATTTAGTTAGTAATAAAGGGAAATAAATATGAAAAATAATGATTTTATAAGTTTGTTTAAAGAATTAACAAGTTCTTATTTTGTTGTTGAAAACAGGTTTTATAAGTCCAACGGAGAACAACAAACAGCACGACAATATGTTGCAGGTTTGGACGCAAAACGTGCTTATACAGTGTTGCCTTATGACGATAATGGTAATGAATATGTTGCTGTTAATGATGCTGATTTTGATGAGCCATTTTGTTATTCTTGGTTGTATAGAAGAAAACAACGTTTAAATGATTCTGATTATATTTTCTTCAATATTAGAAATCCCAAAGATTTAATGTTGCGAATTTTAAAATTTTTAAATACAAATGCAAAGAATATTGAAGTTGACAAAATGTTCTATTTGAAACCTTCAGCCAGTATTATTTTAAACCAAGACAATAAATCTGTTAAAATTGCTGAAGTGAAAAAGAATAGAAAAACCATGTGGCCAAATGAATATATCCATTTCAATTATAGAAACATAGATATTAATATAGTGCCAATAACTGAAAAAGAATTTAAATTTCAAACAGATAGATATAATCAATGGGTAGAAGAGTCTATTGAAACTGATTTAGAATTGCGATAAAAAATTGGGAACATTCCCAATTTTTTAATATGAATATTACATCCATTTATAACTTTTTATTAATTAAATTTATTTATTCACATGAATGTTGGTTACCAGATTAATGTAAGGCAATGTAAGCTTGTCTTTTATGTTTATTGCTCAGGTTACAGTATATTGATAACACTTATGCCAGTGATTTCATTTAAGCCTTCCAAATTGTATTGCAATAATCTGGCATAGGTTATTGCGTCTTCTTGATTTTTATTTATTATTGAGGCGCAAAGGTATTGCAGATAATCGGAAACTGGTTGCATATCCTTGCGGGAAATTGAAATTGCCAAAGCATCCATGTTTTTTGTCCAATAATCATTTAATTTGAATATTTTGTTTTGCAGGTTTTGGTCTGAAATATCTGTGTTGAGCACTGTTTGGTATATTTGTTTGCTTTCATTTTCCATATATTCAAAAGTGATGTTTGTATGAATTGTATCCCAAACACACAGAGCGGTGACACTTAAAAGCAAAATTAACATATAAATCCATTGTTTCATTGGTGCACTTCCTTGTTGATATCTGAGATTGTCTGTGCTTGTTTGCCTTTTGTTTGGTAAAATACTTTGCCATCATCATCAAGTGTAAATACCAGCAAATTTTTGATTGTTAATTGCAATTTTTCCAGCATTTTGTAAAGTTGCTTTTGACTGATTTTGCTAGATTTGATTTCATCTTTAATTAATTTGCCGTCTGCGACAAGAACATGAGGTATTTGTGCCGGTGGATTTTCAACGTTTACA
This sequence comes from uncultured Clostridia bacterium, assembly GCA_934754375.1. Classification (GTDB taxonomy): domain Bacteria; phylum Bacillota; class Clostridia; order Christensenellales; family UBA1242; genus Onthoplasma. Next base: position 657,156 of record CAKVHT010000001.1, on the reverse strand, counting down.
TCTTGAGCGGTTGCAGGCGCAGATGCACTTGTTGGAATAATGCTGATTTTTCCGTTAGTTTCAACAATAGCATATAACACCTGGTCAAAACTGTAATAATTCCCCTGACGCATGGCTTCAAGCAAATCATCAACGTTCATATTTAAGTCTTTTAGCGCCTGATACATGATGCCTTCTGGAGAAATAACAACCACAGGCTTGCCACTCATTAGCCTACGAATAGCCACACTTTTGCGTGTTAAAAACGTGATTGCATAATGAATTAACACAAGTATGGCAAGAGGCAAAAGACCATGCAATAATGGCACGTTTGTGTCACTCATTGGAATAGTTGCCAAGTCTGCAATAATAAGCGTTATAACCACCTCATAAGGTTGCATTTCGCCAATTTGACGTTTGCCCATTAAACGTAAAAATATTAGGACAGTAATGTATATTATTAAAACTCTAACAAATATAGTAAACATAGTAAAATTATTGTCTAAAAGAAAACTTTTTAAACATAAACCAAATTTAATATAAGATTGAAAAAGATGAGCCTGCATTTTGCAAGTTCATTTTTCATTTATCAATTGCTTTTAAGTTTCTGTTTTTGCTTTTTTCTTGTGTTTGATTAATTCCAACATAGATTTGATGTCATAAAGATTTATAGTGCTACAAACAATTAATGTCGCTAGCATACTTAAGCCTCCGCCGATTATGCATGATATAAATAATGGCATAAATTTTTTGCAAATACTTGCAACAAAGCACCCTAGAAGGCTGGTAGGGAAAATAATAAGCATATATTTGAAAATCTTTTTGCTTAAATTCAGTTTAAGTTCAGGCAGGGCTGACTTGATTTTTTTCAAATTTAGAACTGTGATTATCGACATTGAAAGCAAGAAGCCTAAAACAATTGAATTGATGCCAATAAACCAAGTTGTGCCCAGCAACACAGTGAATAAGACAACCGAGCCAATGAGATAGTTTATAAAAGATTTAACTTCAAGATTGAGAGCATTTAATATACTTCCAGTCAAATTGCAAAGGGTAATAGGAAGCACGCAAATAGCACTTAATTGCAGTATGATACCCGACATTTGGTTGTTGTATAAAATTATGCCAATCATGTCACCTACAGCGAGATATAGCGGTATAAACAGCATGCTTATAAATATTGACACATCAATTGATTGAGTTATATTGTCACAAATTTGTTTGTGTTGGTTTTTCACTAGCATTCCGCTGATTGACGGTATTAAAACCATGCTGATACTGCCAATCACAGCCATTGGGACATAAAGCATAGGGAAGGTCATTCCCATAACGATGCCAAAGCTTGATACAGCTTCATTTTGAGTGTATCCTGAAAGAATAAGCATGGTTGGCATAATAATGGTGGTTAAAGGCTGAACAAGCGAATTTGCCAGCCTTACACCAGTTATAGGCAATGCACTTTTTAAAATGTTTTTATATTCGCCTTTTGCAAAACATAATTTTGAACTTTTGAAATAAACAAACATTGTTATAACTGCCGAAATAAGGCATGTCACATTGAAAGCAATTGCAGAGAATTTTGTTGCGACAAAGATGTCGGAAACATTTAGAAGCATAATAAAAGTTAAAACAAATCTAATAATTTGTTCAAGCAGTTCGGTCAATCCGCAATTGAAGTAATCGTTTTTGCCCCAAAGCGCCCCACGGAATATGGCATAAACACTGCTGAAAATAACACTTGGCACCATAACAATCAACAATTCAACTGCACGATTATCGGTTAGGACAATATTCCAAACATGTTTTAAGCAACAAATAATCAAAGCACTGGCAGATGCAACAATCAATGCAATCACAAGGCTTGAGGTTACAACTTGATTGCGCTTTTTCAAATCGTTGTTCACTTCATATTTTGTTACCATTTTGGCAGTGGTAAGGGGCAATCCGCTGGCTATCAAAGTCATAAAAATGCCAAGGATATTGCTTGCCATTTGAAATAGTCCAAGACCTTCAGCCCCCAATTTGCGTGACAAATAAATGCGAAAAAAGAAGCCTAATGTCCTTGTTATAATCGAAAATATTGTTACCACTGCAACTGCTTTAAAAATTGATTTTATTGATTTCATGATTTCCCTTTATGTGCTTGTACTAATATTAATATATAAGCAAAATAGCAAGTGTATGTCTTATTTACAGCGGATATAAATTGCCAACTGATTTAGATTTACTATTGACAAGTTGACTATTTGTAGTATAATTAGTCCTAGGAGATAGAGATGGAAAATAATCAAGATAATGCTGTATTTTGTTTTGCAATGGCATATAGATGGGCAAAATTGTATTACAACTTCAAACAAAAAGCAATGAATGAGAAATTGGGTATTTTTCAGCAAAATACAACATATAAAATATATTACAATAACTTGGTAAGCTGTTTAAAAGGTATGTCTGAAGCAAATTTAAAGCAGGTTATGGAAGGGGTTGAAGATATTCTTAACTCAAGGCTTGACCCTGAAATGGTTGAGATTTGCCGATATATTAAAATGGCCTATGTTAGAATGTATGAAGACGAAAAAACAATATAATTTTAAAAATTGATTGCTATAAAAAAAACAAAAAAGACACGCAGTATTTTTTCAATGCGTGTTTTTTTTACCAATGTTTAGGAGTGATATTTGGTAATACCTAAAGGTGTTGTGATCATCATGATTTCTTGCAATAAACACCTCTTTAAACTGATTGCATATATAATATGAGCAAAGATAATAACATGAAAGTGTTCAAATTGTAATTTTGTGAATATAGATATATATGAAAGTTTATCAAACAGATAGTTTTTTTTATAGAATACAATCAAAAGAAACAGAGAATGTTGTTTGTGCAAATCTAAATACAAGCAAACAGAACATTTTACGCAACAACAATAATTTGCATTTCTATGAGGGAGAATGGGTTAAAATCACAACAAACGATTATATTACACATATTGTAAAGCCAATTGAAACACTTGTTCAAATTGCAAACAAATACAACATAACAGTTGATAAGATTGTGGCAGACAATCAATTAAAAACAGACAAACTATTTATAGGTCAAACATTGAAAATTAAGGCTGATAAATAGCAGTTGTCATTAAATGATTATAGTTTTGACCGCTATTAAACAAAAAAAAGAATGGTTTTAAAACCACTCTTTTTTAATCATTGATTTTTATTCTTCGTCAGATTGCTTTGCACTTGCCAATTTTTTAACAAGTTGTTTAAGATATTCATTTGAAGATGTTTGCTCAATTTCAAGTTCAGTTATGCGGATATTTGAACCGATTTGTGCAGAATGTTTTTGATTAAGTTTCATATCTTTTTCAAATTTAGAAATTTCGCTTGCTGGAGCACGTTTGATTTTAAGTTGACGAAGAGTAGATAAATCTTTCTTGTATTGTTCTTCGTATTGTGTACGTTCAGCTTGCAAAGTTTCAAGTTTCTTGTTCAATTCACGCAAACGTTCTTCACGGAGAGTTGTTGCCTTGCGCATATAAATTTGAGAAGATTGTTTTGAATTACGATCGTATTCAGATTTACCCTTTTTAACAGGTTTTTTGATTTTAACTTTACGAAGAGATATACCAACGATTGCAATGATAATTGCTGCTGCTGTTAAGATAGTTGGGATAGCAATGAACCATGCACGATTATCTGATGAACTATTTGAATCTTTGCTGGTGTCTTCTTTGTTGTTGTCATTAGAAGAATCATCAGAAGATTTTGTTTTAAGCACTAGGGTAGTGTCATTGGCGGTTTTAACAAATTCAGTTGATTCAATTTCTTTAACACTGATATCACTAAGGAAGGCATCACCTTTTAATGTTGCATTTTCAGAGCCAAAAGCAATTTGCAACATTGAAGTTGTTGCTTCGCTAGGGTTAATATAGAAACTATATGTTACCCAGCCGTTGTCGTCTGTTTCGGTGTTTAAATTTTCAAACTTGCCATCGAAATTTGACAAACTTAAACCCAAACCGAATTTTTCATTTTCACTTGTAAGGTTTTGTGTGTAAACTTTTACTTTTAACAAATAATATTTGTTTGCTTCAAATCTATAACCGATATTTGAAGTATAAGTTTCATTTACATAGTTTTTAGCATGAATTGCAAGTATATTTTTATTGTCAACAGATGTGAAATTAATATTGTTGTTATCATAGTTATTCAAAATCCATCTAACATTTGCGTCGTCAGAGATGTCAACAACACCAAAGTCTACACTTTCATTTTTGTTTGCGCCAAAGTGAATAGGTGTTGCATATCTTTCACTTGAATCTGCGCAAATAATGTTGGAAAGGTTGATTTTTGAAACATGGCTTGAACCATAATTTACATTTGAAATTGCATTGAATTGGCTTTCTGTTGGTTGGCTTAACATTATACCACCATTGCGCAATGCAAAGTCATAAGTAGCATCGTCAATGTAAGCAAAGCCAAAGCCATTTGTTTTCATTTCAACTTTAACACCAATATTCAATTGATGTAAGCCAGAGTAGATGTATAAGTCAACATTATGCCATTCGCCATCTGTTGCAATATTCTTTATACTTGACAAAACAACTTCTTTTTCATTGATTGTTGCAACCAAATATACATTAAGGGTTGAGTGTTGAGTGAGGACATTGAGGCTAACTCTGTGGTATGTGTTTGCATCAACAGATTTATCTTTTTCGCTTGTATAAGCAAGTGTGTCAGTTGTGCTGTTGTACATCATAAGAACATTGTTGCTTTCAGTCAAACCATTTGGATTGCCTGGATTTACTGGAGTAGAAGTGAAAGTGTTACTATCAACAAACTTTTGAAATTCTGTGCTATTTGTGTTCACAACACCATAAAGTTGTGTGTTTGTGCCAGTTGTTTCTGTCCAAGAGACTGGAGCAACTGGATATGTTTTTGTATAGTCAGTTGTTTTAACTGTATTAAAGTTACCATTTGTAAGCATCAATGCTGTTGCATCACTGCTTAAATCTACAATATTTTTTGCAATATCAACTTTTTGTGCACTGTCGCCAGTTGAAATGCTGTTGTAATTTGAATAAGTTGTGCTTGTAACAATCACACCAGATAAACTGACTGAACCTGTTGCAGTTGAATCTTCACTGCCCAAGCTTGCAACAAGTTTGAAAGTTGTTGTTTTAAGTGGGTGAGAGTTAATAAAGAATGAATATTTTGAATAGCCGTTATTTTTTGAGGATGTTGATGATGAAATTGTTAATGTGTGGTCATTGCTTGTGTCATAGATATCGTTGCCGTCAGCATCTTTTTTGAGGTTTGTTTGCACAAGTCTAAGTGTGGCTTTGCCTGAAAGGTCAGTTGCTTTTGCATTGATTGTTACACGATAAACACGGTTTGGTTCAAATGTAAGGAAGTTGTCATCAGTTGTGTATTTTGAATAAGTGCTTGTGCTGTTTGTGATTTTGAAAGCGGTGTCAAAATAACCATCAGATTCTTCAACGATTTCACGTGATGCATTTTCATTTGCAATGGCTGAAGTTAAATTTGTTTTGGTGAAAGCTTTCTTTTCAACGATATTGTTATTTTTTGGTGCAACATAACTGCTTGTGTTTGCATAAGTTACACGTTGTGATTCAAGTTGTTGTTCAGTAAGTTCATTTACTCTAACACTATCAAACAAAACTGTGCCATTGCCATCAAGGAAAAGGGCAAGTTTAAGTTTTGCACTTGATAAATCGTCAGTTTTCACAAGGAACATATAAGTTGTCCAATTGTTTGATTTACCAATATTTTCAAAACTCGCATAAGCTTTGCTGTTTTCGTCAACCAAATACAAGCTTGCAATACCAGCTGTTTTGTCAGCATATACGTCAACCGCAACACGATAATAACTATCAGCATCTAAAGTGAATTGGGTTGAAGTGTAGCCGTATTTAACAGCATACGAACTGTCGCCTTTCTTACTGCTAATCATAAGGGCATAGTCATCTTGATTGCTTGATTGCTTTGAAAAGCCTTGATCTTCAATATTCACAACACCTGCAGTTATTTTGGGTTGATTGTTTGTTGTTGATTGCGGATTGTATGATACAGACTTAAAGTTGCTGTCAACAAAAGTATAAGAACTTGGGCTTGCTGGTGTGGAAGTGTTGTCTGTCATACCGTCAGAGAAGTTTAAATTGTCCACACTTAAACTTGCGGAATAAGTTGGTTTTAGCTTAAAACTAAACACACTTAAACTTGCAAGAATTGCCAGAATAAAAATGGCTGTAACTGAAAAGAATTTTTTTAATGCATTGCTTTTTGATTTCATCGTAACCTCTTTTAGAATTATTGCTTAAATTAGATTTAATAAACATCAAATTGGATTGAAAGCATCAAATCCATTTTTTATGACGATAGAAAACAAAATTTTGAACAATCAGTTTAATATCGCTTGATGAACTGTTATTTTCACCAATTAAGTCTTTTGTATTATAATACAAACAGCAAAAAAATGCAAATAAAATCATACTGATTGCAAACAATAAGGTTATGAAAAAGCCAAAAAAAATAACAATAATAATGTTCGGTGCGTTAATAGGTGTGATTAATGGTTTTTTCGGTGGTGGTGGCGGTATGATTGTTGTGCCATTGTTAAATAAATTGTTTGGTTTAGAGCAGAAAAAAGCACAGGCAACAGCACTGTTTGTTATTTTGCCAATTAGTATTGCAAGTACGATAATTTATTTTTGTTACAATTCAATTGATTTTGCAACTGGTTGGCCAGTAATGGTGGGGATTGTTGCTGGCGGGGTGATTGGTGCAACCTTGTTAAATAAACTCAACAATAAAGTGGTTAAAGGAATATTTATTTTCTTTATGCTGTTGGGCGGGGTCACAATGTTGTTTAGGTAGGTAAAGATAATGATTATATGGAGTATTATTGCAGGTGTGATTGGTGGCATAGTTGCAGGCATGGGAATGGGTGGCGGTACGTTGATAATACCCATTCTTACCATTTTTTTGTCGTACAGCCAAATTGATGCTCAGGGTATAAACCTGATTGCTTTTTTGCCAATGTCGGTTATTGCGATAATAATTCATGCGACCCATCATTTGGTTGATTTTAAGGGCTCATGGTTGTTGGCTTTGGCTGGTGTCGTATTCAGCCTTGCAGGTGCATGGCTAGCAAATAATATATCAACTGGGGTGTTGAAAAAACTGTTTGCTGTGTTTTTGATTGGACTTGGTATTTGGCAATTGATTGAATTGATTTTGCAAACAAGGCGAGATAAAAAGTTGAAATCTAAAAAAGTGAACCAAATCAATCCACAAAAAGAGTGAGCTTTGTTTAAGCAAGTTCATTTAAAATCATAGAGTGATTGACAGCAATATTTACTGTTTCGTATCTCAATTTTTGTGCCAGTTCATGTTGTGCTGTTTGTGTTAAATCGAACAAACTTGTTTGAATAGTTTTTGCCTTTTTCAAAATGTTATAAGCAGAATTGTTTTCTGCAAATGCTGATTTAAAGTCATCAAAAACTTTAAGATATTTGTCGTATAAAGTTATCAATTTTGTGTTGATAGTTTTAAAATTTGTGTTTTCAGTTTCCACTAAAATGCTTGTTTCGTATAGTGAATTTTCAATTTCAAAAAGTGTTGATATCAAACTTTCAATTTGATTTTTTCCATTGTTTAACTTGGCATTTTTTGTGGCAGATTTTGAAACTGAAATTGAAAATATTTTTGCGTTTTTAAACTCGTTTGCTATGTTTTCTGCAACTGTTTTTGCACTCGTTTCATCTTTGTAAAAACCAGCCAAAACGTGGTAATTATTGTCGAAATAAATGAAGCCGGCACCATTTTTTATACATAATTCATTTGCAATTTTATTGGCTTTTGAAAACGATTTTACACAGTCAATTTCAACAAAATAAAAGTTATAATTTGGGGTAAAATTTGTTTTAAAAAATACATTTAAACCCAAAAGAAAAATAATAAAAACAATTGTTAAAACCCAATTAAAATTTGTTGATTTTTTTATTTTCTTTTTATATTCGTTAAAATTAAAAATATATTCTGGCATACTTATTTTATGTGTGATTTTAGGATATTATGAAATTAAAAAAATATTTTTATATATTCAAAAAAATATTAAATTTTTCATATTTTTTAAATATTTTTAGTGATTTTTTATTATTTTTTATAAAAATAAAATAAATTTTTTATATTTATTAATAAAAAATAAAAAATATTTTCTAAATTTTTGACATGTTTGTGTTTCAAATCTGACATATAGGGTTATTATGTTTGCAGGAGGAACAAATGAAAATACGACCATTGTTTGATAGAGTTGTTGTAAAACCTGAAGAAAACAAAACAACAACAAACACAGGTTTGGTGTTGCCTGATACAGCAAAACAGAAACAGGAAAAAGGCATTGTTGTTGCGGTTGCAGATGGAACCAATTTTGATGGCGAAAAAATTGAAATGAAAGTTAAAGTTGGCGATAAAATTTTCTTTAATAAATTTGCTGGTGTTGAACTAAAAATTGAAGGAGAAGATTTTATTGTTATGCGTCAAATTGATGTTATAGGAGTGATTGATGATTAGAAAAATTGAAACAAATGAAAAGGCTCGTACAAAGTTGTTAATGGGGGTTGAAAAATTGGCAAATGCGGTTAAAATCACATTGGGGCCAAAAGGCAGAAATGTTGTTATTGACAGTGTTTATTACAACCCGTTGATAACAAATGACGGTGTTACTATAGCTAAACAAATCGAGCTTGAAGATGAGATTGAAAATGCTGGAGCATCTATCTTGCGTGGAGCATGTACAAAGACTAATGATATTGCTGGAGACGGAACAACCACGGCAACCGTTTTGGCAGAAAAAATTTTTAGTGAAGGGTTAAAATGTTTTAACACTGGCGCAAATCCAATATTGTTGAGAAATGGTATTAAAAAAGCCTGTGATTTTGTTGTTGAAACAATGGCAAAAGAAGCAAAGCCAGTTAAAGATAATTCGTCAATTTGTCAGGTTGCGACTATCTCTGCTGGGGACAATTCAACTGGAGAATTGATTGCCAAAGCCTTTGAACAAGTTGGGCTAGATGGTGTGATAACAATTGAAGAAGGCAATTGCATGGTTAGCAGTTTAAATATAGCAGAAGGTGCGAGAATTAATCGTGGGTATATAAGCCCTTATATGTGTTCTGACCAAGATAAAATGGTTGCAGAACTTAACAATCCATACATATTGATAACAGATAAAAAGATATCACACATTGCTGAAATTTTACCGATTATTGAACAGGTTGCAAAAGTTAATGGGTGTTTATTCATCGTTGCTGAAGATGTTGAAGGCGATGCGCTTACAACTTTGGTTGTTAATAATGCAAGAAAAACATTCTCATGTCTGGCTGTTAAAACACCATATTTTGCTGATAGACGTAAAAAAGTTTTAAGTGATTTGGCTTTGCTTACAGGTGCAAAATTTATTTCAAATGATATTTACAACAATTTTGAAGAAGTTACACTAGCGGATTTGGGTAGATGTGAAAAAGTTAAATCTGATAAAGACCAAACAACAATCATTGGAGCAAAAGGCGACAAATCAAAAGTTCAAGCAAGGGTTGGAGAATTAAAACAACAATTGCTAACAGATTTGACCGAGTTTGACCATGATGTTGTTCAGGGCAGAATCTCGTGTTTAAATGGTGGTATCGCAAGGATAAAAGTTGGGGCAACCACAGAAGTTGAAATGAGAGAAAAAAAGTTAAGGATAGAAGATGCTCTTAATGCAACTCATGCTGCAATTGAACAAGGCATTGTTGCTGGTGGTGGTTGCGCACTGATAAAGGCAAAATTGCCATTGCGGACTTTTGTTGAAACCCTTTCAGGAGATGAAAAACTTGGGGCGATGATTGTGTGTTCTGCACTTGAATCTCCTTTAAGGCAAATTGCAAAAAATGCTGGTATTGATGATGGTGTGGTTGTAAAATCAGTGCTGGATAATAAAGATAAAAATTTTGGATATGATGCCCTTAAAGATGAATATTGCAATATGTTTGATAAGGGAATTATTGACCCATTTAAAGTTACCAAAACAGCTTTACAATGTGCTTGCAGTGTTGCTTCAACTTTGCTTACAACAGAATGTGTTATTGTTGCAGACAGAGAAAAATTGCCACAAGAGCCCATTGCAAAATAAAATAAAAATTATAAAAAGCCATTTAAAATAATAAAAAATACAGGAAAATGCCTGTATTTTTTTAATTTTTTTTTAAAATTTTATTGTTTATTGGATATTTTCAATAATTTTTCCAATCTTTACGTCAGAGTTGCCTTGCTCAATTTTTAAATTATGAATTGAACAAACAGCCATGATATCGTTCTTACATTGGGAAACAAATTCTGGTTGTGTGGTTTTAATTGTAACATCTTCAATTTCAGTTTTTAAACTTAATTTGTTTTCACTTTTGAATTGACGAACTTTTGAAACAATGTCAACAACCATATCGCCATTTTCAATAATTTTATCTTCCTTGTCTATAGAGATAGGGGAAAGTGTAGTTAAATGTATGCTTTCAGTTTTTTCAAATTTGCGGAAGTAATCTTGATAAATTTCTTCAGTGATGTGTGGCATTGTGATTGCAAGCAATTTTAACATTCCAAGCAAAACATTATAACAAGCCCATTGTGCACTTTCTTTGGCTTCTTGACCATAAACTTCAGGTTTGTAAAGTCTGTTTTTGGCAATCTCAATATAATTATCACAGAATGACCAGAAGAATTTTTCAATTGCATCTTTTGCATAACCCATTTCCACATCTTTATAGAAAGAGTAAGTTTTTTCGTATGCTTGGTTAAATTTGTGCATGATGTATCTATCCATTGGTAAGATGGTGTTAGGTTTTTTAGGTGTGTAGTCATATAAGAAACTTAAAACAAATTTAGAGGCGTTCCATATTTTGTTTTGAAGTTTAAGTCCATCCTTAAGACCTTCATCTGTGAACATAACATCTCTGCCATACGCACCATTTGCGCACCAGTAGCGGACAACGTCAGCACTATAATTATTTAACATATCGTTTAAATTCATCTTGCTGTTAGATTTGGATTTGCTAAATTTTATGCCTTTATCTGCCATAACCCAACCATTGACGATAAGTTGCTTCCAAGGCAAGCATCCTTGATGATAATAAGCTTTGATGATTGTTCTTAAGCACCATGTTGTGATGATGTCTCGTCCGCAGAATCGCATGTCCATAGGCATACGTTTTGCACAACCTTCTTCATCTTCTGCCCAATTACAGTTAATTTGTGGGGTAACAGAACTTGTTGCCCAAGTGTCCATAACATCGGTTTCTGGCACAAACTCTGTTGAACCGCAATCGCATTTGCAGTTTGGCGAACTTGTAAGTGGATTTACTGGCAAATCTTTGATGTCTGCGAAATGAGGTTTTCCACAACTCTTGCAATACCAAACTGGGAATGGTACACCGAAATATCTTTGACGGCTGATTGACCAGTCTTGATTCAAATTGCTAACCCATGCCAAATATCTTGTTTTCATTCCTTCAGGATGCCATTCAAGCTGATTGCCAAGTTCTGTCCATTTTGCTTTTAACTCTGGGGTAGATGTGCGGATGAACCATTGTTTTTTAGATAAAAATTCAATAGGTTGTTCGCAACGTTCATGTACTTTAACGGAGTGGGTGATAGGGTATTGTTTATATAAATAACCTTGAGCTTTTAAGTCTTCAATCATGGCTTTGCGGGCTTCTGCGGATTTCATGCCTGCATATTTGCCTGCAATTTCTGTCATGTAGCCACCTTCATCAATGGCTTGTTTTAAAGGTAATTTATATTCTTTCCACCATTCGACGTCAGTTTGGTCGCCAAAAGTACAGCACATAACAATACCTGTACCTTTGTCAATGCCAACTTTGCTGTCAGCAAGCACTTTAACTTGATTTTCTTCAAACAAAGGCACTTTTACCATTTTGCCAATCAAATGTTTATATCTTTCATCTTCTGGATTAACGAATATTGCACCGCAAGCAGGCAAAAATTCTGGTCTTGTTGTAGCAATTGGGATTGTGCCACTGCCGTCTGCCAATTTAAAGTTGAGATAATTAAATACACTGTCAAATTCTTTATCATCAAGTTCGGCGGTTGCAACACTTGTGCGACATTTGCAACACCATGGGCTTGGTTTGTCTTCACGATAAGCGATACCACGGCGAGCCAAATCAATAAATGATTTTTGGCTTGTTTTTTGGCTGTGTTGGTCAATGGTGTTGTATCCTAAAGATAAATCACAACTCATACCGGAACGAACCATCATATCACGGTATGATTGATTGTAATCTTTTACCAGGTCAAGCGCTATTTGTGTAAATTCTTCACGAGGCAAAGTGTGTGCACGAATGTTCTTCTTTTTTTCAACCAATAGTTCTGTTGGCAAGCCGTTATTGTCAAAACCTAAAGGATAAAAAAGGTTTTTGCCTTGCATACGGTTGAAACGTGCAATCATGTCTGCTTGTGTAAAGCCAGAGATGTGACCGATGTGTAATTCACCACTTACTGTTGGCGGTGGGGTATCAATAGAAAAAGTTGGCTTGACACTATCCTTGTCATATTTATATATACCTTTTTCTTGCCAATAGTTTTGCCATTTCTTTTCAGTTTCAAGTGCATTGTATTTGTTTTCTAACATATAATCTCCTTAAACTAATTGTGAGTTGCAAGATAAAAATAAAAAAACCTTGCAGCTTGCAAGGACGAAAATTTCGTGGTACCACCTTACTTTAAGCAAATAAAATTGCTCCTCAATTTAAAACTGACGTATTTTGCATCACGCAAGCGTTCTACTATACTTCTTCGCTTGAACTTGTTTGCTACCTTCTTGTCATAACCTTCATGGGTTGCTTTCAGCCAGTGACAACCCTTTCTAAATGCGTTTGTGACAATACTCCTCAAACTTATATAACGTTTCTCATTTTGATATTAACACTAAAGACGAAATAAGTCAACAAAACAAACAAATATTTTTCTTTTGAAACAAATGGTTGACATCTTCTATGGATAAAAATATAATAAAATTGAATTGATGATTTTTTGTTTTTTTTAGACTTGGACACTGATTGATTGGCAAATTAAAAAAATAAAAGGTTGGATTAAGCCAACCACTTTTCTTGTGTGTTTTGTTAAAAATTTTCTTTTGTATATGAAAAAATATAGCAAAAAGTGTTAAAAATGTCAATAAAATTAAAAATTTTTTAAAAGGTAATTTATGGAAAACGAAAAAATAGACTATAAAAAAAGTTTGGGACAGAATTTTTTGTTTGATACAAATCTGTTAAAAGCGATAGTTAAAGATGGTGATGTTGGGGCAAATGATGTCGTGATAGAAATTGGTGCTGGAGCAGGCACACTTACAAACGAATTGTGCCAAGTTGCAAAAAAAGTTGTCGCTTTTGAAATTGACAGAAGTCTGCAACCATTGCTTGATAAAGTTAAGGCTGCTAACCCAAATTTAGAATTGGTGTTTGGTGATTTTATGGATTTTGATTTGACAAATTTGCAATATAACGATATGCGAGTTGTTGCAAATATTCCATATTATATAACAACTCCAATCATATTTAAATTGATTGAAAAAATTGAAAAGTTTAAAAGCATATTGGTGCTTATCCAAAAAGAAGTGGCTGAACGTTTTTGTGCAAAACCTAACAGTAAAGAATACGGTATAACCAGTGTGATTTTGCAGTCGATTTTTGATGTATCTATCCCAAGAATTGTAAAAAAAGAATGTTTTACACCAAGCCCTAAAATTGATAGTGCGCTTTGCAAATTGGTGCCAAATGATAAATATAATATTGTAGATTTTGAAGGTTTTAAAAATTTGATTCATCAATCGTTTGCGATGAGAAGAAAGACTTTGATAAACAATTTGAAAAATAATTATGACAAACAAAAAGTTGAAAAAATTTTAAATGAATTGGGATATCCTGCAACAGTTAGACCCGAACAAATCAGTGTGGATAATTTTGTAAAAATACATGAAAAATTAAATTAATAATTTTAACTTTTTGTAAACGAATAAATGTGGTTGTTTTTTTGTAAAAATAAAAAATAAAAATTAAATTGTTAAAAAACAATTAAAAATGCGCAAATTGATGCGTATTTTTTATTTTTTTATTAAATTTTCACTTAAAATTCGCTATAAAACTAGTAAAAACAGTGGTTTTTGATTTTTGAAAAAATTAAATTAATTGTCAGATATTTAATGTTTTTTGTTATTTTTAATTGTTGTTTTTTGCAATTATTTAGGTTTTTGCCTGCTATAAAATGCTTGAAAAAATATGGTAAAATGCTAATATGTTTTGTTTGACAGTTCGCTTTTAAAAATATATAATATTTTTGTATTAAAATATATTTTTGTGTCTGATTTTGACAAAAATTTTCATTAGGGGAGAAGGCAAAATTTAGTGTAATTTTTGTTGAATTGAAGATACTAATTTAAGAGCATTTAGGTAGGGGAAAATGGCAAAAAGAATTTTTAAAGTTATTGGGATTGTTCTTGCAAGCATTGTAGGCTTTATTGGTGCAGTGGTTGGTGTGTTGGCAATCATGGGCAAATTTAAAAAACCAGTTGTTTATCCAAAACAGCTTGTTTTTGCTAACCAAGAAATGATGATTGTGGACGACAATGAGTATGAGGACAATTTAAGCAAAAAAATATTTTCTTTTGAGTTGAAAGGTTTGAGTGGAGACGAACAAGAAGTTACTGAAAAAAATTGTTTGCTTACAATTAACTCTGGTTCAAGTTTAATTCAACTCTGCGATGCTACTGGCAATGCTTTGACACAAGAATCAAATGGCAAGTACAAAATCTTTTGCAATGAAAATACATATTTCAGATTGAAGAAAATTGAAGATAAAATTTTGACAGGTTCAACCTATGGACGTGTAACCCTGCGTGCAGATGATGAAAAAATGATGACTGGTACTGACCGCAATCAAGATTTGGTTGTTTGGATTGACCGCAAAGTTGAAGATATCAACATTGATGATAGTAGTCTTTCAAGGGAAAACGTTAATAACACTCGTGAAAATGGCATAGATGTTAAAGAATTGACTTTGGGACTTGAAGAAAGTTTGGCATTTGATGCAGTTTCAACACCAAAATATGCGCTTAATCCAATCAGCAAAGATGGGTTTGGTGGAAAAATTGTGGAATACTTTTATTTTAAACCAGGGGCAATGACAGACTGGGCAATGTTAGATAAAACAAATTTGTCAGAGTATCCTTTCCTAACATACGATGAAACAAATGACAAAATTTATTTTAAAGCAAACACAACTGACCTTGCTGGACAAACGTATTGTTTTAGGCTTGGTGTGTTTGCAACATATGCTGCACGTGATGCTTATTTAGAAAGTATTGCAGGTGCAAGTGAAACAACAAATCTTGAGCGTATGGGCGCAATGGTTTGGAGTCAGTTCAATGTTGTTGTTAAAAGCACAAAAATCACAAGCATAGGCAGTGAAACAACAAATGTGTCACTAAGTTTGTTTGAAACAACAAACAACATTATATTAAACGAAGATAAAGAAGGCTATCAAAATTTGCGCCTTTATATGATTGGTGCAGGCACACGCACAAGTTTGCGTTTTGATGAATCTGATTTTGATTTAAGGACAATCAATTTAATAAAAAACACAAATATTGAAGATGTTTGGTTCAAAAATCACACAGCAAGTGAATTTGCTTCTGACAGTAGTTTGGCACTTGACTTAACTTCAAAAGTGGGTAATACATTTATTGATTTCTTTGTTTACAACAACAAATCAACAGATCCAAATTATCAATCATATCGCCTTGTAACACCAGAAGAATTTGATTACATTGCAACTTATGAAAGAGGAAGCCTTGGCAATGGTCGTTCATTTAATATCTCTGTTAAAAAGTTGCCAAAGCTTGAAGATGGTTTGCAATTGGTGTTGGGTGTTATGGTGGTGAACAACACTGGAGAATATTATCTCACATCAATTGATGTCAGTGTTGCGGAAAAAGATTTGAGTTTTGAGTTTGTAAGTGACACGCAATCACACACACTTAACATCAACTATTTGAAACAACCAAGCGGAAATGATTATTATGTTGAACCAGGCGTACTTGCTTTTGATGATGTTGTATCTGTCAATGCGGGCAGTTATCGTGCATGTGTGTTTGTAACACCTCGCTCATTAACTGCAGTTTATGATATTGAGGTTGTTGAAAACATTATTTTTGAAAAAGACACTCAACAATATGTTTTGGTTGGCTATTTTGAGGGCAATAAATTTGTAAATAAGGTAAAAGCAAAAGTTGGGGCGGTAAACAATGATACAAAATTGTATATGCTACAACTTAAAAATAGTTACAGCACAAATTTCGCAACAGAAAGTTATGATGCAGCAGAACAGTATATCAATTCAATAGTTTCAAGGAACATTGAAGATGAGTATAGAATAGTGACTGAAGCCAGTGGAGACAATGCGATTTTGCTTAATAAAGATTTTGTTTCTTCAAGCAGAATGGTTGTTGTAAATGTTAAATATGTTCTTGATGCCGTTGCAGATGTGATAGATATCAAAAGCTTTGCAAACACAAGCAGAAATGACATTATTGATGAAAAAACTGATAGCACAAAACTTGTTGCCGGCTTTGAATATACAGTTAGATTAACCTCACCAGTTGGCAACGAAATGCTTACAAATTTGTATTATGCAAATGCAGAAACATTTAAACAATTGTTTAGTGTTGTTGTTTACGATAAAAACGGAAACCCAGTTGAAGACGACTTAATGTTTTCAATTATCAATGTTGAGCCAGATTCTGCAACATCGGCAGGAGAAGGCGAAACCTATGCCGATGGCGAAGAGGTTGTTCCTCAATCAAGAAATCTGATATTGACATTTAGCATTAATGAAAATGCGGATTCAAATTCTGCAACCAATCCACATAGTTATAGGCTAAAATTCAAATATGATGATATAGAAATCTTATCAAATATCATCACTGTTGAAAGCAATAGACCAACAAATATAACATTAAGTTATGTTGAAGGTGGCGCAACTGAGGGTGGAGAAACAACACCAGAAACACCTGTGACACCTGAACAAGGAAATGACAATGTTTCAACACAAGCCGGCGAAACAGGCGAAACAAAACAAATAGATATAGAACTAAACAATGCAGTTTTATATGTTAATATTGGCTTGAATAGTGGCGATTCATCTGCTTATAAGTACACATACACTTTAGCTTATCAATTGAATGGCCAAAGCAAAACTTATACTTATACAGACAATGCGTTTAGACTTAACAAAACAAACGAAGTTTTAACAGACGTGCCAATATTTAATTTGACACCTAATTATCGTGAAAATACAATCAGTTATTCCATTGCGGGCAGGGAAGTGGAAAATTTGGAAGGCTTAAAGGTTGGAGAATACACTTTGTCGCTCACATCTTACGGCAATTTGAGCAAACAATTGTCAATTGTTGTTCAGGCGAACGTAAATCCTATTAATACGGAAAATAGTTATTTCAGTTATGAAACAACATCAGAGCTTGAAATTAAAGACAAATCAACATACAAACTTAATGGTGAATCATCAACAGATGGTGTTGTAAGATACAAATATGTTGAAAATTCAACTGAAACATACTTGCCAGGGCTGGTTAATATCAGCAATGTAAGGTTCAATTTTTCTGGCAGTGAAAGTTTGGAACTCATTGAAGCAGAAGGTGGTTTATCATATACTCTTCAAACAAAAAATGAAATTGAAGGCGCTAAAAAACCAGTTTTGACAATTGCCCGTGACGAATATGGTGATTGGACATTTGAAAGGCTTGATTTCTTAAACACAAGATTGGTTATCACTTTAAAAGTTGATATGGACACAATTTCTGCTTATGATTTAACATTGACATTCACATCAAGCAGACAAATTGACATGAACAAGAATTGGACAAACATATATGCAGGCACAAAATTGAAGTTCTATGATCAATCAAATGACGGACAATTTGCTTCAAACGCATTGTTCCAAATTACAGATAGTTCAGCAAGCAGTTTGACTTTTGATATATTTAGAACAGATATCACTGACAACACAAATTATGGTGCAAACTTTGAAACATCTGGCAGTCAAACTTTGCCAGCAGGTATGTATAGGGTTGTTTTCAAAACAAATAGTGGGGAAACACTTGCAACATTTGAAAACATTCAAGTAAAACCAAATGTATTTGCAACTTTAAACAATGGCAATGTTAAAAGCGATTTAACAAATATTAATTTGGCAGACATTTTGACATTGAGCCAATACAATACAACAAAAGTTTATGGGGAAGACGCATCAACTAATGAAATATATAGTGCTGGCGATTTAATAGCAATTGAAGATTATTCATTGTTCAGTTTAACTTGTGATAAATTTGCCGATAAAGTCAATGAAGAAGATGCTCAAACACAGCTTATAACACTTGACAACGGCATTGTCACTGTTGGATATGTTAAAGATTTAAATGCTTCAATAGGTTGCACAATCAACTTGAAGTATGACGGCATTGAAATTGGCAGTTTTGATTTGACAGTTGTCAACAAATATGCGGTTCAAGATGAAATTAAAAATGAAATCATGGTAAATCGTGACAATCTGCTTGAAAACATTTCAATAAAAGATTCAACAATCGCTGAATCAACCAATGTGATGCCAACAACTGTAGCTGTCGTTACAGACGGTTTTAGTTTAAATTCAAATGTTATTCAACAAAATATCAGTGAACCAACTTATATTAATGTGGCTTATACATTTGATGTTGACGGAAAAATCTATACTTATTCAAAACAACTCAAATTAATCTCATATATTCCTGAATTAAAGGAAACAGCACATTCAACATATAGTGAAAATGCATCTTTTGATATTATTAATGATGTATTTAATGTAAACTATAATGATAATATTATAAGTGATGCAAACATTAAGAATATTTATGTTGAAAAAGTGCTAGTTGACGGCAAAGAAAATTATACCTATTTTGTTGCTGGGGAAAATGTAAAAGGAGTGGGCTATAAATCAAATACTCTTGGCACAAGTTTTGCAACAGCAATTGGCAAAATTGTGGGCAACAGCAAAAATATCACCATTGTGTATCATATTGATTATGATGACACATCAGCAAGTGAATACAGTCATGTTTTGACAATTTTAAACAATCAAACAATCTCTTCAAACTATCCATTTGATAGCATAAAAACATCATCAGACATCAATTTGGTGGCGGTCAATGGAAAAGCAGAAGATGTTAAAGGCTTTGGTTCATTTACTGATAAAGGCAATAATATTTATGCTTTTGCTTCAGGACTTAAATTTGAACCTGCAACAATGGGTCAGGTTATGGATTTTGAGGCTGATGCAAGTTTAGATGTGCGCCGTGCCAACATTGTTGACGCAACAAGCGAAATTGGGACAATAGTCCGTGAAGGAATTGAAAAAGTTGAATTGATTGCCTATGAAAGCAATCAAAATGCAAGGATTTATGCAAACGGTGGTTATATTTCAATCAATGGTTCAATTATAACTTTCAATCCTAGTGTCTCATTTAATGCTGGGGCAAGTGCATATTTCTTGTTTAAAATCACTACAACATCAGGTAATTTTAGTTATTATCTCGTAAGATTGCACAAACAGTCAGGCAATTTTGCAGGCTTAACCACAACCGATTTTGCACAAGAAATTGATGCTAGCGAAAATATTAACATTATCCCAAGTTTGGGCAGTGTGAACACAAATTGCAAGTTAAACCTTGCAGACGAAACAAACTTAAATTATTATCTTTTAAGTGTAAAAACAACTGATAACAATGATTATGTTGACGGTTTTGATAAATCAGTTGTTGCTGAATTTGCAACAATCAATCAATATAGCAAATTGACAACAACAGCCAATGAATTTTACATCACAAATCCAAATAAATTTGTTCAAATCAAGGTCGCCATTGTTTATACAGACAACAACAAACAAATTTATATTGGCAGTTACACAACAAACATTTCAGTAACAAGCAATTTAAACATTTATGATGAAAATACAAACCCAACAGGTTTGTTACACAAAACTGGCAGTTTGGGGCATTATAAAGCATATTTAACAGATTTGTCTTCAGCAAATGTTACAATCAATGGAACAATTGCAACTGCTCAAGCTGTTACAATTACAAGTGTAAATAGTGGGTATTTGTCAGTTGATGAAAGTAAAAACATTGTTTCAACTGGACAAGATGCAAAAACTATCATAGCTTTAAGTCAAGATGCAATCAAAGCAAACAGTTATCTAACAACTGATTTGGCATTTACAGTGTGCTATTCAGTTGCTGGGGCTACAATCTATGTTGATTACAGTTTTGCAGGTGTAACTGTTGACCAAATTGGCGATGTAACATTGGGCAATTTTGATAAAACAACAGGTTTTGATTCAACCCTCAATTTAAACAATAGACTTGGTGGTTATGTTGGCAATGTTGAATATAGTTATACAAACATTGGTTCAACTGCAACAACTGGCAGTTTAGTAGATGAAAATAAGACAATTGATTTTGTTCAAACGAATGCAACTCAAGTTAAACGTGTAACATTAACTTTAACAGATTTGTTTGATTTTGTTGATGGCGTTGTAACACGTGAATTTAACGTAACAATTTACCCTGCTTATTACATTGAGCAAGGTGACAAGGGCGGTTTGATGTCTTCTGCTTACCAAGCAGACAAAAACACAACAAATCAGTTCAATACAGCAGTTGGAAGCAGTGCAACTTTCACAAAATCAGAAAATGAAAAATACACAACATATATTGCTGGCGGATTGAGTGTATATGTGGGCGGAGGAGTGAGCCTTAAATATAGTTCTGCCGATTTCTACAACTATATTTTAAAGAAAGATGCAACACTAATAGATTCTGCTTCAACAGAAATTGATATATCCAATTCTGACACAATCAACTTTGTACATTTGGCACAAGAAAAAACAATCAAACTTACAATCAATTTGTATGCAGATGGCGAGTATATTAAAGATAAAAATGATACAAATAAAGCAGTTGCAATTGACTTCTATGTAACCTTGCCTGCAACTTATATTAATTTTGAAGCAAATTACACTGTAAACGATTCAAATCATGATAACTTTGTTGCTGGCACAACACAAAGCAATATCTTGGCATATTTGTTTGGTGGAGAAACAGGCACAAATTATTCTGCAAGACGTTTAACCTTGGTTTATCAAAACAAAAAGGCTGATGGCAGTTTTGAAAATCTTTACACAACAAATTATGATGCAAACAAAATGGGCTTCTTCACTGAAAGTAACCCAAATGTAATAGATAAAGACGGTTTAACACTTGGCGAATCAATGACAAAAACAGCCAATGGCACTGACTTTGATATTAACTTTAACAAAGTGTCAACAGACACTCAAACATGGTTAAGAATATCCAACAAGGCTGGTCTTGAAGGTGTGATTTATTCACTCAATATTATGGTTGGCGAAAAAGATAAACTTGTTTATGCAACTGGCGATAACCAAGACTATGTTGAAAATCATTCAGTATGGGGCAAATCAAATCAATTTGCATCAGTTTTGATTAATGATACAGATGGTGAAGTTGCTTTCAAATATTCTTCAACATCAAAACAAACAAAAATTGCAAAGATTTATGATGTCCGCAACAATGTGATGTGGCTTGGTGCAACTTCAATTAAAGTTGAATATGGCAGTTCACAAGCAACAGGTTCATTTAGCCTTGTTGATGGTAAATATGTTGCAACGGTTGCAGGATATACAATCACAATTTATCGAAACGATAACCGTGAAATCTTGTTTGATATTGAACGTCAAGCGGGTGCAAATATTTGCAGAACAATCACTGTTTCAATGAATATTTACACCAATGCAGGCTTATTGTGTGAAAACTTTAGCCTTAACATATTTAACTATACAGTTTCAACAACTGACAAAACATGGTATGCAACTGAACAAATTGAACTTGGACAATTGTTTAATGTTGTTGGCAATGATGGTTCAACAGCATCGAATTTGACTTATGATTTGCTTTTGTCTGGCGAAAGCACATTCTATTATGTGAATGGCGAAAAGGTTGTTGTAAACAGCAAAACAAACAAGTTGTTTGAATATAACGACCTTACAAAATCCTTGATTACATATCAAGTTCCAGAGCAAGTGTTGCTCACAATTTCAGTTGAAATTAAATACAATAACGTATTGGTTTGTGTTGCAAAACGTATTGTTACAATTGATAGGAATGTTCAATTCAAAGTGAATGGAGAGGCAGTTGCTCCGGGCAGTCAATTTACAACAACTTATGAATTAGGTGCAAATGGTCATTATTCAAAATCTGCTGGCAAGGTTTTGATAAATAATAACAACTTGAAAGATGTTTTAACATTGTCTTTTGTGAAGACAAATCAAACAATCACAATGGGCACTGACAACACAGCAATCAGTATCAGCAAAGTTGAGGTTTCAGATTATTGGGGCAATCAAATTGACAACTATGTAAGCCTTGACAAAGTAAATTTGGTATTAAGTTTTGCCCGTGATTTCAGTGGCGAAGTTACATTGAGTTTGGGATATAAAACAAACAGTGGATATTTCACACAATACTGGACAATTACTGTTGTTGGTTTGCAGACTGTAACATATCTTACAAACCCAACCAATCCAAAAGTAAACAATGGTTCATCCTTTAAATCTGGCGATTTGGTTGAAATTGTTTCAACAAACGAAAACAGTAATCCGGCCCTTAAAGTTACTGAAAATATATTTGATAATTCAAACATCAATTATGACGTTTATATGGGCTACAAGGTGTTGACGGCTGATGAGTTTAGCACTGTTGATATGGCATATTTGCAAGGCTTGAACAACAGTGATTTGACAAATATGATAAATACAACCACAACAGCATTGACAATAACAAGAAGCATGCCAATTGTGCCACAATCAAAACAAGATAACACAATTGATTATTATGTGGTGTTCAAGATTGTTTACACTTATATTAAAAAAGACAGCGATACGGTGGCTTCAATGCCTTACTTTGCAATCTACAAAGTGAACAATGTTGCATCAGTAACTTTGGCACAAAATGTGAATACTAATATCAATGTTGACCAAAGTTCGAATTTCTATGATGCTAGCACAAAACAACTTAAATTGTTCTATTATGAAGAAGTGTATGGCGAAAACACAATCAAATATCTTGGTTCAGGTTCAAATCAAGTTTTGATAAATGGTTCGGCTTATGCTTACACAATCAATAATAATGTTTTGAGTGCAACAGTTAGTGGTCAAACTTATAAATTTGACTACACACAATCAACACCAACATTGGCAATTGATACAAATGATGCAATTGAACGTTCAGAAGTTAAAAGTTATAACGACAATTCAATGTACAATTGTGATTATGCAAATTTGTTGAGATTTAAAGATTTTATTGACACAATTTCATTGATAACTCTTGGCGAAGGCAAATTCACATCAGGCAAATTACAAAACAAATTACATTGTGATGCTGGTATGTTCTATATCACATTAACAGAAAATGAAACTGAATATTTATTCACAAATTCAATTGATACACAAATCAAAATATTTGTAAGCGACAACAATGTTGCTATGCAATCTGACGATGTTTCATTAACAGGCAACAATTCAATTTCAGCAAAAGGCAGTTTGTGGATTTCACAAATATTCCAAAACGGCGGATATGGCACAGATTATGAAATTGTTGGTATAACATCTTCAACAGTAAGTTCAAATTGGGCAAAGAATGCTGAAGAAGCAACACTTGTAAGCAAAGTGAACAGTTTCACAATAGATGGCAAAACCTATGATGTATATCAAGCATTGTTTAAAGGCACTGGTGTGGCAGGTTTGTATCAAGTAACTGCAAATTACAATGTGCTTTTGGGCACGGATAGTGTTTATGCTGTTGACTATAGGTCAAAAGGTGAAAGCAACTGCTTCCGTGTTAAATACGAAGAAGGCAAGGCTTCATCAATAGATATAACAGATGCTATCAAGTTGTATCAAAACAATGGAAATGGCGAATTGGTTGCACAAACTATATCTTTGAACGGTGTAAGCAGTGAGGCAATAGAAGGTGTTACTGTTAACATCTCAAAGCCTGCTTCAGCATATATCTGTTCAATCAGCGAAGCGGATTTGATTAGCTATAAACAAGCTCATCAACAAGAAACAAGTTTAACAATCAATTTGACATTAACTTACAGTGCGGGCACTCTTCAAGCCATTGTTAGATTTGATTTGCCAGAACTTACCTTTGTGGTGGAAGCAAGTTCAAGTGATGTTGAATTTGATTTAAACACATTGATAAATAATTTTGAAGATTTGAGAAGTGTTACATTGTATGACCAAAACAATCGTGTTTATATTGACACAAGTTCAGCAAAAATCACAAAGTCGGCTCAAGAATTGGCTGAATATAAGCAAGCAAATCCAACCGCAACTTATATGAAAGTTAACTATAGGTTGACATATACCACAGTAAATGCTTCAGGCGAGGACGAGCAAGTTACAATTGATTTTGCTGTTAGATATAAATTGGCATAAATACGAACACAAAAATCTAAATTTAAAGCAAGAACTCACAATTAATGTGAGTTTTTGTTTTTTTTGTGGGGCAACACCAAACAAAATTAAATATGAATGTAGAAAATAAATTTGTTTATAATATTAAACACACAAGTTTAACCAGGCAAAATGATAAGTTTTTTACCATCATAAAAAATATGTGCTAGCATTGCAGACGTGTTGATTGTTTAAATGTATTGTTTTATATATATTTTGGCTGGTATTAACGGTCAAAAATTGGCATAATTTCTTGACAAAGGCAAGTTTGACGTTTAAAATATAATTTAAGGAGAAGTTTATGACCAACCAAGAAGAATTTGAAAATAAGTGTATGGACATCATTGAAGTTATCGTTTCAATTGATGTAAAACAAGATAGAAAAGGTGCAATTGCTGTTGCTGAAAAAATGCTTGATGCAGCCAGCAAAAAGACAACAAACAAAAATGTTATTGCAATTTATGAACGTGTTGTGCATGAATTTAAAATTGCAACAGATGCTGAATATGAAATGTTAAGAAAACAAATCTTTGGTTAAAAAGGCATAATTATGGGTTTTTTCAATTGGATAATGAGCGGACTTGGCTTTGAAGGGGAAGATAAAAAAAAGAAAAAATCAACCGAAATTGCCACAGAAGACAAGTACGCAAATTTTAATTTACATGAAAAGGTTAAAGGCGAAACAAACAGCGCCGAAAGTTTTACTGCCACAAGTTTTAACAATTTTGGCATTCAATCAGAAAGTAACATTATTTTGGTTGAGCCAAAATCTTTTAAAGAAATTCAACAAGTTGTTGATTATTTAAAGCAAGGGCAAACAATTGCTGTTAATTTAGAAGGGATAACGCAAGCTGATAGTGAACGTATTTTAGACTTTTTGTCAGGTGCGTTATATGGTTTGGACGGCAGTATTCATCGCTGGCATGGAGACCTTTTCATTTTGACGCCTAATGGACATAAAATTTTGCGTCCAGAAGGTCAAAATTAGGATGGTTAAGTATATTTAAAGGTTTTTATGAAGAAATTTTTTGTAAGTCTTATTACAATTATCATTGTTTTGGTGGCAGACCTTGTCACCAAACATTTTTTATCAGGTATTGAATATCAAAATTTGATACCTGGGGTTATTTCCATCGCCACAAATCATGGCAACACCGGGGCTGCATTTGGCATTTTGCAAGGCAAAACGTTGGCACTGGTGATAGTCAGTATCATCATGATTATTGCATTGTTTGTATATAACCATTTTGTAAAAAACAAAAATGTGTTTTATTGCATCTCTTTTGGATTTATTATTGGTGGTGCAGTTGGTAACTTAATTGATAGAATATTTTTAAAATATGTTCGTGATTTTATCTACCTTGACTTTTTGCCAAATTTTCCAATTTTTAACCTTGCTGACAGTTTTTTGTGTATAGGTGCGGTTATGCTTGCAATATTTATTTTGTTCATGCAAAACAAAACCAAAAAGCAAGAGATGTCAGTTGAAGAAAAACCAAAAAATAACAAAGACGGAGAATAATGAACAAATTGATTTGTGATAAAAGTGATATAAGGCTTGATGTGTTTTTGGCTGAAAACACAACTTTTTCACGCAGTTATATCAAGACATTGAACGAACAAGGGCATATATTAGTGAACGGCAAGCAGGTTAAAGCAGGCTATATTTTAAAACCCAACGATGTGGTGGAGTATGATGTGCTTGAACCTGAAAAGATATCTGCAGAAGCAGAGAATATACCACTTAATATTATCTATGAAGATGATGATTTGTTGGTTATCAACAAGCAGGTTGGGCTGGTTGTGCACCCATGCAACACCACCAAATCACACACTTTGGTTAATGCTTTGATGTATCATATAAAAAATTTAAGCACAATCAATGGGGTGTTGCGTCCCGGCATCGTGCATAGGCTAGATAAAGATACTGGCGGGTTGATGATTGTTGCAAAAAATGACAATGCACACAAAATTTTAAGTGCTCAATTGAAAGATAAAACTTTAAATCGAGAGTACAAGGCACTTATAAAAGGCAGAATTAAACAAGATTTTGTTGTTGAAGGATATTTGGGCAGAAATCCCAAAAATCGTGAGCAAATGGCATTGGTTGGTGAACAAAATGGCAAATACAGCAAAACAATATTTACAGTTGATAAGGTTTTTGACCATTATACATTGTTAAATTGCAAACTAACAACTGGAAGAACACATCAAATACGTGCACATTTAAAAAGCATAAATCATCCAATAGTAGGAGATGTGCTTTATGGTGGACAAGATAAGACAATTAAAACGAATGGTCAGCTTTTGTTTGCTTATAAAATCAGTTTTGTGCACCCAACAAGCAGTCAAAATATGACTTTTGAAGTGCCTTTGCCTGATTATTTTGAAAAAGTCTTAAAGCAAATTTCTTTTAAATAATAAACCAAACAATAGGCTATCATTTTGTTTAATGCGACAAAAATCATTGTCTAAAAGGTTTGGCTAGTCACATATTTTGTGATATAATAAAGTGAAATAAAAGGAGTATATCGTGAACGGAAAACAAGTTGTTAATTTTATGGCATATATCGCAGTGGCATTAATCGCAGTTGTGCTTATTATCGGCAAATTGTTGGGTTGGTTGGTTAATCCAAACATCTTAAATTTGCTTAATACAATTGCACAAATCATTGCTTATATCATCACAGCAGTTTACGCATTTTGTTTTGCAAAAAGCAAACGTAACGTGGGCTGGATGATTGCATACATTATTTTTGTTGTGCTAATAATTGTGTTTGTTGGCCTTAACATTGCAGGCATTGTAAAGGCATTCCAAGCATAATGAAAAAGATTGATTTAAAATTGCTGGGCATATTTGTTAGCTTAGCAATCAGCATGGTTTTGTTGATTTGTAGCAAGTGGGCAAAAGTCTGCATTCTGCTTGCTTGTATTTTTATGGCAACAAGCATTGTCCTTTTGGCAATTTTCAGGCAATCACAATGGCAAAAAACAATCATTGAAACTGACAAAGATTTGGAAGAAAATGAAGATGAGGTTGATGCGGAAGAGTATGCTGAAGTTGAAAAATTGAAAAAGAGACTTGGTCGCAAACAAGCTCGCTTGCAATTTGTGCTTTATATTAGTGCGCTTTTGATTATGGTGGCAGGCATACTTTCAATTATTTGATAACCGCTTGATTATAATCAGCGAAGTTGTAGCAATATTTAGATCATTACATTGATATTTAAGTTGATTAAATATGTTGAAAATTCAATAAGAGATTAACAAATAATTTGCCAAATTGATTTACAAACTTAAAAGAGTGTGCTACAATGTGGCAGAAATTTTTAAATTGGCCTTATGGCTGTAAGGAGAAAAAATGAAATACGAATTAGAGAAAAAAGAAAATGGATTGTATGTTGCAAATGTTAATTTAACAGCAACAGAATGGGACGAAGCAATTAACAATGCTTATGAAAAAAATAAAGGTAAGTATAATGTTCCAGGATTTAGAAAAGGACATGCTCCACGCAATATGATTGAAAAGAATTATGGTGTTGGTGTTTTCTTGAACGAAGCTTTGGACGAAGTATATTACAGCGCTTACACAACAATTTTGCGTGAACACGAAGATGTTCGCCCAGTTGAAGCACCAGCTTTGGATATCCAAAAATTGGACGAAAACGGTT
The DNA here is from genome assembly GCA_934754375.1 of uncultured Clostridia bacterium. Taxonomy (GTDB): domain Bacteria; phylum Bacillota; class Clostridia; order Christensenellales; family UBA1242; genus Onthoplasma. Next base: position 628,793 of record CAKVHT010000001.1, on the reverse strand, counting down.
TAGAATTTACACTTAAAATTAATTGTGTTCCAGATTTTGAATTAGCTCAATATAAAGGTTTAACATTCACAAAACAAAAAGTTGAAGTTACTGAAGACCAAATCAAAGAAGAAATTGAACACGAATTATTGCGTGCTTCACGTTTGGTTGAAACAAACAAACCTGTTAAAAATGATGACTTCGTAACACTTGATTTTGATGGCTATATTGATGGCAAACAATTTGACGGTGGCAAAGCAGAAAATTATCAACTTAAAATTGGTTCACACACATTTATTGACACTTTTGAAGACCAACTTGTTGGTTTAAACATTGGCGACAAAAAAGATGTTGTTGTAACATTCCCAGCAGACTATCATGTTGCAGAATTGGCAGGCAAACCAGCAACTTTCAAAGTTGAAATCAAAAACGTTCGTGAACGCATTATGCCAGAACTTAATGAAGAATTTGTTTCAAACAGCACAGAATTTGAAACAGTTGAAGATTTCAAAGCAAGCATCAAAGATAGGCTTTTAAAACAAGCTGAACAACATGCTGATATTGAACTTGACAACGATATGTTGGATAAAATTATTGATGATACAAACGTTACTGTTCCAGAAGTTTTGGCTGAAGATGAAACAAAACGTCAATTGCAAAATATGGAAGCACAAATGCGTTATCAAGGCATCGATTTGGAAGCTTATGCAAAATATATTGGCAAAACAGTTGATGAACTTAAAGCTGAAGTTAAAGTTCAAGCAACACGTAATGTAAAAGCAAGATTAGTGCTTGAAAAACTTATCAAAACAGAAAATCTTGACGTAACAGAAAAAGATATCGACAATAAACTTGAAGAAATGGCAAAAAATGTTGGCAAAACTGTGGAAGAATACAAAAAACAAGTCAACGATAATATGGTAAACCAAATTGCTAACGATTTGCTTATGAAAAAAATTGTTGATTTCTTGCACGCAAACAACGAAATTAAATAATTTTAAAACCATTGTAAAGGAGAATTTTATGTTAATTCCTATGGTTATTGACCAAGTTGGCAGTAACGAACGCAGTTATGACATTTACAGCCGTTTGCTTGAAGATAGAATCATCTTTTTGACAGGTGAAATAAATGACCAAATGGCAAACACAGTTGTTGCTCAACTTATTTACCTTGAAGGCAAAAATCCAGATAAAGACATTTTTATGTACATCAACAGCCCAGGCGGTAGTGTAACAGCAGGCATGGCTATTTATGACACAATGCAATATATAAAATGTGATGTTTCAACAATTTGCATTGGCATGGCAGCAAGCATGGCAGCAGTTATTCTTTCAAGCGGGGCAAAAGGCAAACGAGTTTGCTTGCCACACAGCGAAGTTATGATTCATCAACCTTTGGGTGGCACACAAGGTCAAGCAAGTGATATTTTGCTTCATGCAAAGCACATCGAAAAAACACGTGAGGCTTTAAACAAAATCCTTGCGGACAATTCAGGGAAAGAAATTGACACCATTTCAAAAGATACTGATAGGGATAATTTCCTTGATGCAAAACAAGCACTTAAATATGGTTTGGTGGACAAAATTTTTAGCAAACGTTAAAGTTTTAAAATGCGGACCATAAGTCTGCATTTTTTCTTGTTTCAACAACAAATTCAACATCAAACGGGCATAAAAAATTTGATTTGTTGTTGGTTGAAACCTTTTAAAGGTATATTTAAGTTTAAATAACCTATTATATTTATAACAAACTTTTTTGGGGGATAATTTGAGAGAGATTGAAACAATTTGCTCATTTTGTGGGCGACCAGCACGTGAACTTACAGATATAATCAGCAATCCTGAAGGCGATTGCTTTATATGCAAAGATTGCTTAAATATTTGCCGTGATTTGATGGACTACACGCACAAACAAAATCAAACCAGCAAAAATGAATTTATTGAATTGCCAAAACCACAAGAAATCAAACAAAAACTTGACGATTTTATCATTGGGCAAGATGAAGTTAAAAAAATCCTTGCAGTGTCTGTTTACAATCACTATAAACGCATAAATTACAATATGGTTAAACATGATAATGAGCAAGATGAAATTGAACTTGAAAAAAGCAACGTTTTGCTTGTTGGCCCAAGTGGAAGTGGCAAAACTTTGCTTGCAAAAACCCTTGCAAAAACATTAAAAGTTCCTTTTGCAAGCAGTGATGCAACAGCATTAACAGAAGCGGGATATGTTGGCGATGACGTTGAAAATATTTTGTTGAAACTCATTCAAAATGCCGACTATGATATTGAAAAAGCCCAACGTGGCATAATTTATATTGATGAAATTGATAAAATTGCACGCAAAACTCAAAATGTTTCAATCACAAGAGATGTAAGTGGGGAAGGTGTTCAACAGGCATTGCTTAAAATATTAGAAGGAACAATTGCAAGTGTGCCACCGCAAGGCGGACGCAAACACCCACAACAAGAAAATATTAAGATTGATACAACAAACATTTTGTTTATCTGTGGTGGGGCTTTTGTTGGTTTGGACAAAATCATCAGCGAAAGGAAGGGCGCAAGTCAACTTGGTTTTGGCATGGAAATAAAAAGCAAAGGAACAAACGATACAAACAACAGATTTGAAGATATTCAACCACAAGATTTAATTAAATTTGGCATGATACCTGAATTTGTTGGGCGTTTGCCAATTGTTGCCACTTTGGATAGTTTGGACGAAACCGCATTGGAACGCATTTTGGTTGAGCCTAAAAATGCCATTACAAAACAATATATTGAAATGTTTAAAATGGACGGCATTGATTTAACTTTTGACCCAAAAGCAATCAAGGCAGTTGCAAGGCGAGCAATAGAACTTAAAACTGGCGCACGTGGGCTTCGCACAATCCTTGAAGAACGCATGCTTGATGTAATGTATAGTGTACATTTTGAGGATAATATAAAGAAGATAATAGTAACCGAAGATTTTATTTTAAATAAGGGTAAGCCTGAAATAATAAGGGATAAAGCAAAACAAACAAAACAAGAAAAAAAGAAAACAGCATAATACTGTTTTCTTTTTAATATTATTAACAACAAATCAAATTTATTTGAACCAGCGAAATAAACTGGTTAATTTTTTCGCTTATTAACTAATTGTAATGGGACTGTTTTATAATAAACTTTGTTAAACAATTATTAAAGTTTATGCTTTTAATTCGTTTCAGTTATGCAGTCATCACAGCTTAAATCGCTGTCGGCAAATTGTTCAAGGTTGTCCAGTTTTGCCAGTTCATCAACAAGTTGCAAATCTAAATAATATTTTTGTTTATTTGTCAGTTTTTCGATATCGTGCTTTGCATAAAATTCTTTTTTCTTATTCATCAAGAAGTTGTAACGTTCATTTTCGTCAACTTTCATTTGTGCAAGCCTTGCAACCATATTTCCTTGCAAATAGGTGTAACCATTGTTGTTTAAATATTCAATCAAACTGATTTTTTTAATCACAGAAATTTTAATCAACCTATAATAGAACTCTTTGTTTTTATAAAGAGATTGGTCAATAAATTTGTTAGGGTACATAAGTTCAAGTTGTTTAAGTGTGCTTGCTTCGTCAATATTAAAATAATTGTCTGTAAGCATACGGCTGTTTGTAAAGCCTAATATGTCAACAACTTCAGCCATAGAAAGTGTTGGATATTTATAACGTTTAAGGTGGCGGAGCATGTCATACAAGTCGGTGTTCTCACGGCGGATACCGGTCAAGTTGCGGTCAGGGTAGGCTTTTTTCAAACGGGCAACCAATGCTTTTTCATAGTCAATGTCAATGTGTGCTTCTTTCAACCTAAAACCTGTGGTCAAAACCAAAAAGTCATAAAGACAAGTGTCATGTTTTGTTGCAAGGGTGCAAAGTCTGCCATAAGTTTCAGGCTTTGACTGTTTAAAGTTTGAAAGTTTGTCAACATAGTTGTTTTTATCAGCCAAATCTTGCAAGTTTGCCATCATTTCAAGATGTTCGGCATATTCAGGGTCAAAATCGAACCCGCACATTTTGTAAATGTCTTGCATTTCATATTTTACACCATCACGTTTTGAAAACCTTTGTTTTAATGCGTGTAAATAATCGTAATATGGCAATTGCCTTTTTGGTTGATAAATGTTTCCACCATTGTCAATGTGGTTTTGTATTCTTTGTGTTAAAACTACAATTGGGTTGTCAAATTTTCTCATAAGAATATGATACAACAAAATATTTATTTTGTCAATATTCAATTTGTCTTGTAATGTTCTAAAGGTATTTGACAATTCAAAATTTTCGAACTCACAAAAAAACATGTCCTTTGCAAGGGTTGGATAATGCAAAATGTTTGCTAAAAATAGAAAAACGTAATATTATTTTTATTATGAAACTTATTACAATAGATATAAAAAGTGAAAATCAAACAGTAAAGCAAGCCATTGCTGAATTTTTGGTTGAAGTTGATGCTTACAAAAAAGGCGGATACAAAGTTATGAAAGTTATACATGGTTATGGCAGTCATGGTGTTGGTGGGGCAATCAAACGTGAATTTTTGCGAGAATGTCAAAATCTAAAAAACCGTGGTATGATTGAAGATTTTGTATGTTGTGATAACTGGACGGAACATAACATAACTCGCAAAATAGCAATCAACTATTGCCCTGATTTGTTAGCGGACAGAGAATTGTATTTGTTAAATCCAGGTTGCAGTATAGTCATAATTTAATAGTACTAAAGATGCTAAAAATTTAAAAAACGAGATTTCTTACAAAGATTTAATAAGCGTTACTGTTGACTAAATTATAACTGTATTGCCAAAGCAACTAAACACATAAAGTTTGATTAAACTTGTTAAAGTCAACAAATTGCTTGCATATAAGTTTGAATATTCGACATCTAAATTTAAAATTAAGCACAAAAATGTTTTCTTTTTGTGCTTTTTTGTGACATAATAAAATAAACTAAGGTTTGATTTGCTTGACCGCTTTTTGTGCAGATAAATCAAATAATTTAAGGGGTGGAATATGGGTAAACGCATTGGAGAAATTGAAAGGAAATATAAGCGCCGTAGTGGGCTTGGCCCTTTCTTTTTGGGCACATTTGTTGGCCTTTTGCTTGGTATTGGTGCAATTGTGGGGGTTGGCTTTTTGGCTTACTACAAAGCAACACCACAATGGATTAATAGCACATTTAAAACAAATATAGATTTGGGCAGTGAAGATTTAAACAAAATCACATTAAGCAAACTTGTTTCAAAGGCAATGTATATTTCAAACAATTCTGACAAATACACGTTGGAAGATTTTGAAAAAGATTTTGGTTATACAATTCCATCTGAGATCAAAGGCATAAACATCGAAAAACTTAAAACCAAGCCACTTAATAAAATTGGCGAAGGAATAAGTGATGTTTTGAACGATGTCGCAATGAACGATTTAAGTGAACTTTACACCCCATCTGGCGATGTTGAAAAATTGCTTGATGACTGTTTGACCCTTTACGTGAAAACCGGATACCTTAATGGTGACAAAGTCTATGCAGATAAAGATTGTACAGAGGAAGTTGCATTTGCAACAATTGAAAATGGGGCAGTTAAGGTTAAAGATTTAACAAAAGTGCCGGTTGATGGCAAAGTTCAATTTAACCTTAAAGATGTGCCTTTGCTTCAAGGTTTGCCAGTTTATATCACTCATCTTGGTGATAATATGACAATCAAACGTCTTGAAACCGCTTTTGGCATTGTTTTGCCGTCCATCATCAAAATCAGCGATGCAGATAAGGAAGTTAAAAAGATTAACGACCTTGGCGATATCATTAACAATATGTATCTTGCTGATTTCCTTGACTATGAGTACGACGCAACTGCAGACAAAGTTTATAAAACAGTTGATGGTGTTAAAACTGAAGTTACTGGGGCAATTGCAACAATTTCCAAAAAGAAAGTTAAAGAATTGAATACCTTGGAAGACACAATCAAAACAATGAAAGTGTATGAGGTGTTAAATTACACATATCAAGACGGCAAATATTATGACAATGGCAGTGAAGTGACAGGCATTATGGGAAAAATTGCTGGTTATACAGTTGGCACACTTTCAAATGATATTCAAACATTGTCGATTGCTGATATTTTAGATTACACAATATCTGGCAACCAAGTATTAGATAAAAATGGCAATCCAGTTAAAGGTGTGCTTAAAACAATTGCAAATTTAACTGTTGGCAACATGGCAGACCAATTGCAAGGCAAAATTGACAATATGACAATCGCTGATGTGTTGGATTACACAATCAACAGCGACAATTCGGTCACAGATGCAAACGGCAATCCAGTTAAAGGTGTGTTAAAAGCCATTGCTGACCTTAAAATTGGCAATATGGGCTCAGGGCTTCAAAACAAAATCAATAATATGACAATTGCCGATGTTATGGATTATGAAGTGCGTGACGGCAAAGTGTACAATGGGTCAATTGAAATTACTGGCACAATGGCAACATTGATTAAAAAAGGCACAACAGTTGCTGGCATGGTTAATGCGGTAAACAACCTTACAATTGCTGAAGCATTGGATTATACTCTTGTTGACGGTGTTTATAAGGACAATTCAGGCAATACAGTAACTGGTGTGCTTGCTTTGATTGACTTGAGTGATAAGGTTACAAACCTTTCAAAACAAATTGATGAAGTGTTTAATGGTAACACAGAAACAGGCAAAACAGCAAAGACATTGGCTGAACTTGAAGCTGCCGGAGTGATTGACTTAAAGGGTAAAGCAGATAAACATGTTGCTGGTTCAACAAAAACTTTGGGCGAGATGACAATCCAAGAAGCAGTTGACATTATGGTTGGTCTTGCAGTTTAATTTTGGTGTGTTTGGTTGGCAAACCTGACATCAAGGCTTTAATATTTTGAAAAATCTATTATTTAAGATGTGTTGATGAATATACAATGAATATAATTGTAAAAACATTCCAATATATATAACTAAATATTTATATTTCTTTAAATGAATAGAAAAATTAAGAGATATGAACTTCCAGCAGATATTAAAATAATGATTGTTTTTGAATTTTGTGATTTTCATGGTTTAACATAGCCAAATCAAACGATGTGTTGTAAATTGAAAAATAAAAAGTGAGGATGCAGACTTCTTCACTTTTTTTGTTTATTAATGACCTATTAAGCATTGCAAAAACTAAAATTTTAATAGAAATACAAATAATTTATCGCTTTTTTATTGCTAAACAAGGTGTGTATAAACACATCAAACAGCAATAACATAGCATGTTTTAAGCTGTTTTTGGATAAATTTGTAAATTTTTAAAAAAAGTTGCTAAAATTTTAAAAAAAGTTTGTAAAAACCTTTGACAAATGATTTTTGGTATGTTACTATACGTATGCTTTTGAATTAAGAAAGCATTTTTTAAGAGCCGTTTAAAACTTTTAAACAAATTTCAAAAAATTTTTGAAAAAAATTAAAAAAGTTTTGAAAAAAGTGTTGACAAAAGATTTTAAATGTGGTATCTTAATCTTGCACTTGAAATAAAGGGGCATGAAAATTGCCTTGCAATTCAAGAGCCGAACCGATAAGGTTTGTAAGAACAATTTATATCTTAATAGGTACTATGGTAAGAAATTTGAACAAAAGTTTCTGCCAATTCCAAGTTTTTTGAACAACGAAAATTAGCCAAGCTTAATGAGCAAGGTATTTACAAAGATTGTTTGTTTATCGCAAGATAAATTTTCAATACCATTTTTGTAGAGTTTGATCCTGGCTCAGGACAAACGCTGGCGGCGTGCTTTAAACATGCAAGTCGAACGGAGGTTAGGTTTTCCACAGAGTGTTCTCGACTACGAAAGTAGAGTATAGTGCACTGTGTGGAGAATTTACCCTTAGTGGCGGACGGGTGAGTAACACGTGAGTAATCTACCTCTATCTGGGGGACAACAGTTGGAAACGACTGCTAATACCGCATAGGACCACAGGTACACATGTACTAGGGGTGAAAGATTTATCGAATAGAGATGAGCTTGCGTAGCATTAGTTAGTTGGTGAGGTAACGGCCCACCAAGACCGTGATGCTTAGCCGATCTGAGAGGATGATCGGCCACACTGGAACTGAGATACGGTCCAGACTCCTACGGGAGGCAGCAGTTAGGAATATTGGGCAATGGAGGCAACTCTGACCCAGCAACGCCGCGTGAAGGATGAAGGTCCTCGGATTGTAAACTTCTGTATTAGAGGAAGAAGATAGTGACGGTACTCTAATAGAAAGCTACGGCAAACTACGTGCCAGCAGCCGCGGTAAGACGTAGGTAGCAAGCGTTGTCCGGAATAACTGGGCGTAAAGGGTGCGTAGGCGGTTATTTAAGTCCGATGTGAAAGCCCGTGGCTCAACCACGGAACTGCATCGGATACTGGGTGACTAGAGTGCGGAAGAGGTTGACGGAATTACTAGTGTAGCGGTAGAATGCGTAGATATTAGTAAGAAGACCGGTGGCGAAGGCGGTCAACTGGGACGTAACTGACGCTGAGGCACGAAAGCGTGGGGAGCAAACAGGATTAGATACCCTGGTAGTCCACGCCCTAAACGATGCATACTAGACTATGGCTTTATCGACAAAGTCAGGGTCGTAGCAAACGCGATAAGTATGCCGCCTGGGGAGTACGAACGCAAGTTTAAAACTCAAAGGAATTGACGGGGACCCGCACAAGCAGCGGAGCATGTGGTTTAATTCGACGCTACGCGAAAAACCTTACCTAGGCTTGACATAGGATGCATAGCCGTGAAAGCGGTGAAGTTATAGCAATATAACATCCATACAGATGGTGCATGGTTGTCGTCAGCTCGTGTCGTGAGATGTTGGGTTAAGTCCCGCAACGAGCGCAACCCCTGTCGCTAGTTACTAACATTCAGTTGAGAACTCTAGCGAAACTGCCGTAGATAATACGGAGGAAGGTGGGGATGATGTCAAATCATCATGCCTCTTACGTCTAGGGCTACACACGTGCTACAATGCCCATTACAAAGAGATGCAATACCGCAAGGTGGAGCTAACCTCAAAAAGATGGGCCCAGTTCAGACTGTGGGCTGCAACCCGCCCACACGAAGTCGGAGTTGCTAGTAATCCCGAATCAGCATGTCGGGGTGAATGCGTTCCCGGGTCTTGTACACACTGCCCGTCACGCCATGGGAGTCGGGGGTACCCGAAGTCAGTGAGCTAACCCGCAAGGGAGGCAGCTGCCGAAGGTAAAACTGATGACTGGGGTGAAGTCGTAACAAGGTAGCCGTATCGGAAGGTGCGGCTGGATCACCTCCTTTTAAAGAGCATATCTTTAAAGTCGACTTGATAACTTAAAGTTATCTTGAATAGTGTGAGTGAACATAACACTCGTTAAAAAAATATGGGAACAAAAAACGTGATGTACCTTTGAAGTTGAGATATAAATATTTAAAAGAACGAGATTAACCCTCTCGTTTTTTTTTTGCGTTTAGTTAATAATTGGTTAATTGATTGCGAATATTAATAAAACATTTAGGTTAATTTATTTTGTTTTTCAAAAAGTCTTTAAAATATGCAATATATCAATAAATTAATTTTGATTAAAATAATCTAGATTTGACAAAACAACTGTTGTGTGTTATCATTTTGTTATGATGGAAGAAGCAAAAAAACCTGATACAAAAAAATTAACACCTGAAGAATTAAAAAAAGCGAAAGAAGAAGCAGATCTCAAATACATGATTGAAGGTGTTAAACACATGAAAGAACGTGAATTTGAAATTTTGCCTGACAGTGTAAAAGATAGCATTAACCAATTTGTCAACATTGCAATCGAAAACAATATGACAGCAGAAGAAGTTGTGGCTTGTGTTCGATTTATGCCTGCAAACCAAGCAGAACAAATATGTGATAGATTGAAATATGTATATGATGGCAATATGGATAATGATTATGATGACGATTTGCCAGAAAGAGCAGAAAAAAATCCTTATCGTAGCATAGATAGCAAACTTTGCAAAATGTATGCTGAAGATTTTATTAAGGCTTGTGACAAATCTAAGGACGGCACACCCAAAGTTTTATCAATTACAGCCTATAGACAACTATATAAAAGGAATAAAGAAAAACGTTTTTTATCATATTATGAGTTGTTTATGATATTGAATGGTATGCATATTTCAACAGCTTCGTTAATCTTAAAAAGTGCTAAACAACCAGATGATAAATATTATAAGATTGTAAAAGCATTGCATACAGAACGTTGGAATGTTAAGTATAGTAACAATGAATATAGAATGTTGTGTGATTTGCATCAAGACTTTGTGAATGATGCTCTCAATATCCAGTCAGATATTTTGGCAAAGCGCAACACAATAAATATTTAAAATAGGCAAATTTGCCTATTTTTTTTGTTTGAAAAATCCATTTGAACAAAGTAAAATAATAGAGTTAAAGTAAATAAATATGATATACTAATTTTATGAAAAGATTAAAAATATCCGCTCTATCATTAATAGCATTGATTTGCGCAGTTTGTGGCTGTGTGGGATTTTGTATTTTTGGCAATTCATCAAGTTATGCTTTGTCAGTGTCTTCTACAACTTCACTGCCTGCTAGTTATGATAGCAGAGAGATAAATGTTGTCACTCCTGTTAAAGATCAGGGGGATACAAACTTATGTTGGGCATATTCAAGTATAGCAGTGGCAGAAACATCAATATTAAGATCGGGCATTGATGCAACGGTAAATAATACAAATTTATCTTTGTCTCCAATTGCTGTTGGATACAGCAGATATAAAAGGAATGCCGACCCCTTGAACAATACCCCTGGGGAATATTCAAGCACAGACTATTTAAAGGCTTCAGGCAATCCAACATATGCTGAAACTCTGTTTTCACAATGGTGCGGACCAATTTATAATAATATTAGTGCAAATGCTGATTGCTTTGAAAATTCTGCTTATCGTTTTGTTGAATCCTCACAAATTTATAATGACAGTTTGTCGAAAGATCAGCAAATAATTGCAATTAAAAATGCGATTGTGAAATATGGTGCAGTGACATTTTCGTATAATAATGTGAGAGAAAAGTATTATTATAATCCCAAAAATGAAACAGGTGATAATGTTTATCCACATGCTTGCACTTTAATTGGCTGGGACGATAATATTTTAGCAACAAATTTTGAACCAAATGGGGCAACTCAAAATGGAGGTTGGTTGGTTAAAAACAGTTACAATAGCCTGCCATATTTTTATCTGTCGTATGACACAAGCATAAGCAGTTATGTTTATGCTTTTAAGTTTGAAAAAAAAGATAAATATGACTATAACTATTTTTATGATTATGAGTTTAACGACTTTTTGAATTATACTAAAAATTGTAAATTTGCTGGCAATATATATCAAGCAAAAAAGGGGAATGGTGAACATGCTGAATATTTAAAAGCGGTGAACGTAGCAGTGCTTGGCAAAAATTATAGTTGTGATGTTGAGATTTACACAAATTTAACTGACACATCTGATCCAACATCTGGCGATTTGTCTGCAACAGCAACAGCAAGTTTTGAAACATCTGGTTATAAAACTATAAGTTTAACAGCACCAGTAAAATTAACAGCAAATAGCAAGTTTGGTGTTGTTGTACGATTGAATGGGGATAGTGGTGCAGTTTTAAGATTGGCACATTGTGCAAGTCAATCTTTTGAAAAAACAAGTTCAGGTTGGCGCAATTTAAGTTCTTGTACGGCAAGGATAAAAGCATTCACTTCACTGGTAGAAGAAACTGAATCACAAATTGATATTTCTGAGGCTGAAATTTCCAATGTTGCAAATTACGTGTTCACAGGGAGCAGTATAAAACCACAAATACAGGTGACAGTGTCAAACATTCAATTGCTTGAATCAAAAGATTATGTTATTGAATATTCTAATAATATAAATGTTGGCCAAGCACAAATTATTGTCAAAGGCACAGGTAAATATACAGGCATAAAAACGGTTCAATTTAACATCACACCAGCAAATATACAAAGTTGTGATATAAATGTTTTGGGGAGTTTTGTTTACAACACTCAACCACAAAAACCAAAAGTTACAGTTCAATTTAGTGGTATAACACTAGTGGAAGATATAGATTATCATTTAGAATATGAAAATAACGTAAAGGCAGGAGACTCTGCAATTATTCAAGTTCTAGGCATGGGCAATTTTGGTGCTGTTGCTAGGCTTAATTTCACAATTCAAAAAGCAAATAAACCTACAAAAGAATTTGAGCAAGTGACAATTGATACGGGTTCAGCATCTGTTTTGGCTGATATTATCTTGCCAGCTGGTTGGGTTTGGGCAGATGCAACAATCAAAATTACTGCTGATTTAAATTCAGCATATATTGTTTATGTTGGTGAAGATAAGGATAATTATATTGAAACAACTTGCTTGATAAATATTCATCAAACAACAGATGAAAAGCCAAGTCAAGAAGAATCAACTTCAAGCAAAACACTATTGCAAAAGCAATTTTACATTACATTTTCAGTTGTTATTGCCTTGGTGTTTGTGATAATTGCTGTTGTGCTAATTGCTAAAAAGAAAAGGTATTAAAAATCAAATCTTGACAAATTCAAAAATAGTGGTATGATTAAAGCATGAAATTGACATGTGAACAAGTTGAAAAGATGCGTAAGTTGGAAGAACGCAATGAACTTTTGCCGATGCTTAAGCAAAATTCTTTGTTTGGAAAATTCTCTGATTATGACATTTCAATAGCAATGGAGTTGTTATATCAAAGGGCACGCATAAATAAGTTTAATTTGGTAAAAAGAAGTGCAGTTGAGTTGGCTTTAAACAAAAATGAAGTTATCAAATATTTGCGCAAAAATGGCAAATTATCCTATATGCTTGATGATAAAAAAATTAAAGACATAGCAAAAAAAGCAAAAGTAGAACCAATGCTGTGCTTTTCAAATTCATTTTTTATGGCAATGGGCTTGGCAAAAAATGGGGTGGAAGATGCGAAGGTCGTTGCAGGATTGGCAACAGCCCCATTGATTGATGAAATTGATTGCACATATTTCCGCCACACATTTACGCATGCGGTTTTGCAGGTTGGTGAATATGTCTTTGACTATAATTATAACATCAAACTTAAAGCTGAAGAGTATTTTAAATTCTTCTCCTTTAACATTTTAAACGAAATACCTGCAAAAGAATGCTTAAAACAGTTTTTGTTGATTAAAAGTGTGAAGATGGCTGGCAAAAAAGTGGGCAAATATGGCGACATGATTTATATCACACTTGCCAACAAAGATGCTATGAAGCGTTTATATGGATACCAAGTTGGTTCTCCAATTGTTATCGATAACAAATTGGTCGATTAAATACATATTTATTTTAAATGTGCCACTGTTCAGTGGTACATTTTTTTAATTTTTTGCTATTTATTGTTTATCATTTGGTGGTGCAATTTGTTTAAAATTTTCTTTTCAAGTCTAGAAATATAACTTTGTGAAATGTTCATGCTATCTGCGACTTCTTTTTGTGTGAGTTCATCAAAACCATTCAATCCATATCTCATACACATAATGCGTTTTTCACGTTCATTCAAAGTTTGGATACATTGAAGCAAATATTTTTTTTCATTTTCAAGTTCAATGTTTTCATAGGCTGGTTTTGGGTCTGGAATGGTTTCACCAAGTGTCAGATTGTTGCCATCATCATCGCCAGCCAAAATATCGTCTAAACTCATATCGTTGAGTGTTTTGTTCACTTTGCGTAAATACATCAAAATCTCATTCTCAATACATCGGCTAGCATAGGTAGCAAGCTTGATGTTTTTGTCCAATTTATAACTGTCGACCGCTTTTATTAAGCCAATTGAGCCAACTGAAACAAGGTCTTCCAGGTTAAGTTTTTTGCTTTCAAAACGTTTTGCAATATACATAACCAAACGCAAATTGTGCTCAATCAATTTTGCCTTGGCACTTAAATCGTTTTCTTCTTGAAATGCTTTTACAAGTTCTTGTTCGGCGCAAATATCCAAAGGCTCAGGCAAACTTTCGGCAGTAAAAATATAATTAACAATATTGTCTGGCCGCAAAAAATCAGGTTTAAAAATTTTCAAATAAAGGCGTTTGAAAAACAATTTTGTTTTGTTGACGAAAGAATTTAATAATTGTTTAAATTTCATATTCACTCCTTATAAGAATGCAGGGGAAATAAGTGCTTGATAGTTGGTATTAATAAACTTGTCTGATGTGTTGATAGCAACCAATTGATTTTTAAAATTTTTTATTTTTCCATTGATTTTTATTTGCATGTCGTCAATTTGTGCGAGCTTTAAATTGCTTGAACCAGCAACTGTTTGCAAGTTTAAGTTTTTGTTAGATTGCTTTAACAAAAAATCGATGTATGTTTGTTTGGTAAGCATTAAATAACATGATAAATCAAGCACAAGCACGGGTTGTCCGTCAATGTTTAGCATATTGCCAGTGTCTAGAAAAGCATTTATTTTAATTGTGTTATTATTTGATATCAATTTTATTTGATAAATCAAGTTGTTCAATTGCATGGAAAGTTTTATGTGTTTGGCAATCATTTCAAATATGTAACTAAATAATAAACAGAAAAGCAATGTCAACCATACATTGATTTTATTTGCAACCACAATGCCAACTGATGTTAAATAACTGTTTGATGATAAACTTGTTATAAGTCCGCAAAGTGCAAATGTGTAAGCGAACAACAATATAAAATTGATGATAAATTGCTTAAATTTTGTTTTAAAACACAGTTTAACCATAAGCATTGCGCAGACAAATTTTAATAGGTTTATAATTACATGATTTGTTAGCACACTGGCAGAAAGGACACTAAAACCTGCACCTATCAAACTGGACAATAATAAAAGGAAAAAATTTGTTTTTGATTTGGTTGTTATTTGAACCAGCCTTAATAAACAGAAATTGATAAGTGTGTTTTGCAAAATAAAGTCTTCAATATAAATTTCCATGCTCAAATTATAAATCAGGGCATTTTAATAATCATAAAAATAAAATCGCTTTTGTTTTGTTATATTGCAAAAATTTGTCGTTATTTAACAAATTTAAATAAAAACGAATAATAGTGAGCCACAAAGGCACAATATTTACGAGGTAAATATGTCAAAACGTGTTTATATTTGTGGTGTTGATACAAGCAGTTTGCCCAAAATAACAAATCAACAATCAATTGAACTTTTACAACGTATCAAGGCTGGGGACGAAAACGCAAAAGATTATTATATTTTTTGCAATATGAGATTGGTGCTTTCAATTGCGCAAAGATTTGTTAATTGCAAAGAAAATATGGATGATATTTTCCAAGTTGGTTGTGTTGGATTGATGAAAGCAATTGATAATTTTGATGTGTCTTTAAATGTGCAGTTTTCCACTTATGCCGTGCCAATGATTATAGGGGAAATAAAGCGCTTTTTGCGAGATGCTTCAGCCATGAGGGTCAGCCGTAGTTTAAGAGATACCGCCTATCAGGTGATGAAAAGCCGTGAAAAATTGCAACAAGATAGAGCCGATGAGGTTGGCATTGAAGAGGTTGCAACAGACTTAAATTTAACAATCAGAGAAGTGTATGATGCGATTGATGCAATCAGTTCGCCATTGTCGTTAGATGATGCATTGTTGAGCGAAAGCGATGAAGAAATGAAATTGGCAGACCAAATTGCAGACACTGAACATTCGGTTGATAAATGGATTGACCATACCGACTTGCTTGATGCAATTAAACTTTTAGATGACAGAGAACGTGAAATATTAAATTTACGTTATTTTGTTGGCAAAACTCAGATGGAAGTTAGTGATGAGGTTGGGATATCTCAAGCACAGGTAAGTCGATTGGAAAAAAATGCGCTTGAGCATATAAGAAAATGTCTTTAAAATATTAAATACAAATAGAATGATAGTAAGAAATTCGACATTTATATGTTGATTTTCTTTTTTTTACTGCGTTTTTGTCAAAATGCGATGTCATTTTTTTGCGGAGCTAAAACTAGATTATGTTATATTAGGAGAGTATCCGTGAAATCAAAACGTAAAATTATGCTGATTGCAATGATTGGCATTGTCATTGTTGTTTGTTGCTGTGTGCTAAATTTTGCAGGTATAGTGCCAGTTTCTGCCGCTTATTTCAACAAGGGCAAGAGGTTGCCCATTTATGCCGTTAAAACAGACAAAAATCAATTGTCAATTTCATTTGATGCTGCTTGGGGTGCGGATAAAACCAGCCAAATCATGGATATATGTGATGAATATCAAATCAAAGCAACATTTTTCCTTGTTGGATTTTGGGTTGAAAAATTCCCTGACAAGGTCAAAGAAATATATAATCGCGGTTTTGAAATTGGTTTGCATAGCAACACACACCCTGATATGACAAAATTGAGCCGTAAAAAAATCACAGAAGAACTTCAAACAAATATCAATATGATAGAAAATTTGACAGGAGAAAAACCAAAATTGTTCCGTCCGCCTTATGGATATTACAATAATGATTTGATTGAGATTTGTGAAAGTTTGGGAATATCTTGCATTGAATGGAGTGTGGATAGTTTGGACTGGAAAGGTTTATCAGCAAGCGAGTTATCTTCACGTGTGTTAAGCCGTGCCACGGCTGGAGATATAGTGCTTTTCCACAACAATTCAGACAATATAACAACAGGCTTAAAAATGGTGCTTGACGGCTTAAAAATGAAAAAGTTGAAAGTTGTGCCAATTGGCGATTTGATTTATTACGATAATTTTACAATCAACACACAAGGAATACAAATTAAAAAAGGTTAAGGAGAAACAAATGAATCACGAATCTTACACAACAAATGAAAAAGACTTTGCATCAAACAAGGTGTTTTTGCAGGGGAGTGTGGAAAATCAACCAAAATTCAACCATACTGCTTTTGATGAAGATTTTTACACTTTTGATTTAAAAGTTGCACGTTTAAGTGGGCAATATGACATCTTGCCAATCAATATTTCATCTCATGTGATTGGTTTTTCAAATGTCGTGCCAGGGGCGACCATTGCAGTAACTGGTCAATTTAGAAGCCACAATATGCTTGACGAAAATGGCAAGAGTAGGCTAATTCTTTCAGTGTTTTGCAAGGAATTGACTGAAATAGACAATACAACCAATCCAAATGTAATTGAATTGAGTGGTTACGTTTGCAAAGACCCAATTTTCAGGGTGACACCATTTAATCGTCAAATTTGCGATTTGTTGTTGGCTGTAAATCGCCAATATAATAAGTCTGATTATATACCATGCATTTGTTGGGGCAGGAATGCAGAATTTGTTAGTTCAATGCCTGTGGGAACAAAAATAACTATAACGGGCAGGATACAATCAAGAGAGTATAACAAAATTATTGTGGATACCGCCCAACCGATAAAAAAGGTTGCTTATGAAGTCTCGGTCAACAAAGTTGTGCAAGAAGATAAAGAAAACATATTTTAGCATTTAAGCAGTCATATTCGGCTGCTTTTGTTTTTTTACTGCTTAATAGATGCATTATTTTATATAAACCTTATTAAAAATGAGAAATAAATTTTAAATTTTTGATATTCAAAAGATATTTAAACAAGTTTATAATTGCAATTGGATATGGAATATAATGTAAAGAGAATTAAAAGACGTTTTTAGTCTAATTGTTGACAAATATACAATAAAAATGGTAAAATAATTAAAATATAAATGAGTTTGAGCGATTGAAATAGTCAACAGATTATAATCAAGTAAATTTAAATGTTTTTGTAAAAAATAAAACAAATGTTCGATAAAATCAACAATTTTTATCGAAAAAGCACCCAAAACTGGCAGTATTTTTGTAAAAAAATGTCATATATGCTTGACTTTGGGTGTTTTTTCTCATATACTTTTTTTAAAATTAGGAGAAAAGTAATGATTGATATTTATGATTGTGAAGCTCTTGTGAAAATTTACCATCTGCTTGGCAAAAAATGTGAAATTATTGACAAATTTATTAACAACCATGCTTACTATTGTGGACCATATAGTGAAGAATATAGCGCAGTTGATGTTTATAATGACATTTTAGATTTAATGGAACGCAAAAATCAACTTATCAACATTAAGCTTATGCTTGATGATGCCCTGCAAAGGCTTGAAATTGAAGATAAAAAAGTGTTGTATATCAAAATGAATTACAACATTTCAATTAATGAATTTTGTGGCATTTTGAATTTAAGAGAGCGAACTGCATATAGACGGATAGAACATGCTTTTGAAGTGTTGACAGATAAATTAAATCAATCAAAGTATGCAACAAAATTCGAGTTTATGTTAAAATCTCAGGATTGGATAAAGGCAATTTGTTTAGATGTGAAACAAAGGCGCATGGCTTATAAAACCGCTCAAAATAATGAGTTTGTGCCTGCTTAATTAATAATCAATAACCTCTTTTTGCTTGGTGTGTTTTGTTGTTGAAAACTTGGAACTGCGCATAATTAAATATACAAACAAACATGCCGGTATTGATAAAATTGCAATCACTATGCCAGTTGTTTTATTTTGAATTGGCAAACTGGTTTGATTGTTTGTTTCAGGTTCAAATGTTGGGGCGGTGGTGTATTCAACATTTTCGCTATTTATAGGCATTTGTTTTGGCATTTCGTCACAAAAGTCACTGTAAACATAGCCATAATAATCTTTATCGGCACTATATTTGCAATAATACCAAACATCAGTGCGTCCATCAATCAAACTGTCGCCAACAATACAGCCGTAATATGTCAAATTTCTGCATAAGTTTGGTATATAAGCAACTTGAGAACTTGTCCCACTTTTTGTGCTTGGAACAGAGCGCATGTCTCGGCTGAGTTCGGCAAAAACTCTAAAATTAATATCTTCAAGATAAGGTTCTTGTGGGGTTCCCGCAATGGCTTGAACCTTGTCTTTTTTTATGTAACCATAAAAGTCTTTATATTTAACTTTGAAAAAGTTTTCTCCGGCATTGTCCAGCAATTGAACAAAATATGTGCGAGGCAGAGTAAAAAGTATATTTGTATAATCATCAGCCACAACAGGGGATAAATAAAGATAAACATCATCTTGCATAATGCGTGCGTAATATGTTTGGCTGGCATAAACCGGCATACCAAAACTGTTAGATATAAAAAACAATAAACACCATAAAACTGTCATGACTTAATTTTAACATAACAATTTTGGTTATATTTGACATGTTTTCACAATTTTTGGCTTGTTTTGGGGTTATTATGCTGACAATGAATTTGATTGAAGAAATCTTAGAGATTGAGGCGATACAAAAACAACGTAAGGACAATAATAAATTGCTGTTTTACAACACAGGCAAGGTCAAACATCAAAAGCAATTGGCATTTCATCAATGTGATAAAAAAAACAGGTGGGTGTTTGGAGGCAATCGTACAGGCAAAACAGAATGTGGCGCAGTTGAAGTGGTTTATATGGCAAGGGCATGCCACCCATATCGAAAAATTCAAAAAGCAACAACTGGGTGGGTTGTAAGTTTAAGCACTCAAGTTCAGCGTGATGTTGCCCAAAGCAAAGTGCTTAAATATATCAATCCAGATTGGATTGTTGATGTTGTTATGCTGTCTGGCAGGAAAGATAGTTGCGCAAACGGTATTATAGATTACATCTTGATAAAAAACACACTGGGGACAATCAGTAAAATTGGTTTTAAAAGTTGCGACCAGGGCAGAGAGAAATTTCAGGGCACAAGTTTAGATTATGTTTGGTTTGATGAAGAACCGCCTTACGATATATATCAAGAATGTCGTATGCGTGTGCTTGATACAAATGGTGATATATTTGCAACAATGACACCATTAAAAGGCATGACTTATGTTTATGATGAAGTGTATCTAAACAAATATAATGACCCTAATGTGTGGTGTGAATTTATCTCTTGGCAAGATAATCCTTATATCAGTAAACAAGCAATAGATGCAATGAAAGCAAGCATGTCGCAAGACGAACTTCGCTCTCGTGAGCATGGCGAATTTATGGACGCAGGTGGCAGAATTTATCCAGAGTTTGATGAAAATGTAAATGTGATTGAGCCTTTTGAAATACCTTATGATTGGCAGGACAAGTTATCAATTGACCCAGGGCTTAAAAATCCGCTTTCATGCCATTGGTATGCGGTGGATTATGATGGAAATATCTATGTGGTGGCGGAGCATTATGATAGAGACAAAGATATAAGTTTTCACAGTGAGCGTATTCATGAGATATCTGATAAGCTTCATTGGCATAGAAACACTAACGGAATGATTGAATCATTGATTGATAGTGCTGCAAATCAAACAACCTTGGCATCAAGAAAAAGTGTGGCTGATTTGTTTTATGATTACGGCATACTTGTAAACACAAACGTAAATAAAGATGTTTTTACGGGTATTCAACGTGTTAAATCATACATAAAAAACAGTTTAGGACAAAGCAAGTTGTTTATTTTTAATACATGCAAAAATTTGATACGTGAAATGAAAGGTTATCGTTGGGGTAAGGGGGAAAGCCCTGTTAAGGTTGACGACCACAGCATGGACGAGTTGAGATACTATATCATGTCAAGGCCAGAAAACAAACCACCAAAAGAGCGACTGAGTGAAATTGCTCGTGAAAAAGAGAGGTTGATAAAATTGATGAAAAGAAGGTGACATTATGCAAAATTTGCTTGATGCAACAACAATAAAAGCAATCAAACAATGTGTTACTGGGCTTAAATTGACTGAAACAACAAGTGAATATGTGCTTGATGAAGATACTGGACAAATGAAACTTGTAAAGCAAAAAATGGTGGAAAAAACCGTTCCTCCAAACACTGATATTATCAAATTGTTGTATCAAAAAACAGAGGACAAAACAAATTATAGCCAGCTTACAGATGAAGAATTGGAAAATACAAAACAAAGACTATTAAAACAATTAAAGGAGAATGAAAGTGACAGTTCAACCAGCAAAAATAAGGGTAAAGTGTGACGCCAGTGGGTGCAAAAACAAATGTGATTATGTGATTGTAAATAAAAAATTTGTTTTTGACGGCAATGTTTATTTATGTGCGGAATGCTTGAACAATTTATATGGCGAAATTGGCAAGTTTATGAAGCCTAAAAATATAAAACCATTATACAAAAAGGGAGGATTAGATGAAGGTTAATAAGATAGTTGAGGACGTTGTAAAAGATTATAATTTAAGGAGAGAAGCACGCAAAAGTTTGGAAATGCAATGGCAACTAAACATCAATTTTATGATGGGCAATCAATACAGTTACATTGCGTCAAATGGTTCAGTTAGAGAAGATGAAAAACAATATTTTTGGCAAGAAAAAGAAGTGTTTAATCAAATTGCACCTATTGTTGAAACAAGAATATCTAAAATTTCATCAAGTATGCCAAATGTCACAGTCGTTCCAGCAAGTATGGAAGAATCTGATTTTGAAAGTGCTAAATTGAGCAAACAAATCTTATCTTCAGTTAGCAATAGATTAAACTTGGTTGATATCCAAAAAACAGCAACAACTTGGAGTGAACTTTGCGGAACAGCATTTTACAAAGTGATTTGGAACACAAATTCTGGCAAAATGGTTGCAACAGATGATGCTGGCAACAAAATCAAAGAGGGCGATGTTCAAATTGAAGTTGTTTCGCCTTTTGAAATCTTTCCAGACAATTTGTCTTGCGAAAGATTAGAAGATATAAATTCAATCATTCAAGCAAGGGCGGTTGATATAGACCAAGTGCGCACTGAGTGGGGCATTGATGTTGACGCAGAAGATGTGCATGCTTTCACTTTAGATAGCACAACAAACAATCTAGGTGGGCTTGGGTATAATGCTCATATAAATAAGGTGGCTAATATAGAACTGTCACATCACTGTGTTTTGATTGAAAGATATATCCGTCCGTGCAAAAATCTTCCAAACGGACGATTGACTGTGGTTGCTGGTGGCAAATTGCTTTTTGATGGAAATTTGCCATATTTAAATGATGAACTTGATGGCAGGACATTTCCATTTGTTAAACAAATATCAAACTATATGCCAGGCAGTTTTTTTGGTGTAAGTGTTGTTGATAGATTGATACCATTGCAAAGGGCTTATAATGCAGTGAGAAATCGAAAACATGAATATTTCAACCGTACAGTTATGAACGTTTTGGCTGTTGAAGATGGCAGTGTTGATACTGATGCTTTGGAACTTGAAGGGCTAAGCCCTGGCAAAGTTTTGGTATATAGGCAAGGAAGCAAAATGCCAGAAATAATGCAGAATCCAAAATCTGCGATTGA
The DNA here is from genome assembly GCA_934754375.1 of uncultured Clostridia bacterium. Lineage (GTDB taxonomy): Bacteria > Bacillota > Clostridia > Christensenellales > UBA1242 > Onthoplasma. Next base: position 606,466 of record CAKVHT010000001.1, on the reverse strand, counting down.
TTTTGATGCTGAAGAAGAACGCCTTCTTGACGAGTTTAAAACCATATCCGGTGTGAGCGATATGATGTCAAAGTCGGTTGCTCAATACACAAATATGTCTGGTGTTGCACTTGAATTGCTTGCTGAGCAAGATAATACAAGGCTTGCCACAGCAATTGATAGCACACAACTTGCAATCAAAACTGTTGCTAAATATATCTTAAGGCTATACAAACAATATGCTGTTTTGCCAAGATTGCTAAAAATCAGTGGGGCGGGTGGAAGTGTTGAAATGCATTATTGGAATCAAAATGAGATATGCAGTGATGATGTTGTGTTTGACACATCAACAGATGCAATGGATTCGCTTGTTCAACGCAGAACCATGCTGTTTGACCTTATAAGCAAAGGCTTAATGTTTGACCAAGATGGCAAATTTAGCCAAACGATGCGCAAAAAATGCCTTGACCTTTTAGGCTTTGGTATGTGGGAGAATACAGTGGATTTGTGCGAATTGCAAATCAATCATGCAAGAGAAGAGAATTTGCAGTTGCTAAAAGGTGAGTCAATTTCAATCTTGCCTATTGACGACCACAAATTGCACATTGACCAGCACATTGCATTCTTGTTATCTGGCGAGTTAAAAGACAAAGAAAATAAAAAAGAAATAGAATCTAAACTTTTAGACCATATCGAACAACATAAGAAAAATTTAAAATCAGAAGGAGATTAATTATGGAAGAATTGGAACAACCTACACAAAATTTAGGCTCCAAAGAAGAATTTGGTAAATTTAAAGATGCTGAAAGTTTGCTTAAGGCCTACAACAATCTTGAAGCAGAATTTACCAAAAAAAGTCAACGTTTGGCGGAGATTGAAACACAAAATGAAATGGCAACAAAACAACAAGTTCGTCAAGCAGAAATTGATAAAAAGGTTAATGAGTTTGTAGCAAAATTTGACATTGTTAAACCTTTTAGTAGCGCTCTAAAAGAAACTTTAACAAACACTGAAAATGCTGACCTAGCAGAAGAAAGTGTTAAGATTATTGCCAAAAACTACAAGTGTGCTGAAGACTATGCTAACGATAGTGAATTTTTGAATAATTATATTTTTTCAAATGCAGATATCAAAGATAAAATCATCAAAGATTATCTGTCAAAAATAACTCAATCATCACCAATCAAGTTGGAAAGTAATGGCAATATCCTTTTATCAAAACCAACAATTCCGTCAACTATTGCAGAAGCCGGTAAGTTGGCAAAAACAATTATTAAACAAAAATAATAAATAATTGTTTAATAACTAATTAATTTTGAAATAAATTGATAAGTATCAAAATCAATAAAAAAATTTATAATTTATTAAAAATTATATAAAAAATGCTTAAAAATACGTGCTTTTAATTAATTTTTAACAAAAAAATCAATATTTTAATTAATTTTTCATTAAGAAATTAATATTTCGGTTAATTTTCTATTAAAAAATTTGATATTTTATTAATTATTTTAAAAAAAATAGATATTTTTATTAAGTTTTAAATTATTTATAAAAAATAAAATCAATTTTTAATTAAATATATGAAAAATTAACATTTAATTGTTTATTTGATATTAAAAAAATATATCAAATTAATTTTTAGCAAAAATAATAAAAAAGGAGAAAAATATGATTGATTTAACAACAGCGCAAAATGCGCTTAAAGATGCGTATTTGGTTGCAGCATGCAATCAATTAAACACAAGAACAAATCCGTTGCTTGCAAAAATCAGACAATCATCAGCTGATGTATATGGCAAAAATATTATCAAAATGGCGCCGGTTGGCTTGAATGGTGGTGTTGGTGCAGGCAGTGAAACAGGCACACTTCCAACTGCAAAAGAAAACAGTTATGTGCAATTTAAAACAACTTTAAAAAATCTTTATGGGACAATTGAAATCAGTGACAAAGCAATCAGAGCAAGTGCAAATAGCAATGGTGCTTTTGTGGACCTTTTGAATGCTGAAATGGAAGGGCTGTTGACTGCTTCAAAATTCAACCTTGGTCGTATGCTTTATGGTGACGGTTCAGGGGCAGTTGGCACAGTGACTGCGTATGCTTCAGGTGTTGCCACAATGTCAAGTGTAAAGAATTTAATGGAAGGCATGGTTGTTGATACCTACACTGGCACAACAAAAGATAATGCAGGTTTGCGTATCGCTTATGTCGACCGTGTTAATAAAAAAGTAAGTTTTACCACAACTCCAACAACTGACCTTGCGGCGAATGATGTATTTTATGTTCAAGGCAGTAAAGATCAAGAAATCACAGGCTTGGGCGCAATCTTTGGTTCAAGTGAAACTCTTTACGGTTTAAACCGCTCTGCTAACAAATGGTTGACTCCATATAAAAGCACAACTGAACAGGAAATCAGTGACGGAATTTTGCAAACCGCAGTTGACTTTTTGGAAGAAAATGCTGGTTCAAACGTTGACTTCATCACTTGTGGGGCAGGTGTTAAACGTGCTTATCAAGAATATCTTGGTTGCTATCGCAGAAACATTGATGTTGCGGTGCTTGAAGGTGGCTATCGTGCAATCAGTTTCAATGGCATTCCGGTAGTGAGTGACAGATTTGTTGATGACGACACTTTGTATATGCTTGATAGTTCAAAATTTACACTTCATCAACTTTGTGATTGGGAATGGATTGAGGGAGAAGGTGGCAAGATTTTACGTCAAAAAGCTGGCTATCCTGCTTACACAGCAACTTTGGTTAAATATGCAGATTTGATTTGTGAACATCCAGCTGGACAAGCTAAATTCACAAACATCAAATCAACAGTTACAAATCCATTCGTTGTTACTGTTGATAAAGGTTCAGCATAATAAAAATTTATTGAGGGTAGTATGAAAATTAAAATTGAAAATGATGTGTATGATATCGCAAACAGAATCAAACATATTGATAGAAATTACGAAATATATTTTAACACATCAAAAAATCAATACGAAGTTCACAATACTGCCCAAATTGACGGCACGTACTGTTTGAGTGTGCCTTATTCGGTTTTAGATGAGCGCACACTTAAACTGACACGTGAAACAACAAGTGCAAATATGAATTTGATTTTAAATCAGATTAACAACAATAATCAAATTAAAGAAAATGCTGAAATTAGAAGCATTTTAAACAAATTTAATGACCATTTAGAACAAGAAATTAAGGAGAACAGATGAAAGTAAAAGACCTTATAAAAGACAGTGCGGTTATGCTCAATTTGGGCGAAGTTGTGGATATCTTGGAAGATGGCACAAAAACAGATGCTGAAAAACAATCCGCAACATCTGTTGCTGAACTTGTCAAATTAACAGACTTGTCAATCCGTGAGCTTTGTTCGCATTATATGCCAGTTTTGTCCAGTTGTAAAATCACAACAACTAACAAAACATATCCGTTAAGTTCAATTAACAACTTTATTCGCATGGAAAGTGCCAGCATTGAAGATAAAATGGTTGATTTCAAAATCATAAATAGAGTTTTGGTTTTTGAAGCGGACGGAACTTATGATATAGAATATGCAAGTTATCCAAATATCAACAATCTTGGTGACGATGTTTCATTTTTGCAGAATTTTGGCATTGATGTGGCTGAATATGGCTTATGTGCATATTATTGTTTAACAAAAGGTTTGTTTGATGAATTTGACAATTTTTATCAACGATACATCAAAAAATGTGAAACATTGAAAGATATGAAAACATTTATCATGCCTCAAAGGAGATGGGAATGAAAACTAAAAAAAGAATTGTGATAGAAAGTTTTGCAAATTTTGACAAAGAAACAGCCATGAGCGTTGAAAAATTTTACAATTACAAGCCAACAAAGGTTTTATCCAATTCTTTAGGTGTTAAATTGGCAGGATTTCCAAAAACCAAAACGAACATGGAAGAATATAACTTGAACATTGCTGGGGCAGATTTAACAAAAGTTAAAGGTGTCACTTATTTTAAGCAATATTTTCCTCGCACAGGCATTACAGAATATAGAATTTTGCTTTACGGCGATGACAAAAAGGAATATTTAAATCAACTTTTTTATCAAGACCAAAACATATATTGGTTGTATAATATGGAATTTAATTCAGCACCAATTAGTTTGGCATTTAAACAAAAAGATAGCGATGCTATTATCTTATCAAGTTCAGACAAGATGTTGATTTGGAAAACGCAATATTCGCCTTATGAAGTAAAGAATGCACCAATTATCACAAGTATGTGCATGAATGACGGTGTTTTGTTTTGCACAATCAAAGAGCCTGCCTTTAAAATATGGTATGCACTTGATTTAGATGCTGAAAATATAGGTAATATAAGTGCAAATTCAGGTTATATTTCGCTTGAAGATGATTTGGGCTATGCAAGAAAAATTGTTTGTTTCAACCAAGATGTGTATGTCTTCCGTGATTATGGCATAACCAAAATCAATTATGTGAAAAACAATATTTCAGTAAGTCAAGTTTATCAATCTAGCACAAAAATTTTCACAGAAACGGTAAGTATAGGTGCAAATGCAATCATGTTTATGACTGTTGAAGGGATATATCAATTTAATGGTGTAAAAGTAACACATTCAGGTATTGATATTGGCGAGATGCTTTCAATTTCAAATGATAGTGCCTGCGCTTCAACATTGGGAAATAAATATTATTTGGCATTACGTATGAATTTTAAAGACGGCAAACAGATGCTGTGTGAGACTGGCGAATATGTAAACAATGCCTTGATTGTGGTAGATTTGGACGATTATTCTTATCAAATTGTGCGGGGTGTGGATATTGGCTGTTTGTTGCCAGTTAAAACCCCTGTTTTTGAAAAAATGTTGGTTACATTTAACACTATGCATGAAGCATGTTTAGGCGAAATCAGTCCAACTTCAAAATGTTTTGATGACCCTTTGCCAAAATTTTGGGCAAGCAACGAGTTGTTTGCAGAACCTGAAACAAGAATGATAACAAAACTTAAAGTTGATGCAGACCAAAATGTTAAATTTAATTTGAAGTATGATGGTAAAAATACAAGTTTTACAACTTACACTTCTGGCATCAATGAATTTTGCTTTAAAACCATTTGCAAAAATTTGGCAATTGAAGTTTCTTCAAATGAGCAGACCGCACAAGTTAAAAAAGTGATGATTGATTATTATGAATATTGATTTATTGTTGTTGAAAAGGTTTAATTTATATTTTAAATATTTGCAGACTTTCAAATTTATGCCTTACATTGATAGGGCAGAAAGGAGCAAACATGAAATGGAAAAACCGCTTAACTAACTATAATTTTTGGATTTCTATTGTAAGTGCCACATTGCTTATTTTGCAGGCTTTTAACATCAAAATGGACATAGCAAACATCAATGAAATTGTTACAGCTTTGCTAGGTCTTTTGGTTGTTATTGGCATAATAAATGATCCAACAAAGTCTTCAAAAGATGCTGAATCAAAAGCAAAAACAAGCATAAAATCTGTGCAAAATGAAGAGCAATCTGTCAAACAAATTGAAAACGAATCAAATCAAGGTTTGAATGATTTGGACATGCCCAGTGACCAACAAAATGCGAATACTTTTGACATTGTTGAAAATGATTTACAAGTTCTTATAGAAAAAATTTCAAAAGACTTGTCAAATAAATATGAAGACTTAAACAAAGCAGTAGACAGTTTAAATATTTTAAATCAAAAACAACAATCGGCTGAAGAAAACACCAATAATAAGATTGATCAAAAGATTGATTACAATGCCAAAAATACTGAAACCACATTTGAAGAAGCGAAAGCAGATGAAATATCAAATATGGAAGGTCAAAATATACAGGAACATTACGACCATTACAGTGTTGAGGAATTGCAAAAAAATAACAATATCAACGAAGAATGTCCTGCTGCTTTTTTAGTCGAGCAGCCAACAACAAATATAGATGCTGAATCAAAGGAAGAACAAAATCAGACTGCAATTCAACCAGAAGTTACACATTTTAATATTGTAAATTAAACAAAAATCCCCCAATTAGGGGATTTTTTTATATGTTTTTATTTAGAAATAATTGTTTATTGCTCGGTTTTTCCTTTTTTTTCACAAAATCTTATGCTTTTGTGGGAGCCCTATGCGTTGGTTATTCTTAAAAAGACAAAAAAACACAAGTCGCTAAAACTTGTGCTAAAGTTTATTAAGGGGTCCCCGACAAAGCCAAGCGAAGAGGGTTTGGTGGGGTAACGAGAAAGCCAAGTGTAAATGCGACATTTTGTGTTTATAAAAAAACACAAGTCGCTAAAACTTGTGCTTTCGAGTGGCTGGGGTAGTTGGATTCGAACCAACGCATGACGGATTCAGAGACCGTAGCCTTACCACTTGGCGATACCCCATTAAAACACTGACTTTTTGATTATAGTTCAAAAACATTCAATTTGCAACTGATATTAAAAAGTTTGTTTATTTTATGTTCAATAACGTGTCAAATCAACGGTTAACCAAACCTTTATGGTTATTGGTAAAATAAATTTCTTATTGTAAATTACAAATCATATTTTGTTATAAGGTTTTTTAATTAAAAACACAAATTATTTTATAAATATGTGAGCACGAAACGCAGTTATCTCAAAAGCGAAGCGGAGATTAAGATGTACTCGCAAATCAGTGGCATAAAAAATAGGAACTAAAAGTTCCTAAACAAAAGATTGGTGGACCGTCGGGGACTCGAACCCCGGACCCACTGATTAAGAGTCAGTTGCTCTACCAACTGAGCTAACAGTCCATAATATATTAAACTTAACGTTGGTAGAGCAAGCTCTTCCATCGCTATCGCTCACTCGTTGCCTTACGGCATTGCTACAATATGCTAAATGTAGCATATTGCTAAACACTACTCGCCAACTGAGCTAACAGTCCATAAATATTTTTTAGACTTTTAAATTATATCAAACACAATTTTTAAAGTCAATAGTTTTAATTCAAGTTTTTTGTATGTGTTAAAAGAAATCATTTTTAACAAAAATTTTTGCTTGATACAAAAAATTGATGATAGATATAAAAATTGTCGATAACAAAAGCTTATATTTTAATACTTTTAAATTTGACATTTTTTTTGCGAGATTGTAATCTAAAAATATGGGAAAATTATATTTCAAATATGGAGCAATGGGTAGCAGTAAAACAGCACAGGCATTGATGTGCAAGTTTAATTATGAACAAAAAGGCTTCAGTGTTTCATTATTTAAGCCTGTTGCGGATAATCGCACAGTCGTTGACGGAAAAGCTGTTGTTAGCAGTAGGATAGGGTTGACAAGTAGTTGTATTGAATTTGATAAAAATTTTGATTTTACCGCTTTTGCAAAAGATAATTGTTTAACAACTGGCAAAGAAGTGATGATTGTTGACGAATGTCAGTTTTTAACAACAAAACAGGTAAATCAATTAAAATTGTTGTCAATAAACATGCCTGTCTTGTGTTATGGGCTATTGACAAACTACAAAACAAAATTGTTTGAAGGAAGCAAACGTTTGGTTGAAATTGCTGATAGTTTGATGGAAATCAAATCTGTTTGCAAATGTGGCAGAAAGGCTAATGTTAATGCAAGGTTTGTTAATGGCAAAATCGCATTGACAGGGCAAGAAGTTGTGATCGGTGGAGATGAAACTTACGAAGGCATGTGTTTCACCTGTTTTTTGCAGCAACTTAAAGAACAAGAAAAGCAAGATTAAAGTACATTTAAATGTCTAAAATAAGCTTCAAAACAACAAAAAAGCACAATGTAAGTTTGTGCTTTTTTACAGCTTTCTAATAGGAATCAATCGATGTCGTCAGTTGAACATGCCATGCGATTTTCATATTCAATATAAGATTTCACAATAAGGTCAATCAAATTTTTAGTGTTATATTTTTTATAAACATATTTAACATCTTTTTCAATTTCACTGAAAACAACTTTTTTATCTTCTTCGTTTGCATTTGCGATATGTCTTGTATTTATGTCAAAAGATACACCATTTTTGTCAATTGTTTGCAAACCAAGGCAAAAGTGGTTAGGGATCGCATTGTAACTGATAACATCAAATAAACAAAACTTTGTTTTTGGGGCCTTTGGCACAAATCTGCAAAATTCTTCATATTTGTGCATCAAGTCATCGGGTTCTTCTTTGCAAAAATAAGAGCATGCTTTGCCACCGATTGAAGAGTATTCAACCATTTGGCCATCGACTTGCACATATTTTGGTAAAGCAAATATAAATGAACAAAATTGGTCTTCTTTGCTTGAAAATTTATAATCAACAATCCTTTGCACATCAATATCGCTAGCATTGCCCATAAAAGCGGTTGTGCCACAAATTGTTGGATAATCTATTGAAAGACCATATTTTTTTATGCCATTGATTTTTTCTTCAATGTTGTCAAATAAAAATGTTCTGTGACTGCAAACTTGGTGCATGTAAATATTATAATCACCTGATTTAGCAAGGTAATCGAACAAGTTTTGCAAATAATTTTTATATTCATCTAATGATGAAAAAGATCTTTTATTAAATTTTGCCATGCGCAAATAGTAGCAGATTTCAGTGTGCTTGTCAATACTAGATTAAAAATCCATGCTGTTTTGTGTATAAAGTGACCGCACAAAAAAAATGCGAGGTTATAATGGCTATCTATATAAGTTTATATATTAGAACAATCTTAATTTTTCACTTTTAGATACAAATATTTTTAAATGTTTGGCATAAGATACAATATGAAAAAAATTGTGTTTACTGGTGGCGGGACTTATGGACATGCTATGCCGAATGTGTATTTGATTGAAGAATTTAAAGATGTAAACAAGTATGAGTGTTATTATTTAGGCAGTGATGGGATTGAAAAACGTCTTGTTGAAAAACATGTTAAAGAATATTTTAGTTTGCCAGCTGTAAAACTTGTTCGTGGTAAACTATGGACAAATTTAAAAATACCTTTTGTGCTAATCAAAGCAATTTGTAAAGCTAAAAAAGCATTAAAACAAATTAAACCAGATGTTGTTTTCAGCAAAGGAGGATATGTTGCGTTGCCAGTATGTATTGCTGCAAAAATGTTGAAAATACCAGTGATTGCCCATGAAAGCGATTATAGTTTTGGCTTAGCAAATAAGATAATTTTAAAAACATGCCAAACCATGTGTGTTAATTTTGAACATTTAACCAGCAAAAATAAAAAGATAGTATATACAGGGCCAATTTTTAGCAAGTCTTTTGAAAAAAAAGATGTTAAGCTATCTTCAGACAGTCTTGTTAATAGGTTACACGTGAACTTAAACCCCAATTTGCCAACAATGATGGTGGTAGGTGGGTCGCTTGGTGCTGTGAAAATCAATGAAATGGTGTGTGTTAACGCAAAATATTTACAAACAAAATTTAACATTATCCACATCACAGGCAGAGGCAACAAGCAAATGCGTTCATTTGGCAATTACAATGCATTTGAAATGATTGAAGATATGAATACAATTTACAACTCTGTTGATTTTGTTTTAAGCAGGGCAGGGGCAGGAGTTACGGCAGAATGTTATTTTAAAAATTTGCCAATGATTTTAATTCCGCTTGAAAACAAAGCAAGCAGGGGCGACCAGGTGCAAAATGCTGAATATTATGTCCATCACGATGTTGCAATTTTGCTTCATGAGCATGATTTAACTGCTGAAATTTTAAAAACAACAATTGAAAAATTTTATAAAGACCTGCCTAAATATAAGCAGAATTATAAGTCTCAAAAACAAATAAACGGCAGAGAAAAGATTGTTGAAATGATTAAAGAAACAATCTTTAAAGGTTAGATATTTTCAACCCAAAGATTGCTTGCATTAAATCGGTTTAAGCAAATTAATTTGTTTGATAAAATTAAAGTTGCTTAGTTTCTAAAACGGCTGTGAATATATTGTTCGTAATCAGGCAAAACCAACCCTTATAAGTGTGATTTGTTAATCATAAAAAAAGGTTAAGCAATCATGCTTAATCTTTTTTGTAAATGCTTTCAAAAGGGAAATTTATGTTTTCAAGCAGGTATTGGCGATCATCTTCTAAAGCGCCGTTTTGTTCTTCTTTAATTTGAGTGTTAAACCATCTTTCAATGTTTTTGAATTTGGGCAATGTTTTAATTTTGTCATAATCGCCAGCAACAGATTTCAAAAGTTCAATCAAAAGGTTGTAATTTTTAAACCATTCGGTTTTTCGTTGAGATTTTGGAATAGTGTGGTCAATAAAATCAAAACCAATTTTGTTAAGTTCATATTCACGGTCTGGGTGGATAGACCCATTTTTTTCATCTTTCATTTGTTGTTTTTGCCATTGCAAGGTTTTATTTGTTGCATACTCGCCGTCAGAACTGAATTTTGAACCATTTGTGTTTATCATTTTTTGTATATATCTCTCTTGATAATTCTGCCAAGTGGTTAAACTATTGTCGTTTTTAACCTTATCATAGCACCAATAAAAATGAATACTATTCAGCAATTTTTCTCTATAAGGCTTGATAATGTTGTTTTTGTATTCGTCTCGTTGTTCACGCACAAAATTAGCAAGCATTTTTTCATTTTCATCTTGTGATTTAATGTTTGGATAACGTTCGTTGTATTTTAAAAAATGTGTTAATTTAATATAAGTTTTTAACCATAAATCATCATTCATAAATTCACCTTTGCCACAAAAATATATAAAAACAATATTACATCATATAAAGCACTTGTCAATACTGAAACGCAAACATTTTGATTATGATTTCAAAAATCAAACAAAAAAATTGAGTTAGATACTCAATTTTTTGTTGCTTAATTTTCTTGAATGTTACTTAATCATTCCAATTCCAGTTTTCAATTTCAGGCATATCAACACCATATTCATCAATATATGCAGTGTGTTGCTTCAATTTACTGTTCATTTCACGTCTAATTTTGGTTTCAATAGTTTTGTCAATTTTCAAACAATCCAATGCTTTAAGAACCAAATGGAATCGGTCAGTGTGATTTCTAACACGCATATCAAATGCTGTTGTGATACTACCTTCTTCCATATAGCCAGCAACATGCATGTCTTGATTGTGACGGTTGTAGGTAAGTGTGTGAATGAGTTGAGGGTAGCCATGAAAATTGAAAAGAATAGGTTTGTCTTTTGTGAATATTGCATCATACTCTTTATCTGTCAACCCATGTGGGTGAGTGTTGTTTGATACAAGTTTCATCAAATCAACCACATTTACAAATCTGATATTCAAATCAGGCAAATATTTATGCAATAATTTTGCCCCAGCAAGAGATTCGATTGTTGGGGTAGCACCACAGCAAGCAATTACAATATCAGCATTTTTGCTGTTGCCAAAACAAGCCCAATCCCAAATTGACAAGCCTTTTTCACAATGCTCTTTTGCCTCGTCCATGCTCAACCATTGATAACTTGGATGTTTGCTTGCAACAATCACATTGATGTAGTTTTTGCTTTTTGCACAATGGTCATAGCAGGAGAGCAGGCAGTTTGCGTCAGCAGGTAAATAAGCCCTTATAATGTCTTTATCCTTTGTTGCAATCAGATCCAGCAAGCCTGGGTCTTGATGTGTGAAGCCGTTATGGTCTTGTTGCCAAACATTGCTTGCAAGGATAAGGTTTAAAGAACTGATTGGTTTGCGCCAAGGTACATGTTTGCAGGCTTTAAGCCATTTTGCGTGTTGAGCAATCATGCTGTCAACAACTCGGATAAATGCTTCATAACTGTCAAACATTCCATGCCTACCAGTAAGCAAGTATCCCTCAAGCCAGCCTTCGCATATATGTTCACTTAAGAAACTGTCCATAACATGACCATCATTTGCCAAATTTTCGTCAGTGGAAAGTTTTTTGGCATTAAAATTACGGTTAGAAGTTTCAAAAACTTTATAAAGGCGATTTGAATTGTTTTCATCAGGGCTAAATATGCGGTAATTATTTTTATTCATGCTTAACAAATCTCGCACATAACCACCTAATTCAAACATGTCTTGTGCTTTTGTTGTGCCATGACCTTTAAACTTCACAGCATATCGTTCAAATTTTGGAGTTTTAAGTTCTTTTAAAATGCGTCCACCGTTTGTGTAAGGACTTGCACATATACGTTTATCGCCTGTTGGCAAAATGTCTGTGATATATTTATAAGGAACATAATTTTCATCAAACAACTCATCTGGTTTGTAGCTTTCAAGCCAAGATTTAAGTTGATTTAGTTCGTCTTGATTTTTGATAACAAGTGGGATTTGGTGTGCTCTCCAAAAGCCTTCAATTGCTTTTCCGTCAACAGTTTTTGGCCCAGTCCAGCCTTTAGGGGTACGCAAAACTATCATAGGGTAAATAGGTGTAGAATTTTTATATTTATCAGCATTCTTGCGGATATCTTTTAAACTTTCAACCGCTTTATCCATTGCTTTTGCCATTTTAATGTGCATTGTTTTTGGTTCATTGCCTTCAACAAAGATAGGAGCATAACCATAGCCATTAAAAAGAGTAATCAATTGTTGTTTTGGTAATCTTGAAAGCACTGTTGGGTTGTTGATTTTGTATCCGTTCAAATGGAGTATAGGCAACACAAAGCCGTCCATTTTTGGATTTAAAAATTTGTTTCCGTGCCAAGCGGTTGCAAGGGGGCCTGTTTCAGCCTCTCCATCGCCAACTATAACTGTAGCAATCAAGTTTGGATTGTCCATAACAGCACCAAAGGCATGGGCTAGAGAGTATCCTAACTCGCCACCTTCATGCATTGAACCTGGTGTTTCTGGCACACAGTGAGAACCAATACCGCCAGGGAAAGAAAATTGCTTGCAAAACTTTTGCATGCCATCATGTGAAAAATTTATGTCAGGGTAGTATTCAGTGTAAGTTCCTTCCATATAGCAGTTTGATGTTAAAAAATTTCCACCATGACCAGGGCCAGAAAGCAAAATCATATCAAGGTCATATTTTTTTATAACACGATTGCAATGTGCATAGATAAAATTTTGACCAGGCACAGTGCCCCAGTGACCAACCAGTTTTTGCTTTATGTCATCAAAGCAAAGGGCATGGTCACGCATCAATGGATTTTTAAGAAGATATAATTGAGCAACGGATAAATAGTTGCAAGCACGCCAATATGCGTCCAAACTTTGCATATATTCTTTTGAAAAATAATTTTCTTTCATTTTCACCCCTTAAAATTAAAAAGCAAAATTTTTCTACTTTTCATATTATAATATGATTATACTCTAAATTAGCCCAAATTAAAAATGATTGAAAACATGATTTGTAAATATTTTGCCAGATATTATCATGTTTTGCAAAACAAACAAATTTTTTATGTTTTCAAAAACATTAAGCTTTTTGTGGGTAAAATGAGAATATACCACGCAAATAAGGGGAAGTAAATAACCCAGTATATATTGCTTTTCTCACATAGGTATGGTGTGTCAACTAAAAAAAACAAACTGCAAACATTTTAATTTGCAATTTGATTTTCAATATCAATTGTTTGTTTTTCCACAAATTCAAAAGCTTTTTGGCTTTCAGTTGTGTCCATTTTAAATTTTCCACATTTAGGATAACCCCAAATGTTAAAAATTTTTGGGCCTATCCAACTGTTACCGTTTGTGTTGTGGTTTGTGGCATAAATCACCGATAAACCTGCCTTTTGAGGTGGCGGACATGCAATTTTTAAAGCAAAACGCACCAACCAGTTCACTGACTTGTGATAATGATTTGTCATTTTTGTAAGTGTGAGCCCAGGGTGAGCAATTGAAAACTTGATGTCAGGGTTTTGTTTAAATAACTCTGAAAAAGCATACATTGCCACGCGTTTGCTGTTGCCATAAATCTTATTGATTCTTGTTGACTGCTTAAATTGAATATCTTCAAAATTAATTTTTGAATATTTGTAAGCAAAGCTTCCCATATATATAATTTTTGTGTTGTTTTGTTTAAAGTAGGGGAGTAATTTCTTGGTTATATAGTATGGCATGAGGCAGTTTGTTTGATAGATGTTGTCAAAGCCCAAATCAGTGACTTTACGTTTTATATTGTAAACACCGGCATTATGAATAAAATAATCAATGTGTGACAACCTGATTGTTTTTAAAAATGATTCAACAGATTGCTTGTTGCATAAATCTAAATTTACAGATTTGATATGCGTGTTTGGATATTGTTTTAATATGGTGTCAATCAAACTTTTTGTTTTTTGTTCATCGCGATTGGCAAAAATTAAATTGCAATTTAAACTTGCAAAATGCTTTGAAATTTCGCTTCCTATTCCACCATCTGCACCTGTAATTAACACAGTTTTGTTTGCTAAAAAATTATAGTTTTTTAAAAATTTTTTTATTGTCATTGATAGAGATATTATCACAAAATAATAAATTTTTCAAATATATATAATATTTTTTCATTTTGTCAAAGCATATAAAATCTTAAATAACAATAAAATTTTTCAAAAATACTATAAAAAGCACTGCAAAATTTGAAAAATAAAAATTTTTTTTGCATGTAGCCATAATTTTTAACAGTTTTTTATATTTTGATAAAAAAACATAAAAAAACAAATTAATGTTTGACTGAAAAATGTTTTTAAGGTATAATAAAAAAAATAAAATGTAAAATACAGCACATTGTTTACAAATTTTATATGCTAATTTGCTGATTATATAAATAAAATAAAAAGAGAGAGAAAATTATGAAAATTGCAATTTCGATTGATAGTGCATGTGATTTGCCAAAAGAAGTTATCAAAGAAAATAACATTTTTTGCATGCCTTATTTTGTAACCATGGGTGAAGAAGAATTTCGTGATGGCATAAACGTTACAAGTCAAGATTTGTTTAAATATGTAAAAGAAAAAGGGGCTCTTCCAAAAACTGGTGCTCCAAGTGCGGAAATGTTTAAAGAATATTTCACAAATATTTTAAAAGATTATGATGCAGTTATTCACATCAGTTTGTCAGATAAAATGACCTCTGCTTTTGCAAATGCTAAACTTGGGGTAGAAGGAATGCAAAATGTGTATTTGGTGGATAGTATGTCGCTTTCATCAGGTATTGCGTTGATTGCATTAAAATGTGTTGAAAAAGTAAAAGAAGGCAAAGAACCTGAACAAATTGTTAAAGAGCTTGAAGCGCTTCGCCCTTATGTTCAAGCCAGTTTTTTGGTTGACACATTGAAATTTTTATATAAAGGTGGCAGGTGCAGTTCTTTAGCTTTGATTGGCGCAACAATTTTGATGCTTAAACCACAAATTTCTGTTATAAATGGTGAAATGAAAGTTACAAAAAAATACATGGGTGGGATTAACGGTTGCTTGAAAAAATATGTGGAAGATATGCTTAAAAAATCAAACCCAGATTTGTCAGTTGCCTTTGTAACCCACAGTAGCCCAATGGCAATCAGTGCGTCAATATGCGATCGTCTGCGTGAATATGGCTTTAAGCAGGTTTATGATGTTGATGCAAGTTCAACTATCAGTTCACACTGTGGACCAGGAACTCTTGGCATTTTATTTATCAATAAAGAGCCAGAAACAGATGCCAACAATGCTTAATTTGTTTGGTCTATAAAATCCATAAATAGATATAAAAAAGCCCCATTTGGGGCTTTTTTTAATACTTTCTATTAATAATCTTTAAAGCTGTGGTTTTGTATTCTTCATGGAAAACAAAAAAGTGCATCAAAGTGCACTTTTAAATGGGGTGGATAGAGGGACTCGAACCCACGACAACCAGATCCACAATCTGGCGCTCTACCAACTGAACTATATCCACCATATAACAAAATATTGCCCGTTAAGGCAATATTGGCTGGGGTAGCTAGATTCGAACTAGCGCGTGCAAGAGTCAAAGTCTTGTGCCTTACCGCTTGGCGATACCCCATTGTGGTGCGGATGAAGGGACTTGAACCCCCACGGTCACCCACTAGATCCTAAGTCTAGCGCGTCTGCCAATTTCGCCACATCCGCAAAAGGGCGAACAGCCCGCTATTAGAAAAATGGTGGCTCATCCGGGACTTGAACCCGGGACACCATGATTAAAAGTCATGTGCTCTACCAACTGAGCTAATGAACCACAAAATTAAGATAAATTGAATTGTGCCTAATGCGTTTTTATCACTAGCGACTTTTGTATTATACACTATAGAAAATAAAAAAACAAGTATTTTTTGCAAAAAAAATGAAAATTTTTAATTTTTCTTATATTCCATAATTGTGTTGTGACATTGCCTAATCTATAGACATTTTTATACTAACAATAATTCAAAAGCAAAGGATTGTTGTTTACATATAAAGCCGATAAAATACCTATTTATTATATGCTTAAGATTTGGCGTTTCAATGTCTTTCTTGTTGATTCAATAAGTTTAATGAAAAGTAAATGTTTAATGTTTTGATAAATCTATAAGTGGGGAAATGGAGAGATGGTCGAGAAAAATAACATTTATTGTTATCAATAATGATTTATGGTTATGGAACGTGATAAGAACAATTTAGCAATTTAAAATTTATAAAATTAAGCGAATTTTACAAAATTAACTTGACACCAGCAACTTTAATATGATATTATTACGCATGTTCAAGTGCGGGTGTAGCTCAATGGTAGAGCGCTAGCCTTCCAAGCTAGTTACGAGGGTTCGATTCCCTTCACCCGCTCCAGCGCCAATAGCTCAGCTGGATAGAGCATCGCCCTTCTAAGGCGGGGGTCGGGGGTTCGAACCCCTCTTGGCGCACCAAGCAAAGTCTAAATCGAATATTTTGATTTAGGCTTTTTTATTGTTTAAGTTGTCGTTTATTGTTATAATAGGAATAAGAAGATAATGTATGGATTGCTTCTGTTCCACTAAGTATGAGCATAGTCAACTGCTTTTTGCCTATCATATAAATTCATAATAGATAGTATGAATTTTTTTTTAAAATTATTGAAAAAGATATAAAATAAAAAATGTCATAAAAAAACCATTAGATTTCTAATGGTTTTTTATTTATTTGCTATTTTAAATTCAATAGTGCTTCACTAAGTTTGAAAATATCTGTGTTATCTATCTTGTTTTTCAAAACTGAGTTTAGTTTTATTGCGCTTTCTGTTTTTTGATATATAAAGTAGGGGACATTTTTGCTTGAATGACCTGAGCGTGTGTAGAGCGAATTGTTTATTTCATCTTTGGTTTGATTGTTATAATTTAGTCCACCTGTTTCGTGGTCGGCAGTTACAATGATAGTCACATTAGGTTGAGTTTGTAGTTTGTTGTGGCAAATTTTGATACTTTCGTCAAAACTATTTAGATAACGCATCATTTTAAAAATGTCGTTTGAGTGACTGGCTTTGTCTATGTGCGCACCTTCTATCATCAAAAAATATCCATTTGGGTAGTTCGCTTCAAGATATGTTATTGCGTATTCGGTTAACATTTCAAGAGTAGGAGATATGTTATCCCCATTTTCTGCTACTATATTATTAAAAACTCCTATCTGCTTTTCAAAATTATTTTCAAAAAGTGACAAATCATTTTTGTAGTTATAGCCATTGTTTTCAAACAAATTTTTATAGGCTTCGTAGGTTGTTTTACCAGCTCCCAAAAACAAATCTATGTTGCTTTTTGCTTGTGCCATAACAATTTGCTTAGTATCTCCACGATTGTTTGCGTGAGAGGAAAATGACGCAGGTGTTGCACCATATAGATTGTCAGTCGTAACAATTCCAACCCCAAGCCCTTTATTTTTTGCTTTTTCGCTAATTGTGGTAATATCTATTCCATTGTGCCTTGAAACTTCTTTGTTGTTAAATTTTCTTCCAGTTGCCAAACTACTTGCAGCCGCTGCACTGTCTGTAGGCGAAAATAGTGAATTTGAAAAAGTTGAAACCATACCCTGATATTCCAGCGAGGTCATAAACATTTGTTTTTCATAATAACTTGATGTTACTTTAACATGGTTTACACCCATTCCATCGCCAATAAACAAAACAACTTTATTTGAACTTCCAGTAATTTTTGAAAAGTCAATTGTGTTTAGTTGAGCATTTCTTGATAAAATAAGTCCTAAAAAACCACCAAAAATCGCAAAAATGATTGTAATAACTAAACTAATGCTAATAATAACTATTTTTTTTCTTTTCATAATATTGTTCCTTGCATAAATATATTATCATTAAAAAACATTAATTTCAAACAAATGTGTGATATGTTAAAAAACAATAAATTAAAAAATTTAAAAATGTTTTTATAATTTTGTTAGTTGCCAGATTGTTAATGCTTTGACCAAATTATTAAAAACCTAAAATGTACAATATGTTAAGAAAACGGAGAATTGCCTAGGTATGTAAATATTTTTTGGTTTCAAAATTTCACACTTGGGTGTGACAAACCGTTTGATTCTTTTGCCAAAAATATGTTAACATACAAAAGATAGAAAAAGTCACACACCAAAAGCATGACTCATTAATATAAAAATCTGTAAAATTTAGGCATAATTGGTGAATAGGGCATAAACCTTAAAAAGATATTAAAACGCAATCCAAAATTTGTTATATTTTGGATAATTCTACACAATATCCTAATTGACCAAGGAAGAGGATTTTGTTCTGTTCTTAGTGCAATATTGATATTTAAGGCACAAACACATGATTAGAAAGCAATTTTGTGATATTTAAAAGTTTATTTACAAAAAATAAAAAGGCAAGAATGGGGTAATCAATGAAAAATTTTTTTAAACATATATATACTACTATAATAATTGCCATAGTAATGACTCTTAGTATTTTTTCTGCCGAGGCGGTAAAATTCTATGGCAGTTTAAATAATTCAAAACCAAAAACAGTTGCTTGCTCTCATGGTTTTTTGGCAAAAAGTGTTGCAAAAACGACAACGCAAGTCAAACTGGGCGACTATATAACACTCGGTAAATACAACGATAAAGACATTGTATGGAGATGTGTAAGCATTGACGGCGATGGTACACTTATGCTTGCTGATAATATAATTGATAACCTTCCGTATGATGCCATAACAAGCAATAACAGTCGTTCAAGATCTCACAGTCGTGATTATAGGCGAGATACTTATGGCTCTAATTATTGGAAGGATAGTAACATGCGTTCGTGGTTAAATTCTGTTGCTAAAGCTGGTGAGGTAAAGTGGTTATGTGGCAATGCCCCAAAAGAAAACTATGTGGACGGAAATGCCTACGACCAAAAGGCTGGCTTTTTAAATGGCTTTTCAAAAGCAGAAATTGTCACAATGAAAATTGTCACACAGCGTTCGCTTGTATCTCATCCAGAATATAAGCGAGGAATTTATGATGGAGATGGCCGTTCAGATTTAAAATTTAATGAGAACATTCAAAATGTTGTTCAAAACTATGATAGTGTTTATGGCGAAAACTCAACTGAAAAGGTCTTTCTTCTTGATGTTAAGCAGGTAAATGCTGTTTGGAAAAACTATGGTAGCTATTATGTTGGAAAAAATGAGCAAGGTGTAAGTTGG
The DNA here is from genome assembly GCA_934754375.1 of uncultured Clostridia bacterium. Lineage (GTDB taxonomy): Bacteria > Bacillota > Clostridia > Christensenellales > UBA1242 > Onthoplasma. The sequence goes on along the minus strand of CAKVHT010000001.1, from coordinate 586,979 downwards.
CCATATTGGCTAAGAACTCCGGTGACCGATTGCAATCACGATATGCGGTATGTCCACAACAATGGAACAATAGGTAGAGAGTCGCCACAACGCGGTTATATTGGCATTAGACCTGCTTTTTATCTTGATACCGACTATTATGTAGCAACTGCTGGTAGCGGAACTAAGGCAAGCCCATATATAGGCTCTGCTCCTGACAAGGTAGAGGATGAATATACCATTGCAGAGCCGGAGGACGACCCAAATCAAGAGTGGGATATAAGCACAGACAAAAAACTTACACTTACCCTTGGGCCATATTATTCTAGTGACGGCAAATACACAAATCCAACAATCCCTGTATACACCATTCAAAAGACAAGAAGCGATACAGAGAATATGGTAATTGTTATTTGTGGCGAAGGATACACAAAAGGTCAACAACAAAAATTTATAAGCGATGTAAAAAAAGTGTGGAGTGGGGCTATGCAATACGAACCTTATCGCAGTTTTGCCGATAGGTTTAATGTATATGCGCTTTGCACGGCATCAGAGTCTAGTTTTGAAAATGGAGGAAGTACATTTTTTGATGTCGTTGTCGGCTCTAACAACTCTTCGTTTATAGCCACAAATATGGGAAATCCATGGAAAAACCATATTTTTGAAAGATGTATTGGCCCTACATTTATTGAACAAATACACGATGCCCATATACCTAACAATACAGAACCCGACACAATGTATTGGAACGATGACAAGCAATATCCACCATTTTATTATGTGCATAATTATATAAGCCAGTTTGCTTTACTTGTAAATACTAGCCAAAACTTTGGTGATGCAACAACAAACCTTCCATTTGGTTTTCATTATTTTATAACTCCAGCAGATAGTTATCGTGCCAAGCAAACCTTTGCGCATGAGTTGGGGCATGGATTGTTGGGGCTTGGCGATGAATATATGAGTGGAGTTAATGAACAAACAGATATTACCTCGCTTAATGTGGCATACACTCATAACCCCGAGCAAGTAAAGTGGAAAAAATTATTAGGATTTAGAAAAACATATACTTGCCCTTCAACAACAGACAGCAACGCATATAATTCTAGTTATGAGTGTCTTATGCGTGATACAAACTACCAGTTTTGTGAAGTCTGCAAATTGCAGGGTTACAAAAGGTTATCTCAACTTATAAGTGGTAAAAGTCTTTATGTTGCCAATCCCGAAGTAAAAAAATACACTGGGCAATATTCTGAGTTATCCGCATTTACAGATACGACATATAGTGGCTATACAAATTTTGTAAATCACCGTAACACAGTATTGCTTAGCGGTGCAGATAAAAACCGATTTAATACAACTATGGCTGGCGAAAAGATTGAACTGCGCACAATTGTCCAAAACCTTTCAGACACAACAATACGACACATTACCATGAAAGTTTGGATAAAGCGGGCTAATGGAAGTGTGGCAACCACAACAAGTGGTCAAAGGATAGAAACATCACAGACTTTTACCATTTCAACATGGGGAGAAAAAAGCAAGTTTTGGCCAAAAGGAGCGTTGGGTTATGATGGTAGCAATTTCAGTTCAGGCTTAGAAAGTTGTTCAATAATTTACCAAATTCCGATTGATGCAGACCTAACAGGGGGCGACACCATAGCCTTTGAAGTGACTGACGAAAACGGAAATGTTTTGGTGCACGACAACACCGAAACGCAGTTGTACGCAAATGTTAATATAGAGTACAAGTTTGAAGATGACAGTACAATTCCAAATACTTCAAAAGCTGTAATACCTATAGCCGTTGGAAGCAATCTTAATTGGGTGGCTGCCCAATATCTTTATGGACATACTTTAATTAGAGTAGAGGGGCTAAATCAAATTGTTAGTGGTGACGGTCAAACGGTAACATACTATTACACCAAACAAAGTAACAATCATATACACGATTGGGGAGAATGGGTAAGCAATGGAAATAATACACATACCCGTACTTGCAAAACAGATGGTAGTCACACCCAAACGGCCAATTGCTTTGGAGGAACGGCAACTTGCACAAAAAAAGCAGTTTGTGAGGGCTGTAAAAGAGAATATGGAGAAATGAGCGAACACAACATAACAAAATACGGCGGAAAGGATAGCACACATCATTGGGACACTTGCTCTACCTGCGACAGCAAACTAAATATTGAAGCACACATTCCAGACAGAGAAGCGTCAAACGGAACCGGCCCTGTAAAATGTATAAAATGTGGATTTTTAATTGCACCGGCAAAACAGGGCAAAGGGCTTTCAAACAAAGCAGTGGCGGGTATCGTAATTGGCTCGATATCGGCAGTGGTGCTGGGTGGTTTTATTATTTGGTTGCGGTTAAGAAAAATGCCGTTGAAGATTAGAAAGTAATAATAAAGACTAAAATCTCAACCGCCTAAATTCTCTTCAAAAATCCCAACAAGTAAAAGAACAGTTTTTAGTAAAAAAAAGGTCTTACGTAAAGTTTAACGCAAAGACCTTTTTTGTTTTCTTGATGTTTGACCATGCTTTTTCACAGCAAAAATATATACTGGAGAAGATAAAATAATTTATATAGAAAGGCTAAATATTTATTAAAAAAGCAAATTAAACTCAAGGCTTTTGAAGTAAGCCTAATAAATTTGTCTAACTATTTTGGTGGTGCTTCATTTTTCATTGTGTTTGTTTTGCTTTTGTATAGGAATATCACAAAAAAACGCAAGCATTACAAACCTGCGTTTTTAATTTGTGTTAGATACCTTTACCTTGGTTTGCAAGGTAGTATTGATAAGATTCATAATAATCTTTTGCAAAGCAACTTTCAGAACGTTCATCAAATCTAAAGCCTGCATTTAAAACTGCAATTTCCATGGCTTTGCCAATTTTTTCAGCGGTGTTTTTTTCGCCAAGTTTTGCAAGCAGAGAGCGATAGGCGTTTTCAAATGCTTCTATTGGATAAGATTTGTACTGCAAATTTTTAGTGAAGCGGCGAATCCTTGTGTCTTGAAAAGGAAGCCATTCATAATCCACTTTTAGAATGCTGTTTCTAAAATAATCGGGACTGCCTTCAATATCGTTGTAAATTTTATCTTCAACATAGACGAGTTTATGGATACTTGATTTAGAATCTTCAAAAGGTACATGACGATATATTTTACTTTTAAAATGTTGCATATCTGGGATAGGCAACAAACAGGTTGAAAAGTCTGCAAAAGAAGTGTCGTCTCCGCCAGTGGCATCTTCAAAATAAGTGCCTTGAATACCATAATATGGGTCATTAATCCTTATAAGATTTGTTACATGACCAGTTACAAAGCCAGGTTCATTAGTGCTTTTGTCGGTGTTGAAAATATTAAATTGGTCAACATAAGCCACTAGGTCAGGTGTGTCTAGTCGATCGATAATGGCCTTTACAAATGAGGCATAACCAACACAGCAAAAGTGTTTATATTCATCGCTCAAACCAAGCAGAGTGGCTTCAGATTCACGGCTCATTGTGTTTGTTTTTGCACTGCCACTATACTTAAATTTTGATGCCAATTCATGAATGTATAGCATGGTTTCGTAAGGGGTCAAACGCAAATCTTTGATTTTTTGCACAATGTGGTCAATTTTTTTGTTTACTTCCAAAACGATAGACAAAGTCCAACATTTAACAGATGTGTTGCTGTCTTTATTTTCAGGCAGGTCAATGCCTTCATTGAACAAGATACAATCGTGGTGACCCGCTTGTTCAATTTTTCTGTTTAAGTATAATAATTTATTCACTTCAGCGGGCTGATAGGCATAAGGAACATCAGCCTTTTTGTTTTGTTTTGGACAGGTGATAACAAGCACAAATTTTTTATTTTGTTTGTACTTATCAATATTTTTGTTAATTTCTTCAAAATTTGTGCTTAATTCATCTTTGCTGATAACAATTGCAAGCTGGTTTGAGTCAAATTCAATGCGCATATACATTCTCCTAATAAAAGTAGTTTAACATAAACATTGCCATTTTTCAATAATTTTTTTAATATTTGAAAAAATCATGCCAAACATTTAAAAATTTGTGTGTTTTTATTGCTTTTTAATATTTTTTCAAGCAAAAGATAATTTAAAATCGACAATGGAATGATTTTGTTTAAAAACTCAATGCTTAATTTCTTGTGAAAATTGTTTTAAATTTGATATAATCAAAAAGTCAAAATTTTAAATTGTTGAACACTTAAATCAAAATAAAGATTAATGCAACAAATTTTGTGATGATTGTTAAATATGTGTAATAAAAACAAAGGAGTTTAATTATATGCTTGAACTTGTAAATATAAAAAAGCAGTATCAACTGAAAGACCAGACTGTTGACGCACTTAAAGGTGTCAATTTATGTTTTCGCCGTAATGAATTTGCTTCCATTTTAGGGCCAAGTGGGTGTGGCAAAACAACAATGCTTAACATTATTGGTGGTTTAGATAGATATACAGATGGCGATTTACTGATTGATGGTGTTTCAACAAAGCAGTTTAAAGATAAAGATTGGGATAATTATCGCAACCATAGAGTGGGATTTGTTTTTCAAAGTTACAATTTGATACCACATCAAACGGTGCTTGAAAATGTGGAACTTGCTTTAACTTTAAGCGGTATCAAGAAAAAGGAACGAAGAGAACGTGCCATTGCTGTGCTTGAAAAAGTTGGTTTGGGGGATAAATTGAAATCTAAACCAAATCAACTTTCAGGTGGGCAAATGCAAAGGGTTGCCATTGCAAGGGCATTGGTTAACGACCCAGAAATCATTTTGGCAGATGAACCAACTGGCGCATTGGATAGCAAAACGAGTGTCCAAATCATGGACTTGCTTAAAGAAGTAAGCAAAGATAGGCTTGTTATTATGGTAACGCACAATCCTGAATTGGCAATCAAATATTCAACACGTATTGTACGTTTTCTTGATGGCGAGTTGGTTGAGGACAGCAAACCATACACTCATGCTCAAGCAGAAAAGGAAATTGAAAAACACAAAGCAAAACTTGCAAAGCAACAAGAAAAATCTGGTTTTGTAAAGACAGAAAAGAAAAAGTCCATGTCGTTTTTCACTGCTCTTGGCTTAAGTTTCAAAAATATGCTCACAAAAAAGGGCAGGACAATTATGGTCTCATTTGCAGGGAGCATTGGCATAATTGGTATAGCCTTGATTTTGGCAGCAAGTGCTGGCATGATGGGGTATATCAACAATATGCAAAGTGATAGCTTGGCAAGTTATCCTATTTCTGTAACATCGGTGGCGGTTGATTTAAACAGCCTTAAAAATGGTGTTAATGCACGTGGCGATAGGGGTGAACCGGTTGCCGATGATGAACTGTCAATTTACGATATGAAAGAAATGTTAACCAGTTACGGCAGTTACAATTATATTAGCGATGATTTTGTTGCATATCTAAATAATCATTATGCTGAACAAAGCAAAAAAGATATGCTTAATGAACTGCAAATAAGTTATGCAGGTTCAATGCACTTTGTAACAGATTACAAGTATGGCGAAAACACAATCATATATCCAATAAACAATGTTCCAACCACAAGTGTGTTAAACGGAACAACAACTTCAACCTTCTTTGAGGCTTTAACAAATGAAGATTATGTGAGAGGTTTGTATGATGTTATTGGCAATTATCCAACACAAGCTGATGAAGTTGCTTTGGTGTTAAATTCTCGTTCAGTTGCAAATTATCAGTTGAAAGAATTGGGTATTGATTTGCCAAATGAAGGCTCAAAACTTAAGATAGATAGTATCATAAATAATAAAAAGTATAAATTGCTTTATAATGATGCTTATTACAAATTAGACGGCGAGCCAGTGCTTAATTTTAATGGCTTGACCAATGTTTCAAATATAATTGCAAATCAATCAACATTGGCATCTCTTTATGCAAGCGAACACACAAAAGAACTTAAAATAACTGGTGTACTTATTTTGAAAGATGATGCTTCAGGCAGTATATTTTCAAATGGCATTATGTACTCTCGTGCTTTGGCGGAGGAGTATAGGGCTAATTGCAAAGCATCAAATGTTGTTGCAAATTTAAAAGCAAATGTGCTTACAGACAAAAATGCAACTTTAAAAGTGCCTTATAAAGTAAATATAAGTGAATTAGCTTATTTCACTGAAGGTACGATTTATGAATTTAATAGTTTGCAAGAAATGGTGAACATGTTGACAAGCGATTCCCTTAAAATCAATTTAACAGATGAGCAACTTGTTGATTTGTATCTTCAAATGTATTGCGCAAGCGATGTGCCAACAGGTGTATATTTCTATTGTAAATCTTTTGATGCAAAAGACGATTTAACCACACTTATCAAAAATTGGAACAATCAAAGCACTGTCAAAATTGTGTATAATGATAGCTCTCAAATGCTTACAAATATGTTGGGTAGCATAGTAAACATTATTAGTTATGTGCTTGTTGCATTTGCCGCAATTTCACTTGTTGTATCAAGCATAATGATTTCAATCATCACTTATACATCAGTTATTGAAAGAACAAAAGAAATTGGTGTATTGCGCAGTGTTGGTGCTTCAAAGCGAGATGTTTCACGTGTGTTTAATGCAGAGACAACAATTATCGGTTTGCTTGCAGGTGTGATTGGTGTTGTGGTTTCATTCTTGCTTTCATTGGTGCTTAATGTTGTGCTGAAGTCTTTAACTGGGGTGGCGGGACTTGTTAGCCTTCAACCTTTAACTTGCTTAATTTTGATTGCAATCAGTGTGTTGTTGACATTCCTTGCAGGATTAATTCCAGCAAAGATTGCATCAAAGAAAGATCCAGTGTTGGCATTGAGAAGTGAATAGATTAAAAAATTAATTAACTTAAATATAAGGTATAACTAATTTAAATTAAGTTGTGCCTTTTTTGTTGATTTGCTTGCTTAAAATCAAAATCTTGCGTAGAATATTTTTATGAAAAAATTTAAAACTTTTGACTTGCCTTATGGGGGCAAATTGTATTATGTAAAAAATAAATTAACAAAGGCAACAATGGTTGATTTGCAATTTTTGTGTGGGGCAAGGGTTGACACTATACCTGGTTTGGCACATTTCACTGAACACATGTTTTTTACGGGTACAAAAGATAAGGATAAAAAACAAATCAGTAAACAATATTTTGATTTTATTGGTTCAAATGCTTTTACGAATGGCAAAGAAATCAGGTTTATTGGTAATGTTTTCACCAATGAATTTGGTGCTTATTTGGATACAGTTGCAGAACTTATCACAAAATCCACGTTTAGCCAAGCAAATGTGAATAAAGAAATACCGGTTGTTTTGCAAGAAATTGCAGGAGCAAAGGATAAAAATGAACAATGGGCAACCGAATTTAATGGATACAATCTTTTTAAGCAAGATTATTTAAAAAATCGTGTTTTAGGGAATGAGGCATCTGTTTCAAGCATTAAAAGCAAAAATGTAAAGCAATATGTAAATCAGTATTTTGTTGCAAACAATTTGCGTGCGTATGTTGCAAGCCCAATGTGTGCCAAAAAAATCAAGAAGCTTGTTGAAAAATTTGCAAATTCAATCCCTAACAGACCAGACTTCAAACCATTGCCAATGAGATGTGTAAATGTTGAAGATGATAGTTTTTATAAAATCAAAACTGTTGATATTGGCAAAAGTTATTTGTTTTTAAATTTCAAATTTAACCACACATGTTTTGAACGTGATTTTAAAGTTAAATGTGGTGTTGTGTTGGGCATAATTAACAATTTTACTGAAGGACTTCAAAAAAGAATGAGGCTTGAAAAAAGTCTGGTTTATGGTTGTGAAGTGTCTGCGGGTTATTTTGAAAAAAATTCGGTTGCAACAATGTACACAGAATGTGAAAAGGGCAATATTAACAAAATTTTGCAAGTTGGTGCAGATTATTTTAAAGACAAGTTGAAAAATGGTTTTACACAGGCTGAACTGGACAAATATTTAAGGGACTGGAAATATAAGAACGCAGTGAAAGAGCCACGTGCAAGCAGGTATATGGCCGATTTGGACACTTTGGCACTGTATGGCAGTGTTAAAAAGAAAAAAGATATTGATAAAATAATCAAAAAAATGACAGTTAAAGATTGCGATCTTGTGTTTAAAGAAATGTTTGCCTGCCACAAAATCAGTTTGTCAACCTATGGCGATGCGTCAACAGCAGATGTTATGACTAAATCAGAATTTGATAAATTGTTTGACTTTTAATTAAAAATTAAAAAATAACGAAAATTTTGAAAGGGTTTGTCGAAAATCAAAAAAGTTAATTTTTTGCTTGACAATCCTTTTTTTTGTGATATACTCTATTTAAGATTTATATTTTTTGGAACTTAATATGCTTGTAGGGGTACAAACGTATAAATTACAGTTAAACATAATGTTTAATGATGAAATTTTATGTTTTTTTATGCCATTTTAATGTTAAATGATAAAAAGGCATTGAAAACATTTTGATATATAAACTAAATAACTTTAAGTTGTATAAATCTAAAAACAAAACTGTCTTGCAAAAATTTGTTTTAATATACATGATTTTTTGCAGTTGTAAATTAGAAAAAAGGAGATATTATGATAGATAATTTAATGACAAGTGAAGAATTTGATTTAAGCGTAAAAACAGACAAAAATTTTGCTCCAAAACAAAACAATTTAACAAATAAACGTCAACAAAATAAAAACGCAAACGGATCAAAACAATCACAAAACAACCAAAATGGTTCACGCAAGCCAAGGGCTAATCAATCAAGGGCACAAAGCAAGCAACAAACAAATAAATTGCTTCAACAAATGGAGGAGCAATCAATCGAAGCCAACCAAGTCAGCCAACTTGCAGATGCTTTAAACCTTACAGGCGAGCAACAAGTGGTTTTGACAAGTGAAAGTGGTATTAAAGCAAAGGGCAAAAAGGGTAATAATTTGAAGGTTATGTTCCTTGGTGGTATTGGTGAAATTGGCAAAAACATGACAGTGCTTGAATATGGCAAAGATATTATTGTTATTGACTGCGGTGTTATGTTCCCGTCAACAGATATGTTAGGTATTGACCTTGTTGTGCCAGATATCACATATTTGGTTGAAAACAAAGATAAAATCCGTGGTTTTGTTATCACACACGGGCACGAAGACCATATTGGAAGTATCCCTTATGTTGTCAACGAAATCAAAGCCCCAATCTATGCCAGCAAAATGACATGTGGTCTTATCAAAAAGAAAATGGACGAGCATAAAAAGGTAGAATATAAAACAATTGCTGTTAAACCAAAGCAAAAAATAACATTAGGTTGCTTTGAAATTGAATTTATTCATGTCAACCACGCAATCCCTGGTGCATTTGCATTGGCAATCAAAACCCCTGTTGGTATGGTTGTCCACACCGGTGACTACAAGATTGATTTAACCCCAATTTATGATGAACCATTTGACTTCTATTCATTTGCAGAACTTGGCAAAAAGGGTGTGCTTCTTTATATGAGTGATAGCACAAATGCTGAACGTCCAGGCATGTCTTTAAGTGAACGTGTTGTTGGTCAAACATTGGACAAATTGTTCAACGAAAACAAAGACCGCCGTATCATTGTGGCAGGTTTTGCTTCAAACGTTGACCGTGTGCAAGAAGTTATTCATTTGGCTGAAACACACAATCGTAAAGTTGTCTTGGTTGGCAGAAGCATGGTTAATGTTACTGATGTGGCTTCTCAAATTGGCGAAATGCAATTAAACCGTCAAAATTTGATTGAAGTTGAAAAGATGAAAAATTATAAGGATAGTGAAATTCTTATTCTTTCAACAGGCAGTCAAGGCGAACCAAACAGTGCACTTCCACGTATGGCTTCTGGCGAATTTAAAGGCATTGAAATTGGCGAAAATGATACAGTTATTTTCTCATCAAGCCCAATCCCTGGCAATGAAAAATCAATCAGCAATGTAATCAACCGCCTTATCATGTTGGGCGCAAAAGTTATTTATAACGAACTTGAACAAGTTCATGCTTCTGGTCATGCTTGTAAAGAAGAAATGAAAATTATGCTTAATCTTGTTAAACCAAAATACTTTATTCCAGTGCATGGCGAACAAAAACATTTGCTTGCACAACGAGAAACCGCACTTTCTGTTGGTATGGATAGGCATAATGTTATTCTTCCTATGTTGGGAATGCAGGTGGAAGTTAATAAAAACTTCTTCCAAGCAACTGACACTGTGCCATTTGGTAGCAGACTTGTTGACGGAGCTGGCATTGGCGAAATGGAAAGCAATGTGCTTAAAGAACGTAAGCAATTAAGCGAAGATGGTATGTGTATTGTTATCCTTAATATAAATGCAAAACAAGGCAAATTGAACAGCCGTCCTGAAATTGTTTCACGTGGCTTTACCTATATGGGCGAAGCACAAACTTGGCTTGATGATGCAAAATCAACAATTGAATCAAGCATTGATGAAAATGCTGTGCGAGCACGTGATTATCTCACAGTTAAACAGAGTTTACGCCGTGCATTGACAAACTACTTGAACAAAAAGCTTAAACGTAAACCACTCATTGTTCCAATCATCATTGAAAGCAACAACTAACTTAAATTAGTTCTGGTAAAATCGACTATGCAATTAGATGCAATTAAAAAATTTGGTAAAGAGAATAATGTGCCAATCAGTTTAGATGACACATTATCCTTTTTGCTTTCAACAATCATGCAAAACAACAGCAAACAGATTTTGGAGATAGGCACAGCAATAGGTTATAGTGCCATCGCTATGGCAACAAACACTGATTGCAAACACATTGATACTGTTGAAATAGACAAGGCTCGTTATAATATTGCGGTTGAAAATATAAACACAGCAAACTTACAAGATAAAATCACACCATATTTAATTGATGCAATGGAATTTTTAAAATCGTGCGATAAGAAATATGATTTGATATATCTTGATGGTGCAAAAAATCAATACATAAACTATTTGCCGTATTTAAAGCAAATTTTGAACATTGATGGAATAATTTTCGCCGACAATTTGTATTTTCATGGCATGGTTCTAGGCCAGGCAAAAGTCACAACAGGGTGCAGGGCGATGATAAAATCTTTGCATAAATATATTGCAGAAATCACAACAAATCCAATCTTTGACACTTTGATTTACCCGATTGGTGATGGTGTTGGCATAACTAAACTTAAACCAGAAAACAATGGAGAATTTCCAAAGCCAGAAAAACAATTGAAAAAAGTTAAATAAAACAATATAATAGAACTAAACACAAAAGGAAAATCTTATGGAATTGCTTGCTCCAGCAGGAGATAAAGAAAAATTAATTATGGCAGTTGAATATGGTGCAGATGCTGTTTATTTGGCATCTACACGTTTTGGATTGCGTACATTTGCTGGCAACTTTGATTTAGACAATCTTAAATGGGCAGTAGAATATGCTCATCAGCACAAGGTTAAAGTCTATGTAACAGTAAATATTATACCACATGAAAGTGATTTGGCAGATTTGCCAGATTATATTTTCTATTTGGATAAAATTGGTGTTGATGCTGTGATTTGTGCTGACCTTGGTATTATCAGTATGGTTCGTAGGCTTGCACCAAACTTGGCAGTGCATGTAAGCACACAAGCCAATATTACAAACAGTGAAAGTGCGATGGTTTATGTCAATATGGGTGTTAAACGCCTCATTTTGGCACGTGAAATGACTTTGGAAGAAATCAAACAATTGCGAGCAAAACTTCCAGCGGATATCGAATTGGAAGCATTTTGTCATGGTGCAATGTGTATCAGTTATTCAGGTAGATGTTTGTTGAGCAATTTTTTCACAGGTAGAGATGCTAATCGTGGCGCATGTGTGCAGGCTTGTCGTTGGGGATATGTTATCAGGGAAGTTAGCAAGCAACAAGAATATCCTATAGAAGAAGATAGCCACGGCACATATATTTTAAACAGCAAAGATATGTGTATGATTGACCACCTTGACGAACTAGAGCAAGCAGGTATCAGTTCAATCAAAATCGAAGGCAGGATGAAAACGGAATATTATGTTGCCAACATTGTTAATGCTTATCGTATGGCTTTGGATTACTTAAAAAATCATAAAGAATATCATTTGCCACAAGAAATCCGTAATGAAGTTGTAAAATGCAGTCATCGTGATTACAGTGAAGGTTTTTATTTTGGAGAACCAAAGCAAACACTTGAAACAAGTTTGCCTCAAACTGACTATGAATTTGTTGCAATTGTAAAAAATGACACGCAAAATGGATTGACACAAGTGGAAATGCGCAACAGATTTAAGGTTGGGGAGCAGTTAGAATTGTTGTCAAAATATCAAAACAATGCTATAATAACAATAGAAGAGATTTTGGACGAACAAGGTCAACCTTTGCAAGAATGTAAAATTCCAAAACAAAATGTTTATATAAAAACTGATTTAAATTTAAAGAAATATGAAATTTTGAGAAGGAAAAAATAACAATTGAAAAATTATTCATCGGTGCTTGTAATATATAATCCAAACGCTATGAAAGGCAAAATTGGTGAATTTTTGCCACATATAAAAGAGCGTTTGTTTTTGCGTTATCAAACAGTTGATGTTGTTTCTGGTTCAAATGCTAAACAGACAGAAGAGCTTGCTTTTAAAAATTCAGGCAAATACGATATAATTTTATCAGTTGGTGGGGACGGAACTTTGCATCAGGTTATTAATGGCATTGCCAAGGCAGAACAAAAAAGCATTGTCGGCATATTGCCATTTGGCACATGCAATGACGTTGCAAGGACACTTGGAATCCCACGTGAACTAGACAAAGCTATTGATACAGTATTGCGCCTTAATACAACAAAGTATGATTTAATGTGTGACGGCAATCAATACATTGTTTATGCTTTGGCAAGCGGATATTTAACAAGTGTATCATTCAAAGCAAAACAAAAGGCTAAAAAGAAAGTTGGACGCATGGCTTATATTTGGGCTGGCATTGGTGGGTTGTTTTCACTTAAAGCATTGCCTTTCACATTTGTTGTTGATGGCGAAAGGGTGCATGGCAAGTTTGTATATGCAATGTTGATGAATGGCTGTTCGGCTGGCGGATTTAATATAAATAAAGGCGAAGACCTAGCAAACAACAAAGTTAAATTTGTTGCAATTAAAAAGACAAATGGATTAGCTGCATTTTGCACATTTGTGCGCATGTTTACACATGGCATTAATGCAATAAGAAAAAATAAATGTGCAATTGTAAGAGATGCTAGCAAAATCCAAATTGAAAATCCATCAAACGAACCCTTCACTTTGGACGGAGAAAAAGTTAAATTTTTAACAACAGAAATCAAAGTTACAACTTCGATTGAAATGATTACAAAATAGAAAAAACACAGTGGACAAAAGTTAATGCTTTTGTTCATTTTTTTTGTTCAACTTTAATAGTATATTTTATGAACTTGTCCCAAGCAAAGATAAACACCCCTTGTGCTATAAAAAGCATTAAAATTAAAGATGAAAATTTTAAGATTAGGCTTATGGAATTAGGCCTTGTGGTTGGCACACAAATAATGGTAAAACATAAAAGTTTGTTAAAAAAAACTTTGCTTGTTGTTTTTTCAAACTCATGTTTTACATTGAAAGAAAATATTGCCAAGGAAATTGAAGTGGTTTATGACTGAACAAAGAAATGATAAAAGAGTAAAAGATTTTAATAAATCAGACATACAAAATATTTTATTGATTGGCAACCCAAATGTTGGCAAATCAACTTTATTTAATTCTTTAACAAAAGCACATGAGCATACTGGGAATTTTCATGGTGTTACAGTAAGTGAAGCAAAGAAAATCATAAAATTTGAAAATCAAGATTATTGTTTTTATGATTTACCTGGGCTTTATTCTATGACAACTTTTTCACGAGAAGAAGAGGTTAGCAAAAATTTAATTTTGTCATTAAATGCTAAAAGAATCGTAATCGTTGATGCGTCAGCATTAAGGCGCAATTTATATCTATGCCTGCAGTTTTGTGAACTGGGATTAGATTTTAAAATACTTCTAAATAACTATGAATACTTTTTAAAACGTGGCAATGAAATTGATGAAAAAAAATTAAGTAAAAAATTAAATATTGATATAGAAATAATAGATGCTAAAAAACAAAAATTATCAAAAAATTTAATTTATTTTAATAAAAATTCAAATTTTTCATCACACAATTTATATTATTTAAAAAATTATTTAGAAATTATAAAAAATAAATATAATTTAACTGAAAAACAAATAATTTTTGCATTAAATGGTGTTTTTGATGGCTTAAATGAACAACAAATTGACTATATTAAAGGGTTTTATCCAGAAATTATCAAAAAAAGATATGAATTTATTGAAAATCTATTAGTTGATTGCACAAAAATCAAAAAAAATTATGTATATGGCGAAAATAAATTAGATAAATTGATTTTAAATCCATTTTTCATGATTTTTTCGTCAATTTTATTATTTTTTGCTATTTTTTATACAATTTTCTTTTTATTAGGCCCTAAATTAAGCGATTTATTCAATATAGTTTTAAATTTTATTTTTATAAATCCATTTTTAGATTTGTTATCTTCAATAACAGATAATGTTTGGTTGATTGAATTTTTTTCATCAGGGGTTTTCTCATCATTTGCAACAATATTAAGTTTCCTGCCACAAATTTGTTTGATGTACATGGTACTCACAATTTTAGAGGATAGTGGAATAATTGCCAGGCTGTGTTATGTTATTGACGACCTTCTATCGCCAATGGGGCTTAATGGTAAAGTTATTTATGTTATGCTCATGGGGCTGGGGTGCAACACGATGGCAACTTTGACAACAAGAAATTTAAAAGGCAAAAATTTAAAAACAAAATCTGCAATTTTAAATCCATATATCAGTTGCATGGCAAGGCTTCCAATTTTTTCCATTGTTGCATCAGCTTTCTTTGGGGTAAAATCTTTTTGGATTGTGATTGCTTTATATTTGTTGGGCATTGTTATCTCAATTATACTCGCCCTGATATTGAACAAAACAATTTTGCCAACTGAACAGGGGGAATTGCTTCTTGAATTTCCACCGCTTAAGCACATTGATATCAAACATTGTGTTGAGACAATTATTTCATGTGCAGTGGATATGTTCAAAAGATTATTTACAATTGTATTGTCAGTTGGAATTATTGTTTGGATACTGACGCATACACAATTCAATTTCTGTTATGCGCAAGATATAACAAACAGCATGGCATTTTTGATTGCTGACAAAGTTGCTGTTTTGTTTGCGCCAATTGGGTTAAATTCTGCTGGTGTGGTATGCGCCTTGTTTGTTGGTGTTTTGGCAAAGGAATTGGTTGTAAGCACACTCTCAATTTGCAACAATGCTTTGTCAAGGGCGGATTTAATTTCCAGTTTGGCGGTCGCCACAAGTGTTGTCCACTTTTCATATCCAAGTGCAATATCTTTCATGATATTTTCATTATTATATTGTCCATGCGTAAGCAACTTGGCGGTGTTGCGTGCAGAAACTGACAAGTTTTATATGTGGTTTTCAATTATCAGTCAATTTGTTATTGCTTATATTTTATCGTTTATTGTCTATCAAAGCTTGGTATGCAATTTCTGGTTTGCGTTGTGTGTTTGTGTTGTTATTGCATTGATTATATTTGCGATGTTCAAATTGATAAAAACAATAAAACACAACAAGTGTCAAAATTGCATGCACTGCAAAAGATGATTTAAGGCGATAATTCTATTATTCTTCCTAATATTTTTAAGAAAACAATTGAAAAACAACTGAATTTGTGTTACACTAAAAAGTATGAAAAAACCACTTGTAGCAATAGTCGGCAAACCAAATGTTGGCAAATCAACATTTTTTAACAAGATTGCCGGAAGTAAAATTAGTATAGTTGAAGATATCCCTGGCGTTACAAGGGATAGAATTTTTGCCAATGCTGAATGGTGTGGATATCAGTTTCAAGTTGTTGACACTGGTGGGCTTGATTTTAACAAAGAAGATGAAATCAACAAGCGCATCATCGAACAAGCAAATTTAGCAATTGATTTGGCAGATGTTATCATTTTGTTTGTGGATGGCAAGCAGGGTTTGACACATGATGATATTGAAGTGGCAAACCATTTGCGTCGAGCAAAAGCCCCAAAAGTTTTGGCTGTAAACAAACTAGATAACAATGAAGTTGAAAAGACTTATGAGTTTTATGAATTGGGTTTGGGTGATCCAATTGCAATTTCAGCAGAACAAGGCAAAGGGATAGGTGATTTGCTTGATGAGGTTGTCAAATATTTAAAGCGCTCTGAAAAAGAAGTAGATGATGGTGCGGTTAAGATAGCACTGGTGGGCAAACCAAATGCAGGGAAGTCAAGCATAACAAATCGCCTGCTTGGTGAAGACCGTGTTGTTGTAAGTTCAATTGCTGGCACAACACGTGATGCTATCGACAGTCCATTTAGGTGGCATAACAAAGACTATTGTTTGATTGATACTGCTGGATTGAGACGCAAATCAAAAATAGAGCCAGATAGCATTGAAAGGTATAGTGTTATTCGTAGCCTCAATGCCATTGAAAGGGCAGACGTTGTTGTGGTTGTGCTTGATGCAAGTGAAGGCATAACAGAACAAGATGTTCGTATTTTGGGGTTGGTACATGAACAAGGCAAGCCTAGTGTGATAGTTGTCAATAAATGGGATTTGATTGAAAATAGTGCAGAACAACGCAAAGCATTTGAAAAACAGTTTGAAACAGACCTTGCTTTTATGAAGTACTACGTAACACTTTATGTTTCATGTGCGACAGGTCAACGTATTGGTCAGATTATGGAAAAAGTTGATTATGTGCTTGCAAATGCTAAGAGAGAAATCCCTATGGCACTTTTCAACAATGTGCTTACAAATGCAATCAGTGCAACTGAGCCACCAAGCAAACATGGCAAACGTCTTAAAATCATTTTTGGCAAACAGGTTGCAACTTGTCCGCCGACATTTGAAATATATTGCAATAATGCTGACTTGGTTGACAATGCTTACATTCGTTACATTGAAAACAATTTGCGCCGTGCTTTTGATTTTAATGGCACACCGCTCAAAGTTTCATTCAAAAATAAAAATGACGATTAATGCAGTTTGCAATATGAATTAACAACAATCATATTTATAAATAATGCAAATTATAAATTAGTTTGTTTCAACTAAATAAGCATTTTATTTGCTTTAAATTTTATAAGGTGTTAATATATTACTATGGAATATTTATATTTTTCTATTTTGGCAGTTGTGTGCTATTTTATTGGCAACATAACTTGGGCACGTGTTGTTGCAAAAGCAAAACATGATGACATAACAAAACATGGCAGTGGCAATCCTGGCACGTTGAATAGTTGGCGTTCTTACGGCTTTTGGCCGGGGGTTATAACATTTGTGCTTGATATGCTCAAGGGTTTGGTTTGTGCTTTGGCTGGCTATTGGATATTTAAATGTTGTGGTTTAAATGCTGAAGTAGCCCTATATGTTGGAGGGTTTGCCTGTGTATTGGGGCATATATATCCTGTGCTTTTCAAGTTTAAAGGAGGCAAAGGTATTGCAACATCTATTGGGGTTTTCTTTGTTGCAAACTGGTGGGTTACACTTATTTGCTTTGTGTTGATGATTGTAAGTATGTTGTTCATCAAATATGCTTCAATCTGCACTTTGCTTGAAATTATTGTGCTTTCAGTTGTTGAACTTTGCCTTGCAAATCCAGCAAATTGGCTGAATTATATTTTGATTTGTGGCATATTGTTCCTTGTTTTGTTTGCTCATCGTGCAAATATCAAACGTTTGTTTACAGGCAAAGAGAACAAAACCGAACTGCTTTCAATGCTTAAAAAAATAGGCAAAAACAAGTCGGGTGAGGCTCAAACACAACCTGTTGAAAATGATGTTCATGGGGCAGAACAGCCTATTGAAGATAAACCATTAAATAATATTGATGGTCAAAATGAAAAATAATTGTATAAAATTGTTTGGATAAAAATGTTAATTGTGATTAAAAAAGTCCGCTGTAGAGCGGACTTTTTGCATAAATTTATTGCTGATAATTAGCCAGTTTATTTGTTTGTTAAACTGTCAACTTCACTAAGTAAAACACTTACATCTGATAACAATTTGTTTGTTTTTGCTGATAAATATGCGTGGTAATCTTTTGCAATTTGTCTTGCTGAAGACAAATATTTAAACCAAGCCTTTTCAATTTCTGGTTTGTCAGTTTTGATTTTAAAATTGCCAAAAGCCAAATTGATTTCTTCGCCCTGATAATAACCAGAAGCATAGATTTTGCCTGATTTTTGTGCAAATTGTGAGTCGGTTACACCAACCGTGTCCAAAAATATAATTATATCACCCAAATATTTTTGCATTGCCATATTTATTTACCTTCCTTAAATATATTCTGCCTATAGTGTAAGATAAAATTGAAAATTTGTCAATATCAAACTACAATTTTGTCTTGTAAGCAATTGTTTAACTTGATTTTTTTCAGATATCTTTTTAATATTGAATAAAAGGGAAATTTTATGATTGATATACATTGTCACTTGAATGATGACCAATATAATGGAGAAGTAGAGCAAATTATTAACAATTTTTTATCCGCTGGTGTTGAAAAAGTTATTTGCGCAAGCAGTGATGTTGAAACCAGCAAAAAATCAAAAGAAATTGCCACCGCTCATGATTGTGTTTATTACACTGTTGGTGTCCACCCAGATGAAGCAGATAAATATAATCAAGCAGAAATTGAAGAGATGTTAAAAACCAAAGACAAAAAACTGGTTGCTGTTGGCGAAATAGGGTTGGATTATTTTGAACATGAATTGGTTGATGATTTAGGCAATCCAATTCACAAGGATAGGGAAAAACAAAAGCAGGTGTTTTCTTCTCAAATCGACCTTGCCAATAAATATGGACTACCAATAGTTATTCATTGTCGTGATGCTTATGGGGACACTCTTCAAATTTTAAAGCAAAATCCACCAAAATTTGGGTTTGAATTTCATTGTTATAGTGGTAGCATTGAATTTGCAAAAGAGTTGATAAAATTGGGCGGAAAATTTTCTTTCACAGGCAATGTCACCTTTAAGAATGCTAAAAACATACAGCACGTTGTGTCATCTTTGCCTTTGGATTGCGTGATGTTTGAAACAGATAGCCCATACTTAACCCCAGTACCAAATCGTGGCAAAAGGAATGAACCTAAAAATGTTGTTGACGTGCTTAAATTTGTGGCTAATTTGCGTGGATTATCTTTTGAACAACTTGAAGAAATATCAACTCAAAACGCAAAAAACTTTTTCAAAATAGATTGGTAAAATAATTTATTTTTTAAATTTTTAATTCTTGCTCAATCATTTGTGTAAATTTATATAAACAAAAGACAGAGGGTCATATATTGTAAAAACGATCAAGAGTGCAGAATTATTTGTAATTTAAAATTTGATGGGAAACATAGAGATAAATACGACGGTGGTTGGATATATAACACAACCGATACTGAAAATTTATTGTATTAACAACCAACAAGCAACGATAGGGTTGCTGTTGAGGCTCCGCAACAGGTTGATCCTAACACTTTTAAAACGATAAAATAATAAGAATTAAAACTTGACATTTTAATTAGTTGATGATAGACTAATAGTAGTCAAGTTTTTTAATAAAATATTAAAAATGATTTAACAGACTTTATTTTAGTTTGATTAACATTGCAAAACAAAAAGGAGATTTTAAAATGGAAGGGAATGAAGAAAAATCAAATTTAGTTGCTAGGACATTAAAAAGAGTGATATCAAAATTGCATGATTCAAAAATCTACAAAAAAATTGCAGGCTTGGCGATAGCTGGGGCGATTGCTTTTACAATGGCAGGCTGTGAACAAGCCTCGCTTGATGGAAGTAGTGTAACACCTCCTGATACATCAATTGATGTTGATATTAATGGTGGAAATGTAGATGATATTGATTTCAGCAAATATTCAATATTCATTCAAAATGCTTATCAAAATGAAAATTATAAAGATTTGGACAAGAAGATTGAAGAAAATCTAGAAAAAGGTTTTACAACTGATGTTTATAGCAATCCTTATGAATTTTGGAAAAGCAGGGGCTATGATGTTGAAGCAATAAAATCTGGTGAAATTGAATGTCATACAGATGCTTATATTTTAGATGAACAACCATATAATTTGTATATGGCAACTTATGCTGAAGATAAGCAAAATTCATGCTATGAACAATATTTGTTGAGATACACACTCACCGAGCAAGAAGCAAAAGAGTATAACTGGTTGCATGAAATTAGGGCAACACAAAGTTTGTGCTTAAATGACATAATTTCGCAAGAAAAAACACCAGAGGTTTTAAAATCAAGCAAAATAGACATTAAATCATACAAAGCAATGTTGAAGGATTTTAGGGAAAAATTGCTTATAGCACAAGGCATGGAATACATAATGCAAATTGAAAAAGTTGTTGATAACGACATTTATTACGTTTCTGTGATAGGTCAATGGGCAAAGCCTGTGCCAGTTTCAGGTCCGTCAGAAGAGCAATGGGGCAAACCTTCACAATTCTCAACTTATATGTATAGCAATGTTCAATTGAAATTGCATTTGGAAACATCAATTGAAAATGGTATTATCAAAATTGATACAACAAAATTTTCACCTGAGGTACCATGCTTTATGATAAGTGAAGATGACGAAAACAATAAACATATCTCTGCAACACAATATTGCCGTCAAGATATGACACTTAAAGCAATCCCACAAGTTTTCAAACCACTTGAAGCTAAACTTTTGGAAGATGGATACTTGGTTTTGGACAAAATCACAGAATCTACAGATGTTGAAGAAAGTAAATAGCAATATAAAAACACCATAAAAACAATGTGGTGTTTTTTTTGTTTGTATCATCATACCACATAAAAATACATAAATTTGATAAAAATTTTACATTTTGGTATTGACAGCATCACAACGTTCACAATTATTCACTTTGCTGAGCGCAAAGTTGAACTTTTGTTCGGTTGTTCCTTTATGCAACAAACCCATTTCATTAAGCTTTGTTGCATTTGCAGTTTGTCAATACCTCATAAAAATACATAAATTTGATAAAAATTTTACATTTTGGTATTGACAAACTGGGAGAATGCGGTATAATGAAGACGTCAGCTTGGTCAGATGGTCGCAAGTTGGGTATCCAATTTGAGGAAAGTCCGAGCTTCATAGAGCAGGGTGCTTGCTAACGGCAAGTCAAGGCAACTTGAAGGAAAGTGCAACAGAAAATTACCGCTGTACCCCTAAACGGTAAAGTAAGGATGAAAAGGCGAGGCAAGAGCTCACCGCAGGTTTGGCGACAAACTTGGTCCATGCAAACCCCACCCGAAGCAAGGTATAATATCCGTTACGGTTGCTCGCCAGGATAGATACACCGCTTGATGTGATAAGCAATTTTCACACTAGATAGATGACCGTCTAACACAGAACTCGGCTTATAGACCAAACTGCCACCTAAATGCTTTCATCCTTTTGGATGGTGGAGAGTGAACGTAACTCTCCATTTTTTTTATTCTTTTTATGTTTTTGCATTTAAGAACTAAATTTTTTATTATATAAAATATAATAAATTAGAAAAATTCAACAAAATTGCAAACAAAAATAACTGCAATTTAGTAGTCATGTTATATATTGATTAGCACATTTATAGTATAATTTGTTTTAAAATTAAAAAGTGTTAAAGTTAAATCTATACCTTAAGCATCTTTCATATTTTTATTTTTCAATTTAGTGATAAAATTTTTCATACGTAGGTTATATTATCATGTAACAATTGTGTTGGGAACATGCCAATTTTTGAGTTATAAAGGAATTTTAATATCTGTTTTGCAAAAATTGCTGCTTTATGGAATCCAATGCTTTTGTTTCAATGCGTGAAATATAACTGCGACTTATGCCCATGATGTCAGCCACTTCTTGTTGACTGCGTTCAATGCCGTCTGATAGTCCGTATCGTAGCATAAATATTTTAAAGTCTCGTTTGCTCAACTGTTTTTTCAAACATTTCACAACTTCTTCCACAAAAACACGTTTTTCAACTATTTTGTCAGTATCTTGCTCTTCGTTTTGTGGGATAATGTCACGCAAAGTCAGACTGCTTCCGTCTTTGCCTTCGGCGACAATTTCATCAACACTAACACATGACTTATGTTTTTTGTTGGCTCGCAACAGCATTAAAATTTCATTTTCAATGCACCTGCTAGCATAGGTGGATATTGTTGAACCTTTGTTTGGCTTGTAACTGTCGATCGCTTTTATCAAACCGATAGAGCCAACTGAAAGCAATTCTTCACTTTCGGCGGCTTGCATATATTTTTTTGCAATATGTACAATAAGTCTCAAGTTATGTCGAATCAATTTTTCACGAGCAGATTTATCGCCAGCTAACATACGTTCAACATATTTTTCTTCTTCTTCACGAGTGAGTGGGTGAGGGAAATTGCTTTCATTTGCGTTGTTTACAAAACCATGAAAAAACATTAATTTTGACAAGAATTGACCAATAGTTTCAAAAACCATAAAACACTCCTAACCGAATATATGTCGATAAATGTCAAAACTTGTATGTCCAATTTGCCAAGTTGTTTTTAATGCTACATTTTGCCAACAAACACAAAAACTTGTTCAATTTTAAAAAGCAAAACTGCAAGTTTGACCATCTAGTTATTCAAAAGCGCAAACATGTTTGACAAAATCTTAAAAACTATGTTAAATTAAACATATTATGGATAGACAGGCTAAAATAAGAAATTTTTGCATTGTGGCACATATAGACCACGGCAAAAGCACATTGGCTGATAGGCTGATGGAAAAGACAAACACAGTTGCAAAACGTGATATGGAAGACCAGCTTTTGGATAGTATGGATATTGAACGTGAGCGAGGCATAACAATAAAATTAACCCCAGCAACAATGAAATACACACATAATGGGGAAGAATACACACTCAATTTGATTGACACTCCAGGTCATGTGGATTTTTCATACGAAGTAAGCCGTTCGTTGGCCGCATGCGAAGGTGCGTTGCTTGTTGTTGATGCAAGCCAAGGTGTTCAAGCACAAACACTTGCAAATGTGTACCTTGCGCTTGATGCAAATCTTGAAATCATTCCAGTTATCAACAAGGTAGATTTGCCAAGTGCAGATGTTGCAGGCACAAAAAAAGAGATTGAAGATATCATCGGTATTCCATGCGATGAAGCATGCGAAATCAGCGCAAAAACTGGCTACAATATTGAAAGTGTGCTTGAGGCGGTTGTGAAACACATACCAGCGCCAAAAGGCGACACAAACGCAAAGTTAAAGTCACTTGTTTTTGACAGTTATTACGATAGTTATAAAGGTGCTGTCAGTATGGTACGCATTTTTGATGGCAGTGTTAAGGTTGGCGATGAAATATTGTTTATGCAAACAGGCAAATCATTTGTTGTAACAGAAGTTGGTGTATATAAGCCACAAGCGGTGGCATGTGAAAGTTTGCAAGCAGGCGATGTTGGTTATATTGCTGCCAGCATCAAAAACGTAAGTGACACAAAAGTTGGCGATACAATAACCCTTAAAAACAACCCACTTGAAAAGCCGTTGGAAGGCTACAAACAAGCCACAAGTGTTGTTTTTTGTGGTATATTCCCGCTTGACGGAGATAAGTATCAAGAATTGACCGATGCCTTAGAAAAATTGCAATTGAATGATGCCAGCCTGCATTTCACAAAAGAAACATCTTTAGCATTAGGTCATGGTTATAGATGCGGATTTTTGGGGCTTTTGCACATGGAAATCATCACTGAACGATTGGAGCGAGAGTTTGGTTTGGATATCATCACAACAGCGCCAAGTGTTGAGTATAAGGTTTATGACAATAAGGGCAAAGAATATGATGTAACCAACCCAAGCGAAATGCCTCCAATGCAATCAATCACACGCATGGAAGAGCCAATTGTAAAAATGGAAATTATCACACCAAAGGACTATTTGGGAGGTATTATGGATTTATGCTCTGATAGGCGAGGCATTTTTCATGATATGCAGTATATTGATGCAAATCGCACAAAACTTATATATACCATGCCACTTAACGAAATTGTTTATGATTTTTTTGACAAAATCAAATCAATCAGCAAAGGTTACGCAAGCATGGATTATGAACTGGCTGGCTACCAACCAGGCGAACTTGTCAAACTAGACATTTTACTTAATGGCGATGTATGTGATGCACTTTCACTCATTGTGCATAAGGATAAGGCCTATGCTAGGGGCAGGGCATTATGTGAGCGCTTAAAAACTGTTATACCACGTCACTTGTTTGAAATTCCAATTCAAGCGGTTATAGGTGGCAAGGTTATTGCAAGGGAAACAATCTCAGCAATGCGTAAAGACGTGCTAGCCAAGTGTTATGGCGGTGACGTAACCCGTAAACGTAAACTTCTTGAAAAGCAAAAAGAAGGCAAAAAGCGCATGCGCCGTTTGGGCAGTGTTGAGTTGCCGAGCGAAGCATTTGTTTCAATATTAAAACTAGACGATTAATAAAATTTAGCCAATATTAGTTAAATTGATGCAAAAAATCAATTAATTTGTCAAAAAATGTTAAATGTATTATGAAAAACAAAATAAATAGGTTATAATAATATTAATTTAAAATAGAACAGCATAAATTTAGGGGTATTTATGACAGAAGAAAAGCCATTAGGCATGTATATACACATTCCATTTTGTTCAAGGAAATGCGACTATTGCGATTTTGTTTCTTTTTCAATGGATAAACAGGCACAACAAATGTATCTTGAAGCCTTGTTCACAGAAATTGACCAATTAAAAACCAACTTTTATGGCAGGACTTTTGACACTATTTATATCGGTGGCGGAACACCTAGCATAATGTACGAAGGGTTTTATTCTGCATTAAGCAGAAAACTGTTTTCAAGTTTCAATTTTGCTGACAAAATTGAATTTACAATTGAAGTTAATCCAGGCAGTTTTACGAAAGAAAAGTTTATGGAGTATGTTCAATCCGGTGTCAATCGCATCAGTGTTGGTGTGCAATGTATTGATAGTCGTGTGTTGGTTAATCATGGCAGATTTCAAAAATTTGAAGATGTTAAAGCAACATTCAAAATGCTTAAAGATGCTGAATTTCCAAACATCAGTGGCGATGTAATGTTGGGTTTGCCGGGGCAGACAACAAGCATGGTTCTTAAAACTGTAAAATTTTTGATAAAAAATCGTTGCAAGCACATTTCAACCTATGCTTTGCAAATTGAAAAACACACATTGCTGTATGATAAAATGCAACGAGGCAAACTTCGCCCAGTTAAGGACGCAAAGCAGGTTGCAATATATAACAAGGTTGTTGCTTTGTTGCAAAAAAATGGCTTTAAACGTTATGAAGTTAGCAACTTTGCTCGCCCTGGGTTTGAATCTTGCCATAACAAAAAGTATTGGAACGAAACCAATTATCTAGGGATAGGTGTTTCAGCACATAGTTTTATTGATGGTTATCGTTATTATAACACCAAACGTTTGGACACATATCTCGATGCGATGCAGGACGGCAAATCAGCAGTATATAAGCGCGAATATATTAGCGATGCTGAACGTAGGGAAGAGCGTATTATGCTTTCACTCCGCACAGCAGAAGGGCTTGATTTAAATCAATTTAACCAAGATTTCCATGAAGATTTGCTTCATTCTCGTGGTGCACAAATCAAGCAAATGGTAAATAGCGGGATGTTGGAGGTTGTTGACAATTATCTTCGTGTTACTGACAAATATTTTTATCTTTCAAACTCAATTATATTGGAACTTATTTAGTTAAATGGTTTTTATTTAAATATAAAATAGCATTAAAAATCCAAAAACAAAAAAGT
The DNA here is from genome assembly GCA_934754375.1 of uncultured Clostridia bacterium. Taxonomy (GTDB): domain Bacteria; phylum Bacillota; class Clostridia; order Christensenellales; family UBA1242; genus Onthoplasma. The sequence continues at coordinate 561,014 of CAKVHT010000001.1, read as the reverse complement.
AAAATAAAAGGGGTAAATTTGAAAAACTGTTCGTCAAGCAACTTAAAAAGTTTTTGGGGCAAAGATTATGCCCTAAAAATTTTTTTGGCGCTTGTCTTGGCTGTCAGTCTTTTGTTTTCTATTGTGAATGTTACAGGGGCATGGTTCACAGATAGCAGTGCGGATAAAAAGACAATCAACACAGTTATCAAAACAGGTGAGGCCAACCTAAATGTTTATCAAGAAGATTCCGCCGGCACACAAACACTGCTTTCAAAGTCTCTTCCAACCGGCTACACTCAACTTGAGTATATTGAGTCCACTGGCACGCAGTATATTGATACAGGTTATTATGCAAATCCAAAAACAAAAATCCAAGTAGATTTCGCTTATACAAAGTTAACTCAACAACAACGTATATTTGGGCATAGTTATGATAGTGATGACGGCTCAGGTTTAACATTTTGTTGTTATATAAGCGGTGGTGACGTGATTTCTTATGCAAGCAAAGATGGTGGAGGAGAATGGTCATGGTCAACTGTAACCGCGTCTAAAGATAGAATTGTTGTAACGATGGATGCTGTTACTAGCAAAATCACAATCACTGGCGATAACGCAAATTTTTCAGGGGCAATGAATGCTTTTACTCGTACATCAACAGTTTCTTTGTCTTTGTTTAAAGATAATGGTAGACATTCAGTATCTATGAATTCATCAGCAAAAATTTATTCATCAAAAATTTGGAATGGTGGCAGTTTGGTGCGAAATCTTGTTCCAGCCAAAAATTCAAGTGGAACGATTGGTATGTATGATTTAGTTGAAGATAAATTTTACACCAACCAAGGCACAGGAACATTTACAGCTGGTGCGGAACAAATTTCAGGCGCAGGTGTTAGCCTAGCATATAACACAACAAACAAAACAAACAACAAAGTCAACATTGTTGATTCGCCAGCAGAATACACACAACTTAAATTGTTGCTTAAAAATGAAGATTTAGGTTCATCTTTTGGCATTAGATACAAAGTTAATTTCTATGCAACAACATTGAATGGCAAGGTTTTACTTACATCATCAATTGCGGGTATGGCAGCACCAACAAGTTCAACAAATGGTTTTGTATATAATTCAACTGACGGCTATTATTACTACCAAAACAGTTCGGGTCAAAATGTGATGTTTGAACCTGCAACCAGTTCGGCAGTTACAAGCAAATATTTAATGCAGTCGTTTTCAATAGAATTCAGCAGTGTTGCAAATCTTTTGGGTGGCAACAGCATTTATATGGAAATTTTGGTTGAAAGTGTCAACGTGTAAGTTGGCGCTTTTTTTATATGCTTAAAAGATTTTAAGGAAATTCTACAAAAAAAGTTAAAAATTTTTTTATTTTTTTGACAAAATCAGTTGACAATTATTAGCAGTGTGCATAAAATAGAGTTAGCAATCAAATAATAAGAGTGCTAAAAATAAAAAGAAGGTGAAATGTGAACGCAGATGAAAAAAACAAGCGTAAGCATCAAATCATATTGGTTGCGGTTGACAGTTTTATCAAAACTGCACAGCCAATCACAAGTGGTGGGCTTAACGAACATTTTAAAGATATAAGTTCAGCAACCTTGCGAAACGAACTCAATGCACTTGAAAGTATGGGGTATTTCAAACAACTTCACACTTCAGGGGGCAGAGTGCCAACAGCTTTGGCATACAAAGTGTATGTTGAAAGTATGCTTAACAGCAACAAGTTGGATTACGACTCAATCAAAAAAGTTCAATCTAATTACGAAAATAGGTCATTAAGTTTGATAAGCACATTGTCAACTTTGGCAAAAAGGTTAAGCAAGGCAACAAATTATCCAGCAGTGTTGGTTCAGCATGGTTTAAGCAATTTGACAATTGAAAACATTCAAATCATTCCGCTTATTCAAAAAGATGCCTTGTTGTTGGTTGAAACCAATGCGGGCATTATTGATGACAATATGGCTTTAGACAGCAATATTGACCGTAGCGCATGTATGGAAGCTGGCGACTATCTAACCAAGCATTTCAAAGGCAAAACAATTGGATATATGATTGAAAATATCAATTCAGTGTGTTTGTCTGCCGGCAGTCAAATCTTGTCGTTTAAAGAGTTGATAGATGGTGTTGCAAATGCTTTGATTCAAGTTATTCAAACCAAGTGTGACGTTTCAAACGAAAACCCAACCAAAATGCTGGACGGCGCAACAAAATCCGATTTGGACGAGGCAAAAGATGTGTTTGAATTTTTGCAGGATGCAGACAATATCATTGATGTTGTAAAAACTGATTCAAGCGACTTGAACTTTACCATTGGCGAAAATTCAACCGACAGCAAACTTAAAGGTGGCATGATGATGAGTGCACCAATTGTTATCAATGGTGTGCCAATTGCAAGCCTTGCCTTGGTTGGCCCAAAACGTGTGGACTATGCAAACGTGGCAGCCGTACTCAAATTTATTGTAAACCAAATTGATAACCTAAAAGGAGGCAACAGTGGCTAAACATAAACACGAACATGGTTGCGGTTGCAACACAGAAAACCAAACTTGTGATTGTCAAGATAATTGCAGTTGTGATGAACAATGCAATTGCCAAAACGATTGCAATTGCAACGACCAAGAAAAATGCAACGAAAATTGCAATTGTAAGGGGGTGCAGGGTGAGATAGAACAAGCCGAAGAACAGCAAAACAAAGCAAATGATTATCTAAATCAATTGCAACGTGTGCAGGCAGAATTTGACAACTATCGCAAACGCATGGTTACCGCATTGGGAGATGCTAGGCAGGACGGTTTTATGGACGCAATCACACAATTCTTGCCAGCACTTGACAGTTTTAAAATGGCAACAGCCATGATAACTGACAAAAATACTCTTATGGGCATTCAATTTATTGAAAAAGGCATTTTAGATACTCTCAATAAAATGGGTGTTGAAGCAATTGATGCAACTGGCAAATTTAATCCAGAATTGCACCAAGCCATAGACACTGAAGATGCACCAAACTTCGAATCTGGCGATATCGTTAAAGAGTGCTATAAAGGATTTACCTATAAGGGCAAAGTGATAAGATACTCACAAGTTATTGTAAAAAAATAATTTGCTAGATAAAATCTATATTTGTATATCAGTGAACTGACCACATATAGATAAAAAACAAATAAGTTCACAAAAACTTTTTAAGGAGATTAAAATTATGTCAAAAATTATTGGTATTGACTTGGGCACAACAAACAGTTGTGTTGCAGTTATGGAAGGCGGTCAACCAACCGTTATTCCTAACAGTGAAGGTAGCAGAACCACTCCTTCTGTTGTCGCTTTTAAAGGTGGCGAAAGGTTAGTTGGTCAAGTGGCAAAACGTCAAATGGTTGCCAACCCAGAACACACAATTTACTCAATCAAGCGTGAAATGGGCACAGACCACAAAGTAAACATAGACGGCAAACAATATAGCCCTGAAGAAATCAGCGCCATGATTTTAAGCAAACTTAAATCAGATGCTGAAGCATATTTAGGTCAACCTGTAACTCAAGCAGTTATCACAGTGCCTGCATACTTCAATGATAGCCAACGTCAAGCAACAAAAAATGCTGGTAAAATCGCTGGTTTGGAAGTTTTGCGTATTATCAACGAACCAACCGCTGCAGCTTTGGCATACGGCCTTGACAAACAAGATAGAAAGAATCAAAAAATATTGGTTTATGACCTTGGTGGTGGTACATTCGATGTATCTATTTTGGAAATTGGTGATGGTGTGTTTGAAGTTCTTTCAACAAACGGCAACACACGTCTTGGTGGTGATGACTTTGATAATCGCATCATGAACCTTTTGGTTGAAGAATTTAAAAAGGAAAACAACATTGATTTAAGCACTGATAAACTTGCTATGCAACGTCTTAAAGAAGCTGCAGAAAAAGCAAAAATTGAACTTTCAACATTGAGTTCAACCACAATCAGTTTGCCATTTATCACAGCAGATGCAACAGGCCCAAAACACTTGGAATATACCCTTACACGTGCTAAATTTGAAAGCATGATTGCAGACCTTGTTGACCAAACTTTGGTTTGCACTCGTAATGCCCTTAAAGATGCAGGTTTAAGCAAAACTGATATCGCAAACGTTGTATTGGTTGGTGGTTCAACACGTGTTCCTTGCGTTGTTGAAGCTTTAAGCAAAGAAATCCCTGTAACACCATTTAAAGGTATCAACCCTGATGAATGTGTTGCTATTGGTGCATCAATTCAAGCTGGTGTGCTTGGTGGCGAAGTTAAAGACGTATTGTTGCTTGATGTAACACCATTGTCACTTGGTATTGAAACATTGGGTGGCGTTTGCACACGTTTGATTGAACGTAACACAACAATCCCTACAAAGAAGAGCCAAATCTTCAGTACTGCACAAGACAACCAACCTGGTGTTGAGATCAACGTGCTTCAAGGTGAACGCGAATTTGCCGCACAAAACAAATCTCTTGGCAGATTCCAACTTACTGGTATTCCACCAGCACCACGTGGTATCCCTCAAATCGAAGTTACATTTGATATTGATGCAAACGGTATTGTAAATGTTAGTGCAAAAGACCTTGGCACTCAAAAAGAACAAAAAATCACAATTACTGCTTCAACAAATTTAAGCGAAGACGAAATTAACAAAGCTGTTAAAGAAGCTGAACAATTTGCGGAAGAAGATAAAAAGAAACGTGAAGTTATCGACACACGTAACAGCCTTGATGCTAGTATCTTGAACATTGAAAAGACTGTTAAAGACAATGCAGACAAACTTGCCGAAGAAGACAAAAAACAATTGACAGATGCTTGTGAAGAAGCAAAGAAACACCTTCAAGCAGAAAGCATTGAAGAATTAAAGAAAGCTAGTGAAGACCTTATGAATGTTGCAAATACAGTGTTCAGCAAGATGTATCAACAAGCGCAAGCACAAGCAGGGCAAGCAGGTGCAACACCTAATGGTGACAAACCAAAAGATGATGGCGACCCAAACGTGGTTGTTGAATAAATGAACTTTTCTGTGTTAAAGTAACAAAAGCATTGGGGGAATGCTATTTTCCCCAAAACCCCTTAAACGCTTTTAATATATTTTAAGTGTTTTTGTGGTGTAAGACATGTTTGTAAACATAGGCAATGAAAGAAATTGAACAAAGGAAGAAGGCACAAAAACCTTCTTCTCTTTGCGATATTGATTTAAAAGGAAATTAAATGGCAAACAAAGATTATTATGCAACCCTTGGGGTTAATAAATCTGCCAGTGATGATGAAATCAAGTCGGCATACCGTCAACTTGCTAAAAAGTATCACCCAGATTTAAACAAAGCCCCAGAAGCAGCAGAAAAATTTAAAGAGATAAATGAAGCATATTCAGTTTTAGGCGATAAGCAAAAACGTGCCAATTATGACCAATATGGTTCAGCAGACGGTCCACAAGGCTTTGGTGGCGGTGGTTTTTCAGGCTTTAATGGTGGAGATGCTTCAGGCTTTGGTGGTTTTGAAGATATCTTTAACATATTTTCAAACTTTGGCGGACGTGGTGGATCTGCTCAAATGCGAGAAGAAGGCGAAGATATTGAAACAAACCTTACTTTAACCTTTGCTGAGGCGGTTTTTGGTTGTGAAAAGGAAATCGTTATAAACCGAAAAGAACGTTGTTCAGATTGTAACGGCACAGGGGCAAAGACAGCAAATGATTATGCAACTTGCCCAGAATGTAATGGTTCAGGGCATGTGACCTACACACAACAAACATTGTTTGGTATGACCCGCACAACTGGTGTATGTCGCAACTGTGGCGGTAAAGGCAAAGTTGTTAAAGACAAATGCCCAACTTGCAAGGGTAGTGGGCTTAAAACAATCCAAACAAAAATCAAAGTTAAAGTTCCAGCAGGTATTGATGACGGGCAAGTTATTCGTTTAAATGGCGAAGGACATCAAACCGCATCAAATCAAGGTGTTCCTGGCGATTTGCGCATCGGCATCAAAGTGCTTGCGCACCCATTGCTTGTTCGTAAAGGATTTGATTTATATGTTGATGTATATGCGCCTATTACAACCCTGCTTTTGGGTGGCAAGGTGGAAGTTCCAACCACAAAAGGCACAACAATGTTAGATGTTGCACCTTTAACGCAATCCAACACAAAATACACCCTTAAAGGCAAAGGTGTTAAATACCTTAAAGGTGTTGGAAGTGGTGATATTATTGTTACATTAAAAGGTGAGATGCCTAAAGACCTTGACCGCAGTCAAATTAAAGCAATCAAAGATTTGGCTGAAAATATTGGCGATAAGGCTTATCCAAAAACAAATAATTATAAAAAGAAACTAGGCAACTAGTTCTTTTTTTATTAAAAAGATTAAAGATTGTTTCATGTAAATCTTTTAAACAAATTGATATATGTAAGTTTCATCAACTCGATTGCAAGGTTGTTATTTGATATAATAGATGCTTTTTTTGAAGAATAATTTGAATAATGGGCGCAAAAACCTTGGCGCCTTCCAACAATATATTTTCATATAATATCATATTAAATATGTTCAAAAAGTGTTAAAGATACAAAAGAAGAAAGCCGGTTGTAATTTCTATTTAGTCGAAAATACTCGTTGCACTTCGTATTTATCAACAAAAAAAAGAAAGCCTATTTACTTTCTTTTTTCATTGTTTGTTGAAACTCGCTTTGCTCGTATCAGAAACAAGAAAAAAGTTTAGGATAATGCCTAAACTTATTTACTTTCTTTTTTCATTGTTTTTAAACAACTAGCGCAGATGTTCTTTTTGCCTTTTTTACCGTCTAATTCTACATCAACTTTTTGAATATTAGCATCAAAGGTTCTTTTTGTGTGACGCATGCTGTGGCTTACGTTGTTGCCAGAAGTGCGACCTTTTCCACATACTTCGCAAACTTTCATTTGTTACCTCCATAGTTTTTCTCAATTACTTGCCTATATTAGCACAAAGCAAAGCAAAATGCAAGTGTTTTTGTTAATTTGCACAAAAATGTTTTTATCTGTCAATTTGGGGTTATAAGGCTTGCAATGTTTAAATAAGGGCAGAATACTGGCAAGATTGTGACATTGGTTGGTTGGCTATCTTTCGGTTTGTGATTTTATCTGGATGTAGTACAGAGAAGTTTAAAGTGTGCAAAAATCTTAAATCATGTTTAAATTGCATTTCAAACACATAAACTATAATAGGCACATTGTGTTGATGCAAAACTGGATAATAAATCTACATATAGATATGTTTTTGTATTTAACATTTTGCCAAACTTTGGCAATTGCGGGCTTAAAAAACACGTGAGAAGCCAAAAGTCAAACAAATTTAGCAAACTTATTAAAATTTGTTTGCCAAAAATATAATTATATTATATACTTAACTACGGAGAGTGTAATGAAACTTACTACGTTTAACACGTTTGGCAAAATAAGCATCAGCAAACTCGCAATCAGTAAGGTTGCTGCTGTTTCTGTTTTAGAGTGTGTTGGCGTTGTCGGTTTGGTTTCTCAACGTAGTTTTTTTAAGGGAAATACATTAACAACAGCCCATAAAGGTGTTGTTGTAACCAATATACAAAATGATAGTATGAAGATTGACGTCTATGTGATTATGAAGCATTGTGGTGTTTCAGCCAGTGCAGTTGCTTCATCAATCAAGCAAAGCGTGAAGTATTCAGTGGAGAAATTTGCTGGTATGATCGTTAAAAGCGTGGTTGTACATATCGTAGATGTCCGTGTATAGGAGTAGATTTTAAAATGAATAAAACAATCAATGGTTCCGGCTTAAGGAAAATGTTTTCAACAGCATTTTCTTTGGTGGAAGAAAATAGGCAAAGTATTGACGCATTAAACGTTTTCCCAGTTCCAGATGGTGACACTGGTACAAATATGAGCTTAACACTCAAAAGTGCAGCAACAGAAATGAATGCTTGCGAAAGCAACACAATCGAAGCAATCTGTGTGGCATTTAACCGTGGTGCGCTTAAAGGTGCTAGGGGTAATAGTGGTGTTATCACATCGCAAATTATCAAAGGTATGTGTTCAGCATTGATGTCATGTGAAAACGAAATTGACATTAAGGCTTTTGCACGTGCAATCCAAAACGGTGCTGACATGGCTTATAAAGCTGTCACCGTGCCAAAAGAAGGAACCATTTTAACAGTCATCAAAGCAATGGCAGAGAAATCAAAGCAAGCAGTAAAATCAAGCAAATGTTTTGAAGATTTTTTGAATGAAATTATAGCTTATGGTGAAGCAACCTTGCAAATGACACCAGAATTATTGCCAGTGCTTAAAAAAGCCGGTGTTGTAGATGCTGGTGGCCGAGGCTTGATGTTTATCTTTAGCGGATTTTACAAAGCTTTGACAGGCGAGTGTTCAGAAGTTGAATTTGTTGACAATGTTGAAAGAGATATCACCAGTGAAGAAATGCACGTCAACTACAAATCTTTGGCAGACATTAAATATGCTTATTGCACTGAATTTTTTATCGTAAACATTTTTGAAAAGACAACAGACGCAGATATCAACACATTGCGTTCACGTTTAATGGAAATTGGCGACAGTGTGCTTTGCATTGGCGATTTACAACTTATCAAAGTTCATGTTCACACAAATGAACCTAATAGAGCATTGGGATATGCACTTCAACTTGGCGAACTTAACGGTGTTAAGATTGAAAATATGCTAGAACAAAATCGTCAACTTCGTAAACAGGCTGAAAAAACACCTTTGAAAGAATATGGCATGATTGCCGTTGCTGCAGGTGATGGACTAAGTGGTGTGTTTAAAGATATTGATGTTGACTATATCATCAGTGGCGGTCAAACAATGAACCCAAGTGCTAATGATATCGCAACGGCGGCAGACAATGTTAATGCAAAAAATATTTTTGTGTTCCCAAACAATAAAAATATTATTATGTCAGCAAATCAAGCAAATGATATCACTGACAAGAATTTGATTGTTATCCCAACTCGCAGTATCCCAGAAGGGGTAAGTGCAGTTATTGCATTTGATGCTCAAGCAAGCATTGATGAAAATATCGAAAATATGAAATCAGCAATTGAATCTGTTATATCAGGGTCAGTTACTTATGCAGTGCGCACAACTAATGTTGATGGTCTTGATGTTACAGTAGGCGATATTATGGGGTTGGACAATCATACGGTGCTAACAATCGGCAAAAATGTTGCTGATACAACAGTTGATTTAATCAGCAAAATAGTTAATGAAAATTCAAGCAATATAACACTTTTCTATGGTGATGGTGTGACAGAAGAAGATGCAGCAAACATGCAGACTCGTTTGGAAGAAGCTTTCCCTGACCAAGATGTTTCTGTGATTTTTGGTGGTCAGCCAGTTTATTATTACATAGTTTCAGTAGAGTAGATATAGTGTGTTTTATATAAAGAGATACCATATATATGGTGTCTTTTTTGTTGTCCTAATAAAACAACAGGGTTGTTGCTGGTTTATGATATCAATTTTTTTAGTGATGTATTTTATCCATAAATTTACGCATACTATCAATGTAGCGCAAACTACAAAAAGGAGATATTATGTTTGGTAAAAAGAAAAAAGAAAAAGCAAGCGCACACAATACAAAGGCTTGTTCAAATGAAAATGATACAGAAATAAAAGCTTGCTCAAATTGTGACAACATTAAAACAAAGGATTGTTCAACAAAAAGTTGTTCAAACTGCGGTAAGAAAACTGCAAAAAACAGCAAATAAATTTGATGTTGGTTGAATGAATTTTTTATGGTATTCATCAATAGAACGTATTTCAGTTAATCAAATTATTGTCTTTATAAAAGGGTCACGATTTGTGTTTTTGTAAATTAAAATAAACAAAATGGATAAAGGAATTATTAAGTAAAATTTTTGTTTGTATTGGTTTTAAAAACATTAAATTAAAAACCCTTTTTTATTTTTTTAATACAAAACTCAACCATTTATTATTTGTTTTTAAAAAAAATAAACCTGAATTTAATCAGGTCCATTATATGTGGAGCGGAAGACGAGATTCGGCGTCAAAACTCTCGCAGATTGCACTTTGCTCAAAACTTTCGCAAATGTGCCTTGTTGCTCTGTTTTTCCTTATGCCTTCCGCAAACCAGTTGCGGAGGGAACCCTGATGCGAGTTCAAATCTCTAACCATTTATTATTTGTTTTAAAAAAAATAAACCTGAATTTAATCAGGCCTATTATATGTGGAGCGGAAGACGAGATTCGAACTCGCGACATTTGCCTTGGCAAGGCAACGCTCTACCACTGAGCCACTCCCGCATAAAATGCAATCGCTTATTTGGTGGGAGATACAGGACTCGAACCTGTGACCCTCTGCTTGTAAGGCAGGTACTCTACCAACTGCGCTAATCTCCCATACACGATTGCAACGTTATTAATATAACATAACCAAAAATTTATGTCAACATTTTTTAACAACTTTTTTAAATTTTTTTGCGTTGTCAAAACATATATACAATGGCCATATATTTGACTTTAGATTGTTAATGTTTTATAATAAATATAATATATTAAATAGTGAACAAATGGCATATTTTGCTATAAACAATGCCAACCGTTCATATTTATATTAAGAGGGTTTCATGAAATTATACAATTCAACAAGCAGACAAATTGAAGAATTTGTGCCATACAATGATAAAAAAGTTACAATGTACACATGTGGTCCAACAGTTTACCATTTTGCTCATATTGGCAATCTTCGTTCGTATATTATGGAAGATGTCCTTGAAAAGGCTTTGAATTATTTAGGCTACAATGTTATACGTGCTATGAATATAACAGATGTTGGTCATCTTTCAAGTGACGGCGATACCGGTGAAGACAAAATGTTGATTGGTGCAGAACGTGAACATAAATCTGTTATGGATATCGCCAAAGAATACACCAATGCGTTTAAAGCAGATTTTGCAAGCCTAAATTTGCAATGGCCAAAACTAGTTGCACCTGCAACATCATGTATTGATGAATATATTCAAATCATCACAGTTTTGCTTGAAAAAGGTTATGCCTACGCAAGCAATGGGAACATATATTTTGACACTTCAAAATTGAAAGAGTATTATCGCTTTGGGAACCAAACAAAAGATGAGATGGTGGTTGGTGCTCGTGATAGTGTAACAGAGGACGAAGGCAAGCGAAACCAAAATGACTTTGTGCTTTGGTTTACAAAATCCAAATTTGAAAATCATGCTCTTAAATGGGATAGCCCATGGGGTGTTGGATATCCGGGCTGGCATATTGAATGTTCTGGTATATCTTACAAATATTTGGGTGAATATCTTGATATACATTGTGGTGGTGTTGACAATAAATTTCCACATCACACAAACGAAATTGCTCAAACTGAAAGTTATTTAGGCCACTCATGGTGCAAGTATTGGTTCCATGTTGAGCACTTAAACACAAAATCAGGCAAAATGAGCAAGTCCACAGGCGATTTTTTGACATTGACAAAGCTTAACGAACTTGGTTATAGCCCAATGGTGTATAAATTGTTCTGTTTGCAGTCGCACTATAGAAAGCAACTTGTTTATTCGGAAGAAGGTCTGGATAGTGCAAAATCTGCTTATGCAAAACTTATTAAACGTATTGCAAGTTTGAATTTGCAAGATAAAACAGTAAACAATGCTGATTTTGAAAAATTTGACAATCAATTTAAACAGGCTTTGTCAAACGACCTTAATACATCTTTGGCTTTAACAACACTTTATGATGTGCTTAAAAGTGATATAAATGACGGCACGAAATATGCTTTGATGATGTCATTTGACAAAGTGTTGGGTTTGAAATTGCAATCAGCATTTGATACTTTAAAACAAGAGCAACCAACAGTTGATGACGATTTAAGGCAAACTATTGAAACAATGATTGAACAACGCAAAACAGCAAAAGCTAACAAAGATTATGCAAGCGCTGATGCAATTCGTTCAAAATTGGCAGAAATGGGTGTTGAGCTTATTGATACAAAAGATGGTACAACATATAAAATAAAAGGTTAATAGGAGATGTTATGAAAGATAGCAAAAAAACTTTGATGATTTCAGGCATTATCTGTTTGGTCTCTGGCTTGCTTTCAGTTATAATGCTTTGCCTTGAACTTACAGCAAAAGAAATTGTTGCTTACAATGTGGTTTTGGATAGTTTGTCTGTTGCACTGTCATTAACAACTGGTATTGTGTATCTTTGCGTGATGAATAAAGGCACAGATTGGCTTACAAAAAACAGAATGTTGTTTGTTGTGCTTATGTTTGTGAATATTGTTAATGGAATAATTCCTTGGTTGGTGTCTTTTTGGGTGGAGATTGTTATCACAGAACAATACCGCATCAAAATGTTCAATCAAAACATGAAGCAACATGAAGATAATGGTGATATCACTTTGCATGACAATGATTATGAAATAACCAGCAAAGTTGATTACATTAAATCTGAAATTGAAAAACTTGATGAATTAAAACGCAAAAACATGATAACTGAAGAAGAATATGAACGTTTGCGTGAAGAAGTTATCAACAAAAATTTATAAAAATAAGGCAGTGTTTGCCTTTTTTTATTCCGTTTTTGGGAAAAAGACTTTTTTCAACAAAATGGTTAGTTTTAAAAAAAAATTTTGGCTTTTTTAAGAAATTTTTTAGGACTTTTAAGTATTTGGTAGTATTTAGTTATGAAGAGAGAAATTTAAAATTTGTTAAAATTGTCTTTTTTTTAACTGAAATATGAAATTTGTTTAGGAATAAATTTTTTCATGTTGTATTTTGTGCTTTGTAAGGAGAACTGATGATAAAAGGTGGGTTGCCAAACGATTTCATTGACGAAGTCCGTTCTAAAAACGATATAGTTGATGTTGCATCTAAATATCTCACACTCAACAGGCGTGGTGGAAATTTTTGGGCATGCTGTCCGTTCCATAATGAAAAAACGCCTTCTTTTTCAATCAAGCAAGATGCTCAATTTTATAAATGCTTTGGTTGTGGGGAGAGCGGAAATGTCATAACTCTCGTTATGAAAATGGAAAATGTTGACTTTTTGACAGCTGTTGAAATGCTTGCAAAGAATGCTGGGTTAGAGATGCCAACAGATGTTGACAATGTTGAAATGCAAAAGCGCAAGCGTGAACGTGAAAGAGTTTATCAAATTTTGCGTGCAACAACCGATTTTTATCATAATAACTTGTTAAACAACCACAATACTGAGCAATATAAATATCTTCAAACACGTGGCATTAATGATGAAATGATTTCAAAATTTCAAATTGGGGCTTCTCTAGATTATGATAGTTTGCCAAAACATTTAAAAAAACTTGGCTTTAGTTACGAGGATATGACAAAAGCAGGTGTTATTGGGACAAGCGAGAATGGCAGAGTTTATGACTTTTACGGCAGAAGACTGATGTTTCCAATTTTTAATGGATTTGGCGATGTTGTTGCTTTTTCAGGCAGGTCGGTTGAACAAAATGTTGAACATACAAAATATAAAAACACACCGCAAACCATTGTGTTTAACAAAAGTGAAATCATGTTTGGTTTTAACTTTGTTAGAGATTTAAAAAAGCAAAATAACATGCTAGACACCATTGTTATTGTTGAAGGTCATATTGATGTTATTGCTTGTCATCAAGCGGGTATAACCAACACAATAGGTTGTATGGGCACAGCACTTACAAGTCAACATACACGAAAAATCAAACAACTTGTTGAAAATGTGATTTTGTGTTTGGACGGCGATAGCGCTGGTGCAAATGCAACATATAAGGCAATTGATGTGCTTAAAGAAGGCGGGCTAAACGTGAAAGTTGTTCGCCTAGTTGGGGCAAAAGACCCGGATGAATTTATCAAAAAATATGGTAAAGAAAAATTTTTAGAAGTGTTAAGTTCGGCAATTGATTGTGTTGATTTTGTGCTGAATGATAGTTCTAAAAAATATGATTTAAATAACAATTCCGATCGAACAAAATATATTCAAGAAAGTTTAAATTACATATCTAAATTTTCAACCCCAGCAGAGCAAGAAGTGTATTTAGGCGTTGTTCAAAAATTGGTTAAGATACCTATTGATGCGTTGCGCAAGAGTTTGAATGTAACACAAAACGAGAATAGGCAAAATGATGAGCAACAGTTGATTGTTCCAGAAAAAATCACAGATAATTATTTGCTGGAAAGCAAAATCATGTTGCTTGCATCAATTCTTTATAAAAAGGTTGATAACTTAGCAGATATTGAAGTAATTTTCAGTGCTGATGATGAACTTAAACCAGTTTATGAATATTTAAAACAAAAGTTGTCCGAAAATAAAAACATATCAGTTGCTGGGTTGTTTGATGAATTTAATATAGATAATAATTCACTTATAGACCGTGTGATTAATTATAACTTTCCGGATGAAAAGGTTTTTAATGCTTATTTAAATGACACTATTAAGCGTGTCAAACGTTACGCTTTGGAGCAAGAACGTGAAAAAATCAAGCAAAAAATGCTTTCAGCAACAACAGAAGATGAGCAAATTGAATTTTTAACAAAACTTCAAGACATCACAAACAAAATGAAGGAGTGATTGTGATAACAATAGATAAAAAAGATGAACTATATAAATATTTAACCAATCTTGGTGCGCCAAATGTTGACGAATTGTATCTTGAACTTGCTGGACAAGGCAGATATAAAAGGAAAGATGTAAACCATTTTTTCCGTTCAACATTTGACAGCAGTATAACAGAAGAGTTAAATGAACAAGATTTAGAATTGGTGATTGATTATTTTGCTGATTTAAAAAAGGTTAAAAAATTAAATAAAGTTGAATTAAATGCAAAGTTAAAAGAATATGCAACAAACCATAACCAAACTTTAAAACATGAAATTGTGGCAAGCAAGTTGTTGGACGTGCTGTATATGTGCATAGATTATAAAACTTTAAACAAAGATGAAGATTTGCAAGATTTGGTTCAAAATGCAAATATTGGTTTGCTTGATGCTGTGGAGCATTACAATCCAAAAGCACGCATTAATTTTGATGATTATGTTGTGTTTTGGGTAAGAGCAAACATTTTGAATAACAAGGAGAAAAATAATGGTTAATGTAGAAGAAATAGAACAAAAGTTGCTTCAACAATTCAAAGATAATCATCAACGCAGTATTTCAGAAGATAATTTTGTAAGCAAACTTATCAACAAATATGACGATATTGATGCAGAACAAGTTGAACAAATTAAACAATTTATGGTTGCACATGGCATAACAATCACTGATTCAGTTAGCGATATTCCGGTTGATGATAAAGAATTTCAAAATATTATAAGTCAAATCAATGTCAATGACCCAGTTAAAATGTATCTCAAAGAAATTGGCAACATTCCACTTTTAACAGCGGAAGAAGAGAAAGAATTGAGCCGTCAAATCATTGAAGAACATAGTGTTGAGGCTCGTAACAAGCTTTGCGAAAGCAACTTGCGTTTGGTTGTTAGTATTGCAAAACGTTATCAAAATAAACATAATATGCCATTATTGGACTTGATTCAAGAAGGCAATTTGGGTTTGTTTAAGGCGGTTGATAAATTTGATTACACAAAAGGATATAAATTTTCAACTTATGGCACTTGGTGGATTAGGCAAAGCATCACACGTGCTATATCAGACCAAGCAAGATTGATGCGTGTGCCTGTTCACATGGTTGAAACAATTTTAAAACATAACAAGGCTGTGCGTGAGTTGTTGCAAGAATTGGGCAGAGACCCAACCCTTGAGGAAATTGCTGCACGTTTGGGCACAACAGTTGACAAAGTTGTTGAAGTTCAACGTATTTCACAAGACCCAATTTCACTTGAAAGCAAAATGGGGCATGAAGAAGATAGCAAAATTGGAGATATTATTCCAGACGATAGCGCTTTATCTCCACAAGAGATTGCTCAACAAAATATGCTTAAAGAACAACTTATGAGTGTGCTTGAAACTTTAACACCAAGGGAGCAAAAAGTTATCCGTTTGCGTTATGGTTTGGACGATGCTCACCCACGTACTTTGGAAGAAGTTGGACGTGAATTTTCTGTAACACGTGAACGTATCCGTCAAATCGAGGCTAAGGCATTAAGAAAACTTCGCCACCCATCAAAATTGAAAAAACTTAAAGATGATTTGATGGACGAAGATGAAGAAAAAGATAAAGGGAGAAGATAGATGGAAACAGTTGTTGATAAACAAATTTTGGAAATTCAAAAGTTGGATAGGCAAATCAGAGCATTGGAACGTGAAGTTGCAAAATGTCCAGCAAGTGTTGATTTTCAAAACTATAAAAAATTTATGGCTGAAGGTCGCACCAGGTTGGAACAACTTGAAAAACAAGCAAACGATATCATAAAAAATTATAATTTGGCTTCTAGCAAATTTGCACGTTTGCAAGGCGAAAGTGCCATAGTTAGAAAAGAGAATACGGAAAATATCAGCCTTGAAAATGTTTCAACACTTATTGGCGAAGCAAACAGTTTGGTTGGAGAATTGAGCGAAGAGAGCCGTCAAATGGAAGAACTTGTGCGCAAAGCAGAAGAAGTTGTGCGCAAATCTCAAGAACTTTCACAAAAGTTGACTGATGCTAAAATGCGTTCAGTTTCAATAAAAGCCCGTATTGACGCAAAACAAAAGGAAGTTGCACCAAAAATTGCTGATATTCAAAAGAAAATTGCAGAACTTGAAACTACTGTGAAAGATAAAGACAAATACGAGAAGTATAAAACTATGAAAAATAATGGTATTTTCCCAGTGTTTGTGCCACTTGAAAATGAATTTTGTGGTGGTTGCAAGGTTGAATTAAGTTTGAATTTTATTGAAAAACTTAAAAATCAAAAATTGCTTACTTGTGAACACTGCGGAAGAGTGATTATGTTTGAAAAGTAATTTGATAGGCTTATTCTATTTGTAAAGTTGATTTCAAATGCTATTCGATTTTATATGTTTGGTTATTAATTAAAAACACTTTTCATAATTTAAAGTATGAAAGGTGGCAAATTATGGTCCACTGTTGTGGACTATTTTTTATTGTTGAGTGCGGTTATTGGTGTTGGTTTTGCGTCAGGTAAAGAAATTGGCGTGTTTTTCTTTAATTTTGGAAAGATGTCTTTTGTAAGTCTAATTTGCTTTGGTCTTCTTTATATTTACCTATTTTACATTGTGTCCTATATCAAAAATAAATTAGAACTTAAAAGTTACAATGACTTTAACGCAAAAATATTTGGCGTTTTAAGTAGGTTGAGCACAGCTGTTATGTTGGTTAATTTTGCAATCACTTGTGCGGGGATGCTTGCTGGTGCGGACTATTTATTTGAAACTTTTTTTGGGGTGGGCTTTAAATTGCCGTCTTTTATTTTGAGTGTGGTTACTTTGTTGTTGCTTCGTGGTGGCATTGATAAAATAAGGTTTGTTGCAAATTTTATTATTCCAGTTATGATTGCAACAATTGTGCTTAATTCAATCGGTAATATAAATCCGTCAAATGTCCATTTTGAAATTTGCAATCAAAATGGGGTGGTGGCAGTGGTGTATGGGCTGTTGTTTGGAGTGAACAATTTTGTTGCAGCATTGCCAGTTTTGTTTGAAGTGAAATTAAAAAGCAAAGGCAAATTGTTTGCTATACTAACAATCTGTTTGATTATACTTTTAAATATACTTGTGTTGGCTAGCAATAACTTTTCAACAGATATGCCAATGTTTGAATTGAGTGCAAATATCAGTCCTGCATTTTACTATATATATTTTGCAACTTTGGTGTTGGCATTGTTTTCAACATTGATGATATGCAGTTATAATATGCAAACAATTTTGTGTAAAAATCGAAGTTGGTTTGGGGCAAGCATGATTGTAATTTTCAATTTGATTTTGTCTCAAGTTGGGTATGCTTTTATTGTTCAATATTTGTATGTTGTGTCAGGAATTTTTAGTGCAGTATTTGTTTTGGTTTTGATTGTTATGATAACAATCAATCTTATTAAATTAAAATCAAAAAGAAAATCACATGCAAGTATTTCAATATTAAAAAATAATATTAAAATTAAATTGAGCAAACAAAAAACAATAAAAAATAGATATTTTCAATGTAAAAAATAAATTTTTTTCAAGTTTTTTAGGCTTTAAGTTTGTTTTAGATGTTATAATCTTGGTATATCAAAATATAATAAAAAAAATAATTAATTTATAATTTGTAAATAGTTGAAAATTATATATAAAAATTGCAACAAAATCAAAAAAATGGGTGTTTTTTTATTGAAAAATGCTTATTTTTTTATATTTTTTATGAAATATCGCCGTTTTTTATGCTATTTTTTAATTAAACTTAATACCATAATAAAATAAAACTGAAACAATTAAATATACAATATCAAATTGTAAATAAAAATTTTCAAAATGGTAAAAACATGATATTATTTCTGCCATATTTTGTCGAACCAATTTATAAAAATAAATTTATTTTTTTATCAAAAACTTTAAAAAATATTGTAAAAATATTAATTTTTAAAAATTTTTTTATAAAATTTCAAATTTTTATTTACTTTCAAAACATAGTTGTTTGTTTCTCTATATGGTATCAATTTTAATGTTTGATTGTCGTTTGAATAGTTTTCGTTTTTCAGCCAATTTCTAACCACAGTTTCACCAGCATTATAACTTGCAAGAGCGGTGTCAATATTGTTAAATTTTAGTGTTAAATATTTTAGATACATACAACCAAAATATAAATTTTTTGAAACATCAAACAGTTGTTCTTTTGAGATTTCAATATTTAATTTGTAATACTGAATCATAAATTTTGCTGTGGACAATTTTATCTGCATCAAACCAATTGCACCTTTGTTTGATACGGCATTTTTGTTAAAAGAACTTTCAACATTAACAACACTTGCAACCAGGCTGGGTGACAGTTCAAATTGTGTTGAATATAGATTTATTTCATCAGTGTACTTGATTGGGTAAATTTTTGATTTAACAATAAAAAAACATGTTGATAAAATTGCAACCACGAAAGTCAATATGAAAACCACTGTCAAACTTTTTTTCACATTGTTATTGTATGCAAATCAACATGTTTTTAAAATGATTTATAATCTTTGGCAAAAGAAATTACATCTTCTCCAAATTTATCTTTAAGTTTATCAATGGCAGAGCAAAGATTTTCGTTTTTATGATTAGTGAACAAATTTACTTGTTGTTCTTGTCCAGAAATCAAATTGCTAACAGATATGCGTAATGCTCGCACAGGGGCGAACTTTGTTCCAGCCAAGCCCACAAACATTTCGTAAGAATAATTAAAAATATCTTGTTCATTGCTGAAATAGACACTTTTTTTGTGTTGCATGGCAGAGTAAGAAAAATCTGCATATTTTATGCCCAAATGAATTGTGTTAGCTTTAAAATTATGTGCTCTCATGCGTTTTGACACTTTGCTTGCCAAATCATGCAAAAAATTTTTGATTTCTTCAATTGTGGTCATATCTTTAACTGCGGTTGCACCGTTGCCAACACTTTTAGTGTCTTCGTCTTTTGGTGTGATAAGTTTATCGTCATCAATGCCATTTACTGAATTGTAAAGATAAACACCAACAGCACCAAAATGTGATTGCAAAAAGGCAGGGGAAAGGTTATGCAAGTCAAAAAGTGTATTGACATTCATTTTGTGCAATTTTTCAGAGGTGTGTTTGCCAATCATTATCATGTCGTCAATTTTTGTTTTTTTAAGAATGTCAAGATGATTGTTCCTGTCTATTACAGTTAAACCCATTGGTTTTTTCATATCACTGCCAAGTTTAGCAAGTGTTTTTGCCCATGAAATGCCGATAGAAACCGACAAACCTAATTCTTGCTTTATTTGAGCTTGTATTTTGGTTGCCAACTCCAAAGGCGTGCAATTAAACAATTTTAAACTGCCTGTAACATCAAGCCAGCATTCGTCAATGCCAAATGGCTCAATCAAATCAGTGTATTGATAAAATATTTCGTGGCATTTTTCGCTATATTCTTGATATTTTTCATGCTTTGGGGCAACGCAAACAAGGGTGGGGCATTTTTGTTTTGCTTCCCAAATTGCTTCTCCAGTTTTAACTCCAAATGCACGTGCCAAATAATTTTTTGCCAGTATGATACCAGTTCGTTTGTGTGGGTCTCCAGCCACGGCAACGGCATAGTTTTTTAAAGATGGATTGAGCAAACATTCAACAGATGCGTAAAAATTGTTGCAATCAACATGAAAAATAACCCTATCCATACTTACACTCCTTTTATATAGTATATAATGGAACAAATGTTCGAAAAAGTCAATAATATCTTTCAATATTTTGGCCAAAACTATTAAATTTTTTAATCATCGCCGTATGTAAAATAAAATTGACTTTAAGCCAATCGTCTGTTATAATAATTTTATTATGGAAAATGTAAGATTTATCAATGCAAAATTTATAAAAAGCGCAAGCAAGAAAGCGGAATTTATAGTCGATGATTTGCCACAAATAGCGATAGTTGGCAGGAGCAATGTTGGCAAAAGCAGTCTTATAAACATGCTTACTGACAATAGCAAAATGGCAAAAACCAGTTCAACGCCAGGCAGAACAAGGCTTGTGAATTATTTTAATATCAATAATCAGTTTTATTTGGTGGATTTGCCTGGGTACGGCTTTCACAAAGCAGGCAAAAACATTGCTTCAGCATGGGATAGTGTTATGAACGACTATTTTGTTGAAAATCAAAATCTTAAACTTGTACTTGTGCTTTTAGATAGCCGAATATCACCAACAGAACTTGACAAACAGATGTTAGATTACCTTGCAACAAATGAATTGCCAGCAGTGTTGATTTTGACAAAAACTGACAAAATTTCACGCAGTGAGTTGAATATGCAAATTTCAAAAATTTCAAACGAGTTGCGTTTTAACAAAACACACATTATTGCAACAAGTGCTGAAAAGAAACTGGGGAAAGAACGTGTTGCAGAAATTATAAAAGACTATGTATAAAAACAAGTGATTTAAAGTGGACGCGTTTGTCAATGAAATGACAGATATTGCTATATTCATATCTATCAAATATTAAGTTGGCAGTACGAAAAATTAAGATGAGTGTTTTATAGAGATTTGCGCCAATTTACAACTATGAAGTATAGTTAAAAGGGGAGTTTTATGGAAGATGACAGATTACCAATTAGAAAAAAATATGATATCATAAATTTGATTGCCCTTATACCAGTTTTGCTTGGGGCAGTTCCATTTCTATTTTGTAAAAAACTTGAGGGCTTCTTTTTAGTTTACTTTATTGTGTACATATCTTTTGATTTTCTTTTTATGATATACATGTGGATTGGGTATTATGTTGTTAGAAAGGCTGAAATTAAAGCTTTTTCAAAAAAATTCAGTGTTGAAAACATGGACAAATCGGTAAATTTTAAATTTAAGAAAAAAGATTTTATCTTTCATGTTAATGGAATAGATATTGAATTGCAAAATGATAGAATAAAAAATCTTAAAGATGATGAAGAATATCTTTATAAAGACTTAAAAATCTATGCCACATATCAGTGCTTTTTTGCCGGAGAAATTTATAAAATATTTATCAATTTTCAAAGCGAAAATCAAACTTTTTCTCTTAAATTAAACAGCGCGTTGTACTCGATACTCAAATACTATAAAATCAATGTGGAAGATTTGGATATTGTGCTTAACAATTGTGAAAAGAATTTAAAAACATTTTTTAAAAGCAAAAAGTTAAGAAAAGAAGCGGTGGATAGGCAAGTAGAGAAAAATTTCAATGAAGATATTAAACCAATTTTGGCTTTGTATGGAGATAAAGCAACCGTTTCAAATTTTAATATTAAAATTAGATATCATGATCATTTTATCATAAATTATAATTACACTGAATCAAACATTTACATCAATGAGAAGCTTTATTGCTTTGTGGAAGAGCAAGATTTACTTGAATTTTTAACCGAGATAAACAATGATGAATATTACATTGTTGAATATGAAAATAAACGCTTAACAGCTACACCATATTTTAAGTTTTTAAGTAAAAAGAAAGCAAATATTGACAAAGTGAAAAAGACTGATAATGTTTCAAGGATTTTTGATATAAATGGCCTTATTTATAGTAAAAAACAAGCCAAATAAAGGCTTGTTTTTTCATGTTTTTATAATGTGAGCAACATCTTTTTGTTTCTGTTTATGTTATCTCGCATTTTGAGATTGTGGGCTAACTGCTGTTGGGTACAATGGAAGGTCGAACACTCCTGGGCAGACATCGCCACCTGTGTAAGGGGTGCAAGGTGGGATAGGGCAATATCCATAACTTGGCACAAGCACATCAACATCAGCAACGATTTTCAAAATTGTTGTAACACAAGCATTGATAGTAAAGCCACCTGTTGTTGCATTATAAGTGCCAGCGGAAATAACAGTTGTGCCAAAAGCGACAACGTCAATAGGTGTAAGAGATGGTTGAGGCACGTATAAGATAACATCTTGTGGCAAACTTATAGTGCCGGTTGCAGTGCCAGCAACATTGTTTGCGTCTGTATATGTAACTGTAACAGGGATATTGATGGTTGCTTGAACACGTGCAAAGTTTGGTCTATCATCAAAACGAGTGATATTAACACCAGAAACAGTTGCTTTTGAACCAATCACTGAATTACCACTAACAAAAGTTAAAGGTGTGGTTGGATTTGCTGGTGTAAAGCCAGTAAGTGTAAGGGCATAATCTTCAAGTTGGCTTTGATTCATACATGCATCAAACACTTTTGTTGCTTGAATACAAATTCTTTCGCATAGACCATTTGTTACATTGTTCGTCTGACCAGGGAATATCCCCGGACGAGAATCAGTATAAAATGACATTTTAACCTCCTAAAATTCTAATATATTTTATTCTCAACAGGGTAAAAATGTTAAAACTTGTCAAATTGTTTTGACACAAATTTAATTTTTTGCTAGTCTCTTAATACAAAGTATTAACTTTGGTTGTTTTTGTGTAAACAAAATTGAATATTAAAGGGTAAATTTTATGGTTTTTACAATTGTTGCCTTGATTGGCACAATTATCTCAATAATTTTAGGTTTAACAATTGGTGTTAATGTGTTGGGGTTCACTGATGGATATATTATTAGGTCGGTGGCAAACACATTGCTTTTGCTTGTTGGCATAAACATCATCATAGCAAGTTGCTCAAAATTGTTTTTGAAAAAAATTAATCCAATGAGCAAACGTTATCAAGTGCATGATTGGGAAGATAAATTTTATGTCAGATTAGGCATAAGGAAATGGAAAGATAAAATACCAGAATTGGGCAAACTGTTTGCAGGGTTTGATAAATCTCAAGTTGGAGATATGAAGGATAACGAACACGTCAAACAATTTATTGCTGAAACCGTTTTGGCAGAGTATATACACGTAAGCAGTGCAATTTTGGGTTTGCTTGCAGTTTTTGGTTGCCTTCAAACTTGGTATATCGTTGGTTTGCCTTTGCTTTTGGCAAACTTTATAATCAACATTATGCCAGCAATGGTTCAAAGATATAATAGGCCAAAATTGATGTTGTTGTATAAGCGCAATGAACGCAATATGCAAAAACTGGCACAATCACAAGCAGAACAGGCTGAACAGCAATCAAAAGGGCAGGTGTAACATGAAAATTTATTCAATAAGCGACTTACACCTTGATATCAACAATACAAAGCCAATGAATGTGTTTGGGCGTGTATGGGATAATTATATTGAAAAGATTGTTGCTGACTGGAACAGTAAAGTAACAGATGAAGATATTGTGATTTTGGCAGGAGATTATTCTTGGGCAATGAAACTTGAAGACGTTGTGCCAGATTTTGAATGGCTTAACACATTGAAAGGCACAAAAATCATTATACGTGGCAACCATGATTATTGGTGGCATAGTGTAAGCAAAGTTCGTGCAGTATTGCCAAAAAATGTTTATGCTCTTCAA
The DNA here is from genome assembly GCA_934754375.1 of uncultured Clostridia bacterium. GTDB lineage: Bacteria > Bacillota > Clostridia > Christensenellales > UBA1242 > Onthoplasma. The sequence goes on along the minus strand of CAKVHT010000001.1, from coordinate 537,020 downwards.
AATGACGCTATAAAAATAGGCAACTATATTTTTTGTGGCAATCGTGGTTGGCTGATACCTGAAGGCAAAAACAACAATGATGAAAACAACAAAATTTATGCTAGAGAACTGATTAGATTGGATTTATCGTTGAAAAGTGCACAAGAACTTAAAACAGGAGATGAAAAGATAGTTTATATCACACATTATCCACCATTTAACAATAAGGTTGAACCAAATGAGTTCACAAAAATGATAGAGCTGGCAGGTGTTGATAGTTGTATTTTTGCACATCTGCATGGCTACATTAATCCTAAAATGATGTATAATGAAATCGATGGTGTAAAATACTATTTAACAAGTTGTGATGCGTTAAACAACAAACTTTTGGAAATTTATTAAAAGGTAATTATGGAATTTAAACATATATCAGTTTTAAAGCAAGAAAGTATTGAAGGGCTTAATATTAAACCTGATGGTATTTACGTGGATTGCACAACTGGTGGTGGCGGGCATTCACTAGAAATTGCAAAAAGGCTTACAACCGGCAAACTTATTTGTATTGATAAAGATACCGATGCTTTAACTGCTGCCCATGAACATTTGGTTGAATATCTAAACAAAATTATATTCGTAAATGATAATTTTGCAAATATTGATCGCATTTTGGCAGATTTAAACATTAATGGTGTGGACGGCATACTGGCAGACCTTGGGGTAAGCAGTTATCAAATAGACACTGCAACACGAGGCTTCAGTTTTATGAAAGATGCTCGCCTTGATATGAGAATGAACAAGACACAAACTCTTGATGCTGAATATGTGGTAAACAATTATAGTGAAGCAGATTTGGCACGTATTATGTTTGATTATGGAGAAGAGCGCAACTCTCGCCAAATTGCACGCAAAATCGTTAAATTTAGAGAACAAAAACCAATCACAACGACCTTTGAATTGCGAGACATAGTTGTGTCAAGTTATCCACCAAAATTTCAGGGCAAAACCAGTTTGCCAAATAAGGTGTTTCAAGCCATACGCATAGAAGTTAATAACGAATTAAATGACTTGCCAACAGCAATTGAAAAAATGTTGCAAGTTTTGCACAAATTTGGTAGAATTTGTATTATAACATTCCACCCACTGGAAGATAGAGTGGTTAAAAACGCATTTAAATTGCACTCAACCGATTGTATATGTCCACCTAAAATGCCTAAATGTGTTTGCGGGCATAAGGCTGATGTAAAATTAATTACACGTCACCCAATTGTGCCAACAGACAATGAATTGCTTTCAAACAGCCGTTCAGGCAGTGCAAAATTGCGTATAGCAGAAAAACTTTAACAATAAAAATGTAGTTTTGACAAATTTAAAAGGAGAATTAAGGTAGGGTATGGAAGAACTAGAAAAACAAGCTCAAACAGAAACAACCACAGCTATCGAGCAAGAGCAAAAGCAAGAACTCAAACTCGATGATTTGCCACGCCTTGAAGACCTTATAAAAAGTGAACAAGACATTAAATCTGAAAAAAAATTGCAAGGTTTAACAGACGCTCAAACAGCACCAGCACTTGAAGATAGACCCTTTGCAAGAAAAGAAGATGAGCATAAAAAATTTGTCAAAAAGCGTCTTAAATTGGTTACAGGTGTTTATATTGCAATTGCAACATTGTTATTTGCTTTTGTTGGTGTAAATGTTGCAACTTTGGTTGGTTTGAACAAAAAAATTGATGATAATGTAAAAACAATTCAATCGCAAAGCGAAATATTGCAAATAGCCAAAGACCATGACACACCAGACCAACCAATTACTGGCGAAGGCATTTCAATCACATTAAATCAACCACGAGATTATAATGACGATAATAAGTCTTTGAACCTTATAGATAAATTAACAATTCTATTTAGAAGTCTTTTTAGTTAAGTTAGCAAAAAACACCTTAATCAAAGGTGTTTTTGTTTTTTTAAAGGAAAATCTGATTTATTTTTAGTTACATGCTTGTTTTAGGATTTAAATCTAAAACGGCAAACCACCTGTTTAAATAAAAATCACAATCAGCAACATCGTCATAAGATTTTTCTTTTTCAAATCTGCTTTTTGCAACTTGCATATTTGCAATGGCTTGATAATGTTTGTTTGAGTCCCACAGTTCCACAGCATATTTAAACAAATCACAAATTTCTTCATGCGTCTTTTCTTCAGCACAATATTTTGCAACAATCTTTATATAATAATCGCAAACATCTGCTTTTTTGTATTGTCCTGCTTGGTTAAACCATTGTTTTGCTTTAGAGTAGGAGACAAGTGCATTGTGATAATATCTGCTTTCATAAAACATCATGGCATAATCAAACTCTTCATTAGCACGTCTTAAATATACAGCCTTAAGCAAAGATTGGGTGCATTTAAAGATGTGTCCATCACATTCCATCATTTTATTGTCGTAACCTGCGTTTTTATAAAACATTTTTGCAATTGAAAAATCTTTTTTAGCTTGCACGTATTGTCTGTTTCTAAAATTTCTCATTCCATTATTGAAAAAATCATTGCCTGATTGCAAATTGCTTTTTAATAAATCAATACTCTTAATTTCTTTTTTCATAAACATATTAATGCAGATTATAGCAAACTATAAGTCATTTTTCAATATCAAATCATAAATTTATCAATTTTTAGTTGGGGTATAAGTGGTTTTTTAATTAGTTGTAGATTTTTGTTTTAAAATGTTTGTCATAAAATAGGCTTTTATGCTAAACTGACCATATAAAAGAGGTTTTTATGGATAAATTTGCAATTTCAACCGATAGTAATTCGGATTTTTATGCTGATGAAGTTGAAAAATACGGATTGTATATTGGTAGGCTTAAGTATACAATAACAGACAAATCTGGCAATATAAATGAATATGTTGATGATTTTAAATCTTATCAAGATTATGTTGATTTTTACAACAAATTGCGCAATGGAGCATTGGCAAAAACAAGCATTTTAAATTTGCAAGCACATGTTGATTTGTTCACAAAAATGGCAGAAGATGGGGTTGTAAATGCATTACATATTGCTCAATCGGCAGGTTTAAGCCCAACAATTGACAATGCAAACAAAGCAATAGAAATTGTTAAGCAAAAATATCCAAATATTAACTATATTGCCATAGAATCAAGCACAACAACAATCGGTGAACAAATATTGGTTGAAGTTGCCATGAAGATGCGTGCCCAAGGCAAAACAAACCGTGAAACAGCGGATTATATCAATTCAATCAAAAACAATCTTCAACACTTTATCATTGCTGACGATTTGAAATATCTTTGCCGTGGTGGCAGGGTGAGTGCAGCAAGTGCAATGTTTGGCAGTTTGTTGCAAATCAAACCTATTATTGAGTTTACACGTGCGGGCAAGTTGGAAGTTACACGCAAAATAAGTGGAACAAATAAAGCAGTAAAAAAGATTGTGGACGATTTTGCAAATTACACACTAAACAAAGATTTCCCATTTGCAAAAATTGTGCATACGGATAATTTGCCATTGGCAGAAAAAGTGCAACAAATGTTGTTTGAAAAATATGGCATTAAACCAGAATTCCGTATTATGGGGCCGGTTATAGGGGCACATGTTGGGCCAAATGCGGTTGCTTTTGCATTTTTAAGTGAGCAAGAACGCAATGCTGAATAAAATATGATAAAAACTAACAGCTAAATCTGTTAGTTTTTTTATGCGTTTTTCAAGGTCTGTATAGTTGTTGCAATTTATGGTAATTTGTCAAAAACCATTGTTAAAGTATCAGTAAATAAAAGTCTAAATTTTAAGGCAAATAAATATACTTTAATATGAAAAAATTTAAAACTTTTTACAATCTATCAAACTTACAAAAAAGGTTTGTTGCAATCATAGTGATAATATGCACACTTTTTGTGGCATTGTTGGGGCGAGTTTTTTATTTGCAATTGATAAAAAATCAGCATTTGCAATTGTTGGCAGCAGAACAATGGCTAAGAGATTTGCCATTAAGTAGCAAACGTGGCGAGATTTATGACCAAAATGGGGTTAGTCTTGCAACAACCATTACAACCTATGATATATACGTGCGTGCGCGCAATGTAAAGCAACCTGAAGCCCTTGCACGTGAATTGAGCACTCTTTTGTCAACTGACTATAACAAAATGTATGACAAGGTTACAAACACAAAGCAGAGTGAGGTGCTTATCAAAATGCAAGTTGATGAAGATATAGCACTTAAACTTGCCAAAATTAATGGAGTATATCTGTCACAAAATGTGGCAAGAGTGTATCCATATAGCAACCTTATGACGCAAATCCTAGGTTACTGCACAATAGACAATGCAGGTCAAGCAGGGCTTGAAAGTTATTACAACAAATATTTGCGGGGTGTTGACGGCAAAGCGCTGACACAAACAAATGCGCAAGGTAAAGAAATAGAAAATTCATTAACCTATTATATACCAAGTGTGCCAGGTGCTGATTTGCACACAACAATCGATGTTCAAATGCAATCGATTTTAGAGCAAGAGATGCAATCAGCAATGCAAACTCATAAGGCAAAAGGGGTGTCAGGCATTATATTAAATGCTCAAAACGGTGGCATAAAAGCAATGAGTTGTTTGCCAAGTTTCGACTTGAATAATGTGCCACGTGACAATTTGGCAGAACTTCAAGCATTGTCAAAAAACAGTGCGGTGGTTGATGTGTATGAGCCTGGCAGTACCTTTAAGCTTATAACACTTGCAGCCGCACTTAATGAAGGGTTGACCAATATAAACGAACATTTTTATTGCGGTGGCAGAACAACCGTTGATGGTGAAACAATAAAATGTTGGCGCAGTGTTGGACATGGCAGTTTAACCTTGCTAGAAGCATTTAAAAACAGTTGCAACTGTGTGTTTGTCAATCTTGCGTTAAGGGTGGGGCTTGATAAATTTTATCAATATCTTGAATATTTTGGCATAGGCGCAAAAACAGGTGTTGATATTGCCAGTGAATCAAGTGGTATTGTTATGGCAAAAGAAACTGTCCGCACAGTTGATTTGGCACGTATAGGATTTGGCCATGCGGTGGCGGTAACACAACTTCAAATGGCAAATGTGTATGCTAAAATAACAACCGGCAATAATGTAGCACCTCATTTGATTGATTACATTTCAACTGAAGACAACAAAGTGATTTATAAGCATAGTTCCAGCAAGTCAAAAATCAATTTAAAAGTAGATACAATCAAAACAATTGATATGATGCTTTCAAACAATGTCAACGAGCCAAACAAATTCACATTAGTGCCAGGGTATAATGTAGGTGGCAAAACAGGTACGGCACAAAAATATGACGAAAATGGCAAAATTGCTTCAGGCAAATATATTTCAAGTTTTATTGGTAGTTTTCCTGCTGACAATCCGCAATATATTTTAATAGTGTGTGTCAATGAGCCAAGTGCAGGGGCATATTATGGCGGGGTGGTTGCAAAACCGATTGGTGCAACAGTTTTTCAACGCATATTTGAAACAAAATCAATATCGCCAACTGACCAAACACAATTAAACAACAAACCAACAATAGCAATGCCTAATGTTGTTGGAATGAAACTGGCAGATGCATGTGCAAAATTAACACAGCTTGGTTTGAATAGTTTTGTGGAGGGCGAAGGAGAGTTTGTTCTTATACAATTGCCACCTGAAAATACAATGTTGTTTTTGGGCGAAATTGTTTATTTAATAACAGGATAAAACAATCATGATTACACTCAAAATAACTATCAAACACGGAGCATAAGTTGTCAATAAAAATCAGTTTAGCACAATTTTTGCCTTATTTTGTAATCAAAGTTCATAAATCAATATACTGTGCTAAATTTAAAATCAAGGGGGAATAGATATGAAATTGTATGACATCATATCAAATCTTAAATTTATAGGTATCAAAAATTATCGAGATTTAGACATTGATAGCCTATCATGCACTTATCAAGAGAGATGTTCAAACAGCATCTATTTTTGCATCAAAGGCACAAAATTAGATGGTCATAATTTTGCAAAAGAAGCAATAGAAAACGGTGCGGTGTGTTTGGTTGTGGAACGGTTTATTGATTTGCCTGTGGCACAGATACTGGTTGAAGATGTAAGAAAAGCAATGTCGTATATCAGTGCGGTGTTTTATCAAACATATAATGCTAAAATGAAATTTGTTGGCATTACTGGCACAAATGGAAAAACAACCACAACCTTTTTGTTGCGTGAAATTTTGCTAAGCATGGGCAAAACTGTTGGAATGATTGGAACAGAAGGCACATATATAAACAACCTTATGTTGCCACCGACATTAACAACCCCTGATCCAATCAATTTGCACAAACTTATTAAAGATATGGACAATAATGGCTGTGAGTATTGCATTATGGAAGTTAGCGCACATGCCATTGCTTTGAACAAGATAGATAACATATATTATGACGTTGTTGGTTTGACAAATATAACAAAAGACCATTTGGATTTTTTTGTCAATATGGAAAACTATATCAAGTGCAAAACCAGTTTGTTTTCATACTCTCATGCAAAATGTGGTGTGGCTAATTCTGTGTGTAATTTTAAAGAACTTAAGCAATCAAACTTTGATATAACAACATGTGGCAATCTTGGCGATTTTGCCTTGTTGACAAGTGAGATGGATTTTGATGGAACTGATTTTAAATTTTCAGTAGGGGACAAAATATATTCTTGTCACACAAATTTAATAGGGGAGTATAATATATCCAATTTGCTTATGGCAATCACTGTGCTGTCAAAACTTGGCTTTTCAGTTGAAGAGACTTTATCAGTTGTTGAAAAGTTAAAATTTTCAATACCAGGCAGGTTTAATGTGCTTGATATACCAGCAAATTTTAATGTTGTGGTTGATTATGCGCATACACCAGACGGAATAAAAAACATTTTGTCAACAATCAAATTATTGCCAGTGAACAAACTTATAACTGTCTTTGGCTGTGGAGGCAACAGGGATAAAACAAAAAGGGCAGAAATGGGCAAAGTGGCATCATCATATAGCAACTTAACCATTGTGACAACCGACAATCCTAGGGACGAAAACCCAACCTTGATTATAGACCAAATTGTTGCAGGATTAAATAAAGATAAATACGTTCGTATTGAAGATAGAAAATTGGCAATTGAATATGCTTTAAGCATCGCAAACAAAGGCGATGTGGTGGCGGTTTTGGGTAAAGGGGCAGAAAATTATCAAGAGATAAAAGGTGTTAAATTGTTTTTTAGCGATTATAAGATTGTTGATGACTATTTTAAAAACAAATCAACTAACAAGGTAATGACACAATCACAATAATAGAGTGTCAAAACTGAAAATATGATTGCTTTTATTAAGCAGGATTGTAGCATGGTGGCAGAAAAACAAAGGTGTATATGGTAAAGTTAATATTAATTTTTTTGGCAAGTTATATTTTTTCGGTTTGTATCATGCCAATAATTATAAAGATTTTTAGAAAAAAACAAGCTAGTCAAACTATTTTAGGTTATGTAGAAGAACATAAAAGCAAAAATGGAACATTGACCATGGGTGGTGTGGTGTTTATGATAACAACACTGGTTATGAGCTTTGCTTTTATAAAGTTTGATTTAGATTGGTTTGTCTGCCTTGTTGTTGCGCTGTTTTTTGGTGTGCTGGGATTTATGGATGACCATTTAAAAATAAAATATAAGCAAAATTTGGGGTTGAGAGCATATCAAAAAATTATTGGACAAGTTGGCATTGCAACCATTTTTGCATTTTTCATATATTTTGGCAGTCAATCTGGCAATATTTTTTTGTTGTTTAGTGAAAAATCTTGCAATATAAAATGGTTAATTATCCCTTTTGTGATTTTAGTTTTGGTTGCAACAACAAATAGTGTGAATTTAACAGATGGTTTGGACGGGCTTGCTGGAAGCGTCAGTTTTGTTTATTTGCTTATGTTTATTGCAATCACATGTATTGTTCAAAATAAATTGTATTTGAATGGTGAGACGGGGAAAATCATCACAAATATGCAAAATGTAAATCTCATGTCAGCATCTTTCATGGGGGCAATATTAGGTTTTTTGATGTTCAACACAAACAAGGCCAGTATTTTTATGGGAGATGTTGGCTCTCTTTGTTTGGGTGGCTATATTGGGGCAAGTGCCTGCCTAATTGGATTTGAATTGCTGATTTTGCTTTTAGGTGTTTGTTTTGTTTTTTCCGCTTTTTCTGTTATTTTGCAAGTAATTGTCTTTAAATTAACAAAAAAGAGAGTGTTTAAAATGGCACCTTTTCATCATCATCTGCAAATGTCAGGGTTAAGCGAGCCAAAAATTGTGGCAATATATTCTGCTGTGACATTTTGCGTTGGCTTAATTTGTATTATTTTTTACCTTTTGTAATATTCAAAAAATTGAACAATAAATTAATTTGAAAGAAAATATTTTTTTAAAAGGTCAATTTATGAAAGTTAAAAATAAAAAAGTTTTAGTTTATGGGTTAAGTATGTCTGGTGAATGGGCAAGCAAATTGTTGGTCAAGCACAAAGCAAATGTATTTTTGTTTGATGATGATCCAGCCAGATTGCGCTCTCGCAGATTTAAAAACTGCTTTGTTTTGCAAGAGATAAACGAAGAGGTGATTGCTGACCTTGATTTGATTGTGGTTTCGCCTGCAATACCAAAAGATAACCAAAATTTGCTTATGGCAGAAAAGCACCTTGTACCAGTCATGAGTGAAATTGAATTGGCTTCTCACTATGCTAAACATTTTGTTGGCATCACTGGCACCAACGGAAAAACAACCACTGTGGAATTGGTAACCAGTATTTTAAATCAAAAATATAAAGCAGTGGCATGTGGTAACAATGGCTATCCATTGTCAAAAGCGGTCATGGAAGGCAAAAATCGCTTAATGGTGGTTGAAGTAAGCAGTTTTATGCTTGAACATGCCACAAGTTTTGCACCGCATGTTGCAACAATTTTAAACATTCAGCCAGACCATTTGATAAGGCATAAAACAATGGCAGAATATTCTAGGCTAAAGCACAACATTTTTGCAAATCTAAAAACAACAGACTATGCAGTGATAAATCTTGACAGCAATATACATGCTACAAATCCATGCAACGTGGTTACATATTCATATCGACATTTGGCAGACGTCTATTATCAAAAAGGTGCAATCTATTTGCGCCAGCAGAAAGTGGTTGATGTTAACCAGTTAAAAATCAAAGGAAAGCATAATATTCAAAATGCAATGTGTGCAATTTGTTATGGTCTTATATATAAAGTGCCAATCAAAAAAATCAAGCATGCATTGATAAATTTTTCCGCTTCTAAATTTAGAAACACGGTTTTAAACACCCCTGGGGAAATCACATTTGTAAATGACAGCAAATCAACAAACATTGCATCAACACTTGCAAGTGTACAATCATTCAATGCACCTATCATATTGTTGCTAGGTGGTTCAAAAAAGGGTTTAAACTACAATCAATTATTTGAACATCTGCCAGGCAGGGTAAAGCAAATCGTTGCATTTGGGGAAATTGCACCAGACCTTGAAAAAACAAACACAAACTTCAAGTTTGCGAAATTTGAAACATTAAAATCAGCATTTGAGTTTGCGGTAAGTTTGGCAAAAGCAGGGGACGTGGTGTTGTTTTCGCCGTCAAGTGCAAGTTATGACCAATACGAAAGTTATGTTGAACGTGGCAATGATTTTAACAATTTGGTAACTGCGTATGTTGCAACAAAAACTGAATAGACTTGTGATTTTAGCATGCACCATAGCATTGGCTGTGTTTGGTTGTGTGATGGTGTATAGTGCAAGCAAATATTCGGCAACGGTTCAATATAACAATCCTTATTTTTATTTAAAAAAGCAAATTATCGGTGTTGTGATTGGTTTTATAGGTTTGGTTGTTTGTTCATTTGTTAATCACAAGATATACAAAAAATTTTATTGGGCATTTTATATTATTGGTTTAGTGTTTTTGTGTTTAGTATTTGTGCCAGGGCTTAAACGCACAAGTTACGGTGCAACACGTTGGATAGGCATCGGCTCAATCACAATGCAACCAAGTGAAATTGCCAAATTTTGCCTTGTATTGTTTTTGGCGGGTTATTTGAGTGATGGAGACAAACTTGCCAGTTTTAAACATATTGCAATCACACTCATGCTTGGTGGACTTTATTGCTTATTGATTATGCTAGAACCAAACATGTCAATCACTATGTGTGTGGCATTTACATTGATATTTATGCTGTTTATTGGCGGACTGCGCCTTAAAGTTTTTGGCTTACTCACAATCCCTGCAATTGCTTTGGTGGTTGTGCTTATTGTTATTGAGCCGTATCGTCTTAATCGAATTATTGCATTTGTAAATCCTTGGCAAAATCCGCTTGATGAAGGTTATCAACTTATTCAGTCATTATATGCGATTGGCAGTGGTGGACTTTGGGGTGTTGGATTGTTTAACAGCCGACAAGCGGAATTGTTTCTGCCGTTCAGTGAAAGTGATTTCATTTTTTCAATTATTGCTGAAGAATTGGGCTTTGTTGGTTGTTTCTGTTTGGTTGTTGTGTTTGCAGTGCTTATTATTTTTATCTTTAAAGTGGGTTTGAGTTCCAACAATAAATTTTCAGCCTTTTTGTGCTTTGGCATTGGGGCAATTATCAGTATTCAGGTTTTATTAAATATAGCCGTTGTGTCTGGCAGTATCCCGCCAACCGGCTTGCCGTTGCCGTTTATTAGCGCAGGTTCAACAAGTTTGCTTGTTTTTATGAGCGCAATAGGAATTGTGTTGAATGTCGATAGACAAACGCAAAAAAATTATGTTAAAAGCAGAGTGTGAACTCTGTTTTTTAATATGTTTATTGTTTTTTGATTGCTGAAGACAAAATCAGCGATTAAAACATATAAACAAATATGAAAACAGCAAAAACAAACAAACAAAACATAAGTCAAAATGCTGACACATATATCATACACGGAGGCAGACAACTTAATGGCAGGGTAAGGGTGCAAACAAGCAAAAATGCAACTCTTCCAATTTTAACTGCAAGTTTGATGTGTCCAGGGCAAGTTATTATCAATGATTATCCGCATATAACTGACCTTGACAATATGCTTGAAATTTTAAAAGGATTAAAGGTCAACATAACAAAAACTCAAAATCGGCTTATTTTAGATACAAGCAAAGCGGATAACAGCCATATTGACATGTGTTTGATGAAAACCATGCGGTCATCTATATTTTTATTAGGCAGTATGTTGGCAAGGTTTAAAACCGCAACAATCATTCAACCAGGTGGTTGCAAAATAGGTGCAAGACCTATTGATATCCACTTAAACGGATTGCGCCAAATGGGTGTTAAAATCAGCGAAATAGGCGGTCAAATATGTTTTGATGCAAGCAATGCTCATAGTGCAAGAATTAAACTTAAAATCCCCAGTGTTGGGGCAACTGAAAACCTTGTGCAATTTGCCTGTTTAACAAAAGGTAAAACAGTTTTAACTAATGTTGCTAAAGAGCCAGAGATTGTCGACCTTTGCAATTTCCTTATAAGCATGGGCGCAAAAATAAAAGGTGCGGGCACAAACAAAATAACTATATTAGGGGTGTGTGAATTAAAAAACACACAATATACACCGATAGAAGACCGTATTGTAGCAGGCACATTGCTTATTGCAACGGCAATCTGTGGCGGAGAAATATGTTTAACTAATGCAAATTGTAATCATATTGCAAATTTAATTGAAAAATTAAAACAAATCGGTTGTCAAATTGAAATTGAAAATGATATAATCAAACTGACAAGTGATGGTAAATTGTTATCGCCAGGGTCAATTTCAACTGGTTTTTATCCGAATTTTGCAACAGATTTGCAATCTCAAATGATGGTTTTATCTTGTGTTGCTAATGGTGAAACTGAAATTTTTGAACACCTTTTTGAAAATCGCTTTTTGATTGTGCCAGAATTGCAAAAAATGGGTGCGGTCATTTCAGTTATTAACAACAATCATGCAAGTGTTGTTGGTGGCAAGTTACACAATGCTGATGTTATTGCAAAGGATTTGCGCGGTGGGGCATCTTTGGTTTTGGCAGGTTTGTGTGCAAAAGGTGTAACAACAGTTAAAAATGTGCATTTTATAGATCGTGGATATGAAAACTTTGAGCAAATTCTAACTTCACTTGGCACTAAAATAAAACGTTTATGACAAAAAAATCAATCATTATTTCATCAATTTTATTGTCAATTTTAGCACTGATAGTTATTTTATTTGGTGCTGTTTTTCGTTTGCGTCAAATTGATGTTGAAATTGCTGTCAGTCAGCCAGAGACTTTTGCAATCACAAAAGAAGATATTTTAACTGCCTCAAAAATTAAATGCGGAGGCAGTATATTTATGGTGGACAAGCAAACAGCGATTGATAATATTGAAAAGACCTACACTGAAATTAAAGTTACACAAATAAAAACAGAATCGGTTGTTAAAATCAAAATATGTGTTCGTGAACGCAAAGAAATGTTTTATGCAGAATATAACAACACATATTATTGCCTTGATGAAGATTTAAAAGTAATGCGAAAAACTGAAATTGAACCAACAAACTTGATAAAGATTAAAACAGATATTGGCATCAATAGCAATACAAATGAACGTGATTTCTTGAATAAGACCTATGCTGATATGACTTATAAATTGTTTGTTGCAATGTACACAAATGTTAAAGTGGGTGCAAGATATGCGGAAAGGGCAGATATCTGCAATTTGGTTGAATGGGTTAATTTTGAACAAGCCTATGAGTTGACCAACGAGGGCAACAGTGCAGTGAAATATACAAAACTAGTTTTAAAAACACGTACAGGCATTGTTATGGAAATTGCTTGCCCTGAAACAAACACAGGTGTAAAAATCAACAAATGTTTTTCCGCTTACAACAATGCAAACATTGACAATACTCATGGCAAAATCGTTTTGAAATATGATGGCAGTTTTGTTTATCTGCCCAACGACTAATTTTGTCAAATTACCACATTTTGTGGCAAAAAGTTTTGCAACAACTAATTGTGTTGTGTATTTAATTTAAAATCTATACCATATATTGTGGTATAGATTTTTTATTACTAAATTTTAATAAAATTTAATTAACTAGTATTGCAAATTCATTGACTAGAAATTTTGATTTTTATATAATTATATAAAACAAATTGGGGGAAAGGTGAAAAATAAGTTGAACTTCCTTCTGGAAGTTGGTTCATCTAAATTAGTTTTAATCGCAACCGTCAAAGGCAAACACTCAAGCAAAATTGTTGATAAAGCCACAGTTTTGTATGATGGTTTTATGGACGGTGAGTTTTTGTCACCTGACGATTTGGAACTTAATTTTAGTGAACTGATTGCTACCAGTTGCAACAAATTACATACAAAAATCCACTCAATCACTGTTGGTGTTCCAAGTGAATTTTGCATGTGCGTTTGTAAAAGGATTTCAAGGAAATTTATTGAACCCCACAAAATCACGAATGCAGACATTGCAAATTTGTTTGAATCAAATGCTGGATTTGGGGATAGTGTAGAGTATGGTGTTATAAATTTCAGTCCAATGCAGTATATGCTTGATGATAATGCAATCACTATGCAACCTGTTGGCAAAAAGACTTCAAGTTTGGTGGTTGATGCAAGTTACATATTGGCAAAAACTTCATTTATGCAGTTGGTTGCAAGCAAGTTTAACAAGTTGGGCATCAACAACATTGACTTTATTTGTTCAGCACTTGGGCAAGCAATAAAATGCAGTCAAGACAATGAAACACATCAACCAATTGCTGTTGTTGATGTTGGGCATATATCAACCAGTGTTGCAGTGCTTAAAGGTGAAGGGTTGGCATTGTTAAGTTCGTTCTCAATGGGGGGCGGTCATATATCAAGCGATATTATGCAACTGCTTGGCATGAACTTTAAAGATGCAGAACTTATAAAACGCAAAATTATATTGACAATTGAACCAGAAAGGAACGAAAATTACGAAGTAAGGGTGCATGACAGTTGCATAAAAGCACCTATCAATATAACAAATCAAATTGTAAAAAGCAGGATAGAAAGTTTGGCAAAAATCATCGGCGAAATTTTGTCAATTGACCCAATTTTCAAAAATTACGATTTGTATTTAACAGGTGATGGAATTGCTAATTTTAAAGGTGTTAAAACAATTTTAAAACAGCAAACTGGCATGAATGTAAATATTTTCAAAAATCAATTTGACACATCAAAGGATAAATTGCAGACATCAGTTCAAGGGTTGGTAACTTTGAACGATATGTTAGTTTAAAAGAGGGTGATATTATGGATTTATCAAACAATATTTGTAAAATTAAAGTAGTCGGTGTTGGCGGTGGTGGCAACAATGCTGTCAATCGTATGGTTAATGCAGGCATCACAGGTGCTTATTTTATCGCTGTAAATACAGATCAACAAGACTTAAACATGTCTCGTGCAGACGAAACAATTCAAATTGGCAAAACATTAACAAAAGGGCTTGGTGCGGGTGCAAATCCAGACCGTGGCCGTGAAGCCGCAGAAGAGAGTGTTGAGGACATTAAAAAGATGTTGCAAGATACAGATTTGTTGTTTATCACAGCAGGTTTGGGCGGTGGCACTGGCAGTGGTGCAGCACCGGTTATTGCACGTTTGGCAAAAGAAATGGGCATTTTAACAATTGGTGTTATAACAAAACCATTTAAATTTGAAGCACCAACAAGGGCAAGGAATGCAGACAATGCAATTGCAGAGTTGCGTAAATATGTTGATAGTTTGGTTGTTATTCCAAATGAAAAACTTTACACAATCCTCAAAAAAGACGTATCTTTCCTTGATTCTTTCCGCTATGCAGACGATGTTTTGCGACAAGCAATTCAGGGTGTTAGTGAACTGATTTCTGTGCCAGGTTTAATCAACTTGGACTTTGCCGATGTATCAACAATCATGCGTGACAAGGGCATTGCACACATGGGTATTGGCAAAGGTCGTGGTGCAAACAAAACAATTGAAGCTGTTCGTCAAGCGGTTACCAGCCAACTGTTGGAGACAAGCATTGAAGGGGCTACTGGCATTTTGATTAACATCACAGGTGGACGTGATTTAACTTTAAGTGAAGTTTATGAAGCAGTTGACCTTGTGCGTGACGTTGCAGATAAAGATTGCAATATCATCTTTGGTGCACGTATCAATAACGACACAACAGGCGAAACAGAAATCACAGTTATTGCAACAGGATTTGACGATAAAAACAAACCACAAGAAGCCGTGCCACAATTTAAAGATAATAGTGCAAATATACGTCCATTTACAGAACCTGTTAAGCAAGAAGAACCTCAACAACAAACTCAACCAGTTGAACCACCAATTGAAGAACACGAAGACGAGGTGGAAGATATTTCAATAAAAGCAAAAAAGCCATTTTTAAGTGATGACGATTTGCCACCTTTCCTTCGTAAACTTAAAAGATAATAAAATAGAGCAGGTAATATTAAATATTTAATGCAAAAAGGAGAATTGTGAAAATTCTCCTTTTTTGTATGGAACAACAATAAACTTTTGCGTTTTAAAATTTTATTCAGCACAAGTCTATTGATATAATTTGTTCATTAATTTTTCAAATATAGCAACAGCAAAATACATAACAGAAGCCAGCAAACAAAGAATGACCGTTGAAGTCATAACAAGGTTAAGGTTAAACACTTGACCACCATAAATAAGCAAATAACCAAGCCCAGCTTTGCTGACTAAATATTCGCCCATAATTGCACCAATCCAACTTAAGCCAACATTGATTTTCAAAGTTGAAACAATATCTTTAAGTGAAGAAGGCAATACAAGTTTTAAAAATATTTGCATTTTGCTTGCACCCAGTGAACGGGTTAGGGCAATCAGTTGTTTGTCGCAACTTGTAAAAGAATTTAATATATTCATGATTGTAACGATAATTACAATCAATATACACATAAATACAATGGCTTTGCTTCCTGCACCAAACCAAATGATAATTATTGGTCCTAGAGCAATTTTTGGCAAGCTGTTAAGAACAACCAAATAAGGCTCCAATACACAGTGCAAAAAGTCGCTGTACCATAATGTAAAAGCAACAATAAAGCCAATTGATGTGGCAATTGCAAAGCCAATCAACGTTTCTTTAAGAGTGATTGAAGCATGATAAATCAGTTCCCCTGAACGATAAAGTTCGCCGATTGTTTGAATGATTTTGCTTGGACTTGAAAAGAAAAACGAACTTATTATTTCAAACTTGGTAAGCAACTCCCAGGCAACAATCAATCCAACCAAAATGACAATTTGCGTTAGCATAATAATGGCTTTATTTGCACGATGCTTTGCCAAAAATTTTTTGTGTGCAACACTGAATGTTTGTTTTGGCTTTTTTAATTTTTTACCATTATGTTGTTGTGTCTTTTCTTTATCAATACTATATAGCCAGTTGTTAGTAATTGATTTTGCCTTGTTTGATTTGCTTAAAGACGGAAATTTATTTTTGTTTTTCATCTTGAATTTCCTGCCAAATAGTATCAAATAATTTTTTTGCTTTTGTGGTTTTTCGCCTTTCAAAAGGTGTTATGCTTTTGTCAAAATCAAGAGAGTGAATTGCCTTCACTTTGCCAGGTCGTGCGGATAAAACAATTATTTTATCACTCATGCTGATTGCTTCTTGAATATCGTGCGTAACCAAAATTGCAGTTTTATTTTCTTTTTTTATAATTTCAAAAATGTGGTCGCACAATTCAAGCCTTGTTTGATAGTCCAGTGCACTAAAAGGTTCATCAAGCAACAACAGTTCAGGCTTTAATGCCAAAGTTCTTATCAAAGCCACACGTTGACGCATACCACCGCTTAATTCGCTTGGGTGCTTTTTTAAAAATTCGCCAATGCCATACTTGTTTGCAAGTGCAAGGGCATAGTTTTTGCGTTCAACCGTGTTTTTATGCTTGATTTCAAGCCCAAAATATATGTTTTTTTCTATGGTTCGCCAGGGCAGAAGATTGTCACGTTGAAACATATAACCGCATATATCATCTTTTACGTTTGGTTGTTTGTTATCAACAGTTATATGTCCAGCGGTTGGTTTTATCAAGCCAGCGATTAAAGATAAAATAGTTGTTTTTCCGCACCCTGATGGACCTACAATCGCAACAAATTCATGCTTGTTTATGGTAAGATTGATATCTTGCAAAGCAAAAGTTTCACTATCTAAACTTTGATATATCAAATTCATGTTTTTTATTTCAACAAGCGAATCATGTTTTTTAGCGGTGTTTTTAGTGTCCGTTTGCATTGTTCACCACCTTATAAAATGAAATTTAGTTTTCAACTTTTGTTGCAAATGTCGTATTCACAGCCTTTGCCCAATCAACACGATTTGTCAATTCGCCAGCACCTTCGATAATATCGAGCATCAAATCCCAAGATGATTGTTTAAGCACAAAACTGCTTGCATAAGCGCCAATTCTAATATAGTTTTTAACAGAAGCCAAAATCAAAGCATCAGCAGTGGTATTAAATGATGGTTTAAGTGCTGATAAAATTTTTGCATTGTCGTTTGCTGTGTTTGCAGAAATAAGGTAGTTGTAACCTTTTTTGAGTGCTCGCATAAATTTGTCAATTTTGCTTGAATTATTTTGCAAATAAGCATTTGTTGCAACAAAGCAAGTGTAAGGCACATCTTTTACTTCGTCACCAAGGGCAGCAACAATGTTGCCAGTGCCGTCAAATTCACATTGGCTTGCAACTGGGTCAAACATGGTGCAAAAGTCGCCTGTGCCAGCAACAAAAGATGAACTTGTAAGGTTAAATGCTATTGTGGTGTCTAAAATGGTGTCAACATCAGCACCCAATTCTGCACCCGGTTTTAAACCATGTTGTTTCAAAATGTATTCAAGGGTCATGGCTGGCATACCGCCTTTGCGTCCAGCAATAATGTGTTTGCCTTTTAAAGTTTGCCAGTCAAAATTGTCGGTTGCATTTCTGCCAACCAAGAAAGAACCATCACAAGCAGTAAGTTGAGCAAAGATAACAGGTGCATTTTGCATACCGTTGTTGCGCACATAGACTGCGCTTTCAGGCCCCATCAAACCAATGTCGGCACTATTTGAAATCAAACTTGTCATCACAGTGTCGCTTCCGCCAGCATTGGTAAGTTCGATTTTTAAGCCTTCATCTTCAAAATAGCCTTTGTTCATGGCGACATAAAGCGGGGCATAGAAGATTGAATGTGTCACTTCACTGATGTGCAAAACATTGTCGTCTTTTTTCTTACAGCCAGTGGACGTAATCAAAACGGCAAACACCGACATAATGGCGACAAGTAAAATAGAAAATTTTTTCATCAAGTCTCCTTTTTGGAAGATTTATAGTGGTTTAATGCTTCCATACTTCCATTCTATGTTTAAGGCAAATTTATGTTAAAAGCCCATGAAAATTTGATTAAAAAGGCATTAAAAGTTTGTCAAATGGAATTAATTTTGATACAATGCTTGCAACAAAATAAGTTAAGCTAGTTGGAGTAGAGATGAAAAAAGATACATATTTTAAACTTATGTTTGCACTAGAAATGGCATTGTTACCACTTGCAATTTTTGCAAAATTGTTTTTGCCAGTTTGGTCAGTAGGATTGTTTGTTGCTGGTATATTGCTTTGCAAAATTTGGAGAGAAATTTTTAGGAACAGACAAATAAAATATCAAACTGTTGTAAGTGCAATTGCAAACATTGCCACAAGTTTAGTTTTGCTTGCATTGTTTATGTCTATGGGGATTTTGAATAGGGTTGTTGGTATAAGTGCAATTATTATTATTGCTTTAAAATCAGCATGCGAGGTTTTGTTGTTTGACCAAGCATTGCCTGAATTTGTTGATTCTGTTGCTTATTGTGCGGTTCTTTTCGAATGCTTGACGATGTTTTCAATGACATTTGCTTATGCCTATGCAACAATCCTTACAGTATGCACAATTGCATCTATCTTGACAGGCATAATTTATGTTGGTTACACAGTTTATTATTTAATAAAAAATATGCCTAAAAAATCAAGATAAACGCAAAATCTGTATTGACAACAAAAAAACATTGTGTTATTATAATGCCAGATTTAAACAAACTTGTTGCGGTCAAACAGCAGGTTGCAAGTTTTAGGAGTATATTATGTCAACATTATTATCATTTGTAAGTGTTTGGGAATTCTTGTTAAGATATACAGTTATTTCAGGTATGGTTGTAGCAGCAATTGGTGTTGCAATTTGCATGCTTGCAAAACGTATTACAATGTTCAAACGTCACACAGACAGTTTGCCACAAAACGACAAATTATACAAAGGTCTTTTCATAACTGGCATTTGCTTGATTTTGATAGGTTTAATTTTGATTGCTTTGCCAATTGAAAACACATTCTATAAAGGTTAATATGCAACATTATTTTATTGACAAAGAGCATGTCGCAACAGACTTCTTTGATTTTAATGACCAAATTTTAGATATGAATTTATGCTTTCGCAGTTGCGACAGCATTTTTTCTAAAAACAGGATTGATGACGGAACACGCACATTGCTTGAAACAATTGCAAAAAAATGCAAAATCTCTGGCAATTGCCTTGACCTTGGTTGTGGGTTGGGTGTTATTGGGATAACGCTTGCCAAGAAATATGCTGTAAAGGTCGATATGGTTGATATTAATGGAACGGCAGTGAAGTTGAGCCGTCAAAATACCATAACAAACAATGTTCAGCGATTGACAAATGTGTTTGAAAGTGATGGCTTTTTTGCAGTAACAGAGATGTATGATAACATTATCACAAATCCACCAATCAAAACAGGTAAACAGTTGCTTTTCAGCCTTATGGAAGGGGCTTTTAACCATTTAAACAGCAATGGGCAACTTGTGCTTGTAATTCGCAAAGACCATGGTATGGAAAGCCTTAAAAAACATTTAATTGATATTTTTGGCAATTGCGAAATCATTGAAAGAAATAAAGGCTACTATATTTTAAAAAGTATCAAAGCTTAAAAATAATAATTTAAAACGACCTCAGTGGTCGTTTTTTTTAGTTTGCTAAAATCAAGGTTTGTTCAGCGGGTTGCAAACGAGTGTTTATTGCTGTGCCAATCCTGCAACGATAAGGGGCACTCCAATCAAAACAAGTGCAGTTGCAAGGATTATAATTGCCATATATTGTGCTTGAAATTGGCAAACTTAAATTGCTTACATTAACAAAACTGTAACACCCAGACCTAAAATAAAAATAATACATAATATCGTCCTTTTGTTTTTTATATTTCAGTTTATGCAACAAAAAATTATGGTGTTAATTTTATTTTTTAGTGGTCATTGTTGTTAGATTGTTAGGTATAAAATTTGACTGTATTTTTAGGCAAAAATTTACAATTTTTTTATGAGTAATTTTCTATATTGTGCATAAGATAGTATAGAGGTAATTATGCGAGAGATAGCACTGGCTACTCAACTTAAAAATAAGGGAATAATCGAATTTTTATATGCTAATGTAAAGGCAAAAATCGACTTTTGCAAAACTATTTTAACATGTTATGAAGATAGCAATTTTGCATATTTACTTTTTGCATGTGAAGAAAGTTTTATTTCTCCATGTGAAGAGATTTTGCGTGATATCATTGTGGAATATATTGAAACCATTTATAAAGTTGATTATTTGACCCAAAAAATCAAAAATCCGCTTTGTGACAAACTTACTTTTAGTGCTTATATTAAGGTGCTGGCATTGTTTGACAAATCAACAGACGAGACAGCACTTAAAAGCATACTCAATTTTAGCCAATCTTTTTCAAATTCAAACAATGAAGTTGTCAATGTAAGCGACAGTTTGCATTTAGATTCTTTTTTTGAATTTAGGTTAAATCCACTAAAAAAACATTGGGACAACCTTGCTGAATTGAGCAGTGATAATATGATGTTGTTCAATTCTGGCACTTTTTTGGACGTGATTCGCTTTTTAATTAATACCATGGACAATTTGGTTTATAAAATAAAAGTGGTGATAAAGGACAATCATTATTGTATTTATAACATGAAAAACAAAAACGCAAAAATAAAAAAAATTGCTGAATGTGATGATTCTATTGATTTTATAACAAATGTTTTAAATTCTTGTCCAAACTATATAGATGTGTATTTAAACACAAATCAAGAGTATGAAGCCGTAAGTTTTTTAAGCAATGTTTTTTCAAATAGGCTTAAAGTTTTTACAAAATGTTAAAATTTGTTAAAAATTGTTGACATTAGCATTTTGTGGTTGTAAAATCAAAGTAACTCAATAGATTATTGATTGGACAAGTAGGTTAAAAGTCCCTGTTAAGAGAGAGTGCATGCTGGCTGGAATTTGCACATCAAACTTTTAAATGAAACCACCAATTAGGTCAACGCAAGTAAACTTGCAAAATTAAGTGAGCAAATGTTATTTTATGTTTGCTAAATAGGGTGGAACCACGGTCAAATATCGTCCCTAGCATTGAAAGTGCTAGGGTTTTTTGTTTTTTAACCGAATTGTTAGAGTTAGTAAATTTGGCAAAAATAATAAAAAGCAAAATTGAGCCACCCAGCAAAAGGAGAATGGTATGGAAAAAGAAGAACTTGAAAAGCAACAAGAATTTAACAAAAAGCAAGAAATGTATCGTCATAGCATGTCGCATGTCCTTGCAAAAGCAATAAAAGAATTATATCCAGAGGTAAAACTTGCAATAGGACCAGCAATTGAAAATGGTTTTTACTATGATTTTGACAATTTAACAATCAATCAAGACGATTTTGCAAAAATTGAAGATAAGATGAAAGAAATCATTGCAAGGAATGAAGATTTTGTTCGCACTGAAGTAACACATGAAAAAGCCCTTGAGATGTTTAAAAATGAGCCATATAAAACTGAACTAATTAATGATTTGCCTGCTGACAGCATTATTTCTGTTTACCATACTGGCAGTGATTTTTATGATTTGTGCCGTGGTCCACACGTTGAAAACACAAAGTTTTTGCGTGGTTTTAGTTTTAAAATCAATAGGGCAAGTGGCGCTTATTGGCGTGGCAGTGAAAAGAATAAAATGCTTACACGTGTTTATGTTTATGGATTTTTAAATAAAGACGATTTAAAAGAATGTTTGCGTTTGGAACAAGAAGCACGTGAACGTGATCACCGCAAAATAGGCAAGGAGTTGGGTATATTTATGTTTGATGACCTTGTTGGTCGTGGTCTTCCAATGTGGTTGCCAAAAGGCTTTATTTTGCGCCGTCAGTTGAGTGATTATATTATGAACAAAGAAATTGCTTTGGGCTATCTTCACGTTATGACTCCATCTCTTGGTAATGTAAATCTTTATAAAACATCAGGTCACTGGGACCACTATAAAGACGATATGTTCCCAGCAATGCAAAAAGACGATGACGAATCTTTTGTGCTTCGTCCAATGAACTGCCCACATCACATGGTTATGTACAAGAATTTTCAACATTCATATCGTGATTTACCATTGCGTATTGCTGAAATTGCAAACGATTTTAGATATGAAGCAAGCGGTTCACTTTGTGGTATTGAACGCACAAGGGCATTCACCCAAAATGACTGTCACATTTTCTGCCGTCCAGACCAAATCAAAAGTGAAATTCAAGGCGTTATTGACCTTATTTTAGATGTCTATAAAGATTTTGGATTTAAAAAATATAAATTCCGTTTATCATTGCGTGACCCTAAAAATACTGAAAAATACTTTGGAAATGATGACCTTTGGGAAAAAAGCGAAGCAGCATTGCGTGAAATTTTGAAAACCAGCGGTGCAAATTATTATGAAGCAGAAGGTGAAGCAGCATTCTATGGCCCTAAAATTGATGTGCAAGTTGAATCTGCAATCGGTCATGATATCACACTTTCAACAGTGCAACTTGATTATCAGCTTCCTGAAAGATTTGAACTTGAATATATTGATGAAAACAATCAAAAAGTTCGTCCAGTTGTTATTCATCGTGCCATTCTTGGCTCTCTTGATAGGTTTGTTGCTTTTGTTTTGGAAGAAACAAAAGGTGTTTTGCCAACATGGTTGAGCCCTGTTCAAACAAAAATCATCACTGTAAGTGAAAACAATAGCGAATATGCTAAACAACTAACTCGCAAACTTTGCCTTGCAGGTGTTAGGGCAGAAGCAGATGTTGAAAACGAATCAGTTGGTAAAAAGATTCGCAACGCAGTGCTTGAAAAAGTGCCATATATTTTGGTGCTTGGCGATA
Organism: uncultured Clostridia bacterium; assembly: GCA_934754375.1. Taxonomy (GTDB): domain Bacteria; phylum Bacillota; class Clostridia; order Christensenellales; family UBA1242; genus Onthoplasma. Next base: position 513,713 of record CAKVHT010000001.1, on the reverse strand, counting down.
AAGAAATGGCAGATGGGACAGTAGCCGTGCGCAAACGTGGGTGCAAAGATACAGAAACAATTTCTTATGAAGAATTTGAAAAAATGATTTTGGCAGATATCAAATCTCATGGAAACCAACAATAATCACAATTAAATGGCAACATATCTTTGTTGTCATTTTTTGTCCAAAAGTTTGTTTAGGGTGAGCATCAATAGGCTTTCTTTTAATCGCTAAAATTAATTAGTCGGTGTGTTTAATTGTTAATTTGTTTGACTTTTAGTCAACAATAATTTTAATATAAAATTAAACAGTGGGGTGAAAATGAATTTCTTTAAAGCACTTTGGTGCAGAACTTATCAAACAATATTTAAAATATTATTGCCAGTTTTGCCATATCGTGAACCACAAATCTTAAAAAATTATGATGAACTCGCGTTTGAATTTAAACGCAACAATATCAGCAAATGCTTGTTGGTTACAGATGCTGGTCTTAACAAACTAGGGCTAACAAAGGCATTAGAAGATAGTTTGAAACAAAATAATATCGAAGTTTTTGTCTATGATGGCACAGTGCCAAATCCAACCACAACAAATGTTGATGATGGTTTGAAAATATACAAAGAGAACAATTGTCAAGCATTAATAGGTTTTGGTGGTGGCTCACCAATGGATTGTGCAAAAGCAATTGGGGCAAGGATTGCTTGTCCGAACAAAACATTAGGGCAAATGAAAGGTGTGCTTAAAGTTAAAAAGAAATTGCCACCATTGGTTGCAATCCCAACAACAGCAGGCACGGGCAGTGAAACAACATTGGCTGCCGTCATAACAGATGCTGAAACACGCCATAAATACGCAATTAATGATTTTCCATTAATACCAAAATATGCCATTTTAGATGCAAATTTAACAGTTGGATTGCCTCAAAAGGTTACAAGCACAACAGGTATGGACGCACTTACACATGCGGTTGAGGCATATATTGGCAAAAGCACAACAAAACGTACACGAGAATGTAGCAAACAGGCAGTTAAACTTATATTTGAAAACATTGAAAAGGCTTATACTGATGGAACAGACATTACCGCCCGTCAAAATATGTTGCACGCATCATATTTGGCTGGGTTGGCTTTCACAAAGTCGTATGTCGGGTATGTCCATGCAATTGCGCACTCTTTGGGTGGAAAATATAACACCCCGCATGGGCTTGCAAATGCTGTTATTTTGCCTGTGATGTTGAAAAGATATGGAAAATCTATTTATAAAAAATTATATCAATTAGGTGTGTATGCTGGGCTGTTTGAACGCAATATATCGTATTGCGATGGTGCAAAATTGTTTATCAAAAAGATTGAAAGCATGAATAAATTCATGAATATTCCATCACATATTGAAATAAACGAACAGGACATTGATGAATTGGCGACCACAGCAGAAAAAGAAGCCAATCCACTTTATCCAGTGCCAAAACTTTTAACAAAAGACCAACTTAAAGAAATATATCTTAAAATTAAGGAGTAGTTTTTTAAGGCTAATTTCTAATTTAAGTAAAAAAATATTTGATTTTAAAAGGGGATATTATGTCAAATTCAATGAAACTTTCAAACATTGTGTTAATGCTTATGATTTTAACTGGAGATGTTGTTTATATTTTAACTGATGTTTTGCTTGCAAAAGCAGTTACCAGTGCTTTGTTTGTCATTTTGGGGATAATTAATGCTATTTATTCATTCAGTGAAATACGCAAAAACCACAAATTTATGTATTTGCTGCTTGCTGGCTTGTTTTGTGCCTTTTTAGGTGATGTTTTGCTTGAAATTCAGTTTGTTGTTGGTGCAGGATTCTTTGCTTTGGGACATGTATTCTTCTTTACTTCATACCTTACACTTGATAAATTTAATTGGAAAGACTTAATCCCAGGCATAATATTATTTGTTCCATGTCTGTTGCTAATCGTCCTTGCACCGATTTTTGATTTTGGTGGCAGTTTGCTTGAAGTTGTGGCAATTGTTTATGCTTTAATAATTTCGTTAATGCTGGGCAAGGCAATTTCCAATCTCATTCGCAAAAAGACAGGGCTTAATATCATGCTTGTTGTTGGCAGTGCATTATTCTTCTTTTCAGATTTAATGTTGCTGTTTAGTGTGTTTGCGCATTTACCAGTTGTTGGCATTTTATGTTTGGCAACATATTACCCAGCAGAAATTTTGTTAGCATGTTCTATTTTGTTTGCAACAGACAAAAAGCCATCAACAACACAAAAGGACAACTAAAATAATCTAAAATAGGGCAGAGATGCCTTATTTTTTATTGAAATTTACAATAAACCAGAATCTAAGCAATTATCAAACTGGTTTGATTATTAAACCGTTATTTCATATTGGATTATTACAGATTTGTTACTGTGCAGTGATTAAAATTTTGCAATATTTTCAAACAAAAACAACAAAAAATTTTAAATTTGGTATTGACAAGTTAGTATGTCAATGTTAGCATATAGCCGAGGTTGAGATGAAACAATCCAATGAATTTTACACTGTGGTTCGCAGTTATACAAATAAGTATTTTGACGCATTAGAAAATAATGATTTTAATTCTGCATGGAAATGCACTAATGAGTTTGCTGATTATAAAGTAAGCAATGTGCTTGATATCAAAAAGTTAGATGTAAACAGCATGATGTTCTTTGCGGCATATAACAGCATGTTTAAAGATGACCCAGATATCAACGAATACGTTGCTAAAAATATATTTGAAGCAGAAAAAGTGAATTTGCATATGTTCTCGGCATTTTTGGCAAAAAGTGGGGCAATTGCAAACCTTGATTATGAATGGGTGTATTCGCTTATAAATATGCTTTGCGATAAAGAAGAGCAAGAACTTGGATATTGTTTTGAATTGCAAAATTTAAAATTAATCGCAAAATTGCTTAAAGTTTATGAAGATGAGTGTCGTGCAATCATTGATGACACGGGCGAGATTGAAAAATTTATGCAGGCAAAAGAAATGCAACGTAAAATAGAAAAAGCCATTCATACAAGTGCTTTAAAAAAGGCTCATTATTTGGGTTTTACATTGGTCAAATAAAAGGTCAACATCAAGTTGACTTTTTTTATTTTGTTGTGCAATACAAAAAAACTAAATAAAAACCATTGACAAACAAAAATATTTTTGATATTATTTGTTCTGTAAAAGTAGGAGTTACCACTTCTCACCTTGAAGCAAAAGCGACAATGGTTGTAAATTTAACTATAACAATACGTGGTCTGCCAGCCACAATTGGTGTTAATTTATTTTGTTGATTTTTGTTTTGGGTGCTTTTACATAAAGTGACCCATTTTTTTTGGATAGGAGGAAATTTGAAAGAATCACTTAAAAATGAACAAATCGTTTTGCCAGAAGTTCGTTTGATTGGTCCAAACAGCGAACAACTTGGTATTATGTCAAGCGAAAAAGCGCTTGAAACCGCATCAAACTATGAACTTGACCTTGTCCTTATTGCACCTGATGCAAAGCCACCAGTATGCAAAATTATGGATTATGGCAAGTATCGTTTTGATGAACTTAAAAAATTGAAAGATCAAAAAAAGGCGCAAAAAGTTGCTCAACTTAAAGAGATGTCTTTAAGTATGACAATTGACGACCATGACCTTGAAATTAAAGCAAAACAAGTTTGCAAGTTTTTAGCAGACGGAAGCAAAGTTAAGGTTAATATCCGGATGTTTGGCAGGCTTCAAGCTCGCCCACAAGTTGGTGTGGAGATCATGAATAAATTTGCTTCAATGTGTGCAAGTGTTGGTCAAATTGACAAACAACCTGAAATTAATGGAAGAAATATCTTTATGTTCCTTGCACCTATTTCAAAAAAGTAACAATATTTGTACGAGTTAGATAACTACATTTTACAAATAAATTTTTAAGGAGACAATTATGCCAAAAATGAAAACAAGAAAGACTGTTGCTAAACGTTTTAAACTTACAGGCACAGGCAAAATCAAAATGATGCACGATGGTAAAGGTCACATTTTGACAAAAAAATCTCGTAAGAGAAAAAGAAATTTAAGAAAAACCGGTTATGTTTCAAAACAATATGAAAGAAACATAAAGGAAATGATTTAGGAGGCCGAAGATGAGAATTAAACGTAGTGTTAATGCAACAAAGAAACGTCGTGCTATTTTAAAAGACGCAAAAGGTTATCGTGGTGCTAAATCTAAATTGTACCGTGTTGCACGTCAAGCAGTTATGAAATCTGGTCAATATGCTTTTACTGGCCGTAAATTGAAAAAACGTGATATGCGTTCATTGTGGATTACACGTATCAACGCAGCATGCCGTGAAAATGCAATTTCATACAGCAAATTTATTGCTGGTTTGAAAAAAGCAAATATTGACCTTAACCGTAAGGTTTTGGCTGATATGGCAGTTTGCGACAAAGAAGCATTTGCAAAACTTGTAACAACAGCTAAACAAGCATAGTTAAAAAGAAGTTGGTTTATAGCCAACTTTTTTTTCTTTCCTTACCTTAAAACGGGCGCATATATGAGCAAAGAATAAAACCCAGGTATCTGCAGGCAGAAATTTTAAATTTGGTATTGACAAGTTAAAAAAATATATTATAATTTACTTGCTTTGAAATAAGGTAGGGAGAATTAATTATGGGAATGATTACAAGATTGTGGAATAAAATCACAGGCAGAAATAAAGTTGAAGTTGAAATGTCAAAATCAACATGCCAATCAATTGAAGAAAATGACGAGGTTTCAACATTTGTGCCAACTGAAGAAACTGATGCTCAAGTTGAAACAGCTACAAGTGAAGAACCTATGGAAGGTGTTGTTGAAGATGGCGCTGTTGTTGAAACAAAAATTACACGCTCAGGCAAGGAAAATCAAAATTTTTCAAAAATCATTTGTTCAAAATATGCTGATAAACGTAAAAAATTAGAAGTTAAAGATGCGTCAATCAGTTTCAGGATTGCTATGGCTGAAGAATCAAAATCAAAAACAGATGATAAATATCTTGCTGGTTTGGCAGAAAAAGATATTCAAAACAACAAAAAAGAACAAGCCAAGATTGAAGAAATGTTGACAGTTTCTGAAGAAGATTTTGTAGAAGTTATGCGTCATAAAAGCAATATTGCTTATTTAAATCTTATTCAAAAAATACTTGCAAAGTATAAAAAAGCAGAACGCGAAGCTTTGGCAAATTGTTCACGTTCAGCACGTGAAATGGCAAAAGGTTGCCGTCCTGTTCTTCCATTTGACACTGAAGAAACAGTAAAAACAATTGAAGATAAAGTTACTTTGGACGAATCAAAAGAGATTAAACTTTAATATTTGTGTTTAATTTAAAAATACCAGCATTAATAGTAATGTTGGTGTTTTTTTTGCAATAATATTGAAGGTTAAATTCAAGTTTGATAGGTAAATTTAAATCAAATTTAAAAATTTGATTGACAGATTTTTACCAATTTATATATAATTATCATGAATATTGATTGATGGAAAATCTATGTAATCATCATTTGTATTCAAGATAGGAGGGGGAAATGAAAAAATTTAAAAATTGGCTTATTTGTCTTTTGCTTGCAGTTTGTTGTGTTGGTCTGGTTGCTTGTGGTAACAAAAATAATGTAAATTTGGACACAAAGCCAGAAGTTTCAATTCAAGGCGATTTTAAAGAAACAGAAGCTGAACAAGTTGTAACAGTTTTGGGCACAAAAAAAGCGCCAATCGTTGATAGTTTCAACAAGTATAAGGTATATACTCATGTAACAGATGCATCAGGTAGTGAACAAGAAGCAACCATGGCTCTTGAATTTAATAATCAAGGTGTTTTGGTCGGCTTGGCAATTAAGATGACTATGACTAATGGTGCTCAAAAATTGACAGCAAATGTCTATTACAAAGATTCATTGTTCTACATAAATGCCACAACAAACTATGCTGGGGTAACTGCTACAATGAAATATAAATTTGACCCAACAAAAAGTTATGGTGAACAATTTAAAGAATTGACTGAAAACTACATTAGTATTGCTGAAAATGCAAGTGCTTCAAGTTTGCTAGATGATGTTTTTGAAGCTCTTGAAAATAGCACTTATTTCAAATTTGAAAAGACTGATGATAACACAAAATTCAAATTGAGCAAAAAAGAAAATGTTGAATTACCTGATGAAATGTATTTTACAGACATTAATGCAGAACTTGAATTAAAAGACGGCAAGCTAAATCAATTAAAAATTACAGCCAATGGTTCAGTTACAACAGAAATTTTATTGACAAAGATTGACCAAAATATTGCTTTCCCAAATTTTGATGATTATAAAGATATTTTAAGCATTGTTGTTGGTGCGTAATTTAAACCTAAACAGCATGCTAAAATCAAGAAACAGTAAATAAAAGCCATATATTGTGTGGCTTTTATTTTTCATACACAACTTGGAGAAAATTGTTGTTTTAAAATGTGATTGTCGGCTCATTATAATTATAATGATTTGACATTAATCAAAGTAATTGATAATATGATAATTGAACAGGAGATGCTATGGATTTAGTTATTATGGCTGCAGGTATGGGTAGCCGTTTTGGAGGATTAAAACAAATTGAGCCCATTGGCAAAAATGGAGAATTTATCATAGATTATTCAATTTATGATGCAATTAGGGCTGGTTTTGACCGTGTGATATTTATAATTAAGAAAGAAAACTTTGAGACATTTAAAGATACAATTGGAAAGCGAATTGAAGACAAAATCAAAGTTGAATATGTATTTCAACAACTAGAAAATTTGCCACAAGGGTTTTCTGTACCAGAAGATAGGGTTAAACCATGGGGAACAGGTCATGCAATTTTATGCTGTAAAGACATTGTTAAAGATGATTTTGCAATAATAAATGCCGATGATTTTTATGGCAAAAATGCATTTGATACTGCCCGCAATTTTATGGCACATAATCAAGATGAATATGGTTTGGTTGCATATAAAGTTAAAAATACCATAAGTGAAAATGGCGCTTCAAAACGTGGGATTTGCAAGATAAAAGCTGGCAAATTAACAGGCATAATAGAAAGTTCTGTTGAACGTGAAAATGGCATAATCGTTGCAACACCACTTGGTGCAAATGAAAGATATGTGATAGATGATGATACACCAGTTTCAATGAATATGTGGTGCTTTAGACCAAATTTGTTCCCGGTTTTGGAAGCAGAATTTAAAAAGTTTTTGACCAATGATATGCCTTTTGACCCATGGAAAAGTGAATTTTTGATTCCAGATGTTATAGACACAATGATTAAATCAAATATGGTTGAAGTTGGGGTAAAACAAACCAAATCAAAATGGCTTGGTGTGACATATAAAGAAGATAAATCATCAGTGGTGGAAGGGATAAATCAACTTGTTGAATCAGGCGCATATCCAACCAATTTGTGGGCTAATTTTGAAAAGAAATTTTAATAATTAAAATTAATATTTTAAAAAGACCAATTAGCAGTTTAAATTTAAGTGTAAAATTAACAAATTTTCCTTTAACTTTTAATGGTTGTGCTTAATCACAATCAATAAATGCGGATTAAGGCAAAAAATTAAATTTTAAATTTGCAGTTGGTCTTTTTTGCATTTTTATAAACATAATTAGCCTTATGCTTAAAAGTTTTGTTTGACTTATATTTGTCTGTTTGATATAATTCAAAAGTATGAATTTGACAAATGTCGATATAAAAAACTTAAAAGATAAAAAGTTCAGGTCAGCAAATTCACTATTTTTGGTGGAAGGTGACAAATTTTGTCATGACGTGCTTGAAAATGGCTTTGAGATTGTTCACACAATCACAACAAATGCAGATTTAACAGGATATCCAAATATCAGTGTGGTTTCAAGCAAAATGTTTGATAGCCTTGCATCAACAAAAACACCTCAAACAGTGATATGTGTTTGCAAAATTAAAGACTATGATATTTGTTCAATTGGCAATTCTTTAGTGTTGGACAATTTGCAAGACCCTGGCAACGTTGGCACACTTATCCGCAGTGCAATGGCTTTTGGCTTTAACGATATTTATCTTATTGGCGGGGCTGACCCTTACAGTGACAAAGTTGTTAGAAGCAGTGCTGGGACAATCTTAAAAGCGCATGTTCATCGTGTTGACTATGGGGGATTTACGCAAAACAAAAACCTTGTTGCGGATAACTTTTTGGTTGCCGATATGCAAGGGGTTGATTTGAATACATTTTGTTTGCCAAAGGGCAGAGTTTCTGTTATAATAGGCAATGAAGGTAATGGCGTAAGTGACGAAATGTTGGCACTTGCAACATCAAAAATTTCAATACCAATGATGCCTGGGGTGGAAAGTTTAAACGCAGGTGTCGCAGGTAGTATAATCATGCAAAAATTGGCCAATTGTGGTCAATAGATAATTATTTTAATTTAGATTTATAGGAGAATTTATGTCAGGACATAGTAAGTGGAATAATATTAAAGGAAGAAAAGAAAAATCAGATGCAGAACGCAGTAAAGTGTTCACAAAAATAGGGCGTGAAATCATGGTTGCAGTCAAAGAAGGTGGCCCAAACATTGACAGCAACTCAAAACTTAAAATGGCAATCGCAAAAGCCCGTCAATACAATATGCCAAATGACCGTATTAATGGCATTATCAAAAAGAACAGTGAAATAGACAACAGCAATTTTGTTGAACAAACCTATGAAGGTTATGGTGTTGGTGGTGTTGCAGTTGTTGTAAAGTGTTTTACAGATAACAAAAATCGCACAAGCAGTGATGTTCGTTATGCTTTTGATAAATTTGGTGGTAGCCTTGGTTCAACCGGTTGTGTAAGTTATATGTTTGACAATCGTGGTGTTGTTGTAGTTGAAAAGAACGATAAGTTTGATGGGGACAGTGCCATGGAACTTGCAATCAATATGAATGCTGTTGATTGTGAAGATGATGAAGTTTTCACAGTTTATACTGAGCCTAGTGCAACAAGTGTAAATGATTTGGTAAAAGCATTTGAAGATGCGAATTACACAATCTTAAGTTCAGGTGTCGAAATGATACCTCAAAATTATATTGCACTTGATGAACATAAACGTGAAACTTTTGACAAAATGATTGATAAACTTAACGAAAGTGATGACGTTATTGACGTTGTATCAAATATAGAGGAAGAATAATATGGAAACAAACGATAAATTGCTTGAAATAATCAAAGAACTTAATGATAATCGCAATAAATTATCAGCTTTGTTTTCTTTGTACAATAGTTCGCTGTTGGTTGCTGAAGATAGCAGGGCAAATTTAACTAACTATTTTGAGCAACTTATCGACCATAAAAATGATTTAAGCACTATCACAAGGGATATTTCGTCTGCTTCAAAGGCAGAGCGTAAAACTGTTTACACACAAAACAAATCTAAAATCAATCGTTTGAACAGCGAAGTGCAACAAGTAAACACTGATTTTAGTGATAGTTGCAAAAAATATCGTGTTGCATTGCAAGATTGTGGTAGCCTTAAAACAGAATATAAACACGAAGTTAGCAATCTTTGCAAAGATTTTAAAGCAAATGTTGATGAAAACACACCTGCGATTATTATCAAAGGATATAAACAACAAGTTAAAATTATCAAAGCAATTTTGGATAAAATTGAAATGCTGGTAAGTGATTATAATGTCAAGAAAAATCAACTTGAGCAAGACAATCAACGTTTTAATGAGTTGTATGTTAGTGTCAACACGCTAATAAATCAATTGCAACAAATTGCTTAAAAGGGGATTATGAGGATTTTAGGCATTGACCCAGGCTACAATATTGTTGGTTATGGTGTAATTGAAACAAATGGTTGCAAAGTTGTTGACTTTGGTGTTATTACAACGCCTAAATCTATGGGTATCAGCAGTAGATTAAATACAATTTATCAAGCCACTTGTGAACTTATGGAAACTTTTAAGCCAGACCAAGTAGCATTTGAGGAATTGTTTTTTAATACCAATAACACAACAGCCATACCAGTGGCAGAAGCACGTGGGGTGTTGATTGTTGCATCAAAGCAATATACCGACAAACTGTTTGAATATACGCCTCTTCAAATAAAGCAGGCATTAACAGGCAATGGTAGGGCAGAAAAAAAGCAAGTTCAGTTTATGGTTAAAAACATATTGGGCTTGGCACAAACCCCAAAACCTGACGATGCTGCGGATGCTCTTGCGGTAGCATTAACTCACATGCAAACAAACTCAATCATGAGCGACAACTCAATTTGACTTAGAAACACATATTTTGTCTTTCAAAATGTAATGCTTTGTTTTGCAAGATTGAAAATATGTTTGATATAAACACAACAACAATATAAACGGCTTATTTTTGAAACAATATTAAAAATTAAAGGGATTTTATGATAAATTTTATTAGAGGCATTTTAAGGGAAAAAGACTATGAAAGCATTACAGTTGAATGTAATGGTGTTGGTTTTCAAATCTATGTAACCAAAAGTTGCATGTTAAGTTTGCCAGCAATAGAGGAAGAGGTTAAAATTTATACCTATATGCACGTTAGAGAAGATGAATTGAGCCTTTATGGGTTTGTTAGTCCAGAAGAAAAACGATTGTTTTTGCAACTTATTTCCGTGTCAGGTGTAGGAAGCAAAACAGCAATTGCAATTTTGTCTGCTGAAAAAATGAATAAAATTGTGAATAGCATTGTAACACAAGATGTTTCGGTGATTGGTTCTTGCAAGGGTATTGGTAAAAAGACAGCAGAACGTATTATTGTCGAACTCAAAGATAAAATCAAACCATTTGATTTCTTGTTGCCAGATGTTAATCCGTTTGAAGCGGAAACAAACAACCAATATTTGGAAGACGCAATCATTGTGCTTACAAGCCTTGGCTTGAGCAAAACAGAAGCTACAAAAAGGGCAAATGCTGTTGCAACTGAAAATGACACAGGCGAAACCATTGTTGCCAAAGTGTTACATTCAATGGGTGAAAAATAAATTTTAAAAAGGCGATTATGGAAGAAAGAGATAGATTTATAAGTAGCACAAAAAACATGAGTGATGTCGAAGTTGAAAATAAACTTCGACCTATGTCTTTTGATGAATATACAGGGCAAGAAAAAATCAAATCTAATTTAAAAGTTTATATTGCCGCAGCAAAAAAACGCAAAGAAGCCCTTGACCATGTTTTGTTATATGGCCCACCAGGATTGGGTAAAACAACTTTGAGCCATATCATTGCAAATGAAATAGGCAGTCAAATCAAAATCACAAGTGGCCCAAGCATTGAAAATGCTGCCGACCTTGCTGCTATTTTGACAAACCTTAACACAAATGATGTTTTGTTTATTGATGAAATTCACCGCATAAGCAAATCAGTTGAAGAGATTTTATATCCAGCGATGGAAGATTATGCCCTTGATTTTATTGTTGGGAAAGGGCCAAGTGCCCGCAGTATGCGCCTTAAAATTCAACCTTTTACATTGATTGGTGCAACAACAAAAGCAGGTAATTTATCAAGTCCGTTGCGTGATAGGTTTGGTATTTCATGCCGTCTAGAATTATACACCGTTGATGAAATAGCAAAAATATTGTCACGTTCAGCAAGCATTTTAAATGTCAGCATAGATGAACAAGCTACCTATGAAATTGCACGCAGAAGCCGTGGCACACCACGTATTGCAAACCGCCTTTTAAAACGTGTAAGAGATTATGTTCAGGTTGAGGATAAAGATAGAATCACAGTTGAAGATGCAAAAAAGGCTCTAACATTGATGGATATTGACGAGTTAGGCTTAGATTATGTTGATAAAAGAGTGCTTATGGCAATGATTGAAAAATTTGGCGGTGGTCCAGTCGGTTTGGAAACTTTATCAGCAACCACTAATGAAGAGATTTCAACAATTGAAGATATAGTTGAGCCATATTTGATGCAACTTGGTTTTGTTTTGCGCACAAATAGGGGCAGGATGGTAACTCGCTTGGCGTATGAACATTTTGGATTGCCAGTGCCAAAATTATTGCAAGTTGATGTTTCAGAAGGTGATGAAAATGAAAGCAAATAAATTTATAGCATTAACAAATAAAAAACAACCGGCAAAAAAACTTGCGCAAGTTGATTATCAAAAATTGTCAACATATGATTATTATTTGCCAGAAGAGTTGATTGCTCAAACTCCGCTTGAAAAACGTGATGAAAGCCGTTTGTTGGTTTTTAATCGTAAAACCAAAGAAATTAAGCAAAGGCATTTTAAAGATATAACCGAATTTTTGCAAAAAGGCGATGTTTTGGTTGTTAATAACACTCGTGTTTTGCCTGCAAGATTGTATGGCAAAAAAGACACTGGTGCAAATATTGAAATCCTTCTTTTAAAGCGCTTGAAATTAGATGAGTGGGAAGTTTTGATAAAGCCAGCAAGACGTGTGCCTGTTGGTTCCATTGTCACTTTTAATGAAGAATTGAAATGTGAAATTGTATCTGTTAAAGATGATGGCAATCGTGTTGTTAAATTTATATATCAGGGTGTGTTTGAAGATATTTTGTCTCGCATTGGGCAAATGCCATTGCCACATTATATTCATGAAAAATTGAAAGATAAAGAACGCTATCAAACAGTATACAACAAAGTTGAAGGCAGTGCTGCGGCACCAACTGCTGGATTGCACTTCACAAAAGAGTTGCTTAAAAAAATACAAGATATGGGGGTTGAAATTGTTGAACTTACCCTTGATGTAGGGCTTGGGACATTCCGTCCGTGCAAAGAAGATGATATCACAAAACACACAATGCACACTGAACATTATCATTTAAGTGAACAAGCAGCGGAGGCAATTAATAAGGCAAAAAGAGAAAATCGCCGTGTTATTGCTGTTGGCACAACCAGTGTAAGGACATTGGAAAGTGTTGCATTAAAAGGTTTGCCTCTTTCGGCAGATGATGATAACACAAGCATATTCATTTATCCACCTTATCAATTTAAAGTTGTTGATGCACTTATAACCAATTTCCATTTGCCAAAATCAACACTGATAATGCTGATTAGTGCATTTGCAGGTTATGAAAACACTATGAATTTGTACGAATTTGCTGTAGAAAATCAATACCGCTTTTTCAGTTTTGGCGATAGTATGTTTATTGAATAACATTGTTTTGCAATCTTTTTGAAAAATAAAATTCTATTTTTGATTGTAAATAACTTAATCGATAAGGGAAAGTTACATGTTCCTTTTTAAAGTTTTTGATTGGTAAAAAATGCAATGTTCAACTTGCTCATTTGGCAAGCATATTTACAAATACGTTTATATTTTAAGGGAAATTTATGGAAAAGTTTAGTTACGAAATCTTGCATATAGACCCAAACAGTGGGGCAAGAACTGGGGTGTTGCACACACCGCATGGTGATATTTTTACACCAATTTTTATGCCAGTTGGCACACTTGCAACGGTAAAATCTCTTACAAGTGATGATTTGTATGATGTTGGTGCTCAAATTATCTTGGCTAATACATATCATTTGCATATCCGCCCAGGCGATGAGCTTATCAAAAAAGCGGGAGGGGTGCACAAATTTATGAATTTTAAGCGCCCAATGCTTACTGATAGTGGCGGGTTTCAAGTTTTTTCTTTGGCAGATTTAAGAAAAATAACAGACGAGGGTGTAGAATTTAAAAACCATTTGTCAGGTGCAAAATTATTTTTTACCCCTGAAAAAGTTATGGAAATCGAAAATAACATTGGTGCAGATATTATCATGGCTTTTGACGTTTGCACAGAACCAGGTGTAACTCACGCGGAAGCAGAAAAGGCGATGAACCGCACACTAGATTGGTTGGATAGGTGTGTTAAGGCTCATAATAATGACAACCAAATGTTGTTTCCAATTGTGCAAGGCAATTTTTATCCAGATTTGCGTTTAAAAAGTTTGCAAGAAACCAAAAAATATTGCAAATGTGGCATAGCAATTGGTGGGCTTTCAGTTGGCGAACCAAAACAAACCATGATTGAAATGCTTGATGTTATGAAACCTTATTACCCTGAAAACATGCCAAGATACATGATGGGGGTGGGTACACCAGATTATATTTTTGAAGGTGTCGAACGTGGTATTGACATGTTTGATTGCGTGCTTCAAACACGTGTGGCTCGCAATGGTTTGGCAATGACAAGTCATGGCAAAGTTATTTTAAAAAATGCCAAATATAAAGAAGATTTTAGCCCGCTTGACGAAGAATGTGATTGCTATTGTTGCAAAAATCACACAAAAGCATATTTGCATCATTTGGTTATGTGTAATGAAATTTTAGGTGCAAGGTTGTTGAGTTTGCACAACATCAGATTTACTTTAAAAATGATGGAAAATATGCGTGAAGCCATAAATAACGATAGGTTTTTGGAATTTAAGCAAGAATTTTATGACAAGTATGGCATAAAAGATTAACAAAATTAAAGTTTTTGTGGCTTAAAATGACGTTGATTTGTTGTTTTAAAAACACCTAAAGTGTGGTTATACCCTTGACAGAAATGTAATGCACATTAAAAGATAAGTTATAATGTGGTTTAACAAAGGAATAATCTATTATTCAACAAAAATCTTAATTAAAGTATAAAAAAATCTTGCTTTCACTTGATTTGATGCTCAAAAAGGTTTGACAGCAAGTTGGTTGTTTTGTTACAATCATAACAGTTTAATTTAAAGGGGTAAACATTTATGATGGAAATTATTTTATTGGTAGTTTTGCTTGTTTTAGTTGTTGCGTTGTTTGTTTTGTCATATTTCAAAAAGAAGAAATTTAATACAGAACTCGGTTCAATGCGTGAAGAACTTAAACCAGGCGACAAAGTTATGACAGATACAGGTGTTGTTGGCGAAGTTGTTGAAAGCTACACTGAAGATGAATACAAATATTTTGTACTTAAAACAGGTCGTGGTGAACACACTGGTTATTTCACAGTTCATGCAAATGCAATTTATTATGTATTCGGCAAAGAAGAACAACAACCTCAAGCTAAAAAAGTTGTTGTGGTTAAACAACCAAAGGCTGAAGAACAAAAAGTTGAAGAAAAACCTGTTGAAGAGGCAAAAGCTGAACAACCT
Source organism: uncultured Clostridia bacterium (assembly GCA_934754375.1). Lineage (GTDB taxonomy): Bacteria > Bacillota > Clostridia > Christensenellales > UBA1242 > Onthoplasma. The sequence continues at coordinate 498,641 of CAKVHT010000001.1, read as the reverse complement.
AAAGAAGGAAAGGTTGAACATGCTGAACAACCAAAAAAATCAACAAAAAAGGCTTCAAAATAGTTTTATAACAAAGGTGCGTTTTAGGCGTGCCTTTTTTTGTTGCAAACCAAGGTCTATTTTGATTTATTTTCAGCAATAACTGGCAATCAAAAATCTATTAATTCGACAACAAGTTGCAAAAAGCAACAAAAGTTCTTAAAGATATTGCCTTGATTTTGTTATTTTGCCAGCCTGCAAAAATAAGTTATATTAGGAGGAATTTATGAACGATATTAAAGTAAAAAAAGGTGGGGCGGTTGTTGAGATATTGAAAAGTTGTTTGATTGGTTTGGTTGTAACATTGATTGGCACTGTTTTGCTTGCTATTGTGCTTAAATTTGCAGATATACCTGGCAAGGCTGTAAGTTATATCAATGATGTTATCAAAGCATTGTCATTGTTTATGTCTGTGCATATTTTGAAAAAATCATCAACTGAAAAATTGCTTATCAGAGCATTGATTGCTGGGGCTGTATATGGTGTTTTGGCTTTTGTAGTGTTCTCAATTTTGAATGGTGGTTTCACATTTGACGCAAGCATTTTGTTTGATTTGCTCTTCGCAGTTGCGGTTGCTGTTATCATTGCAGTCATTTTCAAATTAACAAGCAAAAAAACTGCTTAAGATAAGTAAGTTTAATAGATTGCCACATTCAAAACAATATTTACAACAAGCTGAATGATAAAACAAATCAAAAATTGTCTTTTTGATATTAAAAATAAACTTTTTGGGTAATAATTTAGTCATAAAATCTGCCAAAAATAAAGAATATATTAATATTTATAAATATTATTATACTAGTTTGGCTTTTTGCGTTTGTTTCGTTTGACATAAACACAAAATTTGTTTATAATCTAACTGATTTAGGAGAATTAGATGACTAAAAGGCGCTCAAAAAGTTTATTTGTTATATTTTCAATAATTTTAGTTATATGTTTGGTTGCAACCTTTGTTAATTTCACCTATCCATTGTCTATTAATGGCAAATATTTTTCTTATTCAAACTTTGTTTCAAGTTTGAAATTGGGTGAAGATATTGGTTCAACATATAGGATTATTTATCGCACAGAATTGCTTGATGGGGAAGTAAGTTCAAGTTATGACAGATTGAAAGAATCAACAATGGCAGACTTGCTTAAAATCATTCAAGATGAAGGCTTTAAAGATGCAACTGTTGCAAAATATGGAGAAGATAAAATTGTTCTTCAAGTTGCGGTTGCAGACGATGACGACATTTCAAATTTGACAAGTTTGGTAGGAGAACCTGCCAGAATTAGTTTTTCAATGTCAGAAGATAGTTCGGCTTCATTTGTAAATGCTTCAAACATCAAATCTGTTTCGGCTTATGACTATTATAACAGTGAAACAGGCGAAATGGTATATTATGTTCGCATTGATTTTAATGATGATGTTAAAGAAAAAATCGCCACAGCAACCAAAAATGGTGGCAAAGTTTATATTTATTTTGGCGATGAACAATTCACACAAATGGATTTAGGCAGTTCTGCAATTGAAGATGGCAAGATTTTAATTCAAAGTGAAGCATTCACCAGCCACAGCATTGCAAACACTTATGCAAACAAAATTCGTTCAGGTATGTTAGATGTAAATTTAACAAAAGTTGACGCAGGCAAAATGAGTGCAACTTATGGTATTGGGGCAAATGTGTATGTTTCAGTTATTTTTGCCGTTTTTGCAATCGCAATGCTTGTGCTTATGATTGTTAAATATCGTGATATGGGCTTGGTTGGCATGTTTGCTATGTTGTTCTATGTTGTTATTGGCTTGTTCTTGTTGCAATCAATACCAACTGTTCACCTCAATTTTGCAGGGGTGATTGGTTTGATGCTTGCATACTTGATTATGGCTGACAGTTTGCTTTCAATCATGGAAAGTGCTAAACGTCATTATCAAGCAGATACCAAATTATATATCGCATTCAAACTTGCATTTAAAGAAAGTTTAGTTCGCATATTTGTGAATAATACATTGTTTGCATTGTTGGGCTTTGTTTGCATGTTTATGCCTAGTGCTGGTATTCAATCTTTTGGTTGGATAACATTTGTTTTGCCTTTTGTAAGTGTGTTTGTAAGCTTGGTTTTGATGCGTTTGTTTGTTGCCATGTATCTTGCAATCAACAACGAGGACGGAACAAAATGCAACTTCCACAAAGGAGGCAAAAATGCTTAATAGAGACTTTACAAAATCAAACAAAGAATATTTCAACAAAAATAAAATTGTGTTGATTGTCTTGGCTGTGTTCTTGGCAATCGGTATTATTATCGCAAGTGTATTTGGTTTGCACGGTAATTTTGAAATAGCTGGCTATAACGAATTTTCTGTTACAATCGGCAGTGAAATGAAAGTAAATGAAGCAAGCAAAAATGTTGAGCAAATTTTAAAAACTTATGACTCAGGTTTTGACACAATTTCAGTTTTCGGCGAAGGTGATGAAACAAAACTAGTTGTCCGTTATTTGAAAGATTTATCTGATGAACAACAAACAGAAATTGCATCTAAAATCGCCAACAAATTAAATGTTACAACATTAGACGTGTCAGCACATGTTGCGGTTTCTCCAGTTGTTAAAAACACAGACTATATCTTTGCAACAGTAGCCATTTTGTTGCTTGTTGCCTTATCAAGCTTATTTGCCTTTATTCGTTACAATGGGGCAAGTGCTATGGCAATTATTATCAGTTCAGTTATTGGCAGTGTTGGCTTTATCTCCATCTGCGCAATGTTGAGGCTTACAGTTGGCTTAAGCATATTTGCAATTATGGTTGTGCTTAATTTGCTCATAGTGTATGGTTGCATCAATGTGTTTGAATCTATGCGCAAGGCTTCTTGGCTTGAAAGTGGAGATTATTCAAAAGCAATCAAAACTGCAATGCTTCAATCAAGGTTTAGAATGAATGCTTTGGCAATTGCAGTGTTTACGTTTGGCTTGTTGTTTGTGATTATTGCACCAAGTGCACTTAAATATATTGCATTAAACATCATGTTTGTTGCAGTTGTTGAACTTGCAGTATGCTTGTATGTTTTGCCTTTTGTTTGGAGTGTTTGCATAACACATTGCAAAAAACGTGTTCGCAAAGTTAAACAAGTAAGCAAAGGTCAAACAGCGAACGAACAATAAAATTGGCCTTTCTTTTGAAAGGCTTTTTCTTTTTAAAATAATGGTTAGATTATGAAATACGTATGCACAATAGATGAACATGTTAATACTGAATTTGTAAACGAGATGAGCAAGATTTTCAATCTTGATAAACACCTTGTTCATCTTTTATATGCACGTGGGATTGACACTCAAGCCAAGTTAAGCCAGTATTTATCGCCAAGCATTAGAGATTTATATGACCCATTTTTGTTTGAAGATATGGCAGAAGTGGTTGAAAAAATCGAAAAACACATTGCAAAAGATAGCAAAATTTTGATTTTTGGCGATTATGATGTTGACGGCATAACAGCAAGCGCAATTTTGATACAATACTTTCAGTCAGTTGGTGCAAACGTGACAAATTATATGCCCAATAGATACGAAGATGGCTATGGATTATCTGTTCAAACACTTAATAAAATTTTTGAATCAAATAAACCTGATTTAGTTATCACTGTTGACTGCGGTATAACTGCACTTGAAGAAGTTGAATTTTTAAAACATAATAATGTTGATATAATTGTCACTGACCACCATGAACCTGGCGAAACATTGCCAAATTGCTTAATAATCAATCCAAAAGTCAGCAACACTTATCCTTTTCATTGCTTATGTGGGGCTGGTGTTGCATTAAAACTTGTGCAAGCACTTGCAGGCATCACTGTTGCCACCAAATATTTGCCAATTTGTGCCATTGCCACCATTGCTGATATAGTAGAATTGCTTGATGAAAATAGGGCGATTGTTTCGTTAGGATTAAAAGATGTTGACAAATTGCCAGTTGGTATTTTACGTCTTATGCAAGAGTGCGGTGTGAATAAATCAAATTGCAAAGCCAGTGATATTGCATTTAAAATCGCACCAAAAATCAACGCAAGCGGACGTATGGGCAGTGCTGAAACAAGCCTTGAACTCTATATGGAAGAAAATCCCAATAAAGTTAAACCAATCATCAACAAAATCCTTGAATTTAATAATCGTCGTCAACAACTGTGCGATAGAGTTTATACCGATGTTAAATCAGAATTGCATGACAAGGATATCTTTAAGATAAGTGCAATAGTTATGTCATCGTCAGAGTGGGATAGTGGTATTTTAGGCATTGTTTCTGCAAGGATTGCTGAAGAGTATCACCGACCAACATTCTTATTTAGCCAAGTAAAAGATGAATTAACAGGCTCATGCAGGAGTGTGAATGGTGTTAATGTTCACACATTGTTAAGCAGTATGAGTCGAATATTAACAAAATTTGGTGGCCACCCAATGGCTGCAGGTTTAACACTTAAGGTGGATAATTTTGATGAATTTACAAGGCTGACAAACAAATATGTTGAAGATAATCTGAACAAAGCAGACTTCTTGCCAACAAAATCTTATGATTTTGCCTTGGATTCAAGCGAGGTGACTTTAAAATTGGTTGAAGATATTGATAGGTTAGAGCCTTGTGGACACATGAATGCTCGTCCAATATTCAGTTTCCGCCTTAAAAATGCAACTATCAGTAGTTTGCCAAAGCACCCACAACATTTAGTTTTAAATTATCCAAATTTCAATTTGCTTGCCTTTAATGCTAGCAACAATTATTTTGTTCTTTCTGGCAACACAGAATGTAGCATTTTGGCAGATTTGAGCCTAGACACTTTTAGAAACAGTAAAACAATTTCAGGCATCGTTAAATCTATTGATTATGAAGGAGTGTATCGTCCACAAGATAATGATATTGTGTTGGCAGAATATGTTAAGCAAATAATGTGTCCAATTCAAGATGGTTATAAGTTTAACAATTACAATCGAGACCAATTAATTCGTATGCTTCTTGACATGGATAAAAATGTTTATGGCACCTTAATTGTTGCAAATGATTATAACACTTATATTAACTTTAAATCAATTTACGACAGCAATAATATTTTCCGCAATAGAGTGTTTGAGATTGGTGATGCAACAGGGCTAAACACAATCCTTTTAGCACCAACAAACTTTGACAATTTTAACACTTTTAGCCGTATCATTTTCCTTGACCCTCTGCTAAATATGGGGTATCTAAGCGAATTACAACACCATACAAAGTCAACTGTATATTTACCACATATGCCAGAGACAAACATTTCAATACTTAAAAATATAAGCCTTCAAAGGGAGACATTTGGCAGATATTTTAGATTGTTGCAGTTTGCTTCAGAAAACAAAATAACAGGCTATTATTGCTATAATTTGTTTAAAAATATTTTAAATAAAACAAAACAAAAGGCTGATTATAACTATTTGCAATTCTATGTCTGTTTAGAAGTGTTCAAAGAGTTGGGCTTGGTTGTTACTAATGAAAACAACACTCAAATTGAGGCAATAATAAACAAAAAAAATCCGCTAAATGCAAGCAGTTTTTACAACCGATTGAACAGTTTAAAATCAGTGAAATAACGATTATTGCTAGTTTGTACAATAGATTAAGCTGATAAGATAAAGGTTAAACGTAAATTTTATTGCGTTTAACTTTTTGTTTTGTTATAATACCATTGATTTAAAATCTTGTATTTTATTGTAAATAACAACAAACACAATTTACTAGTGGAAAAAGTAAATTAGTTGTTTTTTTGTAAATCGTGATAAAATGCAAAAGTTTCTTATGTTAATTTCGCTGTTGTTTAATCAAAACATTGACCCATTAGATGCTGTGGTACAATTTATTATGATTGTGCTTGTTTTTGCATTTTCGCTTTCTTTGCGAGAGTTTGCTCGTGCATATTCTGCCTACAAAATGGGTGACGGCACAGCAAAAGCAATGGGCAGAATGACAATCAACCCTGTTAAACATATAGACCCAGCAGGTTTTGTGTTTTTTATGCTGTTAGGGGTTGGTTGGTCAAAACCTGTGCCAATAAATCCTTCTAATTTTAAAGATTACCGCAAAGGTATCAGGTGGGTGTCAATTTCTGGCATAATTGTCAATTTTTGTTTTGGATTTATAGCAAGTTTGTTGTATCTTATTTTCAATCGAACGATTGGTTGTCCAAATGAGTTTATGCGCTATTTTTATTTGGCATTGTCAACAATCATGCAAATCAACAGTTTTTTAGTTTTGTTTAACATTTTTCCAATCTATCCGCTTGCTGGGTTTGACTTTATCTCTTCTTATATGAATGGCCAAAATAATTACATCAAATTTAATCTAAAATATGGGGTTAAAATCCTTTACGGAATACTTATTTTTAGTGTTTGTTGCAATTTGTTGTTTGGTATTGATTTGTTTGCCTTTTATTTGAATTTATTGTATAATTATGTATATTTACCGATTGCATTAATTTAAATGCAAAATTGTTTTTTGGGGTGTTATGGAAGAAATTGAAGAACTTACCGATGATTACGGTGGGCATTTAACATTTAAGTTAGAAGGCTTTGAAGGGCCTTTGGATCTTTTGTTGCACCTTATCAAAGAAAACAATATGTCTATTGAAACAATCAGGATAAGCGAAATCACAGACCAATATTTGAAATATATGGACGATATTAAAAGTTTAGATATGGACGAGGCTGTTTCATTTTTAGACATGACAAGCCGTTTGCTTGAACTTAAATCTAGGGCATTGCTTCCTGTTGAAAAAATTGAGGAAGAAGACGATGAACAAGATAGTTTGTTAAAACTTCAAATGGATTTGAAAGAATACGAATTGTTTAAGGAAGCCGGCGCAAATCTTCAGCAATATGAAAATGTTGATAGATTTTATAAGCAACCAGATAAAATGGCTGGTGATACACGTATTGTGTTTAACGATTTCAATTTGGATAAATTGCTTGATGCGTTTGCGTTCATTTTGATGAAGACAAAAGATAGGGAGAACCCAGAAGAAAAGAAAATCAAACGTGACCGCTGGACAGTTGCTGATAAAATTGCCTTTTTAACTGGTGTTTTGAAAGAAAATAAAGAGATTAACTTTTTCAGCCTGTTTGATGAGACATATACAAAAAGTGAAATCATCAACACGTTCTTGGCAATTTTGGAAATGCTTAAATTTCAAAAAATTGTTGTTGTGCAAGCTGATAGATACCAAGATATTTTGATAAAAGCAAGGGAGGAAGAATGAAATACGAAGATATTGCACGTGTGATAGAAGGTGTTTTGTTTGTTGCTGGTGATGGCGTAGAAATAGACGAATTTAAGCGCAAATTTGACATTAATGACAAAGAATTTAATAAATGCCTTGACTTGCTTAAGGCAAAATATAATGCGCAAAGCGGAATAAACATTATCACTTATAAAACAAAAGTTCAACTATGTTCAAATCCAAACATTGTTGATGACATCAGTGAAATATTAAATCCTATTCGTGAACGTACATTAACAAAAGCGGCATTGGAAACTGTTGCCATTATTGCATATAAACAACCTATCACAAGGCTTGAAATCGAAAATATTCGTAATGTTAAAAACGCAGACTATGCCATAGATTTGCTTATTTCCAACAATCTTATCGAAGTGGTTGGACGTAAAGATGCGGTAGGCAAACCTTTGCTTTATGGCACAACTGATGCCTTCCTTAAACGTTTTGGTTTGTCAAGCATTGAAGAATTGCCAAATTATAATGAATTGCTTGATAGGATTAGAGTTATTCATAGCGATGGAGATTCATTGTATAGAGAATTTTCAATCCCAGATGAACAAACAGAAGAAGCTACACAATCACAAACACCTGACAAACAGCATTCCAATCCACAAGAAGAAAAACCCGCTCAAGCTGTTTAATCATGAAAATCTAACTTTAATTTTAAGTGATGATTACATAAAAGTTTATAAAAAAAAGATACTACATTATGTGGTATCTTATTTTTTTGTTTGTAATTTTGCTCCTGTTATTTGTGTTTATATATCCATTTTTAATCAGTTTTGAGATTAAATTTAACTTACTGCGTATGAAAGGTGTGTTTACATTGATATTGTTTAATAAAATAAAAATTCAATTTAAATTGCGTGTAAAAAATGGTTATGTTTATATCTACCACAATAAAAAGGAAAAACGTTTCAAATTAACAGATAAAAATTTCAATGTGATTTTTATTTTAAACCTTTTCAAACAGCTGTATTTTCGCCATCAATTGATAACACTAGATGTATTTTCAAACTTTGGATATATGAATGATGCCTGCGTTTCTGCGGTTGGTGCAGGGTATATTGATGTTTTTAGCAAAGCACTATTAAGCAAAGTTAAAAATAACAAAAAATCAGCACATATTTTTGTTAATGTTGACCCACAATATAATCAAGATATTTGCTCAATTAGAGTTAAAAGTTCTGTGCGTATGTCTATGTGGGATATATTATACTCACTGGCATATACATTAATTTATTCATGGGGTAGTTATGAAAAAAGTAGAAACAGTAAACCTAAACAAAACAAATAAAATCGAATCGCTTATTGATGTGTCGCTTGATAAAGTTCGCTCATTAATAGATGTCAATTGCGTTGTTGGCAATGCAATAACAATGCCTAACAATTCAGTGATAATACCAATTTCAAAAGTGAGTGTGGGCTTTGTTTCTGGCGGTGGAGAATACAACGATTTAAATGCAAAACGCAATTCAGCTGATTTTCCAATGGCAGGGGGCACTGGTGGTGGTTTTACAGTCACACCAATTGGATTTTTTGTTGTTGACAATAACAAATTTAAAATTATTCATGCAGACAAATCAACGGCATATTTAGGACTAATTAAAAATGCAACAGAAGTGCTTAAAAAATTTGTGGGTAATATAAAATGAAAAACAAGCAAGTAAATTTTAATATGGTTGTGTTGGCAGTGTTTATTGCCAACTTATTTTGCTTATTTTTGCCAAATTTTACGTTAAAAACAAGGTGTTATGCTGTTTCAAGTTCGGCAAAGGCTATGTGTGTGCTAGATAAAGACACAAATCGCATTTTATACAGCAAAAATGAGCATAAACAATTGCCTATGGCATCAACAACAAAGGTTGTCACTTTAATTACAGTGCTTGAAAATTGCAATGATTTAAATCAGGTGATTACAGTAAACGATAATGCTGTTGGGGTTGAGGGCACTTCAATATATCTTCGAAAAGGCGAACAAATCGCAGTGTTGGACCTGCTTTATGGCTTGATGCTTCGCAGTGGCAATGATAGCGCAACAGCATTGGCATATCATGTTGGTGGCAGTGCTGAGGGTTTTGCTGAATTGATGAACAAATTAGCAAAAAAAGTTGGTGCAAACAATTCTCATTTTGCAAATCCGCATGGGCTTGACAATCCAAATCATTATACCACAGCTTATGATTTGGCTTTGATTACAAGTTATGCTTTAAACAACGACACTTTTAAACAAATTGTTTCAACCAAAACTCATGTGATTGACGCAACAAATATGTCGGATAAACGCTATTTGATAAACAAAAATAAACTGCTTTCAAGTTTGGAAGGTTGTTGTGGTGTCAAGACAGGTTTTACTTCAAAAGCTGGCAGATGTTTGGTAAGTGCTACAGAAAGGGACAATCACACATCGGTTTGTGTTGTGCTGAATTGTGGCCCCATGTTTGAAGAAAGTGCCGAGTTGCTTGAACAAAGTTATGTTGATTATTGCCAAGTTAAATTGGTTGATAAAAACAAACAAATTTATAATGAATATGTAACAGATAATCAGTCTGGCAGATTATATTTGTTTGCGGAAGATGACTATTATTATCCACTAAAACCAGGAGAAGAACAAAAAATAAAATTAAAATACACAGTGTCATTAGATAACGCAAAACAAGGGGCTGTTGTTGGTAAAATAGATATTTTTTTGGATAATCAGTTGCTAAATTCAGTAAAATTATATACAATGAATAAGATTGACAAGTTTTTGGACAACAAAACACTTCAAATCAAAGAAATTTTATGGGAAGAAAAGGTTACAAATGAGAATAAATAAATATATTGCACAATCTGGCATAACAAGCAGACGCAAAGCTGAAGAATTAATAACAGCTGGCAAAGTTAAAATAAATGGCAAAGTGGTAACAGCACTTGCAACAGACGTCAAATCAACCGACCAAGTCACAGTGGAAGGCAAATCAATCCATACCGCAGAAACATTTGTGTACTATAAATTGCACAAACCAAAAGGTTATGTTTGCACGGTAGATGATGAAAAGGGCAGAAAAACGGTTATGGAACTTATGCGTGGGGTTCACACACGTGTGTTCCCAGTTGGCAGATTGGATTATGATACTGAAGGCTTATTGCTTTTGACAAATGACGGCGATTTATCAAACATTTTAACTCGTCCAAGCAGTGAGGTTGAAAAAGTGTATTATGCCACAATTGAAGGCAGTATTTCAAAAGATGAAATCAAAACATTGTCTTCAGGGGTTGAGATAGATGGCTACAAAACAAAACCATGCAGTGTTGTTTTGCTTGAACAAGATGCAAATCAAACAAAACTTGCTGTAACTATCACAGAAGGCAAAAATCGTCAAATCCGCAAAATGTTTGAAGCTGTTGGCAAGAATGTAAAATTCTTAAAACGTGTTCAAATTGGAGAAATTAGGTTGGGTGGACTTTCTCGTGGGGAATATAAGCCATTAAATCCAAAAGAAACAAGATATTTGTTAAGTTTGAAAAAGTAGTGTCAAAACTGCTTTTTTCTTTGCAAATAATTGCTTAGTGTGATAGAATAGCGCAGATGGAAACAAATTTTGATTTGATTGTAATTGGTGGTGGGGCATCAGGCATGATGTCTGCAATATTTGCATCAAGGAATGGAAACAAAACACTTATCCTTGACCATAACGAAAAACTGGGCAAAAAATTATATATAACAGGCAAAGGTAAATGCAATTTAACCAACAACAGTCCGGTTGAAACTCATCTTGAAAATATTATTCACAACAGCAAATTTATGTATTCAGCATTAAATGCGTTCACTCCGCAAGATGCCATGGCTTTTTTTGAAGATAATGGCTTAAAATTGCGCACCGAACGTGGCAAAAGGGTGTTCCCAGAATCTGATAAAGCAAGCGATGTTATAAAAACACTTGAAAAATGTTTGCATAAATATGATGTTAAAATTTCTTTAAACAACGAAATTGCGTCAGTTGAAAAGAAAGATGAACAATTCGTTATAAAGTGTAACAATGGTATCACATACACAGCATATAGTTTGATTATGGCAACTGGTGGTTTGTCTTATTCAGGCACTGGTGCATCAAATTTTGGCTATAAAATTGCAAAACAATTTGGACACAACATTATCAGTGCCAAAAGTGCTTTGTGCCCAATAGTCGTGAATGATGATGTGAGCGAACTGAACGGTTTAAGCCTAAAAAATGTCACACTTGAGGTTGAATTAAAAGGTAAAAAGTTTAAAGAATTTGGCGAAATGATGTTTACTTTCAACTCTATAACTGGGCCAATTGCATTAACTTTGTCCAGCAAAATTAATCAATATGACGTTCAAAACGCACATTTAACACTTGATTTGAAGCCTGCATTAAGTGAAACGCAACTTGACCAAAAATTGCAACGTGAGATAGTGGAATACGCAAAAACAGACCTTAAAAATTATCTTTTCACAGTTTTGCCTCACTCATTTGTTGAATTTTTTATAAATAAACTGTCACTTCCAAACAAAAAAATGGCAGATTTAAACAAGCAAGAAAGGGCTCAAATTATAAACGGACTTAAAAAATTTGACTTTTCTATCAAATCATTAGATAATATTAACGTAAGTATTGTTACAGCAGGCGGGGTTGATGTGAAACAAATCAATGCCAAAACATGTGAGAGCAAATTGGTGCAAAATTTATACTTTGTTGGTGAGTTGCTTGACGTTGATGCTTTAACAGGAGGATTTAATTTGCAGATTGCTTGGTCTACTGGATATGTTGCAGGCAATGCAGTTAAAAATTTAAAAGGATAACTATGTTGTTTTGGATTTTATTTATCATTGCATATTTGCCACTTTTAATTTTATTTCCTGTCAAAAAAGTGGGCAAAAAGCATTTAAAGCCACTTAAAGGCAAAAATTTTATCATTGCATGCAATCACATGTCAAACAATGATGCTCCAATATTGGATATTAGGTTTGCAAAAAAACACTATTTTTTGGCTAAAAAGGAACTTTTTAAAGGCAAAGTCCAATCATCTTTTATGAAAAGCTTGGGTGCTGTTAAGGTTGATAGGCAAAAGGTTGAACCAAGTTCTATAAAAGAAGTTTTGCGCCTTATAAACAAAAACAAACGTGTTTGTATTTTTCCGCAGGGTACACGTGCAAAAACACCTTATGTTGAAGATGGCTCAGCAAAAGAAGGTGTTGCAATGTTTGCAATACGCACAAACACTCCTGTTGTTCCAATGATGTATAGCAAAAAATTAAAGCCATTTCGCCCAACAAAATTGTTGATAGGCGAGCCAATCTATCCTGATTCAACAAAAAAGAATGATAAGGCATATATGGCGGAATTTGCTGATTTAATTATTAGCAAAATGAATGAATTACTTGAAGGAGAAAAGAAATAAAATATGAAAATGAAAGACTTTAAAATAAGCATGACACAATATAATCGTGGCGATATCATCACAGGAACTATTGTCATGCTGGGCGAAAAGGAAGTTGTTGTTGCGTTAGGTGGGCTTAAAGAAGGTGTATTCCCTCGCAGTGAGCTTGAATCATCATTTAAAATGGGTGATGCGGTTTTGGTTATGGTAACAGGCAAAATAGATGATAAAGGTTGCTTGGTGCTTAATCATGCAGGTGTTAATAAGGCAATTGAAGAGAAAGAAAAACTTAAATCATTAAAAGTTGGCAGTGAATTTAGTTTTGTTGCTTCAGCAATCAACACTGCTGGCATTTTGGGCGATTTTATGGGCTTTAGGGTGTTCTTGCCATTCAGCCAATGTGCGCCACAAGATTTTATGAATAAAGATAGCTTAATAAACCGAGAAATCACAGCAATTGTTATTGAACTTAACAATATAAAAAAATCAATTGTTTGTAGCACAAAACTTTTGATGAACACTGAAATTCAACCAGTTGAGATAGGTGAGGTTGTTGCTGGCTCAATACTCAAGTTGGAAGATAAATATGCTGTTATTTTGCTTGAAAATGGGGCAAAAGCAAAGTTGTCAATTGGCGATGCAAGTTATGAGCATATTGACAGCTTAAAGCAAATCCTTAATGAAAATGATAAATATGATTTCAAAGTGCTTGATGTTAATACTGATTATTCACGCATAAGTGTGGGTTTGAAACAACTTCAAACTGATCCACGTGACCAAGCATTTAAAGCTTTAAATTTGGGTGATGAAGTTGAAGGAACTGTTGTTAAAATTTTGCCAGTAGGTGCAGTTATCAAACTTGACAATGGTTTTACAGCAATGGCAATCACAAAAGACAATAGCGATAAAGCAAATGTTGCCACTCACTATTTGTATAAGCTTAATGCAAGGGTTAAAGGTTATATCTCATATTTAAATGCTGAAAAACACAAAATAAACATCATAACAAACAGAAAAACTGAAAGTGAAGAATTTTAGTTGTGAAAAGTTAATTAAGCATTTTAACGTATAAATGAATAGTTAAAAATTCTAAAAAATAACAAAATATTACGAAAATTTGTCATAATTTAGCATTTTTTCGACATTTCTATTGCAAATATTTTAATATGATAGTAAAATTAGCCTTAAATGAAGTTTAAGGCAATTTTTTATCCAATATTTTGCTTTGCAATCACAATTTCGCTTGCAATCTTTTTGGTTGTCAAAAACAATATCGATAAAGCACATACGGAAGAAACTTCAACTGTTACAATGCCTGTCAACAGTGGTGACAACACAGAAGATTCAAATCATGACGATGAAATATCTATAATTTTTGATGACCCAGACAGCAGTGACCCTTCAGATAATCAATTTGACGACCAAAATACTGATAAAGATGATAATCCCGTTGCGCCAACAAATGAATTTGAAATAGTTTTGGTCAATTTCAATTCAAATTGCATTACATCAAATGGTGAAATGCTGTGCTTAAATTATTTGATTTTATGCAACGATGAGCAATATACTAATCAAAATGTAAATGTTGTTATGCCTAAAAACACAATTGCAAAAGTTGTCTCAAACAACGCACCTATGATTTATATTCAAAAAATCAACAAGGGTAAGGTTAATATAACAATTGAACTCGCTTCCAATCCAAGCATATTTAGAACTATTTCAATTGAGTTTTGTTAATTAACTGTTAAAATAAAGACCATCAAATAGTATTTAGTCTTTAAATGGTTTATAATCTTTCGTAAAGTTTATGTTGTAATTATATCAATTAAGCAGTTTCTTTGGTGGACATTCAGTCCAAATTAATTTAGTCTGTAAATCAAAACAAAAATGCCCAGTTTATTTACTAGGCATTTTGTGTAAAGTGATATTCAGCCATTGCAACACTGATTGCAAGGTTAAATGAATCAACATCTTTTGATTGTTTAATTTTGATTTTTGTGCCCATGTCTGCAACATATTGAGGCAGACCAGTTGCTTCGTTACCAAAGACAAGAGAATAGAAGTGAGAATTATCAACTTCAGTTTGTTGCAAGTATTGTGAACCATCAAGGCAAAATGTGTAGATTTTATTATTTTTAAATCTATCTTTATATGCTTCAAAAGAATCAAACAATTGAATCTTTAATTTAAAAATTGCACCCATTGATGCACGAATAACTTTGGGATTAAAAATATCAGCGGCAGGTGTTATTATTGCAATGTTTTTTATGCCTAAACCTAAAGATGTTCTAAAAATTGTACCCATGTTGCCCATATCACTTGGGTTGACAAGCACAAGATGATTTCCATTTTCCAAACTTTGATTATATTTTTTAAATTCACACACAATATGGACATTTTCTTTGCCTGATAATGACTCTACAAATTTTGTTCTTTCAAGCAAATTGATATTAT
Source organism: uncultured Clostridia bacterium (assembly GCA_934754375.1). Lineage (GTDB taxonomy): Bacteria > Bacillota > Clostridia > Christensenellales > UBA1242 > Onthoplasma. The sequence goes on along the minus strand of CAKVHT010000001.1, from coordinate 483,502 downwards.
GCTTTTTGCAAAAATCAAAAAGGGCGACAACATCATTTGTCATTTTAATATTTTTGGTGTAATAAACACCAATAACTTGTTTTGGCAATGTATTGACAATTTCATAACTTGCAAACATGCCAATTGCAAAGCTGGTTTCAGTTGTTTTATCATATTTCATGATTTTATTTTACAACAAATTTTAAACTTTTCCAACCTTTTTAATAAAACAAATGATTTTTGAAAAACACTTATTGATACATCTTTTTGTTAATCACAATAAAAAAGGGTAGTTTGACACTACCTTTTTTGTGGAGCTGATGGCCAGACTTGAACTGGCGACCTATTGATTACGAATCAATTGCACTACCGACTGTGCTACATCAGCATATAATCGAATATTTATTAAGATGATTTTGTTTTGAAGTTGTATAATGTTTTGATGACGTCGGTAGTGCAGGCACTTCCATCGCTATCGCTCACTCGTTGGCTAGTGCCACCGCTACAACAAAATATAACACTGCTAATAATATCAAAATATTGGCAAATTTACAATAAAATTAACAAACCTTTGAGAAATTTATTTTCAAAAATGCTTTTGTGGTCGTTTTAGTTGCGATAATTTTGTTGTTTTGCTAAAATTATATACATGGTATTAAAGATTTTATTTGTATTGCTGATGTTGTTTGTTTTGATTGCAATGTCAAGTGTAATGATTATTTTTGAACGCAATAAGCCAAGGACAATGATTATGTGGCTTTCCTTGTTTTTGTGCACCTCTCTTATTGGTGGTATAATATATTTTATTTCTAAAGTTATTTATTATAAAAAGCGCAATTCGTTGACAGTTAAAGTTAAAGAAGATGCAATTTATGAAAGCTTGATTAACCGCCACCTATTAAAGCAAAAAAACCATGAAACTGACGAATATTTTGCATTTAACGAGTTGGGGTATAACGTGAATGTATTTGATAACAATAGTTGCGAATTTTTCCACACTTATGGCAAATTTCAAAACAACCTGTTACGTGAAATAGCTAACGCTAAAAATTATATCATCTTTGAGGTTACACAACTTAAATCAAGAGATTTAGATTGGTTAAAGCAACCATTACTTACAAAATTAAATGCGGGTATAGTTGTAAAGATTATTTATGACAAAACAATTAACAAAAAAATCAAAAAAGAACTTGTTTCTGCAGGTGCAAAAGTATATCAATTCAGCAAATTGCGTACATTTGACCACAAATTTGTTAATAGGCGTAATCTGGTTGTGGTAGATGGCAATACAGCATACCTTGGCAAGATAGATGTTAAACCATGTCAAGAAAAGGAAAAGTGTATTGTATCAAACATGATTGTTAAGTTTAAAGGCGAAATTGTGCAATCAATTGATTTAACCGCACATAAAGATGTTATTTTTGCAAGTGGCAAATATATGGACTATTCAGCGCCTAAATACGAAGAGGCAAAAACAAAAGTTAAGATGCAATATATAACAAATTCAATTGAACAAGGGCTTGATTTAGCACTTATCAAAGCAATATGTATGGCAAAACAATCAATACAAATTCAAGTGGAAGAGTTTATTCCAACAGAAAGTATAATGTCACTTTTAAAGTTTGCGCTTAATTCAAATATAGAAGTTAGGTTGATGATACCTATGAAATCTGAAGCACAAGGCAGATATTATGCCTCACGTGCTTACGCAAAAGAACTTGCGCTTTATGGGGCAAATTGCTATCTGTTTGATGGATATATAAGGTTTAATTCAATAGTTATAGATTCCAAATACGGGTTATATGGCTCGTTTTCACTTAATCAAGGGCTTATCAATGCAAGTTTGCAAGATGTTATGATTGTTGATGATGAAAAGGCAATCACACATCTTAATAAAACATTTGATGTTGGTGTTGATAACAGTTATCGGATTAATGATGCTAAATATTTATTGTTAAGGGAAAAATTCTTTAAAAACTTTGTTTAAAACCAATTTGAAGCAATAATCTTAAACAATAATAAACATAAGGAAAAAACATGGAAGGAACAAAACCAATTTTTGGTGTGGCTGGCACACCTACTAACTTTAAGGGTAAATTTAAAGATTTATTTGCTTGGCTTCGAGGTATGGGGCTAAATGCTTATGAGATACAATGTGTTTACGGCTTTAAAATTAGCGATGTAAATAAAGAAATATATAAACAAGAACAACAAAATGGTATGTTTTTTTCAATTCATGCACCTTACTATATTAATTTGGGAAGCAAAAATACACCTAGTGTTGAAAAAAGCAAAGAGTATATGCGCCAAGGTATTGAACTTGCAAAATCAATTGGTGTTAATCGTATAATATTTCACCCAGGTGGCGGGCATGACAACACCCCAGAAGGCAGAAAGATTGCTGTTAAACAACTTATTGATGCTGTTAATGAAATCACTTTAAACATAGATATGGGCGATGTTCGTTTTTATCCTGAAATTGGTGGCAAAACTGCAAATTTGGGCTCTCTTGACGAAATTATTGAAATTTGCAAGCAATGCAAATATTGTTATCCTTGTATTGATATTGCACATCTGCATGCAAGGGAAGTGGGCAGTTTGGTTGATAAACAGGCCATACGTGATAGGTTGGATAAAATCAAAGCTGAAATTCCTGAAAAGTTTAAACATATACACTTTCATGCTTACACAATTCAGTATAATGACAAAGGCGAAATGCACCATTTAGTTCATGGTGAAAATATGAAAGATGGCAGTGTGGGTAAGCCCAATTTGGAAGAATTTGTTGAAGTCCTGCATGAAATGAACATTCAACCTTGGGTAATCAGTGAAGCGAGCGACAGCCAAGAGATCGGCGCTAAATATATGCGTGATTTATATTATAAAGACATAAAATAATGCAAAAAATAGAGTTTGAAATAAAAACAGAGAAGAAGTTGATTAAGGCAATTATTGATGAATTGCCTTTTCTTTCTCGCTTTGATGTTGAAAAGATTTTAGAAAACAAAGATGTAAAAGTTAATAACATGCGCATTAAACAAGATGTTGATTTGAGCATAGGCGATAAAGTTGTTGTTTTTTACACTGAAAAAGAGCAAAAAGAGTGGTACACTCTTGTTTATTCTGACGATAATGTTGTGATTGTAAATAAACGCGCAGGCATAGAGGTTGTCAGTGAAAAAGAGCGTGACCTAGTGGCAGTTTTAAAGCAAAAATATGACAATATAATTCCCGTGCATCGTATTGACCGCAACACTGAAGGTCTGGTAATCTTTGCTTTAAACAAAGCCAGTGAAAAATCCTTATTGTCGGCCTTTAAAACCAGAAAGGGCATTATAAAAAAATATGCTTTGCTTGTGCATGGAAGGGTGGATATCACAAAGATTAAAAGGACTGTCTATCTTAAAAAGGTTGATACTTTAAGCAAGGTTTGGATAAGTGAATTGAAAACAACAGGATACGAGCCCATTGTTACAGAATTTGACCTGATTGAGTATCGTGGGGACAATACTTTGATGACAGCAAATCTTATTACAGGCAAAACACATCAAATACGTGCCCATATTGCTTATTATGGCTATCCAATTGTGGGGGACAGCAAATATGGCAAAGATAAAGATACACAACTTCATTTAACCGCCAACTATATGGCATTTAAATTTGCAAAAGAGGACAAACTTGCTTATCTAAATTCAAAAACATTTGAAATTATACCAAGTTGGATAAATTATTGATAATGCGTTTTATTTTAAATATCTTACTTAACTTTGCAAGTTGATTTAAAAATTCTATTGTGTTATTATAAACATAACAATAAGTTAAGGAATTTGTAAACTATGTTTATATCTAAAAAGAAATACAATAATTTATATAGATTAGCATATCATGATATTGCAACTGGTTTTTATAACAGAAATTGGTTTGAAACAAATATCATCGAATCGGATTGCGATATTAATATCAGCCTTGCAATTGTAGATATAAACCGCTTAAAACAAATAAATGATGAGCAAGGGCATTTGGCGGGCGATATCTTAATAAAATCAATAGGCGATAAGCTTGCCAAACATTCAACAGTTGTTCGTTGGGGAGGAGATGAATTTTTTTGTGTAATCAAACCTGGTGATGAAAAACTTTTTGAAGACCTGTGCAAAGATCAAAAAGATTTTGCTTATGCAATTGGATATAACTTTAATGTTAAGCAAACTAATGATATGATAGCAAAACTTGATAAAGAAATGTATGATTGTAAATATATTCAAAAAAATGAAAATTAATCAATTTTGTGATAAGAATTAATTTTAAAAAAATTGTAAAAAACTTTGATAAAATCATTGACTTTAATTCAATTATATTGTAATATTGAAAAGTAATCGTCGGGGTGTAGCGCAGTTGGTAGCGCACGTGATTTGGGATCATGGGGCCGGGGGTTCGAGTCCCTTCACCCCGACCATTATCTGCAAAGTGACGAGTGCAGTAAGAGTTGCAACACACTCTAAAGGGGCCTTTAGCTCAGTTGGTTAGAGCAACCGGCTCATAACCGGTCGGTCCGCGGTTCAAGTCCGTGAAGGCCCACCAGCCCTAAAGGCGACATCTTAATTTGGCCCGGTAGCTCAGCTGGTTAGAGCGCCAGCCTGTCACGCTGGAGGTCGAGGGTTCGAGCCCCTTCCGGGTCGCCAAATTTAATAAGGCTCGATAGCTCAGTCGGTAGAGCAAAGGACTGAAAATCCTTGTGTCACTGGTTCGATTCCGGTTCGAGCCACCACACTTGTTTGTTCAAGTGCGTTATGGAAGGGTTGCAGAGCGGCCAAATGCAACGGACTGTAAATCCGTCGACTTCGTCTTCGATGGTTCGAATCCATCCCCTTCCACCACCTAATGTGGAATTTGGCAAAATCATGCTTAATGGTTTGACATTAATGACTGATTGTGTTATCATCAAAATAGAGAGAAATCACTTAATATGCTAGTGTGGCTCAATGGCAGAGCAGCTGACTTGTAATCAGCAGGTTGATGGTTCGACTCCATTCACTAGCTCCATAATGGGTGTTTAGGTATTGTACAACACAATATCTAGACACCTTTTTTCTTGCTCGATGCAAAAATTGGAGTGGTAATTGGGGTGGTAAACTATTGCTTTTCCAAAAACTTAAATTGGGGTGGTAAAATAGGCTAAATTTGATAGTATTTATTATGGTATAATGCCAGGATTTTATCTTTAGATAAGCTCCTATCAATTGAAATATAATGTTTCTTTGTACTATCCAATTTTTCATGTCCAAGCCATTCTTGCAAAACTTTATCTGGAGTCCCCAAATAAAAGTGATTTGTTGTGAATGTGTGTCGCAGAGTATGTAATCCATAACCTTTATCTATATTTAATTTATCTAGGATTTTTCTAAACTCTTTTAATCGCATAAAAAATTTCCTTTTGTTTGACTAATTAAAGGAAGGGAAAAGGACTATCTGATATCGACTCAGATAGTCCCAAGGTAATCCCTGGTAAAAGGACAAAGTATATGGGCTACTTAATCGCCACGATTGTCGTGTTTTGTTTACAGGTTTTATATGTTGTTATTAGCTTGTGTAAAATCAAAGCAATGTCAGCAGGTATTTATGTTGACGAAAGTGGAAACATTACAGAAGATACTTTTGACCGACTGTATGACATAGACAAAATTGTTTATATTTCATCAATCATCTCAGTTGTGTTAATGTCAACAGCAGCAATCATTCAAGTTTTATCTGTTTTTGCGTTGTTGTTTTAAACCAACTTCTTTTTGATTGGCACTCAAAAACACTGAAATATTTGATAAAACTGACCAAAATTCATCTATTGCTTCATTTGGTTTATCTGACAAAACAAGCTTTATTGTTTTTAACAATTTGTCATTATATAGCAGAAAGGTTCGAGATTTGGCTAATGATGATATAAATTTAGTTTTGTTTTCAGAGTTTGGTTGAACAGAATATTTGCCAAAATTGTCCATTAGTTCTTGAAAAATCAGTAACGTTTGATTGTAATTTGTAATTTTATCTTTACGTTTATTTTCCTTAACCATTGCCTTCTGTTGAATAATTGGCATAATTATTGTTGCTAAAGCCAAAAAACCATTGATAACCGCTTGGATACATATGACGAAGTTCGAATTCATAAAAACCTCCTAAATAAAAAGATTCTAGCAAATTATGTTAAAAAACTCAACAATATGTCGGCTGAATAAAGTCTAGACGCATGTGGTGTGTCACGAATTGAAGGTCGAACCTTCCAGACTGCTAATATATGTTTTTGTCATAAAGCATTAATTGTTGGATATGCCAGTTCAAAAAAACTAATTCTTAATCAAACTACATTAAAATGCCAAGATTTTTTAAAATGATAAAAAATGACCTTGTTGTGTTGAATTTTGTATAATTGACGCAAATGTTAATGGAAAAATATTTGCAATAGAAAATTTTATTTGATAAAATCATTCTATGAATAAATGTGAAAAATGTGGTGGCAAATTAACTTTTAGCCCAAAGGATAAAGCGAATATTTGTGAAAATTGCGGGGCAGCAGAACCAGTAAAATACAATTATGCATTCGCAAAAAAAGGTTTTGACCAAATTCAAAATTTGAAAATTGACCCGTTAGCAGAAGAAACACGCACTGTGAAATGTAAATCTTGTGGTGCAAATATTTTGATAAACAAGTATCAAATCAACAATAAGTGCGTTTATTGTGGCAGTGACACTTTAACACAAACCAGCAAAAAAACTTTGATGTATATTGATTCTGTTGTGCCTTTTACATTTGGCAAAGCTGATGCAGTCAATAAGTTTAAACACGTGGTAAATAAGCGATTTTATGCTAATAAGAAAGCTTTTAATGGTATTACAGAACAGAATGTATCAGGGTTATACGTGAATACATTTGTGTTTGATTTTGATACCACATCAGCATATAAAGGTGTTTTAAGTTATAAAAAAATTGTTAAAGACAGTGACGGAAACACACACACAGAAACTGTCACAAAAAATGTATCAGGTGTTTTGGATAAGGTCTTTAAAAATCTAACAATTGAAGCAAATTCAAATTTAAATCAAAGAGAATTATTGCAAATTATGCCATTTGAATACACTTCCGCTGTTGATTTTCAACAAGATTTTATCAATGGTTATGTGATAGAGTATCAAGACAAATTGTTCAATGATTGCGTTGCAAGTGCCGAAAAAGTTGTCCGCCGTGAAATTGAGCATGAAATTTTGAAAAAACATGGCTGTGACACAGTTTTAACATTAAATGTTGATACACATTATAAAGATAGGAAATATAACTATTGTTTGCTTCCTGTTTATATGTTTAACAACGAATATAAAGGCAAGAGATACAAGGCTTTGATGAATGGGCAATCTGGTAAAGTTGGTGACTTGCCAACAGATAAATTGCGTGTATTCTTAACAATATTATTCGCATCTATACTTGTTGTTGGCATTGGTTTGCTGATATATTTCTTGATGAGATAGCCCAACACAAAATTAACAAATTCATTTTCAACACAAACCAACAATAAATGGTGACATTACAACAAATGTTACCATTTTTTTTATGCTGTGATTTGTTAGTATTTTGCCAAGGAGGAAAGCAATGCAAATCAAATCACGAGTGATGAACAAAACTTTATATATTTTGCTGTCAGGGGAATTGGACGAATACACAGCAAAAACAGTACGTAAAGAACTTGATACATTATTTGATACTGAAAAGGGTTTTGTGCAAATTGTTTTAGATTTAAGTGAATTAACATTTATGGATAGCACAGGGGTTGGTGTACTAATAGGTAGATACAAGAAGATGAGAGAATATAACAAGCCGATATTTATATCAAATCCAAGCAGAAATGCAGAGAGAATATTCAAAATGTCGGGCTTATATGAGATTATGCCAAAGATTGTTTGATTGGGGGATAATATGAAAAATTTAATGGAATTAAAATTTAAAGCCGTGCCTGAAAATGAATCATTTGCACGTTCAGTTGCTGCTGGATTTTTGATGCAGATGAATCCAACTTTAGAAGAAATTGAAGATGTTAAAACTGCTGTTAGCGAAGCGGTGACAAATTCGATAGTGCATGCCTATCCAGATAAACCTGGCATGGTAACCCTGCGTATGTCAATAAAAGACAACGATGTGCATATTTCAGTTATTGATAATGGCATTGGCATAGTTGATATTCAAAAAGCATTAAGTCCTTTTTACACTTCAAAACCAGACCAAGAGCGCAGTGGTATGGGATTTACAGTTATTGAAGCATTTATGGACGCATTAGAGGTTAAAAACAGCAAAGATGGCTTGATTGTCAATATGAGAAAAACGATTTCTTCAGCCGAGGCATGCTAAATGCTAACAGGCAATCAAACTGCAGAATTGTTGCAATTGGCAAAACAAGGAGATGATTCTGCCAAGGAAAAACTTATAACATTCAATTCCCCGTTGATTAAAAGTGTGATAAAAAGATATTTAAACAAAGGAATTGAGTATGATGACCTATATCAATTAGGTTCAATGGGTTTTGTTAAAGCTATAAATAACTATGACCCAAATTTCAACGTAAAATTTACTACCTATGCAGTGCCGATGATTGCTGGGGAAATAAAACGCTTTTTGCGTGATGATGGCAGTGTGAAGGTGTCTAGAAGTGTCAAACGCAATGCTTTGCTTATTAAAAATTATATTAACGAATTTCAACGCACACATGGAGAAAGCCCCACGATGGAACATTTGTCAAAAGTGTTTGATATGGACAAAATTGATTTGGTGTTTACAATGGAGGCAAACACAAATCCGCTGTCATTAAACGAACAGTTTGACGATGGCGATGATAGTACAACATTATTTGATAAGGTGGCGGATAATTTTTCAGTTGAAAATTATATTGACAAATTGGCTTTGCGTGACATGATTGAGAAACTTGACGCAAGAGAAAAACAAGTTATAATTATGCGCTATTATCTTGATAAAACACAAAGTGAGATAGCAAAAGAACTTGGAGTCAGCCAAGTTCAAGTCAGCAGAATAGAGAATAAGGTTTTAACCTATATGCGTGAAAATATCGGTTTTTAAAATATTTTTTATTTGTTTGTTGCAGAATTTTCTTGCATATTATTTACGTTTGGTGTTTCATTATCGTATTTATAGATAGGATTTTGAACATCTTTATTTGGTTTTTTAAATTTTGCAAAGAACTCATTAACAGATGTTTTTATTTTTGCAAAACGTTGTTTAGGTGTTGGAGTATCGGCATTTTTAAAAGTGTCGATATTTTTAACAATCTTAAACTTTTTCTTATTTTGTTTTTGTTTTGAAATGTTTTGTCGTTGATTATCTTGTGTGTTAAGCATTGGATTTATACTTTCTGTTGTGTTATCATTTTTATTTTGTTGATTGTTTTGATTTGAATTATTGAGTGCGTTATTAAGATTTGTGTTAACATATCCGTTATTTGGCATCATGTTTGGATAATTATAACCATACATTCCTGGTGCACCAAATCCGCCACCATAACCATAGCCAAAACCATTTCTTCCAAATCCATTATATCTATTTAACAATGCAGTATTATAGAATGTGTCAATATTTGACATGAAATTACCATAAGTGTCTATATTTGGGGTGAGCCATGGGGTTACTTTATTTTCGGCTTTTTCACTGTTTGAATCAGTAGTTTGCTCGTTATCCGTGGTTTGGGTATCATCTGTTTTATTTTCGCTTATTTTCCCATCTTTATCAATCAAGTAGTCACGAATAATTGGCTTTTCATTGTTTTGTTGAAATCCATATAAAATTCTGCCTTGATTGTTGCCTGGTATTGGGGCGGACATACGCATTAATTGATTAATCATGTTTAAAGAGTATAAACTATTTTCAAGCATCTCATTTCCAGCATTTAAATTGTCTAAAACAAGCATATATTTTAATGCCAACTGATTTAAGTTGCTGTCAACTGCTGAAATTTTGCCAATATCATTTACACTGAATTCCAATTCTGTTGTTGCATTGCTTAATTTTTTACCCAGGTTTTTAAGTTGAGAAGATTGCTCTGTTAAAAACATTTTTTGCTCGTTTGTAAGGCTAATTTCGTTATTATAAACTTTATCAATCAAGTTTTGTGTTTCTAAGATGGCATTATTTAATTCTTGTTTGAGTTTGCAAAAGTTGTTACATTCATTGTCAACATCTGCAGTTAAATAATATAAGGTTGATATATTTTTTAAATTGTCATCATTTTGTGTTGCGTTATCTTTTATATCTTTTGTGTCAGTATTTGGTTTTATATCTTTTGCGTCTTTATTGTTGTTTGCAATATTGTTATTTTGAATACCGGGTAGGTCAACTATTGGCATAGATTTGCTTGTATCTGGCAAAATAGCAGGTTGTTGCTCATCAAGTATATCTGTGTCAGGGGCATTTGTGTTGCCTTGATTTTCTGCTGGCTTATTACAAATAGCATCATCACAATTGTTTTGATTGTTATTTTTTTGAGTTGGGCTGTCGTCAGCATTAACCAGTGTGGCATTATCCACCAAAGAAAGTGACAAACGATATTTATTGTTTTTTAGTTTGTTAAATTGTTTATCGCTATTTAAACTATATTCATTAAAATCTTTTTGAAAATTCTCTATGTTATTTGAATAGCCCTCAAAATTAACAGTTGCTTTTTCATTATCTGTGTTGCAAGCACAAAGTGTAAGAGGAAGTGCAATAAATGTTAAAAGTGGTAAAAATTTTTTCATAAAAACTCCTTGAGGTTAGTATGGTTAAAATTTTCAAATTTATTATAAACAAGCAAGATTTAAGATTTTGATTTTTAAAGTTTAATTTGATGAGGTTTTGGCAATAATTTTGCAAGAGGTTAGTATGGACAACAATAAAAGAAATACAAATTATAACTTATATGTGGACTCAAAAGTTCCAAAGACAAAAGCATGGCCTTCACTGATAAAGGCATTTTTCTTGGGAGGCTTGATATGTGCAATTGGTCAAGGATTGTTTGATATGTATAGTTACTTTTTTCCAAATCTTGCAGAAAGTGAAGTTACAACTTGCATGTTGATGACGATTATATTTATCACATGCTTATTGACAGGTATTGGCATTTATGATGTAATTGGTGCTTGGGGTGGTGCCGGTTCGGTTATTCCAATCACAGGTTTCAGCAACTCTATTTCAAGCCCTGCAATTGAATTTAAAAAAGAAGGCATCATATATGGCATTTGCGTTAAAATGTTTACAATTGCTGGTCCAGTGATTGTTTGTGGCGTTGTGGGGTCAATTATTTGCGGATTTGTAGGACTTTTTATTTAGGTGGTGATATGCAAACAATAATGTTAAAAGGTAATGTGTATTTATATGACGGTTATAGTATGGTCGGGCCATTAGAAGGCAAAGGACCGCTTAAAGATTATTTTGATTTTTGCTTTAAAGATGACACACTTAAAGAAAAGACTTTTGAAAAAGCGGAAAGGAAATTGCTTAAAAATATCATAAAAGGTGCTATTCAAAAAGCAGGCACAAATATTGGCAAAATAGATTTTTTGTTTGGTGGAGATTTGCTAAATCAAATTGTAAGTTCATCTTATGCTGCCAGAGATTTAGATTTACCTTTTATTGGATTATATTCTGCATGTGCCACTATGGCAGAAAGCCTTGCTTTAGGCGCTATATTTGTTGATAATGGTATAGCCAACAATGTGATATGTGCCACGTGCACTCATTTTAGCAGTGCGGAAAGACAATATCGTTTTCCGCTTGAATTGGGCAACCAACGTCCGCCGACAGCACAATGGACAATAACTGGTGGCGGAGCCAGCGTTTTAACCAGCCAGTCAAGTGACATAAAAGTGAAAGCGGTAACTTTTGGCAAAGTTGTTGATTTTGGCATTGCAGATGTAAACAATATGGGGGCAGCTATGGCACCTGCGGCAGCGGATACTATTGAGCAACATCTGATAAACACAAACAGCAAGCCAAAGGATTTTGATTTCATAGCAACGGGTGACCTGGGCAAGCTTGGCAGTGAAATTTTGATTGATATTATGGAACGCAAAGGTATTATTTTAGGCAAAAATTATGCAGATTGTGGGTGCATGATGTTTGATAAAACTGAGCGTGTTTTTATGGGCGGAAGTGGCGCAGGTTGCAGTGCCAGTATATTAAATTCATACATTTTAAAAAAGATGAAATCTGGGCAATTTAGACGAGTTTTATTGGTGTCAACAGGCGCATTAATGAGCACAACAACATCTCAACAAGGTGACACGATCCCAGGCATAGCACATGCGGTTGAATTTGAATATTGTGGCAAACCAAAAGTAAATATAAATAAACCAAAAAAATCAATCAAAACCTTTAAATCACAACAAAAATCACAAAAGCGAGGCAATAACAATGATTAATGTATGGGATTATGTAATATCTTTTATGGTGGGCGGGTTTATTTGTTTTCTTGGTCAAATTTTGGTTATCAGAACAAAAATCACAACAGCACGTATATTAGTGTTATTTTTAATCATCGGTATGGTATTGGAAGTGTTCAACATTTATGCACCATTTAAAGAATTTGCAAAAGCGGGCGCAAGCGTGCCAATCATAGGCTTTGGGGCAAGCCTTGCAAGAGGGGCAATTGTGGCAACAAAAGAATATGGCCTTTTGGGTATATTTACTGGGGGTTTAACGGCGGCATCTGGCGGAATAGCCATGGCAATATTTGCATCGTTCATTTTTGCACTTATTTTCAGCAGTAAAACAAAACGTGGTGGACATTAGCAGAACATGCTCTACATGCCCTTAAAATGCAAATTATGGCGAAATTTGGGCAATATTAAATAATATTTTTAAATCAATAATATCATGTTATATGAAAATGGACAGAACAAAGCAAAAAAGGAAATGGTTTTTGACTGTCTTTTTTATTTTAATTTTACTTATAAGTTATTATTGTTTTGTTTCCAGTCCTGTAATAAAAACATATTGCAAGGCAGAAACAAGGGCTTTGACTGAAAAAGCAATAAATCTGGCAGTTAGCAATGTGATAAACCGAACCTTAAGTTATGATGCTTTGATAGACATAAATTACGATACAAATGGCGAGATTGTGTCATTTTCAGCAAATCAGTATGAAATAAATAGTATATCAAGGGAAATTGTCAAAGAGGCACAATTACAGATGTCAATTTTAGGTCAGGACGGTTTGGCATTAACTTTGGGTACATTGACTGGTATTCCTATCTTTATAGGCAGGGGAACTAAAATCAATTTTAAATTAGTGCCAATAGGTGCTGTAAGCAGCAAGTTTGATAGTGAGTTTGATTCGGTGGGTATAAACATGACAAAACACTCTTTGTTTTTGTATATCAACACGCATGTAAGCATAGTTATGCCTATAAGGACTTATGACTTCTATTCAACAAACCAAGTAATGTTAGCTGAAAGCATTATCATGGGCAAAGTTCCAGAAGTATATTTAAATGGTGGCAGTTTAGGAAAATCTTTAAATCTTGTGCCGTAGGTATTTGTAAAAGCATTTAAGTTGTGTTATAATACTTAACATGTTATATTTCGACAACGCAGCAACAACACAAATAAGCAAATCATCACTTGACAGTTATATAAAGGCAAGTGAACAGTTTTTTAATCCTAGTGCGTTATATGCACAAGCAGGCAAATCAAAACAATTACTCGAACAAGCCAGAACCTATTTCTTAAACAAGTTCCATGCACCTAATAAATCAACATTTATTTTTACAGGGTCAGCAACAGAGGCAAACAATTCTGTATTACACGCACACATAACACGTAAAGAGAAAAAGTATATCTTCAGTGCTGGTGAACATAGTTCAATATATGAGACGGCTAAAGTTTATAAAGAGAACGGATATAATATTGTATTTATACCTTTAAATAAAGACGGAACAATAAATCAGGATAAGCTTTTTGAAGAGATTGATAATACAACTGCATTGGTGTCAATTATTCATGTAAGCAATGAAACAGGTGCTATCAACGATATTAAATCAATATGTCAACGAATTAAAGGGGTAAATAGCAATATAGTAGTGCATAGTGATGGAGTGCAGGCTTTAGGTAAATTAGATATCAATTTATCCGATTTGGGTGTTGATTATTATACAATGAGTGCACATAAGATAAATGGTCCTAAAGGGGTGGCGGTTTTATACATAAATAAGCCTAATAGATTTAAACCATTTGTTATAGGTGGCGGACAAGAAATGTCATTGCGCTCAGGCACAGAAAATTTGCCGGGCATTTTAGCATTTCAAACGGCAGTTGAGGGATTAACTCATACTGACTTTGCAGAACATAAAAAAGCAATATTGCAACAAATCAAACAAGACTATGTTTTAGTTTCAAACAATAATTGTGTTGATAATATTATATCTATATGCTTTAAGGGGGTTAGGGGAGAAACTATCCTACACATGCTTGAGGCACAAGGATATTTAATAGGCACAGGATCAGCCTGCAATAGCAAAGCGGGGTTAAATCGTGTGTTACAACCAATCGTGGACAAGGCATATATAGAAGGTGCTGTTAGGATTTCTTTCGGCAACGATGTGTCAGTTGAAGATTGCATCAATTTGGGCAAAGCTTTAGACAATGCGGTGGCGGAATATATTTTAAGGATAAGAAAATAACATGAACAAGATAATTTTAATTAGGTTTAACGAAATTCATTTAAAAGGTGGCAATAAAAAATATTTCACACACCTTTTGTATGAAAATATTAAGACAGCTTTAAAAGGCTATGATTGTAAAATTGAAAATATACAAAATCGCCTTTTGGTGCGCAACTACACTAATGAAGACTCAATTATTGCTGAATTAAAATGTGTTTTTGGTGTTCATTCAATATCAAAAGCAGTTGAAGTTGATACTTCAGTTGATGCAATCAAAGATTTTGTTGCAACCATCAAAATTGAAGGCAGTTTCAAATGTGAGGTGAATAGGGCAGAAAAATCATTTCCAGTCAAATCAAATGAGTTTGCTGCAGACCTAGGCGAAATTGTGCTTAACAATAATCCAAAAGCACGTGTGGATATTCATAATCCTGAAAATATCATATATGTAGATATTCGTGAGAATGGCAAAACTTATATATTTAACCACATTATTTATGCATATTCAGGATTGCCATTGGGTGAGCATCGTGATGGTTTGTTAATGTTGAGTGGTGGTATTGACAGTCCTGTGGCTGGTTTTTGCATGGCAAAACGTGGTTTAAGGCAAGATATCTTGCATTTTGATAGTTTCCCTTATACAAGTCCACAAGCAAAACAAAAAGTGATTGATATTGCCAAACGTGTTAAAAAATATATTGGCGCAAAATATATGTATATCTGCAGTATGACAAAATTGCAAGAAGAATTTCACGTTCAATGCAAAACAGAATTTGCAATCAATTTGTTGCGCCGTGCAATGATAAGGGTTGCCAATGCAGTTTGTGATAAATTTAATTATAAAACCATTATCACTGGAGAGAGTTTGGGGCAAGTTGCAAGCCAAACAATCGAAAGTTTAACAAGCACCAATTCTGTTGCCAAATATCCAGTTTTGCGTCCTCTTATCAGTTTTAATAAGCAAGAAATTATTGAAATAGCACAACAGATTGATACCTATGATTTATCAATATTGCCTTATGAGGATTGTTGTACAGTATTCTTACCACGAAACCCTGTTATAAAACCAAAAATTGCTGACAGTGAAAGGGAAGAATCTAAAATTATTGATTACAACCAACTTATCAACTATGTTTTGCAAAACATGGAAGTAATAGATCTGGATAAATAGTTTATAATTGATTATAGGTTTTAAACATAACTGCGGTCTAAATATGGTGTTGGTACAATCTAATACACACATTATATATAAAAAATCAACATAAATTTGCACATGGTTTATGCTAACTTTTTTGTTGATTGTTTAAAATGCAAGTATTTTGTTTTAACATAATTTCATGTTCAGCCATAAATTTAGTTGATTTTAATTTTTGATATGCTTGACTTAATGCCATATTTAATATATAATCATTATATCGTTAAATGCGATTATATTTATCAAATTTACTAAACGCTTTGCGTGTTTAATATATCAAATTTTTAAATTTAATAAAGTTTTTTAATTTTACCCAGGGCATTTAGTTTATTTTTATAAAAAAATTAAACTTTTTATTGCCTTGTTTTTTTGATTGCATGGGCTTAGATTACAACAGTTTTCTTTATAAAACCTAAAAAAAGTTTAATTTAATATTATTGTGTTGCGATTTAAAGGATGGAATTATGAATTTAACAAACATGTTACTTTCTGTTAGTCCGGCTCTTACAATTATTTTATCAATAGTTATGTTAGCAATTGGTGGTGGTGCAGGTTTTGGTATTACAGCATTTGTTATAAACAAAAAAACTAAATCAGCACGTGCTAATGCTGATAAAATTTTGGAAGAAGCACGCAGTCAAGCAGAAAAGATTAAAAAAGAACAAGTTGAACAAACAAACAAAGAAATTGATATGCTTAAATCAACCTTTGAGCGTGAGAATCATGAAAGAAGGGAAGAAGCAAAACGCAGTGAAGAACGTTTGTATGCACGTGAAGAATTGCTTTCAAAACGTGAAACAGCTTTAGATAAGAAAGTGGACGAACTTGAAGCAAGTAAAGAGCGTGTTCACAATCAAATTGAGGCTTTAAACAGCAAAGAAAGTGCACTTGATGATTTACAAGAAAGCATTGTCAAAGAACTTGAAAAAGTTAGCGGTATGACGAAAGACCAAGCAAAACAAGTTATTATTGACCGCTATACAGATGAAGCAAAAATTGATGCTGTTAAAATAGCCAAAGATATTGAAGACAAGGCAAAAAATGAGGCAGAGAAGAAAGCGAGAAATATCATCACATTAGCAATTCAAAAATGCGCAGTTGATAATACAAGCGAAGTTACAACAAGTGTAGTAACATTGTCAAGTGAAGAAATGAAAGGTCGTATTATCGGCCGTGAAGGTAGAAATATTCGAGCTTTAGAAGCAGCAACAGGTATCGACTTTATTGTTGATGACACTCCAGAAGCTATCACATTATCAGGTTTTGACCCAGTGCGCCGTGAGGTTGCAAGGATTGCACTTGAAAAATTGATTTTAGATGGACGTATTCATCCTGCACGTATAGAAGAGTTAGTTCAAAAAGTGCAACGTGACGTTGAAGAGACTATTAAAGAAGCAGGCGAAAATGCTTGTTTTGATGCAGATATTCACAACATTCACCCAGAAATTGTAAAAGTTCTTGGTAGATTGAAATATCGCACTAGTTATGGACAAAACGTATTAAATCACTCACTTGAAGTGTCATATATTGCTGGTATGCTTGCCGCTGAAGTGGGAGCAAATGAAAAAGTTGCTCGCCGTGCAGGTTTATTGCACGATTTGGGCAAAGCTGTTGACCATGAGGTTGAAGGCACACACGTAAGTATTGGTGTTGAATTGGCTCGTAAATATAAAGAAAGTGAGGCGGTTATTCATTGTATTGAAGCACACCATAACGATGTTGAACCAAAAACATTGGAAGCAGTTTTAGTGCAAGCTGCTGATGCAATTTCAAGTTCTCGCCCTGGGGCAAGACGTGAAAGTTTGGAAAACTATATAAAACGTCTTCAAGAACTTGAAGCAATAGCAAACAAACATCAAGGTGTTGAAAAAACTTATGCAATTCAAGCTGGTCGTGAAATTCGTGTTATGGTTAAACCTGAACAAATCAGTGATGCTGAAGCACAAGTTTTGGCACATGATATCGCTAAAGAGATTGAGGCACAACTTGAATATCCAGGACATATTAAGGTTAATGTAATACGTGAATCTAGATTTACAGATACAGCAAAATAACCACATAATTGATAATAAAAAAGGGCATGAGATAGTGTCCTTTTTTTATATCAAGACGACCCTGCTTATTTTTTTATCCTTGATTTCTTGGTCTAATTTAAACAATAAAACTAATTTAAATTGTTGACAATATAGTGGCAGTATGATAAAATAAAATAGTCTGAAGGGGAGTGGCTCAACGGTAGAGTAGTGGTCTCCAAAACCATTGGTTGCGTGTTCGAATCGCGTCTCCCCTGCCAAATTTAATAAAGTTGCTTATTCATCAATAATTTTTTCGTGTTGGTGTAATGAGCAATTTTTTATTGCATGATAGCGTGTTTGTAATAAAAAATATAATTTACCTAAGTTTATTTTGCTTAATTTATGAGATGTGGTTTAAATCATTAGTTATTTTCCAATTAATATAATTGATTGTTTTTTTTATTTTGATTTGATATAATCATATTATGAAATATTACAAAGCACTCATGCAAATGGGACATATGGGCACTGGCAAACATTTGCCAGTGAATATATATGTAAAAGCAAACGATTTGCTTTCTGCAATGAAAAAAACAAAAGCAATACCTGCAATCAAACATGGCAAACTACCTTTGGAAATGAAAGAAATATCATATCAAGAATATTTAGATGGTTTGCAAAAAGGTGAATATTACGCAAGGATAGCGAGAGATAGTGTGCCAATGGAAGGGGAAGATGAAAGAAATTACAATTTATACTGACGGAGCATGTAGTGGCAATCCGGGTGCTGGTGGCTGGGGTGCAGTGCTGTTTTATAAAGATACAATGAAAGAAATCAGCGGATACAATGCCAATACCACAAACAATCAAATGGAATTAACTGCAGCAATAAAAGCATTGGAAATGTTAAAAGAAAAATGTAATGTGACATTGTATAGCGATAGCGCATATCTAATTAATGGCTTTTTGCAAGATTGGGTAACTCATTGGCAGATGAATGGCTTTAGAAATGCCAAAAAGAAGCCTGTTGAGAATGCTGAAATGTGGCAAAGATTGATTGAATTAAACGCAGAGCACAACATTACTTGGGTGAAAGTTAAAGGTCATGCAGACAATAAATACAATAATCGTTGTGATGAACTTGCCACAGGCGAGATTGCAAAACACGCAAATGAGTGATTTGCAAAAATCAAAGGTTTGTATTATCCAATATATACCATAAATCTATAATTCATTTTATATCAAAAAATTTAGCATTGTTGTGCTAAATTTTTTGTTTTTATATTAAATTTCTTTATGTTTGAACACTGCAGAAGCAATCAAATTGCTAATTACAATAATCAATATTGTTGTAAGCAATGTCAAGCTTAAACATGTGGTTGAATATACTTTTGCGCCCAGTAACAAGTTAAAGGCATTGTTTGGGTTTGCCAACAACGCACTGCCAAATAATGAATAAAGCGATATATGGCTGAATGGGTAGTATGCCAACCAACCGATAGAAGAACTGTTAAACATTGGAAGAAGAATATTTACTAAATAGACAACCATTAAAATCGTTACGGCCAAAATATCTGATTTAATAAAGGTTGACAACATAACAGCAATTGATAAATAAACCAAAAGTTCTAAAATCAAACTCAAAAGGTAAATTATTATCATTGTGATAGGGTGCAATGTTATTGCATATTTTCCTGCAAACACAGTAAGGATTGTGAGAGAGTTAAAACCATAAATAAATCCACCAACAAGGATTGAGATGATACCGCTAAACACAATCAAAATTACAGACATAATCGCAATTGCCAAAAATTTGCCAAATAAAATTGAATTTCTGCTAACTGGACGAATTGCCAAGTAACGCATTGTTCCTTCTTTAATTTCGCCTGCGATGGTGTGTGCACCAGCCATAATTGCATAAGCGATAACCACAAAAGAAAACATTTTAAGTATAAAGTAAGCATAGTCATAGCCATTTGCACTTTTATTTGATGCAACACCTATGGTTAATGGGTTTGCAAAGTCAGCCATATTTTTATTGTGATTGAACAAATAATCGTATTTTATAAGCCAAGAATTTGTGTTTACTGTTGTTGCTTTTTGAAGATAAAGCAAGTTGCCTTTATCGGCTGATTTAACACTATTTAAAGCATTTGCTAACAATTCATAATTGATTAAGTTTGAGTAGGTCAAACAATAATTTTCATATTTAGTTACAAGAGTTTTTATTTGGGCAACTTTCTTTGTATCAACATTTACATCAGCACTTTCTTGCGCTTCTGTTTTGATTTGTTCAATATCAGCCAAAATTGCATCTCTATTTGCTACAAATTTAGAAAATTTTGTACCTTCAGCATTTGAAGTGTAAGTTGTTGCCTTATTGTTATCAAAAGAAGGGAAGTAAAGATTATTTATGCAGGCATCAAGTTTGCCTTGATAATTATCCCTAAATTCACCACATGTTTCGGCAATCTTGTTGGTTTTGGTATTTAATAATTGATATGCTTCGCCATAAAGTGCAATATATTCATCATAGTTCTTTTTTGTTGAAACAATGGGGTAAGCATTTTGATTGTTAAGGTTAAGACCAACATTTATTGTGGTGTAAATTGATTTTAAACTTGCAACGGCTCTGTTTCTAGCACTATCAATATAACTTTCATTTGAAGAATTGTAAGCACATTCATTATAAGTATTAAATTTGGTGATAAAATCATTTTGAAGCTTTTCTATTTTCTCTTTATAAGACATGCCATCTACAGTGTAATTTGCTATAGAAGTTTGAGAATCTGTTACTGTTTTATCAACAGCAGCTTTTATTCCGGCATTGACACCATCACCAAAGTCATCTTGATAAACTTGCAATACGGTTGAACCTGACAGTTGTGATGAATTATCAGTTGTTGCATTTGGCTTGTAAATAAACACACCTAAAACCATAATTATGGCAAGCAAAAGTGCCAAGATATAAATACCTGGCTTTGAAACTGTTTTTTTAAGTTCTGCTTGAATTACTTTATTCATAATTTTTATCCTCTAAAAAATGCTTGTTGAAGGGCGATTGGATTGTAAGATTTCAAAATACAATTGTTCAAGAGATTTATGTATTTTTTTAACACCATATATTTTTACACGTTTGGATGTAAGGTAAGCAATAACAACTGCGATATTTGCTTCTTTAACTGGCAATATGACTGAATTGCCAATAACCTGTCCTGTTATCTTATATTTTTGTTTTACGCATAATGCGGCATAGTTAGGGTAGTTGCACATCAATTGAAGTTGTTGTTTATTTGTAACCATTTCTTTGATATCATGCATGGTGTGTTGTTGAATCATTTGTCCGTTGTTAATGATGCCAATAACGTCACAAAGTTGTTCCAGTTCTGCCAAGTTGTGACTGGAAATTAAAATTGCAATTTTTTCTTTTTCAGCAAGCACACGCAAAACGTTGCGCATCTCCACAATACCATTTGGGTCAAGACCATTTGTTGGTTCGTCAAGGATAAGCAAACTTGGGTGATTTAACAATGCCTGAGCGATGCCTAGACGTTGTTTCATGCCAAGGGAATAAGTTGAAACTTTATCATTAATGCGTTTTTCCATGCCCACCAATTGAACAATTTGATGTATGCGGTCCATTGCCTTTTTGTCATAAAATTTTGCAAACAATTGCAGATTTTTAAGCCCTGATAAATAAGGATAAAGTTGAGGTGTTTCAATAACCGCACCGATAAGAGAAAGAGCATGATTATGAGATTTTTCAACACTATAACCAGATATTTTAATATTTCCTTCGTTTGGCTCAATTAAACCTGTTATCATGCGAATGGTTGTTGATTTGCCTGCACCGTTAGGGCCAACAAATCCGTAAATTTGACCAGGGTAAATAGAAAATGAAACATTATTGACAACTTTTTTGTTGCCGTAAATTTTTGTAACATTTGAAACTTGCAATGCTGGTATCATTTTTACTCCTAAATGATTTATTAAAATTGTTTAAACTTATTTTTTTATTATCTTGTTTATTATATATGCCAATAAGATATCAAACCATGTTGTTGAAACTAATAATAATGGCGCATAAATGTTAGCAAAATTTTCAGCACTAAACATGCTAGATATTGTGTTAAATCCAGTTGATACACTGCATATAATGGATAATGTTATCACAATTAAGGTTACAACACCCGCAATAATTAGGCGAGTTTTAAATTTTGGCTTATATTCGTTTTGCTGGGCTTTAAGGCGCAAGCTTTCATTATTTCTTATTCCATAAGCAAGATAAGCTAAGCATGACACAATTGTCAAAACATACATGCAATAGTATAGTGTGCTCGTCTGTTTAACAGCCATACCGCATAAAATCAACATCAAAATTGCATAGATAGAGCAGAGGAATGTCTTTATTAAACTGCCTTTTGCAAGTTTTTTTGCAAATATGTATTCTTTTTTTGTTTTAAAGTCCACATAGTCAACATATTTGATTTCATCAAAAGCATAATCAGCATTTGTTAATTTTGGTTCTAAAACAGGTTGTTTTTCAGCGGGTTGTTCCAGTTCCTTTACGTCCTTTTCCTCAATTTTAGATTGAACTGGTGCAAAAGGCAACTTGTCAACAAATTTGCTAATTTCTTTATTTTCAGCAAATTGTTCCGCTTGTTGATTTTCTTGATTTTTAAGCAAACTTGAATTACTTTTATTTACTTCTAATTCGGTTTTTGTGTCGATATTATCATCATTAAATAGTTCAGTTGCATCAACAACAGAAGTTTTTTGTTCTTCTGCATTATTATCAGCAATTAAATCCATGATTGAAATAAAGTCATCTTTTTCTTGTTGCACAGGTTGAACGTCATTAAAATTTGATTGACCGATTGGTGTGTCGTCATTGTCTTTATGAAAAAACATTGCAGAAAAGTCATCAAAACTCTGTGGTTGAGTTATTTCTTTCTCATTATCAGCAATATTTTGTGCCGATAAATCTTGTGGTTCAATTTGCGCCTCATTTGATGTTTGGTTTTTGTGTGAGTCATGTTCGAATGTATTCTGTAATTGCAAAGCATCATCTTCTACAACATTAGCTTGATCATTTTTTTGAATATCTACTTTGGTTGTGGCAGGAGATAGATCATCTTCATCTTGATCTGGCTTCAAAGCATTTTGCAAGCAGATATCAAAAGAAGGCAAAGTTGAAAGTTGCGCTTTGCCATTTTCAGTTATTTTGTAATAATGACGTTTGCCACCAATTTCGCTGTCTTCCCAATAAGAAGTGATAAATTTTGATTTTTCCAATTTTTTCAAAACAGTGTATAGTGTTGGCTGTTTTATTTGGATTTGTTGATTGCTTTTATCTTCAATTTCCTTTGTCAATTCAAAGCCATATTTATCACCAGATGCAAGTTCAAATAAAATTAAAGGTATTAAATCAGCAGTTTTCATAACACCCCTTTTATAATTTAATTGTGTAAACACAACAATTAACCAGTTTAAAAAACTCTTTTAAACCTCTATAATCATTTTAATTATATAATAATTAAACAATGATAGTCAAACAAAATGCTTTATTTTTAACTTGTTCAAAAATACAAAAAAGATATCATTTGATAAAAAGTAGGGCAAATGATATCTTTGATGCTTTGATTTTGAAATTATTTTTTTTAAAATTTATTCCTTATTAAGCCAACAACCTTGCCTAATATTTGCAAATGGTCGGTTATAATAGGTCGCATAAATGAGTTTTCAGGTTGTAATCTAAAATAACCATTTTCTTTGTAATATCTTTTAACAGTGGCTTCATTATCAATCAGGCATGCAACAATCTCGCCATTGTTTGCAACAGATTGTTGAGAAATAACAACATAATCTCCGTCATAGATGCCAACATTAACCATACTGTCGCCTTTAACTTTTAAAACAAACATATTTCTGCCAGCAAAAAGGCTTTCAGATACAAGTATTTTATCTGACAAATTTTCTTCAGCTAATATTGGTTGACCAGCAGCGATTGTGCCTAAAACAGGCAGGGTAAGGCTGGAAATAGGTGGTTCAACTTCTATTAATTCAATGGCTCTGTTTTTGTTTTCATCGCGAGAAATTTTGCCCATTTTTTCAAGCTTTTTTAAATGATAAACGGCTGTTGATGTTGAATCGAAATTCAAGTGAGCACAAATTTCTCTAACAGTTGGTGGATATTTATTTTTTTCAATATAATCGCAAATAAACTCGTAAGTTTTTTCGGTCATATTCATAATTGCACCTCAATTTTTTATATTTATCGTAATAATATCACATAAAAAACAATTTGTCAAACATTTGTTCGATATTTTATCAACTTAAATTTTGAGTTATATGATGGGATAAAAAAGATAGTCTTTTGTTTCTGACTATCCTTTTTAACTATAATTAATCGTTGCGTATTTTAACTTTGCCTGCAACAGATTTTCTTATATCTTCACTGATTGCGGCATAATGTTTTTTTGTTGTGTTTACATCTTTATGTCCAAGCACTTCAGCAACAATATAAATATCTTTTGTTTCGTTATACAAATTTGTGCCGTAAGTTGAACGCAATTTGTGTGGTGTTATATGTTTAAGTGGGGTGGCAACTTTTGCATATTTTTTAACAAGATATTCCATACTTCTAACCATCATGCGTTTACCTTGACTAGATATAAATAATGCTCGTTCTTCCTTTGGTATTTGCAAGGTATCACGATATTTCAAATAATCTTTAAGTGCTTGAGCGGTGTCCTCGCCAAAATACAAAATAACTTGGCTTCCGCCTTTACGTGTAACCCTGAAAGAATTTAAATTAAAGTTAATATCATCAACATTCAAACCAACACATTCACTAACACGAATACCAGTTGTTAGAAATAATGATAAAATTGCATTGTCTCGCACCTTAAAACGTTCATTGTATTTTCGTTGATGTTCACTAAATCCTGCCAAACTGTCACAAGAATACATCAACTCGTCAGTTTCTTGTTTTTCAAGGCGGATAATTGGTTTATCATGCAATTTGGGGCTTTTAACTTTGCTTGCCACATTTGCTCGAAGCATGTCTTTGTTGAAAAAATATTTAAAAAATGCACGCAATGTAGAAAGTTTGCGCAATTTGCCACGTTCGCCATTTGTTAAAATTTCGCCATCTTCTTTATCATAATAAGACAAGTATGCCATATATCTTTCAATCAATTGGGCATCAATTTCGTCAATATCACTCAAAGTTATGCTGGTGATTGGCTTATTGAAAAAATGTGTTTCATAAGTTATTAAATAATTAAAAAACGTTTTTAAATCTACAGCATAATTAAGCCTTGTAAGTGGGGTAGTGGTATCCTGAATACCAATAAAAAACACACTGCAAAAACTTGGCAAATCAGCCAACATTTCATTCAATTTACGCATATTGTTGCGGTTTCTGTCTAAATAATAGTTGTTTGACATATTTCACCTCTAATTATGGCAATCATTGATTTAAGTATGCAATTCTATTATCATTATAACAATCTTTGCGTAAAAAACAAAATATTTTAAGCAAATCACAAAAAAATTATATTTTTGTAAATTTAGTTGACATAAATTGTAAATTTGGGTAACATTATACTAGTTCAATATGTCGTTTGAAAGGGACTAACGCTTGATAGGAAGTGAGAGAGAGTTCTGCGGTTGGTGAAAGCAGATCATGGAAAACTTGCGCATCTACCCCTTGAGACACCTGGTAATGCGGGGCCGTTTGCATGGCAAAATTTGCAAAAAATGAGTGGGGCTTATGCTCAAATAGAGTGGCACAGTGGTAAATATCACCTCTAAATAATTGTGGTGGTATTTTTTATATTCTACAATATATTTGGTATAATATAAACATATCACACAAGATTTTCAAAAAAGGGAGAAAAATATGATTGATATTAATATCATTAGAAACACACCAGATTTGGTAAAAGAAAACATTAAAAAGAAATTTCAAGACCAAAAGTTACATTTGGTTGATGAGGTCTTGGAATGGGATAAAGATGTCCGCATTTTAAAGCAAGAAGGCGATGATTTACGTGCTAAACGTAATGCTTTGTCACAACAAATTGGCTTGCTTATGCGTGAAAAACGTGTTGATGAAGCAAATGAAATTAAAGCAGTAGTTGTTAAAAATAACGACCGAATTGCTGAAATTGAACTTAAAGTTGCTAGTTATAATGAAAAAATAAGACAAAATATGATGCTTATTCCAAACATCGTTGATGCGTCTGTTCCTGTTGGTAAAGATGACAGCCAAAACGTAGAAATTGCTCGTTTTGGTGAACCAAAAGTGCCAAATTATGAAATACCTTACAATGCGGATATTTTTGAACGTGTTGGTGGTTTGGACAAAGAAAGTGCTGGTAGGACATCAGGCAATGGTTTTTATTATTTACTTGGCGATATTGCTCGCTTGCATGAAGCAATGATTGCTTATGGCAGAGATTACATGATTGACAAAGGATTTACTTATGCAATACCTCCATTTATGATTAGAAGCGATGTTGTTAATGGTGTTATGAGTTTTGCCGAAATGGACGCAATGATGTATAAAATCGAGAATGAAGATTTATATTTGATTGGCACAAGTGAACATAGCATGATTGGCAGATTTAAAGACCAAATTGTTAAAGAACAAGATTTGCCTATAACTATGACATCTTATAGTCCATGTTTCCGTAAAGAAATTGGCTCACACGGGCTTGAAGAACGTGGGGTATATAGGGTACACCAATTTGAAAAACAAGAAATGATTGTGCTTTGCAAACCAGAAGAAAGCATGGATTGGTACAATAAAATGTGGCATTATTCAGTTGAAATTTTCAACAATATGAATATTCCAGTTCGTCAACTTGAATGCTGCACAGGCGATTTGGCTGATTTAAAAGTTAAATCATGCGATATTGAAGCATGGAGTCCTCGTCAACAAAAATACTTTGAAGTATGCTCATGTTCAACATTGGGTGATGCTCAAGCAAGAAGATTAAATATTCGCACAAAGGGCGAAAAGGGCACATATTTAGTTCACACATTAAATAATACTGTTGTTGCAAGCCCACGTGGATTAATTGCATTGGTGGAAAATAATTACAACAAAGATGGCTCAATTTCAGTGCCAGAATGTTTGCAAATGTACATGGGTGGCAAAAAAGTTATTATGCCTAAAAAGTAATAATTGTCAAACAACAATTTAAACCAATTTAGAATTTTAAACCAAATCATAAATTGTGATTTGGTTTTTTTACGCAAAGATATTGTTTTTGACATTATATGTTATAAATCTAAAATTAAATCAAAATAATCTCACAATAAACAACGTATCAATAGTTAAAGCAAATGATTAGTTGATAAAACGTAAAAAACATAAAAGTGATTACATCATAAAAATGAATCAGTAAAGTAGCAATTTGCTAAAATGCGCTGAGAGCGATTCTGGAGTAAAAAGATGAATAATTGGTCATCTAAAATTTCAAAATTAATGATAGGAAATTTTCATAAAACTAATTAAATAGATTATAAGCAATATTTGAAACTAATTTGATAGAACAAAGATAAATCAAAATAGTTATGAAATGTTAAAAAGGCGAATTGGCATGCGTAAAATATATCCACAATAAAGTTAGTCGAAAAATGTAGCATATAAAAGATTAAATATCAAAATGTGGACAAAAAACGGGTTATCCACGCAATAGATTGCCTTTTTCGTTATATCTTTGCGCAAAAGAAGAGTTTTGCGCAAAGATATGCATATAAGTTTTTTCACTACTCCGTGGATATCCACAGATATATTTTCTTATATATTTTGCTTTTTAGTGGTTTAATAGTACCTTATTCTACCCTTTAAATGTCAATATTGATTGGAATTTGATGTATACTTTACAGTGTTAAATTTTAATAATAAACTTTAGTGAAGATACTGACAAATAAAAAAGCCAGCGTTATCTTTGCTGACTTTTTTAATATTTTTATAACAATGTTTGAATAGCATTGATTAGGCCAATTTTGCCATGGCTATAATTTTGACAACCTTGAAGATATCCAGCATAAGGTGGACGAATTGGACCATCACAACTCAATTCAATTGTGCTACCTTGGTTAAAACTTCCACTTGCCATAATAATTTGATCTGCATATCCTTCCATATCGCATGGTTCAGGTATTGTATTGCTATCAATTGCACTGCCCTGTTGAATTGCTTTTACAAAGTTAATCAGTTTGCCTGGCTCGTTAAATTTTATGCAACAAACTATGTCACTGATTGGTTGTTCCAGTGTTGGGATTGTTGTAAGACCCAAACTTGAAATTGCCATACTTGCAAGACGAACCAATTTTACACTTTGACTTACAATGTGTGGTGCATTGAAAAGCCCTTGAAAGAAAGCTTTATAACCCAATTCATATCCACCAGCATCAAAACCAACTGCTGGGCTAGTCATTTGGTAAGAAATAAGTTCAAGCAAATCTTTTTTACCAGCAACATATCCTCCACATGGTGCTATTGCCCCACCTAGATTTTTAATCAATGAGCCTGCAACAATATCAGCACCTACATCAGTTGGCTCTAAAGTCTCAGTAAATTCACCATAGCAGTTGTCGACCATAATTGTAGATTTAGTATATTTGCGAACCTCATCAATAGCCCTTTTAATTTGAGAAATAGTTAAAGCATTGCGCAAGGCATAGCCACGAGAACGTTGAATATACACCAAATTTGGGTTGTATTTTTTTATTGCTTCAGCAATCCCTTTAAGGTCAAAGTCATTATTTATCAATTCAACTTGGTTATAAGAGATATTGTAATCTTTTAATGAACCAACATTTTTGCCTTCGACACCCCATATCACATCATGCAAAGTATCATAAGGTGTGCCAGAAATACAAAGCATATTTTGTCCTGGACGCAACAAACCATATAACGATTTGGAAATTGCTTCAGTTCCACATGTTACAAGCGGACTAACCAAAGCCCCTTCAGTGTGAAAACAAGAAGCGAAAACTTGGCACAATTTTTCTCTGCCCAAATCATTATGCCCATATCCATTGCTACCTGCAAAATGGTAGGCTTGCACGTTATTTTCGTTGAAAGCATTAAGCACTTTTAATTGATTTTCGAATTCTATTTGCTCAATATTTGCAAAAAGTGGTTTACACTTCTGCTCTGCCTCATTCACTATTTTAATAGCTTTTTCACTTAATTTAATCATTTAAGAACCTCTTTATTTTAATTTCGGCTTCTTGTTTTGAAACCAATTCTATGCCTTTTATTGTTTTTAGAAACGTCAATTGACGTTTACAATAATTTCTGTTATGTTGTTTGATTAGTTCAATTGT
This sequence comes from uncultured Clostridia bacterium, assembly GCA_934754375.1. Lineage (GTDB taxonomy): Bacteria > Bacillota > Clostridia > Christensenellales > UBA1242 > Onthoplasma. Next base: position 454,282 of record CAKVHT010000001.1, on the reverse strand, counting down.
TTTGTCTTTTGTTTGTTTGTCGTCAAAATAATCAAACCATTCTTTATAATCAATAGAATTGAATGCTTGCATATCTCTTGTTGCGCCTTGTGAAATAAGGCTGTTAATTTCATCTTCAAGCCCCATTTTAAGCATCATATCTACCCTTTTGTTTAATTTTGCATAAATCTCTTCTCTATCCGCCACAATGCCCACGCAAAGCACATCAAAGTCAGCAACAGGGCTTTTTACCCTTTCAACCTCAACATTGTTTGTTGCTAATTCAAGATATCTTATAACACGTTTAATATTATTGCAATGCACTGTTTTAGCTTTTTCTGGTGCAATATCATTTAAGCATTGCCACACATATTGATTACCCCTTTCTTGTGCTAGTTGCTCATATTTTTGCCTAAAAGCAATGTTTGCACTCTCTCCTAAAGTATAACCTTCTAGCAATGCCTTTATATATAAGCCTGTGCCACCACAAATAATAGGAAGTTTGCCTTTGTTTGTAATTTGTTGCACAGCCTTCATACAATCATGAACAAACTGCCCAACATTATAAGTTTCACTAAAATCTTTAATATCAATCAAGTGATGTTCAATGCCTTGCATTTCAGCCTTGGTCACTTTTGCACTGCCGATATTTAATTGTCTATAAATTTGCACACTATCTGCAGAAATGATTTCGCCGTTAAATTGCTTTGCAATTTCAATTGCTAAATCACTTTTGCCAGTGCCGGTTAATCCTGTAATAACTACTAATTTTTTCATATCTATACAATTCGCTTAAACCATTTTTCTATTTCAGTTCTAGGCACAACAGTAAGCACTGGTCTGCCATGCGGACATAGTAGAACTGGATTTTTATCATCTAAATCTTTCAGCAATGCATTGATTTCCATTTCATTCAATATCATGCCAGATTTCACACTGCTTTTGCATGCTTTTTGCATCAAATAATGGCGAATTTCATTGTTGAATTTAGGACGTAAATTCCCCATATCATGCAACAAGTCGTCAACAAAATTTTTAAGATTAATATCTTTAAGTTGCATTGGTATTGCGCTGATTTCAATTTGATTATCATCAATTTTTGATAAAGTAAACCCAAGTTCATGTAATTTTGGTTGAAGATTTACAAGATATTCAACTTCTTGTGAAGTCAATTTTTGAGTGTAAGGCACAAGCAAATCTTGGATAACTAATTGCCTGCTTTCCACCATTTTTGTAAATTTATCATAATTCAACCTTTCATGTCCGGCATGGAAATCAAGCAAAATCATTTTGTCGCCTTGCTCAATAACCAAAAATTCATTAAATAATTGCCCTAGAACTTTAAAATCAACAACTTCTGATATGTCCTTATATTGTGATTGCTTTAAGTCATCATTTTGTGGTTTTGTTGTATCTTGTGTTGTAAAATTAAAATTTTCAAATTTAACTTTTGGTTCGCTAGCAGTTTTGTTTGGAACAATAATTGTGTTTGAATCATTTTCTGTTGGCATGTCAAAAATGCTAAATGGTGAGAAGTTTGATTGTTTTAAATTGCTGGCTTCTGTCAATGATGGTTTTGCAATAGGTTCGATTTCAATTTCTTTTAAACTATTGATATCAACCTTAATTAAAGGTTCTTGTTCAAATGTTGGTGCGGTTGTTTTTTCAATGTGATTGTTATTTTGTGAGTCATATATTGCCCCACGAATGGCTGTGTAAACCAAATCGTAAATTTGGCTTGGATTTGCAAATTTTATGTTGATTTTGCTTGGATGAACATTGACATCAACATCAATTGCAGGCATGGTTAAATTAAGCACATAAAATGGAAATTGACGTGTCATCAAATACTCTTCAAAAGCCATGTAACTAGCCTTTGAAACAATCTCGTCAACAACATATCTTTTATTCACAATAAGGGTTTGATATGTAGTGTTTGGTTTGCTAAATCCTACTTTAGAAACAAACCCAGTTAATTTTAGATTTCCAATTTCTTTTTCAACTGGCATAATATTTTGAGTAACATCTTCGCCATAAACACAATATATTGCATCAAGCAATGATGAACCATTGGTTTGATATATTGTTTTTCCATCTGCAATATAGGTAAAACTTATTTCAGGGTGAGCCAAAATATACCTTGATATGATATTTGTTATTTGGCTTTCTTCCCCTTTTGGTTTGCGTAAAAACTTCCTTCTTGCAGGAGTATTAAAAAACAAATTGTTTACTTGGATTTTTGTGCCTTTTGCACTTTCTGTTGGCTGAATTTCACCAAAATTGCCACCATTAACTTCCATTTGATAAGCAACTTCTTGATTATCAGTTTTTGTTATTATTTTTGTTTGTGTTACGTTTGATATACTTGCTAAAGCTTCTCCCCTGAACCCTAATGTTGAAATGGCATTTAAATCGTCAATGTTTGAAATTTTGCTTGTTGCATGAGGCAAAAATGCTTTTATGATATCGTCATACTCAATGCCCTTACCATTATCTTTAATGATAATAGAATCAATACCGCCATTTTTGATTTCAATCGATATTTTATCAGCCCCAGCATCAATTGAGTTATCAATCAGTTCTTTAACAATCGAAAAAGGACTTTCAACAACTTCGCCTGCTGAAATGCGGTTAATAATCATGCTGTCCAATATATTAATTGCCATTCAAACTCCTTATCTATAAAATTGTTTTTATATTATTTTGCCAAGTCTATCAATCTAACCAAAGTGTCAAATGCAACCAAAGGTGTCAAAGTGTTTGGGTCAATTGCACGTAAATTATCCAAAATTTCACTTTCTTTTTGAACATCGTTATTCACTTTTTGAGACTCAAACTCTTTAATCAGTTCTTTTGCTCTAGTGATTATCTCTTTTGGAAGCCCTGCTAAACTAGCCACTTCTATACCATAACTACGAGTTGCACTGCCACGCATAATTTTACGCATGAACACAAGTTGTCCGCCAATTTCTTTAATTGCTATGCAAAAGTTTTTTACACCTTCATATATGCCTTCAAGTTGCATCAATTCATGATAATGTGTTGCAAACAATGTTTTTGCATTAAGGTGTTTGCTTAAATATTCAACAACTGCCCAAGCGATTGACAAACCATCAAATGTCGAAGTGCCACGGCCAACCTCATCTAAAATAATAAGGCTGTTATTTGTTGCATAGTGCAAAATATTTGCCACTTCAATCATTTCAACCATGAAAGTAGATTGTCCAACAGAAAGGTCATCACTTGCCCCAATACGTGTAAATATACGGTCAACCAAACAAATATCTGCTTTACGTGCTGGCACAAAACTGCCAATATGTGCCATATAAGTGATTAAAGCCACTTGTCGCATATAGGTTGATTTACCAGCCATATTTGGTCCAGTTAAAATCATTGTGCGTTGGTCTGATTCGTTCAATTTGCAATCATTTGCAATAAAGTCAGTTTCACGTTGCATGCGCTCAACAACCGGGTGTCGCCCTGCCTCAATATTGATTTCTTTTCCGTCTGTTATGTTTGGGCAATGATAATCATTTGCGATTGCTACAGTGGCAAGAGAATATATACAATCAATTTGAGCAATAACTCGTGCAATTTGTTGCAATAACGAAGCATTTTCAAGTATTTGCGCCTTAACTTGTTCAAATATACTTTCTTCCAAATTTAATGCGTTTTCTTGAGCGTTAAATACTTCATTTTCAAATTGTTTGAGTTCTTCTGTCACATATCTTTCGCCATTAGCAGTTGTCTGCCTGCGGACATACCTAAATGGAACTTGTTCAATATACTGCTTTCCAACTTCAATATAATAGCCAAAGATGCGGTTATGCCCTATCTTTAATGTCTTAATGCCGGTGGATTCTCTTTCTTGATTTTCCATATCGTCAATATATTTCTTTGCTTGGTCACGTATTGACTTGATATGGTCAAGATTTGCATTAAAACCAGGCTTAATATAGTTGCCATTTTTAAACAAAAGTGGTGGGTCGTCAACAATTGTTGCATTAATCATATCAGCGATTTCATGCACATCAACCAATTGAGTTGCAAGGTCAAGCAAATCCTTATTGTTGTTTGTCAACAACACTTTTTTGATAAGTGGAACTTGATATAATGATGTTTTTAAAGCAACACAATCTTTTGGCGAAAAACTGCCATAACCAACCTTGCCAACAATACGTTCGATATCTTGAACCTTTTCAAGTGTATATTTAAGGTTTGCCCTTAAAACAGTATCCCCAACCAAAGTTTCAACCATATTGAGCCTTTTGTTGATTGCTTCTTTGTTTTGCAATGGTTGTCTAACCCAATTGCGCAACAATCTTGAGCCAATGTTTGTGCAGGTATTATCCAACACCCACAACAAAGTGCCTTTTTTGTCGCCATCACGCATTGTTTGCTCTATTTCAAGATTACGACGTGTGTTTGTATCAAGATACATAAATTCTTGGTCAAAAATTTTTTTAGGAAAGTTTAAATGCTTTAAATCACGTTTTTGAGTTTCTTGAAAATATGTTAACAATGCACCTATTGGTGCAACACACATTTTTGAATCAATATCAAAACCCTTTAATGACTTCAAGCCATATTGTTGCATTATTTGTTTTTCAGCATCGGCTTGGTTGAATGCCCAATCAAAATACTCGCTAAAACGATAACCATCACGCAAGAAACAAACCAAACTTTTGCTTAATTCCATCATTTGTTTGTTGCAAATGATTTCACTTGGCATAATACGCACAATTTGGTCATTAATATATTCATCAATGTTGTCGCCAGAATATTCTGCAACTTTGATTTCACCTGTTGAAATATCGCTATAAGCATAAGATATTGCGTTTTTATCAGCATAGATACACATTATGTATGAATTTTTTCGTTCATTAAGCATAGAACTTTCAACAACAGTTCCTGGTGTTATGATACGCACAATTTCACGTTGCATAAGTCCATTGCGCATTTCATCAGTTTGCTCACAAATGGCAACTTTATATCCACGTTCAATCAAACGTTGAGCATAAGATTCATAAGCATGAAAAGGAATACCGCACATTGGTGCGCGCTCTCCCACTCCGCAATCTTTGCCTGTAAGTGTCAAATCAAGCACACGGCTACCAACAATTGCATCATCTAAAAACAATTCATAAAAGTCACCTAAACGATAAAATATGATGCAGTCTTCATTGTTTTCTTTTATTGCCAAAAATTGCTTAATTACTGGCGAAAGTTTTGTGTTGTTTGAATTAAAAATTTCTTTATTTACATAAGAATCAATCATCTACTATCACCCCAGACAATTTGTGATTACGAATACCTTCCACACGGACATTCGCAAAATAATTTTCATTGTTGAACTTGTAACTTGGCAGATAGATTTCTCTACCTCCATCTGTGATACCCATAGCAATGCCGTTTACAGTGCGTATTAAGCAATTAAAGGTCTTGTTTATAGTTTTTGTCATCAAATCTTTTTGTATTATTTTTTGCTTGCTTAAAAGGTTGTTTACACGTTTATTTTTAACCGTTTCTTCAATTTGGTCTGTGAATGTGGCAGCTGGGGTTCCGCTTCTTGGAGAGTACATAAATGCAAACACTTGGTCATACCTAACTTTTTTTAGAAGTTTCAGTGTTTGATTATAATCTTTATCAGTTTCGCCAGGGAAACCAACAATAATGTCAGTTGATAAAGAAATGTTTGGGATTGCATGTTTAACTTTGCGGATGATTTTGTAATAATGTTTGATATCATAATGTCTGTTCATGCGTTTAAGCACTTTTGTGCTCCCTGATTGCACAGGCAAGTGTAAAGCTTTTGCAACTTTGTCTTGTTCTTTCATCACTTTTATCAAATCAACATCAAAATCCATTGGGTGTGAAGTCATAAATTTTATTTTGAAATCACCTTCAATTTTGCACAATTCAGTCAAAAGTTCAGCAAAACTTGACTTTGGTGTTAAATCTTTGCCATAAGAATTTACATTTTGTCCAAGCAATGTGATGTATTTATAATTTTGCTTTTGAACAAGGTCTTTAACTTCTTTGTAAATATCAGCCATTGGACGGCTTGTTTCCCTACCACGTACGTACGGAACAATGCAATAAGTGCAAAACTTATCACAACCATAGATTATATTTACATAAGCATTGATTTTGTCATCTCTAATGCAAGTATCTGTTTCCATACCATTAACAGGTTTATCAAGGATTTCAACAATACGTTTACGGTCTTTTAGCAAACGCATTAAATACTCGCCAAGCATATTGATGTTATGTGTGCCAATAACAATGTCAACAAATGTGAGACGTTTTTTAAAGTCATATTTTCCATTTTTTTGTTGAGGCATACAGCCACATACTACAATTATCCTGTTTGGGTCTTCTTGCTTCCATTTTTTAAGGTGTGCAATGTTGCTATATGCTTTATCTTCTGCCCCTTCACGAATGCAACAGGTATTAAAAAGAACGATTGTCGCTTGTTCAATATTGTCTGTTTCAGCCATGCCAAAAGTTGACAAAATGCCACGAAGTTTTTCACTTTCGTGTACATTCATTTGACAGCCATAAGTTTCTATGTGATAAAATTTTCCATTTAATTCTTTCATAACAAACATTATAATCAAAATCGGCAATTTTTTCAACTAAAATATTACAATTTAAATTATTTTTCTACATTTTGCAAATACTAGAATGATGAAAAATAAAAACCCAGCAAACAAAACAAAACCAAGGCATAAAAAACTTAAAAAGTTTTTATTATGTTTTTCCATTGCCTTTGTATGTTTATTTACTGCCGGGTTTGTTTATTTTATAACACTTTACAATAAATATGATTTGGATGTTAATAGACTGACAAGTGTGAACAATGGTATAAAAGTTTATTCTGCTGATGGTGTTGACAACACTTTGTATAACTCAAATCGTTCGATTGTTGAAATTGACAGTTTGCCAGATTATGTACCAAAAGCATTTGTTGATATTGAAGATAAGCGATTTTATAGTCATAAAGGCTATGACTTAAAGCGAATTGCAAAAGCAAGTATGGTTAATTTAACATCAAAATCAAAATCTCAAGGTGCCTCAACCATAAGTCAACAACTTATCAAAAATGCTCTTTTAAGCAACGAAAAAACGTATGAAAGAAAAATTAAAGAAATAATATTATCAATCAAAATGGAAAAACAATTTAGTAAAAACGAGATTTTGCAAATGTATTTAAACACCATATATTTTGGTCAAAATGCCTATGGAATTGAAAATGCAAGCAGAATATATTTTAACAAATCAGCAAAAGATTTAACTTTAAATGAAGCATGCTGTTTGGCTGGATTGATAAAAAGCCCTGCTAAATACTCACCCAAAATCAATTTGCAGAATGCCATAGAAAGGCGAAATCTGGTGGCAAAAAACATGCTGAATCAAAAAGACATAACAAGCGAACAATATAATGATGTTTTGGCTTCTACTCTCGATGTTGCGAACACTAACAATATAGATTTTAGTTATGAACGAGAAGCAATTTATCAAGCTTGCCAATTGCTTAATATCAGTGAAAGAGACCTAATCAATCATGATTATGAGATAATAACAAATAAAAACGATGTTCTTCAAAAACAACTTATAAACATCAATTCAGATGTAATAGATTCTGCAAAAAACACATATAATCAAAATTTGGATAGTATTTCAATAGTTGCTGATAACAATGGTAAAATTAAAGCATTTTTTGTGAACAGCAATTACAATCTTCATAATATGAAACGTCAGCCAGCATCAATGTTAAAGCCATTTGCTGTGTATTTGCCTTGCTTTAAACACAATATATTGTCTCCTGCGACACAAATTTTAGATGAGCCAATAAATTATAATGGATTTACACCACAAAATGCTGGTGGTGGTTATTCAGGATATGTTTCCACACGTGACGCAATTGCAAAATCACTGAATATACCAGCAGTTAAAGCATTAGACTATGTAGGACTCAATCATGCCAGAGCAATGTTGGCTGAATTTGGTATTAATACTACCAATACAGATGCCAACCTCACCCTAGCCCTAGGTTCTGTTACAAATGGTGTCGATTTGATAACTTTAACCAATGCTTATTCAACATTGGCAAATCAAGGCACGTACAAACCTTTGTCATTTATTGATAGAATAAAAGACAAACAAGGCAATGTGATATACACCGCCAACGATTATGCTGAAACTATTGTGGATGCTTCATCTTGCTTTCTGCTTAACGATTGTCTAAAAGAAACCACTCGTACTGGCACAGCCAAAAGGTTAAACAGTTTGCAATTCCCAGTTGCATCAAAAACAGGCACAGCCTATAATGGAAAAAATAACACAGACTTATTTAATGTTGCATATACAACTGAACATACCGTTCTAACCTGGGTTGCCAATATTAAAGATAACAAACTGGATAATCGCCTATACTCTTCTGCCCAACCAACTGAAATTAATAAGCAAATATTGTTGCAAATTTACAACAATCACAAACCCAACGACTTTGAAAAGCCTGAAGATATTGTTAAAACTGGCTATGATTTGCCCGAATATGAACAAAATCATAACATAATCACCCCATTGAGCAATCTTGATAGATATATTGCCTATGACTATTTTAAACAATCAAATTTGCCACAAAACAAACAACCAGAACAAACTGATCTGATTGCATGTTTAAATAAAACTGGTTGCTATCTTTATTTTGATGCACAAAAATATAATGATTACAAAATTGAAAAAGTCACATCAAGCAAATCTAGCATTTTAAAAGAGGTTTTTGATACAACTGGCAAAATAGAAATATTGGATAATGATATTTTTAGCCATGAAGAAATTAGTTATAATTTGCTTAAAAATAGCAAAATAATTGCAACCACAAAAATCAAGCCTAAAGAATATCTTATAAGATTAATTGAAAATCAAATGTTGAATGGTAAATCTAAATGGTTTGTTTAGCCTTTCATGTGCTTTGATTTGTTCCGCCACCAAACACTTACTTTTCTATTCTACTGTAACACTTTTTGCCAAATTTTTTGGCATGTCTGGATTGTAGTTGTGCTTAACAGCAATTTGATAACTTAATAGTTGGAAAGGCAAAATCTCGTATATTGCCTTATATTGCTTATTTGTTATGTCTTCTGGCAAAAAATCTTCAACTTTAATAACTTTACCTTTGCGTGATTCAATTTCACTTATAGCGGTTTTTAAGGCATTTTTGTCTTGATTTGTGTTTATAGATAGTATAGTGGTGTTTTCATCAACAAGGGACAAAGTGCCGTGTTTAAGTTCTCCCGCATACATAGGCAATGTATAGTAATAGTCTATTTCTCTTATCTTTAGGCTAGCTTCTTGCAATATTAAATAATCAAACCCCTTTGCAATCATTATCATTTTGTTATCGTTTAAATATAAATCAACAATATTTGACACATCTAATTTATCTAAAAAATTTGATACATCGTTATATAAGGTGTCTATATCAATTGTGTAATTATTGTCTTTTAGTTTGTTGTACATATATTCAAACACAAACACTTGGCAACTATATGTTTTTGTGCTTGCAACTGCAATTTCTTTTTCGGCATTAGTAAAAACACAATAGTCAGCATAATGAGTAAGGCTACTTTTGTTTTCGTTTGTTATAAGCAGTATCTTGCCTTTATGTGCTTTAATTTGTTCCGCCACCTTAATGCAGTCAGCAGTCTCCCCGCTTTGACTTACAATAATATGCAAGTGATGTAAATCTATGTCTTTTTTACACTCATAATTTGATGCTAGACAATTATATGTCTCAAACATGTCATCTGCTTTAAATATTTGTTCTCCTATTAAGCATGAATGATATGCTGTGCCACACCCGATAAATGTGATTTTGTTTATGCCGTCAAATATTGGTTTAAAGTTTTGGTCTTTTATCCCTATATAGGTGTTTTTTATTGATAATGGGGTTTCATATATCTCTTTAAGCATGTAATGGGCATACTTGCCTTTATTCAGCCTTTCTATGCTGTTATGATATTCTTTAAACTTTAACACTCCATTGATCGCTTTGATTTTTCCTTTTGATATCTTAATGATATCATTATCTTTTAAGGTGTATATTTCTCCCGAAGGCAAACTCGCCTTATCACTTGAAACTAAAATTTCTTTGCCCTGCTTTAATATGTTTAACGGACAGAAGTTCTTGATTAAATATAAATCTCCCTGTTTTGTACCAACAATCAAAGAATAACTGCCTTGTAGTATGTTAAGAAGTTGCATCAATCTATCTTCTATTGAACCAGATAATGAATAAATTAAATTTGCAATAACTTCTGTATCGGTTTGAGAATAAAATGATATTCCTGCGTTTTGCAAATTTTGCTTCAACTGTTCAGCATTTTTTATAACACCATTGTGAACGATAGTAAATTCATGTTCAACTGAATAGTGAGGGTGTGCATTTGTTAAATTTACTGCCCCATGTGTTGCCCATCTCGTATGTCCAAAAGCAATTTTTGGGTTGGAACTGATAGCAGGCAAATTATCTAACACTCCCACAGCCTTGTTGATTTTAAATTCATTGCCGTCAAAAAAAGCAATACCACAGGAATCATATCCTCGATATTGCAAAAGTTTTAAGCCTTCTTTAACTTGGTTATAAGCATTTTTATTGCCAATATAAGCATAAATACCACACATTAAAATCAGTCTCCTTTTGTGTTTATCAAATGGTAAATAAGTTGTTCGTACTTCTCATCGTTTTTAGATAACAAAACCTTTATAGTTTTTAAATTTTGCATTGGTTCAAAAGCAATTGTTTCAGTTAAACATAAACTATTGCAAATAAATGTTGTTTTTGGACACAGTCTTTTAAATATATGTTCAACTAATTCATAATGAGTACAGCCAAGTGTTATCAGCTTGTAATTTGCCAACTTAAATCGTTTAACATGAGATTTGATGATGTGCTCAAGTTTGCGTTTATCTTCAATATATTTTTCAATCATGCTTGCCAATGTTCTGTCCTCAATCACATCATAGCCTGCAAGTTGTTTGGCCGTTAAATTGGTTGCAAATATAGTATCTTGTTTAGAAAAAGATATTGTCCTTACATTTGTGAATTTTGCCACATCTATAACACTTGAAGCAGTGTTGCATGCAACCAAAATATAATCAGGTTGATATTTTTGATTTAGCATATCTATAATACTTTCTACACGAGACTTAATTAAGCCCGCTGTTTTGTTACCATAAGGCATAAACAAATTGTCAGCAAAATATATAAAATTGCCGAATTTAAATTTGTCTATTAGCCGTTTTAATGTACAAACACCACCAATGCCACTATCTATAACAGCAATGGTTGGTTTTAACTTATTTAACATGATATTAATTACGTATTTAATCTAGATTATGTGAAAAATTTGCACAAAGTTAAATAAAAAATCTTTTTTGCATAAATATACAAAAATTTGCAAAAACCACTTGCCAAAAATATGTTGATTTGTTATACTTAATGCAAATTGGAGGTTTAAATGGCTAATATTAAATCAGCAAAAAAGCGCATTGATGTTATCAACAGACAAACAATGGAAAATAAATCATATAAAACAAAAATTGCTACTTATGTAAAAAAATATAAGGCAGCTGTTGATGCTAAAGATGAAAATGCAAGCAAAATTTTGAGTGAAACTTTTTCATTGATTGATTCTGCTGTTTCTAAAAACATTTTGCAAAAAGCAACTGCTAATAGAAAAAAGGCAAGATTAAGCGCATACAAAACCCAAGCATAATTTTTAAATTTAAAGAAGTGGAGCTTTTGCCCCACTTTTTTCATATTCTAAAACAATTAATTTAACATTGACTATAAAACTGTTTGCTGTTTATGTTTTGCATTTAAAAGTTTTATTAACACTATACATTGTTAATTTAAAGATAATTTATAACACTTTTGTTTTGTTTTAACCAGTGTTCTGCTTGTTTATAATTTGGCATGCAATTTGCAACTGTTTGATAAAATTTTTTGCTATGATTTTTAACTTTTGTGTGCGATAATTCGTGTATTATAATATAATCAACCACTATATTTGGTGTAAACAATAATTTATATGTGAAATTCAAACTATTGTTTGAACTGCATGAACCCCAAACAGTTTTTGCCCCGCCAACTTTGATATTGAGATAAGAAAAACCATATAAAGAAGCAAGTTGTTGAACTCGTGATGTTAGGTGTTTTTTTGCATATTTTTTAAGCAAAGCAATCAAAAACTCTTTGCTATTTTCATCTGGCAAAACTATTGTGTCGCCAATCATTTTTGCGCGTGATGTTTTGGTGATTTTTATAACATAATCATGTTCAAACAAAACTATTTTTACCCCATTGACAAGCTCAAATTGCTTGTACTTCTGGTTTGATTCTTGCACTTGTTTAATGTGTTTTACAATCCAATTTGATTTTTCATTTATAAAATTATTCAATTTTTGTTTGTCATAATTATAAGGCACACGTGCCACTAAATTTGCATTGTTATCAATGGTTAAAGACATTGATTTCCTGGCACTTTTTATAATTTTAACCTTGATTTGCATGTTGTCCTTAAAATACCAATTCAAACAGAGCATTGTCTGCAGAAATTTTGCCAGATTTTATTCTATAGTCTAAATCAACATATTTTTGGTATAAGGCAATATAAAACTTTGCCCCATTCTTTTGTATATTTTGCCTTGCCATTTTCACCGCATAGGGTTTTATTGCCAAGATTGTTGCAAGTTTGTTATCGTCTTTATTGATTGCAATATATTGCATACGCCTAAAATATTTGCCTAACATAGCAAAAATGTCGCCCGTGCTTTGGGATTTTGTCATTGTGTTAATGATTTTTTGATAATCGCCATAAGATTTTTTATCTATTGCGTTTGTAAGCATAAAACTAACATATTCTGTGCTGTTTGCAATTAAGTTTGTAACAATGTTGATTGTTATTAATGTTTGACCCTGCATGTAATCAGCAATTTTATTCAGTTCATTGTCAATTTTTGCCATATTGCCAGATGTAGCATCAATGATGTAATCTAAAGCCTGCTCTTCAACTTTTAAATCACGTTTTGTAAAAAAGTTTAAGATATATTTGCTTATATCTACCCTATCCAATTTTGAGCAATCAACTTGCTCGCCTGCTGACAGTTTTGCATTTTTTGTTACAACAACTTGAAAATCTGCAAACTCATATTTATCCAAATATTTGCAGATTTCGTTTGATGGGCTATCTAAAACAATCATTCTATAATCATTGCCTATTGGCATGGTTTCAAGCTGAGCAATAAATTCACTTTTATTCATCTTGTCCGCATCAAATTTGGCAAAATTAAAATCTTCAAAATCTTGTATGCAGGCGTTTTTAATTAATGAAATCGCATGACTTAGCAAAAAAGAATCATCTCCATTCAAAACATATAGATGCTTTATTTCAGTTTTAAGGTTTTTGTTCAGCTCAACAAATTTCATACGTAAATTATAACATAACTGCAAACAAAATTGCAACTAATGGAAGAATAACAATTGTTTTATGTGCTGGTTTTGCGGTGGTTTTATTAGACATCAACAGCAATATTATCATGTAAATCACAATCGAAATATAATGAACATTAACTGTTTCAAAATTTGCAAAACTTAAATTGCCAAGAACATGGGCAATAATGTTTATAAAACTAAATAAATAATTAACAGGGACAAGCAAAATTCCAATATAACGGCTTATAAGCCCTAAAAATCCAACAACAAAGCTTACAATAAAACCAACTGTAAACAATGGTATTAAGACAATATTTGCCAAAATTGAAATTAGATTGAGTGTTTGGAAATTATACGCCATTATAAACAACAAGGATATCATTGTTGATGCGCTTATTGACAAACTTTGAGCAATCTTGTTTGATATTGTTGTTTTGGCTAGCGCTGAATAAATAGATGGATATAATAGATTTATGCCTGTTACACAAGCAAAACTCATTGTGCCACCAGCATCGAAGGCAAACAATGGGTCTATCAAAAAACAAATTATTCCAGCAAAGCCTATTGCGGATAAAGAATCGTATTTTCGGTTAAATATTGGTGCAAGCATAAGCATTATTGACATAATAGATGCCCTGACGATTGATGCCGAAAAATCACAAATATACATGTAGAATAACAACAAACAGCCAATTATTGCCAGTCTAATCCATTTGTTTAGTTTCAATTTTTTGCAAAGCCAGTTAAAGATAGCAACAATTATGCCTACATGCAAACCAGATACGGCAAGCAAATGCGCCACACCGGCAAGTTTGAAAGCTTCCTTATTGGAATCAAACAAATTAGTTTTATCGCCAAACAAAGCAGAATATGTCAATTCTGCATTTTCATTTGACAAACCAAAATTTAAGCATTCTTTTATTCGTTGCCTTATTTTCTCTGCTAACGTTAATTTAACTGAACCAAATTCAAAAGTATTTATGTTGGCAATTAGTTTATACTTTATATTGTTTTTAAAATAGATTGCAGACGGTGTGTCATGTTCTAATAAATTTATCGCAGTTGTGGACAATGGCGAAAATTTGATTTGCCTGCCAATTTCTATATTGTCAAATTGATATGAATAATCTTTCAAAGAAATCATTACTTTACCATTTATCTTTATGCCATCAAAATACACATTGTCAGCATAGATTGTTTGATAGTCACCATTATTGTTTATCATGTAAATTCTGGCATATACTTGGCTTGGTGCTGGTAAATTTTTGCTATTAAAACTTGTTAAACAGATGCTTAATGCTCCACTACCAATAACAAGACACACTAGTGGTAAAATTAAAAACTTCAAATTTTTGTTGCGAATCGTAAATATTATTACAACGCATACAACAACCAAAAGTCCAACCAAACTCAATGTTAATGGAAGATACTGCTGTGTGAGATTTGATGGGTCAAAAAAGCAATAAAAAGCAAAAATACTGCCAAGCAATAACATAATAAATGCAAGGCATAAAGGTCTATAATTAAACCAACGTTCCTTTTTCATCTTTTCTTAATGTATAACACGTTTTATCTTATTTGATAAATCAAACGTTTCCAAAACATTGTAATTTGCAACATAATATACAAATTCACACTTGCCGTTATTCTACCATAAAATAAACAATCGTGAAAGTAATATTGCCTAAACAGTTGAAAATTGTTAAAAAACATGCTACAATAACAAAGTCAAATAACTATGGCCTTATAGTCTAGTGGTTAGGACACGGCCCTCTCAAGGCTGGGATACGGGTTCGAATCCCGTTAAGGCTACCATAAATAGCATATAAATTTGCAACAAAAAAACACAGCCAAACATGGTTGTGTTTTTATTATGATTAATAACAGTCCTTGCATATAAACACTATCAATAAAATTCGGTCTATTTAAACTTAAAAACTGATTATTTTAAATTTTTAGCGCAGTATTTAACAAATTCATCAATCTTTATTTCCATTTTTTCACCTGTTTTGTTGTTTTCAAGTTCCAAAATGCCATTATCAATAGATTTGCCACACACTACAACAAAAGGAGTGCCTGTTATTTTAGAATCTTTAATTTTTGCACCTATCGACAAATCTTCTCTGTCGTCTATAAGCACAGGTACACCCTTTTTATTTAATTCTTCATAGATTTTGTTTGCCACAGCATATTTTGAATCATCATCTGTTTTTGGCACAATATACAACTTATATGGTGCAATATTTAAAGGCAAAGCAACACCTTCAACCTTATCATTTTTTACGATAGCATTAGCTTCATAAACCATAGCCAGGGTTCTGCTTACACCAATACCATAACACCCCATTACATAGTGACTTAATGAGTTGTTGCTGTTGACATAAGTTCCACCCATTGCTTTTGAATATTTATCACCAAGTTGGAAAATATGTCCTAATTCTACAGCACGTTTTGTAACCAAACTATCTGTATCTTTAACACCATATACGTCAAGCAAATATTGCTTGTGGTCTGGACGTTCCAATAATTCTTGGTTAAAAGCTTGTCCAGTCACAGTGTCAAACAAAATAGTATCTTCGCCAATATCTGAAATACACATAAATTCTTCTGATTTTTTACCACCAAAATCACCATTATCAGCGCCAACAGGTTGAACATCAAGCCCTAATTCTTTAAAGATTTCCAAATATGCTTTTTTCATTTTTTCATATTGAGTATCCAAATCATTGTAATCTCTGCCAAAACTATAGGCATCCATCATATCAAATGATTTGCCACGCAACAAATATCCACGTGTACGAATTTCATTTCTAAACTTTGGACCAATTTGGAAGTATGTTACAGGTAATTGCTTATATGATGTTAAACGTGGTTTCGCATAAGCAACTACGGCTTCTTCTGCTGTTGGAGCAAGGCAAAAATTGCCATTTTTGTTTAACGACCTAAACATAACACCACCATCTACATAATGACTCAACCTGCCTGAATCAATCCAAATTTTCTCTGGTTGCAATATTGGTAAAGACAATTCTGAACAATCATATTTTGTTAAAATTCTGCAAATGATGCTATCAATATTCTTTTTAACCAAATAAGGAATATGCCCGTATGCAAAAATGCCACTAGTATATTGCTCAACTTGCCCTGTTTGTAACAAAATATCCTGTATTGGAAATTGTGGGTCTATATTTGTTAATTTTTTTGATATTAAGCCTATTTCAGAAACTTTCATTATTCTTTATCCTTTTTATCTTTTTCGTTAAAATCTTTCTTTATCATTATAATCTTACCTTTTGCTTTTTCCAAATCTTTTAAGCAGGATTTAGCAAGTTTACAACCTTCTTCATACAATTTTAAGCTTTCATCTAGTGTTGTGCCTTTTTCAAGTTTGTCTGCAATTTCTTCAAGCCTTTTAATGTTTTCTTCTAACATAATTTCTCCTTATTTATGATTTGTGCATCAAGTTTTACGTCTTTTGCAATAATATTAACAGTGTCACCGACTTTAACATTTTTACAATTTATGGGCTGATTTTCTATGCTGACATAAGAATATCCTTTGCTCATCAATTTAGCTGGATTTAGTTTATCTAGTGTATTTATTGCTATTCCAACCCTATGTGTTGTGTTTACAATCTTAGTTTCTATAGAGTTGTCACAAACATTCAACAAATCATTGATGTGCAAAATCTCATCATTAACTAATTCATTTAAATGTTTTTCAATGTTTAAAATTGACACCTGATTTATATTCCAAAGCGCTTGCAATTGATTTGCTACACGATTTTCAATTTGCAATATGTAATCATTAATGTATCGCTTAAGTTCTTTTAAGTCAAAACTAACCAACTCTGCTGCAGCACTGGGAGTTGGCGCACGTAAATCTGCAACAAAATCTAAAATGCTAAAATCAGTTTCATGTCCCACAGCACTTATTAGTGGCTTGTTGCAAATATATGCAATGCGTGCCAATTTTTCATCATTAAACGGGGCTAAATCTTCAATACTGCCACCGCCACGGGCAACAATAATAGCATCGACATCGGTATAATTGTCAAAATAAGTTATACCTTCAATAACCTGTTCAACGGCAAATTTGCCTTGAACTTGCGCATCATAGACATATATATCAAGATTTGGATTTCTTCTGCTTGTAACATTTCTAATATCCTGCAAAACAGCTCCAGTCGCACTGGTAACAACACCTATTGAATTTATAAACCTTGGCAATGGTTTCTTGTTAATTTCGTCAAACAGACCTTCTTTTTCTAATTTCTCTTTAGTTTGCAAAAATTGTTGATAAAGTTCGCCTTGCCCACAAAGTTCAATCTTTATAACATTAAGAGAAAGTTTGCCACCCTTAGGATAATATTTGATATTGCCTCGACACTCTACCATATCACCAATTTGAAAATCTTGTTTGGCACCAAATTGAACACAAGAAAGCAAGTTTTCGTTATCTTTTAATGTAAAATATGCAATGCCCCTAGTAACAGAAAAACTAGACAACTCCCCCGTAACTGTAACATCTTCAAGGATAATTTCGTTGTCTATTAAATCTTTAATCAACTTGTTGATTTGTGAAACAGTAAAAACTTTCATACTTCAGTGATTTTGCAAAAAGCGATGGTAAATTATTTTGAGATTAGTTATACAGGTCTGCCAAAACACCATTGATAAATTTTGGACTTTTGTCTGTTGAATATTTTTTTGCAAGTTCAACACACTCATTTATAACTACTTGTTTTGGATTTTGTTTAATGTAATCTAACTCAATAACAGCCAAAATCAAAATTGACAAGTCAACCTTATAAAGACGCTGAATTGTGTAACCTTTTAACTTGGAAGATATTTTATCATTGATTTCTTGATAATGTTCTGCAAGATTTGTAAGCACAGTATTTACAAATTGCAAACCTTCAACACTAGCATTTTCTTCATCAAGAAAATCAGTTTCATCTGGATTAAAAAACTTTGAATATATTGTCTTAAATGCCAATTCACGCATTTCTGTTCTTTTCATATTTTCTCCTGTAAATTTGATTTAAATACAAAAACTCTCTCGTTTAGAGAGAATTTTTTTCAGCGTCCATAATATGCACATTGATTGACACTATTTTTAAAGGCAATAACGAATTGATGCTGTTTTTAACATTTTGTTGAATGCGATATACTATATCACTCACTTCAACCTCAGTGTCCACAACAACATAAATATCAATCACAACACCTGACTTTGTATACTTAACACGCACACCTCTGCCGATGTTTGAATCAAAAATCTTTTTAAAGAAAAACTTTTTAGGTTGGTATAAATCAATAACACCATTGATTTCTTTAGTGGCAAGACTAATGATTGAAACAACCATGTTTTTGTTGATTAATGTTTCACTTTCGCCATTAAAATTTTTAATTTGCGCCATAAAAACCTCTATAGTTAGTATAACACAACAATCAATACTTTAGCAACAAATTTAAGGTTAAACCTAATATTTTTGTAATCATGATAGTTTGTATTTTTCACTTACACTGAAGGAATAATAATCACTTTGTCAAGTTCACAACCTAATTGGCTTGTAACTACACTGGCAATTTGAGCAACTTCTGCCTTTGAAAGTTCTGCAGATTGAACAAATACGTTCACATTTGAACTTGAAGAAGAAACTATAGCATCACTAAATCCTTTGCCACGAATAATACCCTCAGTAACCAATTCTTTTTCCATAAGGTCAATAAGTTGTTGTTTGCCTGCTTCTGCTTCTTGTTTTGCTGTTTCACTGGCTGTTGCACTTGTTAAAATTGAGTCATAAAACTGAATTTCTTGCGCACGTGTTGCTTCTCTTTCAGTGCGATATGTTACATAAAAACTTGCACTTGTTGTGCTTGTTGGTGTTGCTTTTGAACTTAATGAACTGTTTAAAGCAACATTAACATAGCCTGTAACGAGCAACAAAGCAACCATAACTGACAAAATAATAATTTTTTTCTTTTTGCTTAATGTTTTTTTCATAAATCCTCCTATTCACTTGATAAAATTTCAATATTACCATTTGTAACATCGACAACTGCCTCAATGGCATGTAGCACTTTGAGTCGTTTTGCAGTGTCATTTAGCCCTTTGGCTGTAATAATGATACCTTTTATTGGTGGAAAAGTGTTGATATTGATTTGCGAGTTCTCTACACTTACCTTTGACATATCCAAAGTTATCAAAACTTTAACATTGGATATACCGTTAATATTCGACAACACGTCTTCAAGATCAGCCTCCAGATTTGTTACGTATGCAGTAACAGACATGTTGTCAGCAGTGTTTGTTCTTGCTTTTGTTTTTGAGCCTGATGTTTGAGTGCTTGACAAATATATCAACAGCAACACAACAATGAAAATAATTGCAATATAAATTTCGATATGCTTGATATTTTTTAGTTTTTCAAGCCATTTAAATTTGATTTTTTTATCTTCATTCATCGAAAATAATCACCTCGTCTGTTAAATTTGTGTGCTGTTTCACCACCTTGATTATCAACTCATATTTACTAATATGCTTGTCCGCAGGTTGATAGACTAAATTTTTTAAATTCACAACACACGATTTATAAACTAATTCATTGTTTTCATGTGTAAAATTAAGATTTAAGTCGATATTAGATACTCCGTTTTGATTTAGTTCTGCAATAATCGACTGTTTGACCGCTTCAACCTTTTGAGTGCTAATGTAATTCAGCAATCTATCACTAACTTCAAAATTGTTATAATTAAGGTCAACATTTTTTATTTTTGAAAAAAAGTTGATGACAGGATTTAATATTACAGCAACAACGAAGATAGCATAAATGCTTTTTATATATTTGCTGGTCTGCCCTGCTGGCAAAATAATTTCAATCAACACTCCACACAGTGTGATGCCTAATATACTTACAATATATGCTTTCATGCTACACCACCACATTTGCACTTGTCATAACAAGTCCAACACTTATCAGATACATAAACCCAACAGCAATCAATGTTGTGGAAAGCATGGTTATTGACTTTGATACTTCAGATAAAAAATTTGAAGTTTTTGCTTCGCCCATAGCTTGCAAAATAGCTGACACAAATTTCAACATCAAACTAAACAAAGCAATTCTTATCAAAGGGGAAATAATCGTTGTTAAGCACAGCAAAATCCCAATAAAACCAACTGCGTTTTTTATCAAAACCGTGCTTGCCAAAATAAGATCCATACCATCAGCCAAATATCCCCCCATAATTGGCACATAACTTTTGATTGTGTATTTTGTGGTTCGTATGCTTAAGCTGTCAAACTTGCTTGCCGTGATACCTTGCAACGTGAAAACCGCAAAAAATATTGTAAACACAAGCCCAACACTCCACTTAAAAAAACTTGATATAAAACTGCTAAATTTATCTAATTTTACACTGTCACTTATGTTTGATATTATTGCAAAAACAAAACTTACCATAAACAGCGGAACAATAAAATATGTAAAAAAATCCGCAACATAAGTTGATATTATTGCAACAACTGGCTGATAAACTGATGCTGTGCTTGTTGCACCTAAGCCAATCATCAAAGTAAGTAGAATTGGAAAAATGGCATTCATCTGCCCAGTCATGCTTGTCACTGCATTTGTGGTGGTTGAAACCAAATTTTTTATCATGGTTATCACTAGCAGACTTACAGCCATAAAGCAAACAAGTTGAATTAAATTTGAACTTGATTTTTCACCAAATTTGCTTTTAAAACCATTTAGCATATTACCAATGACACCTATTGCCACAATAACTGACAGTATTGGTAAATACTTTAATACTGACCCGCCAATCAAGCCTAAAACACTTGAAAACATACTTGAATAATTTACAGCGTTTTGTCCTGAAATCACCGAATATACTTTGTTTTTTATGCCATTAATTGAAAAAATATTGTTATCGGCAGATTCAAATTCTTTAATAACATCATCAAATGCTGAAAAGTCGATATTTTCAAGTTCATTAATTACAGAATTGTTTAGTTCTTGACTGATTTCTTCTAGATTTGTATCAGCACAAAAAACTGTTTTGGGCATTAGCAAAGCGCAAGAAATTATCACTGCAACCATAGCAAGCAAAGTAACAGCCCTAAAATCAAACCTTGATATTTTGATATGTTTGTAATGAGGGATTTTTTTTATCATAACAACCCAACCACCATATCTATAACTGTTGTAACTATCGGCAAAGAAATCATCAAGATTATGATTTTAGATGCAAATAGCACTTTGTCGGCAATACTTGATGCCCCTGCATCTGTGCAAATATTTGACGCAAATTCAGCAATATATCCAATCGCTATAATTTTAAATAATGGTGTTAAAAGATTGCTGTTGATACCTGTCTTTTTGAATATCGAAAAAAAGTTTGACAGCACTTGTTTTAAACTGTCTATTGTCATGATAATTATCAAAATACTGCCAACAATTGTTATAATCAAAGCAATTTCTGGTTTTGTTTGTTTAACCAAAATGTTAGCCAAAATTGTAACAAACGCAACAGCAACAATCTTTAACAAAATTGTCATATCAACCTAAAAAACAAACAATGTTTTAACCGTTGCAAACAATTGCTGAACCAAATCCAGCACAACAAGCAAACTTATAATCAAGCCAGCAAGTGTTGTTATCGAAGCAATTTCTTCTTTGCCACAATACTTTAAAATTTGGTTTACAATTGATGTTATAAGTCCAATACCAGCAAGTTTAAATATGATTTCCATAAATCCCCCTAAATCAACAAAATTGCCATTGCAAGCGCAAATAATAATGATAATTTAATTATCATTGGGCACATTTTTGCCTTGTTTTCTTTTGCTGTTTTAAGTTTTTCATCTATAGATAACAAAAACCCGTCAAGTTGTTTCAGCTCGTTTTCTTTATCAAATTTACCAATATTTTTTATAATTGTTGTAAGTTCTATTTTTTCATCAGGGTCAAACAAAGTTAAATTTGACAAATCTAAATTGTTGGTTTTTAAATAAACTTGATAATCGGCAACAAAGTTTTTAAAACACTTTTTCCCAACATGTAATTGTAAAAACTTATCCAATTTATCTTGGTTAAACGACACATTGATTTTCAGTTGTGATAAAAATTGTTGCATGTTTTGATAAAAGTCATATTTTTCTTTGTATTGCTCACTCAAAGCAAATGCGATAAGCATAATCACAACAATCAAGATGCAAATTAAAATCCATTTCATAACTACCTGCAATAAATGCAATTTAACTTTTCATCAAAAATTGCAGACAAGCAACCTGGATGGTCATTGCTAGACAATACAACAAACCTTGAAAAATATTTTTCTTCGATAACTGATTCAAAACTTGCCTTTCGGCGTAATTCGTTGACATCTTTGGCATGTATTGTTGCAATAACTTTTACCCCGCTATTTAATGCTTCTTTAACAATATCAAGGTCTTTTTCTAAATCCAATTCATCAGTAACCACAATGTCTGGACTCATGCTTCTAATTCCATTTTTAAAAGCCAAATGCTTGTTGCAGTTTGCGATGATATCACAAAATCCACCTAATGCAAGTGCTGGCTCGCCATCAACGCATGAACAAATTTCATTGCGTTCATCAACAATCAAAACATTTTTTGATATATTGTGTTCACTTAATTGAAAAACAAAATCACGCAAAAACGTTGTTTTGCCAGCCCCAGGTGGCGATACAATCAAACAACTTTTAACATCTTCTCCGTCAACCAAAAACTCATAGGCGTTCAAACTGCAATTTTTGATTTGGTGAGGGATTCTTATATTTACTGATTGTATGTCTTTTACTGTTACCAATCTATCATTATCAAAAACATAACTGCCACAAATACCAACACGAACACCTTTTGGTAAACTTATGTAGCCTTGAATTAAACTGGAATTATAAGCATAAAGAGAGTTCTCACTTATTCTACGCAAAAAATTATCAAGCATTATTTTTGTTACAAGAACAAATTGTTGCTCATTATTTTTCAAATAAAATTTTTTGTTGCCTACGCAAACAATTATTTTTTGGTTGATACGCATTCTAATTTCAGTTATATCTGAAAAATTGAAATATTTTGTAATCAAACCATAAGTCTCTGCATCTAAATAGTCTTTCAACATACTTAAAAATATTAAAATCTAAATGTTTAAATAACAAAAAAAAGGCAATACCACAAAGGTATCGCTTTTTCGACTTTAAATTTAATTTTTAAGCAAAATTTGTGAGAAATTAGGCTTACAATCTTTCCATATATTCGCCAGTACGAGTATCTACACGGATACGGTCGCCTTCGTTTACGAACATAGGAACAGACAATGTATAGCCTGTTTCAAGTGTTACAGGTTTGCCACCAGTTTTAACTGTATCGCCACGAACTGCTGGGTCACATTTTGTAACTGTAAGTTCAACAAAGATTGGTGCTTCAACATTGATTGGTTGACCATTGTAGAATTGAACATTGCATGTTGTATTTTCAACAACAAAGTTTAAAACATCTTTAACACTTTCATAGTTGAATGGGATTTGGTCGTAAGTTTGATTGTCCATAAAATAGTACAAATCACCTTCTTTGTACAAATACACCATTTCTCTGCGTTCAATTGAAATGTCATTGATTTTTTCACTAGGGTTGTAAGTACGTTCCAAAACCTTACCAGTGATAACGTTTTTAATTGTTGTTCTAACAAACGCAGCACCTTTACCAGGTTTTACGTGTTGGAAATCAACCACCAAGAACAAACTTGGTTTTTTAGGGTCAGTTGAAGTGCCATCATCAAAAATAACACCTTTTCTAATATCGCCTGCTGTAATCATAAAATTTTTTCCTTTTTATTATATTTGCTATTTAGCATTGTATTTTAACTACTATAGTTTAGCATATGATGGCAATTTTGCCAACCATTTATGCCAAAAAAATTGACATTTTAGCATTAAAATCCTTAATTTGCACCAAAGCAATAGTATCATCATCCCCTATCAGTTGGTACAAACCATCTTCTTTTTCAATTTTTACACTTTGTCCATTCAATATTTTGCCAGTTTCGGTTTGTTCCAATTTTAAAACTGGTTGACTTAACACATTTTTAATTTTAAACATGTTTTCAGCAATGTTCTGCTCATTTATTGATTGAATATCAACACAATTTTTTATGTTAAAATTGTCAATATCGGTTCTTATCAAACTTGTCATGGTTGCAAAAGTTTCAAGTTTTTCTGCAATATCTCTGCCTATTGCCCTTATATACGTACCACTGCCACACACAATTTTCAGGGTTAAACAGTTTTTGCCAAAATCAATGATATCTAAATTATAGATATTAACTTTGCAAGGTTTTAAATCAAATTGTTGGTTTGCCCTTGCCAAATCATAAGCCCGTTTACCATTTATAGATTTAGCACTATATTTAGGTGGCATTTGTTCAATTTGCCCAATAAAACTTGGCAAAACTGCTTCAATTTGTTGTCTCGTGGGCAGGTTGTCTGATTCAAAAACTTTTGTTCCCGTTGCGTCAAGAGTGTCCGTCTCATAGCCAAATTCAAAAGTTGCCAAATAAGTTTTTGACTTTTGTTGCATCAAATCAAACAACTTTGTTGCTTTACCAACTGTCACAAGCAAAACTCCTGTTGCCATAGGGTCAAGTGTGCCCAAATGACCTATTTTTAAGCCTTTTTGGTAGAATATATGTTTGATTTTGTTCACGACATCAAAACTTGTCCAACCTTGTGGCTTATTTACTGGCAAAATACCTTTAAGGTCAAGATTATTCATCATCTTCCTCTGTTGAATATGTTATATGGCTTAAAATATCATCAATTTTTCTGCCATATTCTTCACTGTTGTCTAAGTAAAATTCAAGTCTTGGCATGATGCGAAGTTTTATCTTTTTTGCAACAGCACCACGTATAAAGCCACCTGCACCTTTGATTCGTGCCAAAACTTCATCCTGTGGAGTTTGTCCAATTGATGAAATATAAACACGTGCATACGCTAAATCTGGTGTAATATCAACACTATGCACACAAATCATTGCATTGATTTGAGGGTCACGCAATTGATTGTCAATCACATCAGCAATCACATTGCGCAACTCTGCATTAATGCGCTCTAATCTAACATTTTTCATTATTCATCAATCCTTTTTAAAGTAAAACATTCAATCCTATCGCCAACAGCAACATCGTCAAACGTTGTTTTAATACCGCATTCTCTATCCTTGCCTGCTTCTTTAACATCGTCTTTAACAATTTTCAATGACTTAATTTCAGTTGTTGCAACAAGATTGTCTCCACGATAAATTTTTGCGTGTTCGCCACGAACAATTTTACCATCACGGACAAATGAACCAGCGACAATGCCAGATGTTGAAAGTTTAAATACCGCTCTAACCTCTGCCATACCGAGATAAACTTCTTCATATTTAGGTTCTTTCATGCCTTTGATGACACGTTCAATCTCGTCAAGCAATTCATAGATAATTTTGTATGAATATATTTTAATCTTCATACGCTCTGCGGTGGCTTTAACCTTGCTATCTTGGCTTACGTTAAATGCAATAACCATTGCATTTGAAGCATTTGCAAGAATCAAGTCACTTTCACTCACTGCGCCAACACCACTGTGAAGAATATTGATTTTAACCTCATCATTAACAAGTTTCATGATAGATGACTTAATTGCTTCAAGTGAGCCATTAACATCAGTTTTAAGCACAATGTTAAGGATTTTAACATCTTTTTCACTTGTTTTTTGCATCAAATCTTCAAGTGTATTGCCACCACTGCCCTTAAGCAATTCTTCTTTTTGTTTTGCTTTGCGTTCTTCAACAATTTGTTTTGAAAGTTTTTCATCAACAACTGTGAATGTTTCGCCAGCCACAGGAACTTCATTAAAGCCCAAAACTGTAACAGGCATAGATGGTGTTGCTACTTTAACTGCTTTGTTATGTTCATCAATCATGGCTTTAACTTTACATATAGATGTGCCAGAAACGATTGTGTCGCCCACATGCAATGAGCCATCACGCACAATCAATGACGCAATTGCACCACGACCCTTTTCCAATTTTGCTTCCATGATTGTGCCAATTGCTGGGATATTAGGATTTGCTTTCAAATCTTGCAAATCGGCAACCAAAAGGATTGTTTCAAGCAATTTGTCAATACCTTCACCAGTTTTTGCAGAAATTTTGCAAATGATAGCATCACCGCCCCATGCTTCTGGCAAAACATTATGTTCTGCAAGTTGTTGCATAATTCTATCAGGGTCTGCTTGAGGTTTATCCATTTTGTTGATTGCAACAATCATTGGAATGTTTGCTGATTTGATATGGTTGATTGCTTCAACAGTTTGAGGCATTATACCATCGTCAGCAGCAACAATCAAAATTGCAATATCTGTAACAGATGCACCACGTGCACGCATTGCAGTAAAGGCTTCGTGACCTGGAGTATCAATGAATGTGATATATTTATTGTTGACATTCACACGATAAGCACCGATTGCTTGTGTGATACCGCCTGCTTCGCCCAAAGTAACTTTAGTTTTGCGGATATAGTCAAGCAAACTTGTTTTACCATGGTCAACGTGACCCATAACTGTAACAATTGGCGGACGAGTAACTGCTTCTTCATCGCTATATGAACGAATATTCTTTTGCAAATCAAGCAATTTTTCTTCGCCTGTTTTGTCAAGTTTTTGTTGAAGTTCAACACCCATATCACTCATAACCAATTCCGCTGTTGCAAAATCTACTGTTGAGTTGATTGTAACCATCATACCTAAAAGCATGAATTTTTTGATGATTTCGCTTACTGGTCTGCCTGAAACTTCGCTTAACAATTTAACAGTGATATTATCAGTTGTGATAATTGCTGGTCCAGTTGGACGGTCGACGGTTTCAGCGGTTATATCTTTCTTTTTAGTGCGCAATTTGCGTGTTACTGACCTATCTTCATTAATGCCGTCATCAATCATGCCACGTTTAAGCAAATCATATTTAGTATAGCCACGTTTTTCTTCAAAATGAGAACTATCTTTCTTTTTATTGTTTGCAAAATTGCGTGCTGGGCTTTGAGTTATAACTGGTTGAGCATAATTGATTGCTGGACGTTTATTTTCAGAATTAAAACCTGGTTTTTGACCTGGTTTGAAATTTGGATTTGGTCGATTAAATGGACGATTGCCATTAAACCCTTGTTGACCTTGCCCGTTTGGACGATTGTTGTTAAATGGACGATTTTGACCTTGTTGGCGATTAAAACCTTGTCCATTTTGATTGTTGTATCCATTTTGACGATTAAAGTTGTTATAAGCACCATTGTTATAATTATTTTGGCGATTGTTATATCTTTGATTGCCGTTTTGATTGTAACCATTTTGTCCATAATTGTTGCTGTTTTGGTTATAATTATCACGTCTGTAATTTTGGCTATTATTTGGTTGGTAGTTGTTGTTATCACGCTTAAAGTTGCCAGAATTTTGAGGTCTATTCTCTGTTTTAGGCGCTGAAACAACAGGTTGAGTTTTTTGCTCAACTTTTTGTTCAACTTTAACTTCAGGTTTAGCTTCTACTTTTGGCTCTGGTTTTGATTCAACTTTAGGTTCTGGCTTTGGCTCATTTGCTTTCAAAATCAAAGCAGATTCCTTTTCTTTAACCGAACGCATAACTCCAGACATTTCAAGTTTAAGTGTATAATATTTTTCACTTAAATTGACCAACATTTTGTCTTTAACCATTGATTGAAGTTGTTTTATTGCTCTATTAAATTCTTGCGGTTTATTATTTTCTACCAATCTAAATTTTCTCCTTAATATAAATTTAATATATGCCAAAAGAAATTATTTTTGTATTTCTTGACATGTAACAATCGCTTTGCTTAACTCTTGATTTGTTAAACCAAGAATTTTGATATCTTTTTCAGTAATTAGTGTATCAAGTTTGACAGCTGTTTCAATAACTGGACAATTATGTTTTACACCAAGGTTTTTTGCAAGGTTTTTTAAATTATCACTTGCAGAACAACAAACCATAATTAAATATAACTTTTTTTTGCAAATCTTAAGTGAAGTTTGACCAGTTATCAAACTACCTGATTTTTTTGCAAAACCTAAATAACTAATTGTTTTGTTCATATTCACCCAACTGCAAATAAATTTGTTCACCAACATTTGTTTTAAAAGCCTTGTTTAAAAGGTGTTTTTTTAATGTTTGAGATATACAAGATTTATCTTTACAAACGTAAGCGCCTCTACCACCAATTTTATGGTTAAAATCAATAATAAATTCGCTATTTATACGTGCGACACGCAACATTTCATTTGATAGTTTAGCTTGTCTGCATGCCACACATCTTCTTTCTGTTTTTGTATGCACAGTTGCTCCTAGTCGTCAATATCGCTAAAGATATCGTCATCAAGCACAATGCTTGCACCAGTTGTTTCAACAACATCATTTGTTTTCTTTTCTTGCGCATGTATTGCAGGTTTTACATCAATTTTGTAACCTGTAAGTTTTGCAGCCAAACGGACATTATGACCGCCTTTGCCAATTGCAAGTGACAACTTGTTTTCAGGCACTTGAACATTTGCAACACCCGCAACAGTGTCAACAGTGATTTCGGACACTTCAGCTGGACTTAATGCTGCAACAATGTAATCTGCTGGATTTTCGCTATAATTGATAATGTCAATTTTTTCGCCATTAAGTTCATTAATAACATTATTTATACGAGCACCCTTGTTGCCAATACATGCACCAACTGGGTCAAGGTTTGGCACTGTGGTTGAAACTGCAATCTTTGTGCGCATACCTGCTTCACGGGCAATAGAAACAATGTTCACTTCTCCATTTGTAAGTTCTGGAACCTCCATTTCAAGCAAAAGTTTAACAAAGTTTGCGTGAGTACGTGTAACTTGAACAACAGCACCGCGGAAATCATCTTTGATATAACGGACATAGACCTTAATTCTGTCGCCAATGTGGAAATTGTCTGTAGGCAACATGTCACGTTTTGTAAGCAATCCTTCAAGAGTTGTGCCACCAATTTCAAGGTAAACATTTTCGCCGTCAATACGTTTAACATTGGCAACAATCAACTTACCTTCTTTTTCAGCAATATCTTTATAAATAGATTGTTTTTCAATTTCTTTGATTTTTTGTGTGATAACTTGTTTTGCAGTTTGAACGGCAATACGATTGAAATCTTTTGTGCTTTCTTCTTGCATAACCATATCACCAATTTTATAACTATGTTTGATTTGCTTTGCTTCTTCTAAAGAAATTTCCTTTTCTTCATCCTCAACATTTTCAACAACGGTACGATATGAATAAATTTTAATTGTATTTTTTTCAGGCACTAATTTTACTTGTGCATTTTTTGCCATACCACTGTTCTTTTTATATGCTGCTGTTAAAGCTTGTTCCAATGCTGAAATAAAAACTTCTTCATTAATGCCTTTTTCAGCTTCTAAATCTTTTAATGCTTCAAAAAAATCTTTGTTAATCATTTTATCTAGTTCTCCTTAAAACTCAATATATGGTGTAATATAAGCGATATCTGCATTTGATACTGTAACAATTTCATCATTTAAATCAAATTGTGTTGATTTTTCGCCCCTTGCAACAAGTTTTGCTACAAACTCTTTTCTGTTATCAACTTTGCGATAAAGCTTAACTTGAACCTTTTCCCCAGTGTATTTTTTAAATTGCCAATCATATTTAAGAGGCTTGTCTAATCCATAACTTGAAACATCAAGTGAATATGTTTCATCGTTTGTTGGATTAAGTTCATCTAAAACAGGGTCAATCATTCTGCTAACTTCAACACAATCTTCAATCAACACGCCTGTAGGTTTATCAATGTAAACAACAAGGTGCATGCCGTCATTGCGTTTTTCATAGTCAACATCAACAAGTCGAATATCACCTGTAAACATTGGTGCAATGCGTTCCTTTACAACTTCACTAACTTTCATATTTCTCCTTAAATTTTTGTTTCGTTTGTATTCAGACACAAAAATGCTTTTTACAAACAAGCAGGGGTGGCAGTGCCACCCCTAGGAATCATTGTTAGTATATCACATTAAAATTAAATAATCAATAGTTTTTATTAATTTTATATATAATTAATATAAAATATTATTTAAAATCAATACAAAAACATATACAATAGACATTATCTTTTGATTTATTACTTTGCTATTTTAATTAACAAACTTTATTTAATCACATCAATTTTATAAACACTTTTGCTGTTGCTGTTGCGTCATTGATTGCCCTATGTGCATTGTCTAACACAATTTTCAAACGATCAACAACTGTACCTAATTTATAATTTTTCAGTCCAGGCAATTTTTTGCGTGCCATTTCTATTGTGTCCATAAGTGGATTGTTGAAATCATAAGATAGTTTTTTTGCAACATTGTAAATAAACCCAATATCGAATGATACATTATGCCCAACCATTGTTGTGCCGTAACAAAATTTATAGAAATCTGGCAAAACATAATTGATGGTTGGTGCATCTGCAACCATAGCATCATTGATGCCAGTAAGTTCTGTGATTTCACGTGGAATATGCTTTGAGGGCTTTACAAATGTGGAAAACGTTTGAGTTATCTTACCCTGCTCAATTTTGCATGCACCAATTTCAATTATTTCATCCTTGTTTGCTTCCAAACCTGTTGTTTCAAGGTCAAAAACGACATAATTTCCGTCAAACACTTTATCATCTTCATCAAACAAGCCTTTTTGTTCATAGTCGATGTATTCTTGTGGAAACACGGTATGATATTCTTCATTCACTTGTTTTTTAGCACCTTTGATTTCATCTTTTGTATAGTTGCATCTAGCAATGGTGTTTGCGGTGAAATTAAGTTTGCCATTATATTCACGGAATGAACCATACATGCAGACCTTCATGCCAATTTCAATCAAATCGCCCTTGCTTTCATCAGATTGTTTTGGAAATATTGAACAATACATTATTTTGCCGTCATTGCGAATTGCAATGTTGTAAAAAGCTTTTTCAACTTCTTGAGTTTCGCCATTTCTAGTGTATTTCCTTGTATAAGTTTTACGTTGCACATTGGTTACTTCCCCACAAATAGAAACATTCTCAATTGCTGTTTTTATTTTGCTGTAATCCATAGCAGTTGTATAATCATTTTTGCCAATGATATCTGTGACATCAGACAAGTGATAAATCGTTTTGTTCTCGTTAATTTTTATGCTTTCCATAAGTTCGGCATTATTTTCTATATAGCTTTTTTGAGATTGATTTGTTTGTTCCTTTTTTTCAAAAATTACATTAAATTCAGCAAAGAAACTTTCACTCAACTTTTGTGCAACAAGTTCTGCCCTATTAAGCTCTGTGGCATATTCATAAGTTGATGGTGCCAATTTTAGCCTTATATCAACTTTCATGTGATTGATTTCGACGGTTATATCATCAAAACCAAATTCTTTGTTCATTGCTGGAAAATTGTTCGTAATTGTTGTGTATGTATAATTTGCAATTGTGTGCTTATCAAGTGGACAAGCCACTAAATTTAAATCATATTTAACAAAATCGCCAATTTCTTCGTTTAATATTTGATAAATCTTTTGCTTTGCTTCTTCTGTAGGCTTAAAAGAATCTGGGTTATATAAAAAATCAACAGTGCACAAATTTGCTTTTTCACTGTAAACTGCATCTTTAAATTTAAGGCCATCATAAATTGTATCTAAAACTTTAAGTTTATCCATATCTTTCCTTTGTTAGTGTTAAGATTGTACCATAAAAAAAATGGTGTGTCAATAACAGAGTTTGTTTGTAACACACCATTTTATATTTAATTTTATATCAATTAAAGAACAAATTGAAGCACATCAACAATTATTACAAATGCAAACAATACAATCAAGCCAATATTATTTATAACATTAATAACTTCACGTTTAACTGGCTTTTTACGTATCCATTCAACAATGACAAATATCATTTGAAAGCCGTCTAGTGCTGGTATCGGCAACAAGTTGAATACAGCCAAATTTACAGCAATAAGTGGCAACAACAAGAACAAGAAATTGAAACTTTGCATTGTCATTGTTGCCATGCTTTTGATTGTTGTAACCGGTCCACCCAAGGCAGTGATTGACATTCTGCCGGTAAGCAATTGTCCAAAAATAATCAAAACTTTCCATGCCCAACGGCAAGTGAAAGGCACAGCTTCAACAAGCGCTTCACCAAAGGTTGATTTGTAATATCCAATTGTAATGTCCCCAGCGGAATCGTAGGTCGCATACATTGACCAACCTTGCATTTTGCCTTCTTGGTTGTAAACAACATTTATGCGCCCAGTTTGAGTCAACTTTTGCTTGTCTCGTTTAATCATGTAATCCATTTCGCAAGGCACCATGTAATAGGTTTTATCTCCGTCAACAAAACTATATTCAGCGGTTATATCACTGCCTTGATATGTTTTATAATTATTTTTTACAAAACTGGTTACCAGACTGTCAAACATATTATCTTTTACAAAATCAAACTTTTGCCCCTCAATGCCATAAATAACATCATTTTGTTGAAGATATGTGTAGTTGATTGAGGTTGCGTCTATCTGTTTTACTTGCAATTTTTCATAACCACAAGCCATAAGTGCCACAACTGAAAATATGATTGCACTTAAAAAATTGAAAAAAGCACCAAAGAATAAAACAATAAGTCGTTTCCATGGTTTTTGATTGTTGAATGCCTTTGGATTGTCCGTTCCGTCTTCATTCTCGCCAGCAAAAGCGCAATATCCGCCAAGTGGAATAAGGCGCAGTGTGAATAATTCACCATTCTTCCTTTTTTTCTGCAACAATTTTGGTCCAAAGCCGACACTAAATTCTGTTATATCAAATTTTAAAATTTTGCCAGCAGTATAGTGACCAAACTCATGTATAAGCACCATCAGCAATAAAACAACAATGGCTAACAATATGTAGCCAATGTAACCAAATACAGATGATACACTCAAAAAATTATACATAAAATATATTATTTAGGTTATTTTTAATAAATGCTTAAAAATCAATTAAATTAAAAGGCAAACCAAAACAATTGCAACAAATGTTGAAACAAAAGTCATGGCATCAATCCTATCCATCATTCCGCCATGTCCTGGCAAAATTGTCCCACTATCTTTTACTGCTGATTTACGTTTTAAATAACTTTCAAACAAATCGCCTGCTTGTCCGATTGCCGAACCCACAAAACCAATAAGCATAAAATGCCACCACTCAAGTTTGAAAGTTGACAAGATTGGTTGCCAACCCGCATAATTGCTGATTACAACAAACACAAGGATTGCACCTAAAACACCACCGAGCAAACCACCAACTGCCCCACTAATTGTCTTATTAGGGCTGATTTTTGGTGCCAATTTTGGACCTCTGAAAGCAGAGCCAACAAGGTATGCCAAAGTGTCAGTAAGCATTGTTAGCGCAAAAATCAAAATAATGAATGGAACAGCAAATCTTTCAATATTTGTGTAAGCATCCATACGGTTGATTAAAAGCAATGTTCCAAACAAGAATGTTGGATAAAAACATGTATAAAGTGTGTATAAAGCAGTTTTAAAAGCAAAGCGAAAACCTGCTTTCATGTTTGAAAAATATTCACACAAGCACACGATAAATGAATAAACTATCAAAGCACAAACTTGAATAAGTGCAATATAACCAATATTCATTTTTCCGTTGCAAATAAGCAAAATCACATAATTTAGCACTATATAAAACATGCTAAATAACCTATTTGGTTCTTTTTCACGTTTTGACAGCAAGTTTGCCATTTCATTGCTTGCAACAAAGCAAATGAAAATAACAAAGATGTCAAAAATATAATCACCAATATTATTTGGCAAAAATTTGCTCATAACTGCCAATATTGATGCTAAAACTATAAATATACTTGTTAAAATTCTCTTTTTCATTTGTCTTCCTTTATTGAGCCAAACCTACGCTCTCTTGACATATAATTTTTTAAGGCCTTAACCAACCCATGCTTTGTGAATGCTGGCCAATATGTTTTTGGATAATACCATTCAGCATAAGCAGACTGCCAAAGCATAAAATTGCTTGCACGCTTTTCACCTGAAGTGCGAATAACAAAATCAAGTGGCAACAATTCAGCAGAATATAAATGATTAGTCATGTCTTGCTCTGAAATCTGAGTCAAACCTTCACTTATACAATCATTTACTGCCTTTAAAATCTCTTGCTTCCCACCATAATTAATGCAAGGATTTAAAATAAATCCTGCTTTTGATTTTGTTTTTTTCATTAAAGCCAAAGCTTTTGCCTTAACTTTTTCAGGCAAACGTGGATCATCCATATCGCCAGAAATTATGATACGTATATCTTTATCTAGATAATCACGTTCATAATCATCAAGCATTTGGTCAAACAATTCCATAAGATAATTGACTTCTTTTTGTGGTCTATTCCAATTTTCTGCAGAAAAGCAATAAATAGAAAGATTTTTAATGCCTAAATCTCGCACAAACTCAATGTGTTTTTTTAAATTTTCAAAACCATATTTATGCCCGATTGTGCGTGCCCACCCACGTTGTTTTGCCCATCTTCCGTTGCCGTCAATGATAAGCGCAATATGTTTTGGCATGCGTGGGTCGTCTTTTAGTTTTTTAATATTCATTAAACTTCCATTATTTCTTGGATTTTCCTTTCGCAGGCGACATCTGCTTTATCTGTAAATGTATCCAATGATTTTTGAACATCTTTTTCAAGACCAGCCAAATCATCTTCGCTTATTGTACTGTTTTTCTTCATATCCTTGAACACATCAAGGCAGTCACGGCGAGCATTTCTCATCGCAATTTTAGTTTCTTCCAACAACTTCTTTGCATCTTTGCTATATTCACGTCTGCGTTCTTCAGTAAGCATTGGAAATCCGACACGGATAATTTTGCCATCATCACTAACCGAAACACCCAAATTGGCTGATTCAATGCCTGTTTTGATTGCTTTAAGTGTGCTTGCGTCCCATGGTGATACTACTAACATACGTGCGTCTTGCACAATTATATTCGAAGTTTGATTAATTGGTGTGCGTGTTCCGTAATAATCGACCTTTATCCCTTCAATAATTTTTGGATTTGCCCTGCCAACACGAATAAGCATCAATTCATCAATAAAATGATTAAATTGCTTTTCAAGTTTTTCTTCAAAATCCATCATCGTCATTTCAACGTCTTCGTTCATTACAATTTCTCCTTAAAAAATATATATTACTTAACTTATAATAAACTTAAATAATCTCAAGTATAATAACCGAAAGCAAAAAAAATAGCAAGTGTTTGTTTACGTTAGAGAAAAAATAAGTGGCAAAATTTGCTTAAATATTTAAATTAAAAAAAGTCCAATCAATGGACTTTTTGTTAATTTTGAATGTTTTTATTATTTCATTTGTGATTGCGCAGCAACTTCAGCAGCGAAATCGTCATTACGTTTTTCAAGACCTTCGCCCATAACCATAAGTGTGAAACGGCGAATTGTGATTTTTTCACCAATTTTTGCAATAAGACCAGTTAAAACATCTTTAACTTTCTTTTTGCCGTCTGGATCTTTGATGTAAACTTGTTCCATCAAAACAACTTCTTCATAATATTTGTTGATTTTACCTTCAACGATTTTATCAACAATAGCAGCTGGTTTACCTTCATTAATAAGTTGAACACGATAAATTTCTTTTTCTTTTTCAACTAAATCTTGTGGTACTTCATTGATATTTACACAAATTGGACGTGAAGCAACAACTTGCATTGCAAGGTTGTGAGCAAATTCACGCAATTCTTCGTTCTTTGCAGCGAAGTCTGTTTCTGTGTTGATTTCGATAAGGGAAGCAAAACTTCCGTTACCATGAACATAACTTTCAATAAAGCCTTCTGCAGCAATACGTCCTTCTTTTTTAGCGGCTTTAGCCACACCACGTTCACGCAAAATTTCAACGGCTTTATCAACATTACCTTCTGCTTCAGTCAATGCTTTTTTGCAGTCCATCATGCCTGCGCCTGTCATATCTCTTAAATTTGCAACATCTTTTGCTGTAATAACCATAAAATCCCCCTTATTATTCTTTAACTGGTTGTTCTGCTTCAACTTTTTTTGCAACACGTTTTTTAGCTGGTTTGCTTTCTGCTGGTTTTTCTTCGTCTTTAACGATTTCTCCAGTAACCATAGCTTCCATGCTTACATCATCATCTTCAGCATTAAGGTCGTGCAAAATTTCGCCACCTTTTGCTTCCATGATAGCATCTGTCAATGCACTTAAAATAAGTTTAACTGAACCGATTGCATCATCATTTGCTGGAATGCAAACTGTTACATCGTCTGGGTCGCTGTTTGTGTCAACAATACCAACTGTTGGGATACCAAGACGTTTTGCTTCTTTAACTGCAATGTGTTCCATGTGTGGGTCAACCAAAATGATAAGACCTGGGATTGAAGTCATGTCTTTGATACCGCTAAGGTTTGCAGCAAGTTTATCACGTTCTGCTTTAAGTTTGATAACTTCTTTTTTAGGCAACAAATCAAAATCACCAAGGGCTTCCATATTGTTGAGTTTGTTCATGCGGTCAATACGTTTACGGATTGTTGTGAAGTTTGTAAGTGTGCCACCCAACCAACGTGTGTTTACATAGAACATGCCACAACGTTCAGCTTCTTGTTTAACTGTTTCGCTGGCTTGTTTCTTTGTGCCAACAAACAAAACATTTGCGCCTGCAAGCACTTTTTCTTTGATGAATACATAAGCTTCATCAACTTGTTTTGAAGTATCTTCAAGGTTAAGAATGTGAATATCATTTCTGCTTGTGTAGATATACTTCTTCATTTTAGGATTCCATTTACGTGTTTGATGACCGAAATGGCAACCTGCTTCTAATAATTGTTTCATTGAAATAACTGACATTTTAAATATACCTCCTGTTTGTCTCTTCCCTATCATTCATTTTGCCTTAAAACCCAAATGGGCAACAGATTAGCAATCGTGATAGGTGCTTTTTCATTGAACGGGCTAATACTAACAAAAAAACAAGAAAAAGTCAACAATATATTGATATTTTCTTGTTAATAGTACTATAAAAGATTTAGTTTTTTAATTTATTATTTTTTGCCGTCCTTGTCGCCATCTTCAATCAAGGCTTGGTAAAGTTCAAGCACTTCATCAATGATTTTTTCATCATTAACAACTTCAAGTGTCTGTTTTTCTTCGTCAACTTCAAACAAAACACCTTCGCCATCATTCACACCTTGCATTGGTGTTACAGGAATTAAAATTGTGTAAAGAGCATTTGTTCTGTCTAGCGGAATCAATGCCACTTGTTCAAAAGTGATTGGGTTTTGTTGATCATCATACAAAACAATATTTTCTGTGTTATTTTCATCTAAAATTTGTTCGATTGGATTTTTAGCAACAACTTTTTTTGTTCTTTTGTTTTCCATTAAAATCTCCTCATATTATCCAAATAATCTTGCAATATAATTGAAGCGGCAACAGCATCTAACTTTTGTTTGCGTTTGCGCCAATCACGTTCAGATTGTTTTAAAACATCTTCTGCCAAAACAGACGACAATCTTTCATCAACAAAATTCAATCTAACAGCAACTTTTGCTTGAAGTTCGTCCATAAATTCACGTGTTTGGTCAGCAATTTCCTGTTCATCACCCTGCATATTCATTGGCAAACCGCACACAACTTCATCAACTTTGTTTTTATTTATCAAGTCAACAAAATGTTGCAAGTCTTGTTCTGGATTTTGCCTTACATATACCTCATAAGGTGTTGCCAAAAACTTGGTTTCGTCACTAAACGCAACCCCAATCCTTTTCAAACCAAAATCAATGCCCATTGCTTTCATATTGTTATGATAACACAAAATAGTTTCAAAGTAAATCAAAAAGGGCTAACAAACAAGCACAATGCTTATTTTTTTAGCCCATGATTAAAGTTAATTGTTTTGTTGACTTTTTGCTTTTTTTGTTTGAGCTTTAATTTCATCAGCCACATCTGTAATGATTTCCTTGCCTTTTTCAACACCTTTTTGCACTGTATCTGCCACAGGTTTGTTGCATTTGCATACGATTGCTCCAACCACAAAGCCAAGTCCCATTCCAATTAATAAGTCTTTCATAAATCCTCCTACCTTATTGTTTGTAATAGGTTAAAAATTATGTAATATTTTGTAAAAAAGGACGATATGAAATCGCCCTCTTAATTTGATAATTTTTAACTTAGACTTTTAAAAAATTTGTTTTATTTCAATTTCTAAAATTACTTTTAACATTTTGCAAACACAAACATACATCTCAAAGCCTAAAATTAACACTTGAATTTATTCGTGTTTAGCATTAAAGAAATTGACAAAAATTGGATTATTGAAAATGCTACCTTCAAAAGCCTTTGTTACGTGTGGTTGACCTTGTTGTTTTGCATCATCTTCAACTTTGCCTTGTTTTGCATTTGTATCACTAGCACCACCGCCGAATGAGCCATTTGGAGCAATGTAATCAACACCAAATTCTTCATCAATTGGTTCATCTTCATTTTGCTTTGTTGCTTGTGCTTCTGTTACCAATGCAACAGCATCTGTAATTGCTTGTGCAGTTTGTTCGTCTAAAATTGGTTCAACAACTTTCTTCTTCCTGCCACGTGTTGATTTTGGTTTCCCTTCTTTTTCACGTGTTTCAATATAATCTTCAATAGCCATATCCAAACATTCAATACAGAAGTTGATGTCAATATCACTATCTTCGCCTAGTTCATTTTTAACACTTGTTTGTTCAAGCATAATATCATCAATATTTTTGCCTTTTACCATGGTTGTTATTGTTGAACAAATAGCAATTATGTAAGGATTTGCTTGCGCACGAAAATTGCAATCTGTTATGACATCATTTTCAATTCTCAATGAAAATTCAACATTCGCTGTTTCTTCCATATTTGAAAGGCTTGCAATCCCATCTGGTTTCATTATTCTGCCTGCATTTGCAGGGTTAGAAAATATATTTAAAACTTTTTTGCTATACATTATTTATCCCCCTTTCTTTTACGTATTTTTAAGCCGTAAGTAGAAGAATATTCACGCAAATCTTCAACAGCCTTTGCGATAATTGCAACTGCATTGTCAATATCTTCATAAGAATTATTTTTACCAAGACTAAAACGAATAGTGCTTTTTGCATCATCTTTTTTTAGCCCGATTGCAGAAATTACATGAGAAACTGCCAAACTATTACTTGTGCATGCACTTCCTGTTGAAACTGCAACACCCGCAAGGTCAAGTTTTGTAAGCAAACTTTCACCATCGACACCAACAAAACAGATTGAAATGATGTGAGGAAGTTTTTGCTTGATGTTTGCATTTATGATAATATTTTCAATTGTCCCTGTGATTTTTGTAACAAAATACTCGCTTAAAGCACGAAGTTTGTGGTTATTGGTTGCCATATCACGCATAGCGATTTCTGCTGCTTTTGCAAATCCAACGATGCCGGCAGTGTTGCATGTGCCACCACGGCGAGAACGTTCTTGATTGCCACCAAAAATAATTGGGTCAATTGCAACATCGTTTGAAAGATACAATGCGCCCACACCTTTTGGCCCATAAATCTTGTGTGCACTCATTGTCATTGCGTCAACACCCAAATCTTTTACGTCCAAAGACATGTGACCATATAATTGAACTGCATCAGTGTGGAATATAACACCTTTTTCATGTGCAGTGTGAGCAATTGCTTTGATGTTTTGAATAGTGCCAATTTCGTTGTTTGCTGACATTATGGAAATTAAAATTGTTTTATCAGTGATTGCGTGCAACAATTCTGCAAAATTGATAAATCCATTTTTATCCACGTCAAGGTATGTCACTTGAAAACCATTCTTTTCCAAATATTTGCAAGCTTGCAAGATTGATTCATGCTCAATTTTGCTTGTGATTATATGATTGCCTTTTGCCCTATTGGCATTTGCCAAACCAATAATTGCCCATGAATTTGCTTCGCTACCACTTGATGTAAAATATATCTCATTGCTTTTTGAATTAATTGAATTTGCAATAATATCACGACTATCATCTATCAAAGAACTTGCTTCTCTGCCAAATGAATGCAAAGAACTTGAATTGCCAAAAGTTGAAGTGTAAACTTTATTCATTTCATTTAAAACTTCGGCACTGATACGTGTTGTTGCTGCATTGTCTAAATAAATTTTATCTACCATTTTTCCTTCTCCGTGTGATAATATATCACTAATTGCGTATTTTGTCAATATTTAATTATTAATAATATCAAGCAAAAATATAAATCCAAGACACCGATTGCTACATAAACTTTCAATTTTTTTGTTATGTCTATTCATGCTTGCAATCAACATGATTGTTAGCAAAACCACACTGACACCAAGTCAAATCATTGTGCTAATCACAAAAATGCGGTTATCGTTAATCAAAACAAAAAAGATACTGCACAATACAGTACCCAGTTTGATTAATCTTTTTTCCATCTTTTAAGGGTTGGAAACAATTTTTCACAAAATGCTTTCATCTCTTCATTTGTCATGCCTGCTTGACTGCCAAATTGCGAGCACATTTCAATGTAGGTTTGCATATCAACTTTATCTATAAACTCACCGTTTTTATAACAATATTTGCAAAAATACGGATTTATCTTTCCATTTTTTTCAGTCCCCAAAACGGCATCTGTTGTTATGGGCATACCACAACTTTGACAAATTTTTTTCATGCGCAACTCTTATTGAAATTAATCTTCAATTTTTGTATTTTCACAACGAGTAACAAATTCTTCAATATCATCAGCAGAACATAAACCAACCATACTATCAATTTTTTTGCCATTTCTAAAACAAACAACTGTTGGCACGCTAAATATGCGATAACGTTTGGCAATTTCTTCACTGTCATCAATATCCAAATTGTAAAACTTGATATGTTTCATTTTTTCACTTGTGCGTTCCAAAATAGGTTTAAGCATACGGCATGGCATGCACCATGTAGCAGAAAAATCAACAACTGTCAAACTTCCTGAATTGATAACTGAATCAAAATTTTCGGTTTTAACTTGTTCCATAAAAACTCCTTAAATGTTAAAAATCATGTTTATCCAACAATTTTTGTGATAACTTTTGCAACAATTGTGCCAGCCATCATTACTGGATAATATACCACACTTGCAACTGTTTTGCAATCATATTTTGTCGCCTTTTGTTTAGTGTAACACACATCAAGTTTGTTTATACGATTTTCAGCACAAAATTTACGCAGTATTTTTGCAATTGGGTCATAACTTGTTTTTGAAATATCTGCAATTTCAAAATGTGGGATTTCGCTGTATCTATTGCCCGCACCCATCGAACAAATGACATAAACATTGTTTGATTTTGCTTGCATAATAAGGTGTTTTTTTGCTTTGATGTCATCAATGCAGTCGATAATTATATCAAACTGGCTTAAGTCAATTTTGCTGTTTTCATCATATTTTTCAGCAATCGCTATGATGTTTGCATCTGGATTTATGCTTAAAAGTTGGGTTTTCATTTCTTCAACTTTAAGTTTGCCAACATTGCCAACATTGGCAACAAGTTGACGATTGATATTTGTTATATCAACAGTGTCAAAGTCAACAATTGTCAAGTTGCAAATGCCTGAGCGTACCAAAAAATTGCAAACAGCACTTCCCACTCCGCCCGCGCCAAAAACTATGATGCGTGTTGAAACAAGTTTTTTGACTTGTTCTTCATTAAGCATCAAAGCAAATCTCTTTAAAAATTCCATATTTTTGCTTATCATTTGTTGTGCTTTATTTATAAAACGTACTTTTTAAAATCGTGGGTGTGAATGAGCGCATTCATTGTATTAAAAACAAATGGCTTATCAACAACAACTTTTACCATAGGATTATTGTCACTTGCATTGAATGAAATATCTTCAAGCAAAAGTTCCATAATTGTTTGCAAACGGCGAGCCCCGATATTTTCATTTGTTTCATTTTCGTCCGCTGCAAGTTCAGCAATAGCATCAATTGCATCGTCAGTAAATTCAAGGTCAACATTATCAACACGTAACAATTCTTGATATTGTTTGATGAGTGCATTTTGAGGTATTGTTAAAATCTTTTTAAAATCTTCTTTTGTTAAACTATCAAGTTCAACTATAACTGGAAAACGACCTTGAAGTTCAGGAATTAAGTCACTAACACTTGCAATATGGAATGCTCCCGCTGCAATAAATAGGATATGGTCTGTGTGAACTACACCATATTTTGTATTAACAACACTGCCTTCCACAATTGGCAAAATATCACGTTGAACACCTTCACGTGAAACATCTTGACCATTGTTTTTCTTTGCTGCAATTTTATCAATTTCATCAATAAAGATTATGCCTTGTTGTTCGGCACGATAAATTGCTTCTTTGTTTACAGCATCTGGGTCTATAAGTTTGTCACATTCTTCATCAAGCAAAAGTTCACGCGCACGTTCAACTGTCATTTTTTTCAATTTGCGAGGGGCTTTAATTATGCCTCCCATAATTTGACCAATGTTAATCTCTGCCCCAATACCGTCCATTAAATTCATTTGTTGAGGTTCATCTTTGACATCAATATCAATAGTATCTTTATCATACTTGCCTGCCTTATAATTAGCATAAAAATCAGCACGGAAATTTTCTGTGTCAACATTTTCAGGTTTTGTGCTCTTTTTTATTGGATACAAAATGTCAGTTATCTTTTTGTCAACTACAGCAATTGCTTTATCTTTGATTTTGTTTGTTTGCTCTTGACGAACAATGCGAACAGCCACACCAACCAAATCACGAATCATGCTTTCAACATCTCGTCCAACATAACCAACTTCTGTGTATTTTGTGGCTTCAACTTTAACAAAAGGTGCATTTACAAGTTTTGCAAGTCTGCGTGCAATTTCAGTTTTACCAACACCTGTTGGCCCTTTTAAAATTATATTTTTAGGTGTGATTTCTTCGCTTAATGCCTTATCAAGTTGACTCCTGCGATAGCGGTTACGCAAACAAATTGCAACCGCACGTTTTGCTTTTGCTTGACCGATAATATAGTTATCAAGGTTTGAAACAATTTCTTTACATGTCATAATTTCGCTCATCTTACACCTCTTCAACAACATAATTGCCGTTTGTAAATACACATATATCAGTTGCGATTTCCATTGCCTTGATTGCAATAGTTTTTGCATCTAAATCTGTATTCTTATAAAGTGCTTTTGCTGCCGCCAAAGCATAGTTGCCACCACTGCCAATTGCACAAATGCCATCGTCTGGCTCGATAACATCGCCCATACTTGAAAGAATAAGCAACGTTTGCTTATCAGCAACAATCATAAGTGCTTCTGCATTATTGTGACCTTGACTGCGAATGTTTTTTGCAAATTCAACCGCACTGCGCATCAAACTTCCACTATATTTATTCAACAATTTTTCAAATTCTTCACACATGGCAAACGCATCTGCTGTGCCACCTGCAAACCCAACAACAACTTTGCCGTCAAAAAGCCTGCGCACTTTATGCGCTGTGCCCTTAAATATAACTTGTTGCCCCATGGTGACTTGTCCATCACCAGCGACAACTGTTTTGCCATTGCGCTTAACCGCAACAATGGTTGTACCTCTAAATTGTTCCAATTTTATCTCCTTTTAAATGTTTGCCAAAAAGATTGATTCTATTTGGATTAATCATTAATTTGCTTAACAATATTGTTAATTTCTTCAAGTGACCTAATGCGATAACACTTATTCCTTTCAGTTTTGTCACGCATATTTATGGGGTTTAAAATGCCATAATTTGCGTTGATTGGCTGAAAATGATTTGTGTTGGCATTGACAAGATAATTATACAACCCACCAATGATTGTGTTTGCTGAAAA
This sequence comes from uncultured Clostridia bacterium, assembly GCA_934754375.1. Taxonomy (GTDB): domain Bacteria; phylum Bacillota; class Clostridia; order Christensenellales; family UBA1242; genus Onthoplasma. The sequence continues at coordinate 409,813 of CAKVHT010000001.1, read as the reverse complement.
CTCAATTAGAGGCTTATTTTTTATCATTCTGTCAATGTTTATTGCACAATACAGCCCGCTTGCGATGCTTTCAACATACCCTTCTACTCCACTTAATTGTCCTGCAATAAAAATATTGTTATCCGCTTTTAGACGTGAATATTTGTCCAAGCAGGCTGGGAAATTAACAAAATGATTGGTATGCATAACACCGTATCTCAAAAATGTTGCGTTTTCAAGCCCTGGAATGAGGCTGAAAACTCGTTTTTGTTCTGGAAAGGTTAAATTTGTTTGAAACCCTACCATATTGTACATTGTAGCACAATTATTTTCTTTTCTCAACTGAACAATGGCATAAGGTTTTGAATTATCATGTGGATTTGTAAAACCAACAGGTTTCAATGGTCCAAACCTGATTGCGTCTTCCCCACGGGAAGCCATTATTTCTATTGGCATACAACTTTCAAAAATATTGCCTTTTTCAAAATCATGCAGTTCAACACGTTGTGCTTTTATCAATTCGTGATAAAAATTCAAATATTGTTCTTTTGTAAGTGGACAATTTAAATAATCGTCATCACCTTTACCATATCGTGCACCAAAAAATGCCTTATCCAAGTTGATAGATTCTGCTGAAATTATTGGCGCTGCCGCATCGTAAAAATAAAAGAATTGTTGCCCTAATTTGCTTTGCAATGCTTTGCTCATATTTTCAGTTGTTAATGGTCCAGTTGCAACAATGGTTATTGCATTTAAATTAAAATCTGCAACATCTTGGCAATGAATTGTTATATTTTTATTTGTCTTTAACAAATTTGTTATTGTGCTTGAAAACATTTCACGGTCAACAGCCAATGCCTGCCCCGCTGGAACTTTGACTTGATAAGCGGTTTCAACCAATTTGCTACCTAAAGCCAAAAGTTCTCGTTTAAAAAGCCCTGATGCTGAATTTTCATCATCACTTTTAAACGAGTTACTGCAAACAATTTCAGCAAAATCATCACTGTGATGAGCGGGTGTTTTTGCCGTTGTTTTGATATCATATAAGTCAACCTTATAGCCCTTATTTGCCAAGTATAAGGCACATTCACTGCCTGCTAATCCTGCACCAATAATATTAATCTTTAACATAAGTGCAACCTTTACCTGAACACATTATTGTCGTTTTGTTTTTGCCAAAACGTTCTATAAGTTGACTGCCACACTTCGGACATTTTTCATTTAATGGCAAATCCCATGAAATGTAATCACATTTTGGATAATTGTTGCAACCAAAGAACAATTTGCCTCGTTTGCTATATTTTGCACTAACAATTCCACCACACTTTGGGCAAATGCCAGTTTCTTCAACTTTCACTTCTGGCTCATTAATATTTCGTGTATTTTTGCATTGTGGGAAGTTCGAACAAGCCAAGAATTTGCCAAACTTACCTTCTCTATAAACCATAACAGAGCCACATTTATCGCATTTTATATCACTTGCAACAGGTTCTGCTTTTGGCATGCTAACACCCATTTGTTGGCTAGCATATTCCATGTGCTTTTTGAAGTCTTGATAAAATTCGTCAACAATTGTCTGCCATTTGATTTTGCCCAATTCAACATCATCTAGCTGTTTTTCCATTTCTGCCGTAAATTTGATGTTCATGACATTTGCAAAATATTCTTCCAAATACTCTGTAACCTTAAACCCAAGTTCGGTTGGAACAAGGTATTTCTTTTCAGTTTTGATATATTCGCGGTTAAACAGTGTTGAAATTGTTGAAGCATAAGTTGCAGGACGACCGATGCCTTGCACTTCCATTTCTTTAATAATTGTATCTTCTGCAAATCTAACAGGTGGTTTTGTGAATTTTTGTTCACTTGTCAAACTTTCTTTATCAACAAGCTCTCCCTCTGCTAAATCTGGAATATTGATACCATTTTTATCTTCGTCTTGAACTTTATAAACTTTTGTGTATCCATCAAAAATTAAGGCTTTGCCAGATGAACGGAATTTATAGTCATTTGCCAAAACATCAACTGTCAAACTATCATATTGAGCAAAGCTCATTTGACTTGCAATAAAACGCTTAAACACCAAAGTGTAAAGTTTTAAATAAGTATCTTCAACCTTACCTTTCAAAAATTCAGGAGTGTATTTCAAATTAATAGGTCGAATTGCTTCGTGTGCATCTTGAACATTGTTTTTTGCAACAAATTCATTAAATTTGCCTGGATGATACTTTTCACCATAATGGTTTAAAATATAATCTTTTGCAGCAAATTGAGCATCGACACTAACACGTGTGGAGTCGGTACGGATATATGTTACAAGCGCTGTTTTGCCCTCGCCTGCAATCATAACACCTTCATACAAGGATTGAGCACATTTTGTGTAACTGCCAGATGTCATTTTTAATTTTTTGATTGCGTCTTGTTGCAATGTGCTTGTTGTGTAAGGTGGCAATGGTTTGCTATATGTAACTTTACGGTCAACTGATTTCACTGTAAACTCTGCATTTTCAGTCTCTGACAAAATTTTATCTGCCGTTTCTTTGTTTGGAACTTCAATCTTTTTATCTTTATATTGAATAAGTTCTGCTCTAAAAGGTTGTTCGCCCTTTTTTAGATTAGCAAAAATATTCCAGTATTCAACTGGCACAAAGTTTTGAATTGCCTTTTCACGGTCAACAATCAATTTCAATGTAACTGATTGCACACGACCTGCTGATAATTTGCCTCTAATTTTTCGGCTCAACAATGGGCTTAATTGATAACCCATGATGCGATCAAGCACACGGCGACCTTGTTGTGCATTTATCAAATCATAATTAAGTGGTTTTGGGTCTGCAATGCTTTCGTTCACCACTTTTTTACTGATTTCATTGAATGCTGTGCGCACCATAGCATCTTTATCCAAACCTAAAATAGTTGCCAAATGCCATGCAATTGCTTCTCCCTCTCTATCCGGGTCGGTTGCAAGGTAAACAGCATCGGCTTTGCTTGCCAAACGTTTAAGTTCCGCCACCAAAGCTTTTTTCTCTGGAATGATTTCATACGTAGGTTCGTAGTTATGTTCAAGGTCAATTGCAAAACTTTTTGCAGGCAAATCACGAACATGACCTTTGGTTGGAAATACAACATATTCATCACCCAAATATTTTTTGATACTTTCGCGTTTACCAGGACCTTCTATTAATACTAATTTCATTACTTCTCCTATGCCATTATATAACTGTTGTTTGCAAGTTTATACACCAAACCGTCAAGTTCAAGTTCCAGCAAAATGGAGTTTAATTCGCTGGTTGAAATATGTGTGTAATCTGCAATTTCTTGAAAAGTCTTTTTTTCAAACTGAATATAATCTATAACAATTTGCTGTTTAATGTCAAGTTGAATGGCAACCTTTTTTTGCTTTTGCTGTTCCATACCAAATTGACTTAACACATCTTTAGGGGACATTGTTAAACTTGCCCTATGTTCCATAATCAACTTGTTGCAACCGCTGGAATAAGGCGCATTTATCTTGCCAGGCACGGCAAAAACCTTTCTATTTTCCATATATGCATCATTACACGTGGATAATGAACCGCTTTTTTCTGTCGCTTCTGTTACAATGGTTGCTTTGCATAAACCTGCAATGATACGGTTCCTCAATAAAAATAAATATCCCAATGGCTGAACATTTGGGCTTGATTCTGTTATAACCAAATTATTTTCAACAAGTTGCCTAAAAAGAGATATGTTTGTTGATGGATATATATGATTAAATCCACCAGCCAAAACTGCGATTGTTGCCCCATTGTTTTCAAGTGCTGTTTTATGTGCCAGAGTGTCAACACCAACTGCCATACCAGACACAATTGTGATGCCCGCTTGAGATAACTCTTTTGCGTACTCTTTTGTGGTAACAATGCCATAATCGGTTGGTTTGCGACTGCCAACAATGGATATACAATTGGATAACAATAATTGCAAGTTCCCTTTACAATATAGGCACAAAGGCGGATTTTTAATTTGCTTCAATTGTTCTGGATAACGGTTATCAAAAATAGTGATACATTCTATGTTTTGTTTTTTATATTCATCTAAAGTTTTGTTGAAAGTTGCCTCATCAAGATTTGTTGCCAACTTTTGATATTCGTCACTTGTTAGCAAATCTTTAAATGCTTTTAAATACAAAAAAGATGACTTGATATCTTCATCTTGAACAATATCAAGCAACTTCTTTTTCTTTGCGTATCCTAAAACTGGAAACATGTCCAGCCACAAAATATTTTTTTCTTTATTTGTCATCTTAAACCGTATATTTTTTATCTAATGAGCGATATTGGATTGCTTCCAAAATGTGTGCCTTTTCAATATTTGCTTTGCCGTCAAGATCTGCAATTGTTCTTGCAACTTTTAAAATGCGATTGTAAGCACGTGCTGATAAATTCAATTTTGTAAAAGCATGTTCAAGCAAATCGGTACATTCTTTATTTAAGGCACAATACTTTTTAAATTCTTTTTCGCCCATTTTGCTGTTAGAATAGATTTTGCTATCTTTAAATCTGTCAAGTTGAATTTGCCTTGCTTTGTCCACCCTTTTTTTGATTTCACTGCTAGGCTCTTCAAGTTTTGCTGTGGTTAAATCTTCATAATTAACACTATCAACTTCAATATGCAAATCTATACGGTCAAGCAATGGTCCGCTGATTTTTGAAAGATATTTATGAATGTTTGCAGGTGTACATTTACATTCATGTTTTTCACTGCCATAATAGCCACATGGACATGGATTCATGCTTGCAACAAGTGTGAAATTGGCAGGATATTGAACTGTAAGCGCATTTCTAGCAACTGAAATATAGCCATCTTCCATAGGCTGGCGCAATGTTTCAATTGTGTTTCGGTTATATTCTGGCATTTCATCTAAAAACAATACGCCATTGTGTGCCAAACTGATTTCACCCGGCTTTGCTTTTGCACCGCCACCTGTTAAGGCAATCAATGTTGCAGTGTGATGCGGACTACGGAACGGACGTTCTACAACAATGCCCTTATTTGCATCAAGCACACCTGCAACGCTATGAATTTTTGTAACTTCCAAACTTTCTTCAAAAGTCAAATCTGGCAAAATTGACGGAAAACATTTTGCAAGCATTGTTTTACCAGCCCCTGGTGGTCCAATAAGCAAAATATTATGTCCGCCAGCTGCCGCTATTTCCATTGCCCTTTTTGCACTTGCTTGCCCTTTCACATAAGCAAAATCATGTGAAAAATGGTGTTGTTTTAAGGCACTTTCAAAAGTTTTGTTTTCTGCTGGCAACAAACTGATGTAGCCTTTTAAAAAGTCAACCGTTTGTTTTAATGTTTTAACTGGATAAACCTCGATTTTATCTATAAAAGATGCTTCCATAGCATTGTCAGCTGGTATGATAAACTTGTTATATCCCATTTGTTTTGCGCTGATAAGCATTGGCAAAATACCATTTAATTTGCGTATTTCACCATTCAAACTCAATTCTCCCAAAACAACATAACCATTAACTGTTTGCTGTGGCAATATTTCTTGAGCGATAAGCATTGCTAACGCAATTGGCAGGTCATACATACTGCCTTCTTTTTTAGTGTCTGCAGGTGCAAGGTTGATAATAACTTTGTTTATTGGATAATTGTATGTGCTGTTTTTAATAGCGGATTTTACCCTTTCTTTGCTTTCTTTTATTGCTGTATCTGCCAGGCCAACAACATCATAACCTGGCAAACCAGCATTTATGTCTAATTCAATTTCAACAGGATAGCCTGTTATTCCTGTCAAACCGAATGATAATATCTTTGCAAGCATTTCTTCTCCTTTCAAACCTAATATAACCTTTAAAAGACAATAAGTCAAACGAAAAGTCGAACAAATGTTTTAATTTGTACAATAATGTTATTTTAATTCAAAAATGTTGGAATATCGTCCACCATTTCAATATGCAGTAATTTGTTGTTGTGTATCAAGTCTTTTATTATGCTTGGTCTAATGTCATAATTGTTAAATTCATTAATATCAATCCATTTAAATTCTTGATGTTTATATTCACCCTCATCAAGTTCTACAAAATTCCAATCAGTTTGTTTTTCTTTTGGCAAATTGGTTGGTGTTAATTTATAGAAAAAGTTAATTTCATGCATTCTTGCTTTTTTTGTTGAGTAGATGTTTTCAAGCAATGCTGAAAGACAATCAATTTTTACATCAAGACCTGTTTCTTCTTTTATTTCTCGTTTGATAGCTTCTGGGCTTGTTTCGTTAATGTGGCAATGCCCACCTGGCAGACAATAGAATTCTGATGTGTCCAATTTGCAGATCAACAACTTGCCGTTGTTAATGATTAAACCTGATGTTCTGACCTTAAATTTGAAATTTTCTTGTTTGATACTAATATCCATTTTTTCTCCTTTTATTTTTATGAACTATTTTTGGACACAGCGATGTTTTAAGCGCAAAAAAAGAAGACAGATTATCTCTTGTCTTCTTTAACTTTTGCGGCTTTACCTGAAAGATTTCTAATATAATAGATTTTAGCACGGCGAACTTTTGCTTTTCTTGTTACCACAATCTTGCTGATACGTGGACTGTGAAGTGGGAAAGTTCTTTCAACACCAATACCAAAAGATACACGGCGAACTGTGAAAGTTTCACGCACACCTGTGCCCTTTTTTGCAATTACAACGCCTTCGTATGCTTGGATACGTTCTTTGTCACCTTCTTTGACCTTTACGTCAACACGTACAGTGTCACCAATATTGAAAGGAGTGATATCATTGCGTAATTGCTCTTTCTCGATTTGGTCGATAATGTTCATAGTTACCTCCTAAATTTGACGTTCTTGCCTTGGTCGGTAGTGGACCGTCAACAACTTAAACATATTAACACAAAAAAAACAAACTTTCAAGTGTTTTTGCTAAAATCGTAAAAATAATTTTTATTTTTTAGCAAAATTATGTTTAATATTACTCTTAAAGTTTGTATTTTTTCTATTTTCTAATTACATTTTAGGGATTGGAAGTTTAAAAATCATGCGCAAATGAGCCAAATTTTCAGCAGACAACTCTGATTTATCAATTGGATATGCTATTGCTTTGTTTGGATAAACAAATATATATGAGGCGGTTTCTCTAACCCTGTACATATCTTTATAATATGCTTTGCCAGAAGCGATTTCCTCACCCTTGTTAAATGATTTTAAAGTGAAATATAAATCATAAAATTCATAAATTGTCTCTTCTTCCATTATCCTTTTATTGTTGTGCTTTCCATATACCAACAATACAAAATAAGCGATACCAAGCACAAGCATTAATGTTGCCAATAAATATAAGTATCTGTTTAAATAACCTGTGAAAACAAGCAATATTGATAAGATTAATAATCCAGCACCACCCACCGATGTTAAAACAATAGCAAGAATTAATAAAGGACGTAACAATTCATTTGCAACTTTTTCTGTCATTTTGGTTTTACAACTAAACATAATTTCTCCTATTAATATGTATGTTAACATATATTACATCATCAGTCAATAAGTGAAAAACTGATTACTGCTTTTTGTTTGTATTTTTTTTAAAACAATATTTGCTTAAAAATATTGCAAGCGGTATTGCTGAAACAGCAATCACAGGCAAACAGGTGAAAATCAATACCCCACGCAAAGCAAAAACATCTACCCCACACCATGACAAAATGGGTATGTGCAAAAATCCAACTAAAAGGCAAAGCAATGATACAACTAAAAATAACCACTTCATACCAAATTCTCCTTTTTTAAAAAGCATTTTCTATCTGCCTAATTGAGTGGTTTTCAACATTGCCAATAATTGAAATAACATCAAATCTGCAATTTGTTTCAAGTTGATTATGCTGTTTTAAATAAGATGTTGCAACTTGCCTTATTTTGTGTTGTTTTATATCATTTACCGCTTCAGCAGGGTCTCCAAATGCTGACGATAAACGTGTTTTTACTTCAACAAAAACCAAATAATCGTTATCTTTTGCAATGATGTCAATTTCACCAATTGAGTTCTTATAATTGTTTGCTACGATTTTGTAACCTTTTGATTTTAAAAAATTTGTTGCAATTATTTCTCCAACCTTGCCAAATGTATTTTTTTGCATTGCTCTTCTCCTAAAATATTGCCCAAAAAACTTAATCTATGGATAGGTGTTATACCATTTTGCTTAATTGCCTCCACGTGTTTTTTTGTCCCATAACCAACATTGTGTTCAAAGTCGTATTGTGGATACTGCTTTGCATAATCGACCATCAATTTATCCCTATAAACCTTTGCAATTATGCTTGCACAAGCAATTGCATAACTTGTTGCATCGCCTTTTATGATTGACTTTTCATTTTCACAAATGTTTAATTTGACTGCATCAATCATCAACAAGTCTGGCTTAACTTTGCTATGCTCAAAGCAATCAGCCATACACTCTTTGGTTGCATTTAAAATATTGATGTCATCTATGCGCAAATTATCTGCCAAACTTACTGAAACCGAAATTGCTTTTTCTAAAATCTCATTATAAAGCCTTGCCCTATTTTTTGCACTTACTTTTTTACTGTCAAAAACACCATCTATCATTTCATCATAAGGCATAACCACACATGCCGTTACAACCGGACCTGCTAGCGGACCACGTCCCACCTCGTCGATGCCTGCAATGAATTTAACATCTTCATTTAAAAACTGTTTGTCAAAATCAAAAATTTCTTTTGTATTTATCATCTATGCCCCGTTACTCTAAGCAAATTTTACCTAATTTGCCGGCTCTAAAATCTGTCAACAAAATTTTAGCAGTGCGTTCTGTATCTATTTCGCCACCTTTTATCATGCAACCACGCTTTTTGCCTATACGTTCCAACAGTTCAATATCATGGGTATAATTTGATATATCCACACTGTATTTTGTTGATAATATTTTTTCATCTATTTGCATTAACCTTGCAATAAGTTTGCAAGCAACATCAACAATATTGATAACATCATCTCGCACAGAGCCAACAAATGCTAAATTATAAGCCTTATCATCATCTTCAAAGGTTGGCAAAAGCACACCTGGTGTGTCCATAAATTCAATGTTTGCATCAACTTTTATCCATTGTTTGCTTCTTGTTACACCTGCTTTGTTGCCTGTCACCGCTCTGCCTTGTCCGCACAAGTTGTTTACTATTGTTGATTTTCCGCTATTTGGCACCCCCAAAACCATTGCCCTTGTGATAAAGTTTACTCCACGTGTTTTGTTTTGTTCAAGTTGGTCTTTAAAAACCTTTTTAATTGCACTTATAATTATTTTAGCATTGCCACTAACTGTTGCATTCAAGCTCACACACTCTGCACCATGCGCACTAAAATATGCCTTAAATCTGTCTATATCTGCTGAAGAAACCAAATCTGCCTTATTCAAAACATAAATGATTGGCTTACCTTTTATAACTTTAACAAATTCTGGATTTATACAACTTGTTGGGCATCTTGCGTCTAAAATATAAACAAAGCAATTGCAAAGTTTGCTATCTGTTTGCATTTGTTTTAATGTCTTGTTCATGTGCCCAGGAAACCAATTAATCATGTTTTCTCCTTATACTAACTTGTTATTGATGATATATGTAAAATTTGTGGTTTTTATTTATTGCTTTTTTATCAAATCTGGCCTATTGACCTTTGTTATTTCAATTGCCTGTTTTTGCCTAAATTCCGCTATCTTTTTATGATTGCCAGAAAGTAACACTTCTGGAACTTTTAATCCTTTAAAATCTGCAGGCCTTGTATATTGATTATATTCAAGCAAAGTCATTGTTTGGGTTGTTTTTGTCTTTTTGCCTTTTGCATTTTTTGAAATTGTTTCTATTTGTGACTCACTAAAACTTTCTTCAACTGTGCTATCTGCACTTATAACTCCTGGCAACAACCTGATGACTGCATCAGCAACAACCATTGCTGGCAATTCTCCACCCGTTAAAACAAAATCGCCAATTGAAAGTTCTTGTATGCTAAAATAATCAAGCACTCGTTGGTCAACACCCTCATAATGCCCACAAATTAAAATTAAGTGCTCGCTTTTTGCAAGTTGCCTTGCCATAGGTTGATTGAACACTTTGCCACGTGGTGACATGTAAAAAATTGTGCAATCGTCAGATTTAACCGCTTCTATTGCTTTAAAAAGAGGTTCACACATCATAACCATGCCCGCACCCCCACCAAAAGGCATATCATCACATTTAAAATGTGGTGGAAGCGCATAATCTCGTATATTTGTTATATTTATTTCGATTTTGTTATCTTCGACCGCCCTTTTTATTATACTTTCCTTTAACGGTGCAAACATTTCAGGGAATAATGTTAAAATATCTATTTTCATATTCTCATATCCTTAAAGGTGTGTTCATCAACAATAAAAGCATCTAATTCCCTATTAAAACTTATAATATCTTCTACATAAGGGATTTGATAACTTACCGCTCCGCATTTAATAGTTAAAATTGTGCTTGCCCCATAATCATCAAAATCAACCATTTCTCCAAGTTTCTTGCCTGAAATATCTAAAACATCTTTATTTAGCAAGTCGCTCATGTAAAGTTTATCTTTAAATTCCGCATATTCATTGCGGTCTATGTAAATTGATTGATTTCTAAATTTTTCGGCCGTTTCACAATCTTTAATAATATCTATTGTCAATGCACACGCATCGTTATTTAAATTAGATATTGATTTAATTTCTCCAACCGATAACTTTTGCCCTATATACACCTTTGAAAAATGTGAAAAATTAACATCAAGATATTTCACAACCTTTACAGCCCCTTTAATACCATGGGGACGTACTATTTTGCCAATTTCTAATAAATTTTTTTCCATTTTAATTCCTTAATAAAGATTTCAAACCTTATAGCATTATAACAAATTGCTCATGCTATTCAAATCAAATAAATTGTTTTGATGAAAATTTTTCTTAATTGCCTGCAATTTATAAAGTTTATCATCATTGACTTTGTCGTTTTTAAAACAAAAAATGCGAGAAAAACCTCGCATTTAAAGTTGTAAAGCATTAACTTTGTTAAGCTTTTTCATCAAACTTAACAACAACACGTGCATGTTCGCCAGCAGTTGATTTAACCACAGTGCGAATTGCATTTGCAATACAGCCACCTCGACCGATAACAGAACCTAAATCCTTGCTATCAACCTTAACTTTGTAAACCTTGGTCTTGCCTTGGTTTTCTGCTGTGATTTCAACAGCATCAGGATTTGACACAAGATTTTTAACAATGTATTCTAACATCTCTTGCATAGCCTACTCCTTATGCTTTCTTTTTCTTGTTATTAGTTTTAGGTGTGCTGTTTCCTTTAACTTCCAAAACGCCTACTCTTTGAAGCAATGTGCGAGTTGTTTCAGTTGGTTCAGCACCATTTTTTAACCATTTTGTAGCGAGTTCGTTATTGATTTTGATTTCTGCTGGGTTAGCAAGTGGATTGTAAGTACCGATTTGTTCGATATATTTACCATCACGAGCAACACGAGCATCAGCAACAACAACACGGTAGAAAGGTGATTTTTTGTCGCCCAAACGAGTTAATCTAATTTTAACTGACATTTTTGTTCTCCTTTTGTTAATTTACTTTGTTACCTGTAAAGTAATTTCACTTTACACTTTAACATACTTTTGAATATATGTCAAGCGGATTTTTTAAATTTTTAAATTAAAATTGAAATAAGCTTAAAATTGTCCGTTCATTAAACTTTTCATCATTTTAAATTTGCCACCGTATGCTTTTGGATTCTTTAACATTTCATAAACCAAACTGGTGTTTGGTATATCAATACTTCTTCACAATCCAAAGTAAGCATTGTCAAATTTAAAAACTAGAATTGTCCGTTCATTAAATTTTTCATCATTTTAAATTTGCCACCGTATGCTTTTGGATTCTTCATCATCTTCATCATTTCTTTAGATTGATTGAATTGTTTGATAAGTTGGTTTACATCACTAACCTGCACACCTGCACCCTTTGCAATACGTTGACGGCGACTTCCGTTTATAATATCCGGATTTTGACGTTCTTTATCTGTCATTGATTGGATTATTGCTTTATTTTTTTCAAGTTGTTTTTCATCAATCTGATTTTCAAGGTCTCGAAGTTTACCGCCTATGCCTGGCATCATTCCCAAAACAGATTTCAAACCGCCCATTTTTTTAAGTGAATTCAATTGAGCAATATAATCATTGAAGTCAAAACTATTTTCACGGAATTTACGTTCCATTTCTTGTGCTGTTTTTTCATCAACTGCTTCTTGGGCTTTATCAATCAATGTAAGAACATCGCCCATGCCCAAAATTCTGCTTGCCATACGGTCTGGATAAAATGGCTCAAGGTCTGTTAATTTCTCGCCTACACCAACAAATTTGATAGGTTTGCCAATAACTGAACGAATTGAAAGTGCCGCACCACCACGTGTGTCGCCATCTGTTTTTGTAAGCACAACACCTGTAACATCAAGTGCATCATTAAATGCAGTTGAAACAGAAACAGCCTCTTGACCAATCATGCTATCAATAACAAGCAAAATTTCTGTTGGATTTACAGCCTTTTTTATATCTTTTAATTCGTCCATCAACTTTTGGTCAATTTGCAAACGACCTGCTGTATCGACGATAACTGTGTCCAGCGCAAATTTTTCAGCATAAGCAATGGCTTCTTTAACTGTTTTTGTTGGATTTTGCGTGCCACGTTCAAACACATCTGTTTGGATTGATTTGCCCAAAACTTTAAGTTGGTCAATCGCTGCTGGACGATATATGTCACATGCAACTAAAAGTGGTTTTTTGCCTTCTTTTTTAAGTTTAAGTGCAAGTTTGCCACACATTGTTGTTTTACCACTACCTTGCAAACCACACATCATAATTACAGTTGGAGGCTTTGGAGCAACCGCCAATTTTTGATTTTCCCCACCCATAAGGGCTGTCAATTCGTCCCTAACAATTTTAACAACTTGTTGTGTTGGTGTAAGACTTTTTAAAATTTCTTCGCCCAAAGCTTTTTCACTAACACGTGCGCAAAAATCTTTAGCAACCGAATAATTTACGTCTGCTTCCAAAAGTGCAATACGGATTTCTCGCATGGCTTCTTTAATTTCTAACTGTGTCAATTTGCCATGCTTTGTCATTTTGCTGAAAATATGATTAAGCCTATCACTCAAACTCTGAAAAAATCCCATTAGTTGTCCTCCAAAATACCAAGAATTTCAAACCTTGTTGCCATATCTATGTTAGCAAGTGATTTGTTTTCTATAAGTTGCTTTAATTTTTCATCTCTGGCAATAAATTTTAGTTCGTTTTCGTATTTTTCAAGTGAATTTAAAGCACTATCCAACGCATCTTTTACTGCTTGACGTGATATATTTAATTCTTCACTGACCTCTGCTAGTGAAAGATTATTATCAACATACATCGCAACAATGTCTCGCTGTTTTGCTGTTAATAACTTGCCATAATACTTAACTAAAACTGCAATTTTAACTCTTTCTTCTATATTCATAAGCCCTACATCAATATTTTATTTACAAAGTTTTCAGCATCAAACACTGCCAAATCATCAACACCTTCGCCAAAACCTGTGAAAATTATTGGAACTTGCAAATCGTTAATGATTGGATAAACCACCCCACCTTTTGCCGTACCATCAAGTTTTGTAAGCACAATGCCATCAATGTTGACACTATCTTTAAATGCTTTTACTTGAGCAATTGAATTTTGTCCAATTGACGCATCAAGCACAATCAAATTTAGTTTGTGTGCCTCTGGATATTCACGATTTACAATTGTGTTTATTTTTTCCAGCTCTTTCATAAGGTTGGTTTTTGTGTGAAGTCTGCCAGCAGTGTCAACAATAAGCACGTCAGTGTTTTTTGCTTTCATACTTGTGATTGCATCAAAAACAACTGATGCACTATCTGCGCCTTCGCCCTGTTTTACTATCTTTGTTTTTAACCTATCAGCCCACATATTTAGTTGTTCTGTGGCTGCTGCACGGAAAGTGTCACCCGCCGCCAGCAAAACAGACTTTTTTTGTGACTGAAAATATTTTGTCATTTTAGCAATTGTTGTTGTTTTGCCAACACCGTTTACACCAACAACAGTGATAATCAAAGGATATTTAAACTCAATTTTTTGAGTGTTTAATTTTGAAATTAAAAGTGCTTTAAGTTCTTTTTCAGCTTTGTCAGTCTCCTTAATCAACTTTTGCTTACACACAATGCGAAGTTCGTCCATAATATCCATGGCTGTTTCAACACCCATATCACTTGAAACAAGGATTGATTCCAACTCATCATAAAAGTCATCGTTCAATTCTGTGCGTTTGAATGTGTATTTAAGTTTTTCAAAAAATCGTTTAAATATGCCCATAATATACCTTTTTTGTTTTATATTTTATAATAGACAACAAAAGGAATACACAACAATATATTGTGTATTTAACCCTTTATCTCATCATTATCATGTTTTTCTTCACTAGAAAGTTTAACAGCATCACTCAATTTAACTGATACTATTTTACTTACACCTTTTTCTTCCATTGTGACACCATATAATGTGTCAACAACTTCCATTGTAGGTTTTCGGTGAGTGATAACAATAAATTGTGTTTCATCACTGAAACGTTTTAAATATTGCGCATAACGTTCAATATTTGCATCGTCCAAAGCAGCCTCAATTTCGTCCAAGAAACAGAATGGCATTGGTTTTAATTTTAAGATTGCAAACAAAATTGCGATTGCGGTCATTGTCTTTTCGCCACCACTTAAAAGTGTGATGTTGCTTAACATCTTACCTGGTGGTTGAGCAATAATTTCAATGCCTGCAGTAAGTGGGTCTTCACTTGGAAGAATCTCTAGGCGGGCATTACCACCGCCAAACAATTCTTTAAACACTTTTGTGAAGTTAGCCTGAATTTGTTCAAATTCTGTATTAAATTTATCAAGCATTTCTTTTGATAAATCTTTGATGATGTTCACAGCATCTTCTTCTGCCTTTTTCAAGTCATCAACTTGAGTTGACATCTCTTCATATCGTGCGCCTTCAGTCTTATACTCTTCAATCGCATTGACGTTTACATACCCCAAAGCATTGATTTGATTTTTGATTTTGCTGATTTGAACCAAAGTTTCTTTCAAATCAAACTCATCTGTAATCATTTTAAGTTGAACGCAATCGTTGTATGTAAGTTCGTATTCTTCATAAATGCGTTCTTGCATATTTTCAATATCTATATCAACTTTTTGAAGCCTTGTCTCTTCTTGATAAATTTTATTGTTAAGTTTGGCAATGTCACCTGTCAAAACTGTCTTTTTATCATCCAAATCTTTCAATTCACGCATTAATGTTTGTTTAAACTCGTCAAATTGGCTTATTTTTGTATTCAAATCTTCAATTTCACGTTTTAAATCATCAAGTTCGTTATTTTGATTTTTAGATTTGTTTAAGTTCATTGCCTCGTCATATACACGCATTTGACTCAACAATTCAGTATTTAATCTTTCAATTGTCTGCTTTGTATTTGCGACATCTGAAGTGTATGTTTCAATATCTTTTTCAAGTGATTTAATCTTTTCTTCAGTGGAAGCAATCTTAATGCGAGATGCCATCAAGGCTTCTTGATACTCATCTCTTCTTGACTTCAACTCCTCATACGCATTTTTGTTACTTTCGTTGAACTCGCCCACTTTTGCTTGAGTTTGTGTGTAATCAAGTTCCACTTGGTCAATTGAATTAATTTGAGAGTTAAGTTCATTTACTATATTTGTAGCAACTTTGATTTGGCTTTGATAAGTGAATATATCTTCATTGATTTGTTCAAGTTTTGCCTTGTGATTTTCAAGGCTGGCATTTTTGCTGTAATAATCGCTGTTTACTGCTTGCAAACTTGCATTTTCACTTGAAAGCAAAGATTTAAGTTTTTCAAGTTTTTCATTTACTGACAAATATTCTTTTTCCAGCCCACGAAGTTCAGCAGATTTATTTGCAATGTTTTGTTCAAGTGCTTTGATTTCGCTTTCTTTGCTTAAAAGTGAACTATCATTGCTCTTCTTACTACCACCAGACATACTGCCTTGTGGAGACAATAAATCTCCTTCAAGTGTTACAATACGGAAAGCATATCCTGAACGTTTTGCCAAGAGAACTGCATTGTCAAGATTATCGCACACCACAGTCGCTCCAAGCAAACTATCAATAACTGAACGATATACTGGCTCACATTTTACAAGTTCACTTGCAATACCAAAGCAACCAGTTGTGTTTAAGTATTGTCTATCACTGTTTGAAATCGAACGTGGTTTTACCGCACTGATTGGCAAGAATGTTGCTCTGCCCAAATGTGCTTGCTTTAAATAGTTAATCAAGGTTTTTGCGTCATTCTCGTCTTTTGTTACGATATTTTGAATGCTACCACCCAAAGCGATTTCAATTGCTGTTGAATATTTTGAGTCAACTGAAATAATGTTGCCAACAACACCTTGAATTGCTGTATTTAACTTTGAGTTTGATTTGCTATCTTGCATCAAGCGCTTTACTGCAAATTGATATCCTTCAAAATCTGCTTGAAGATTTGCCAGAATGTTCTTGCGGTTTACATCATTTGAAATGCCTGTTTTGAGTGCATAAATTGATTCTGACAAATTGTCAATTTGTTCAGACAACTCATTTATTTGGATGTTTAATTGGTTAAGAGATTTTTCTTTGCTTTGTTTGGTTGCATTTAAACGTTCAACTTCTGTTGTCAAATTTTTAACAAGTTCTGCCAAATCAGTTTGTTCAGTTTGCAATGCGGATAATTTTTCATTGTCATTTTTAACATTTTCAAGCATTGTGTCACGTTTTGCAATATAAGCTGACAAGTTCGCTTTTATGTCTGTAAGTTTTGCAAGATTATCAATCAAACTACGTTGATTTTCTTCTTTTTCAGTCTCGTTTTTTGTGAGGTCATCAATCAATGTTAAGTGTTTTTCACTTAATTCTTGCGACTCTTTATGCAATTTATTTAATTTTTGTTTTTCTTCTTCGCAAGCAGAATTTGCACTAGTTACAAAAGCAGTTTTTTGATTTACATCTAAATTTAATGCATCAATTTGACTTGTCAAACGGTCAATTTGCTCTTTTAAATAACGAGTTTGTTCATTTAAAAGTTTTGTATCCCCTTGCTTCTTTTCCATATTTACTGTGGCTTCAAGCAACTTGTTATGTATTTCAGCAGACCTTTTATCCAATTGGTCAATTTCATTCAATGATTTGTCGTACTTGGCCTGTTCTGTTTCAAGGCTGTTTGTTAAAATATTTAAATTATCCCTATATCCCTGCAACTTTACACTTATATCATTTTTTGTTTGAGCAGCATGCTCAAATTGATAAACATAGGCATTGATTTCATTTTGTTTTAATTGGTCACGCAATTCCAAATACTTTTTTGCATCTTCACTTTGACGTTTAAGAGGCCCTAACCTGCGCTCAACTTCGCCAATAATGTCGTTTGCACGGCTCAAATTGTCCCTAACACGTGCAAGGCGGCTTTCTGTTTCAGTTTTGCGTGCTTTATATTTAGCAATACCTGCAGCTTCTTCAAAAATAGCACGTCTATCTTCTGGTTTTGATTGAATAATTTCATCAACTCTACCTTGACCGATAATAGAATACCCATCTTTACCAATACCGCTATCATAGAGCAAGTCGCGAATATCTTTTAATCGACATGGCTTTTTGTTAATCATATAATCACTTTCACCACTGCGATATAATTTTCTTGTTAAGCAAACTTCATCTAAATCAATATTGAACCATTTTTGAGTGTTATCAAAAACAAGTGACACTTCACAATAACTCAATTTTTTGCGTTTTTCAGTGCCTGCAAAAATAACATCTTGCATGCTTTTGCCACGCAAAGCCTTGCTTGATTGTTCACCAAGCACCCAACGGATTGCATCACTTACATTTGATTTGCCACAACCATTTGGACCAACAATGGCAGTGATACCACCATCAAAACTGATTTTTGTTGGATCAGCAAATGATTTAAAGCCTGTGATTTCGATCTCTTTAAAATTAATCATATTTCCCCATTTGTATTTAATCAAGCACAATTTGTGCTATTGATTAATGTTTAAAAGCACTAATATTATAACAAAAAAACACACTATTTTCAAAACAAAATTAGTGTGTTTTGCATATTTAGTTTGCTATAATTCAGCATTTTTGACATTAAACTTGTCAATCTAGCATGTTTATTTTATCTTAATCTTAATATGCTTTGCAATTTGTTCCAAATTACAATTCTACAATTAAGCCATTGTCACAGGCTTCCTGCATTTTTTTTGAATATTTTATGCCAAAACTGTCAAACAATTCGGCTTGCCAACTGCTGTTGATAGAATTGATATCTATCTCAAAACCTTTAGCAGGTTTGCTTGTTAACTTAACACCATAATCTGAAAACTCAAGTTCTGCAAGAACTTCGCCAGAATCTTTTAAATCGACATAAAATTCATCGCAACCATTTAATTGATAATAGACTGTATCGCATTTAATGTTTGTATACTTCTTCAAACTTGAAATAATTGCAATTTTTGTTTCAACTGGTAATTGTGCTGTAAATGTTCTATAATACATAATACTCCTCATCCTCATTCATATCATCATCAACTTTGCCATAACCTGCGGTGTTAAAATTGTCATAAAATGAAAGCCAATCTTTTTTTAAAGCCTCAAGATCAATAGACGAGCAATCTGTCATATTTGATGTGAGCAACACATTTGTAGGGGTCAGAGCAAAAGCCAAGCATGGCAAACCACTGCAATCAGACAAATAATAATCATAAAATTTAACCATTAATTTGCCTTTCTTCATCTCGGCAAGCGGAAGCCATTTTTCATTTGGCACATGTTTTGCAACAAGCCTTTCAACCTTTCTGTGAAAATATGTGTAAATAATGGTTATTTTGTTCATAAATACCCTCAACATAATAAGTTATTGTAAAAAGTTTCTCTTAACTGCATTATTTCACAAAATAAACATCTTGTCAACAGAATTAAAATATTATTTTAATAAATTTTGCAATTCATCTTCATACATCAATCTAATGCCTAATTGTTGTGCTTTTGCAAGTTTGCTACCCGCATCAGCGCCCACAATAACAATATCTGTGTTTTTGCTTACACTAGTTGTTACATTTGCCCCCATGTTTTGCAAAATTTTTGTTAAATCTGGGCGAGAATAATTGTTTAAACTGCCTGTTAAAACTATTGTTTTATTTGCAAAATTTTCATTATAATTTTGAACTTCTGGTTTTTTTATTGTTACGCCAGCATTAAACAATTTGTTGATGTTTTCAACATTGTCAGGGTCAGCAAAATACTCAACAATACTTGTTGCAACAATTGCACCAATATCGTCAATACATATTAATTCATCAACACTGGCTGATTTTAAAGCATCTAGATTTTCGTAGATTTTGCTCAAAGTAAAAGCGGTTTTTTTGCCAATATTCATTATTCCCAATGCAAAAATGAAATTTGACCATTCTATATCTTTGCTTTTGTTGATGCTTTCAATCAAATTTGAAATTTTTTTATCTTTAAACCCTTCCAACCCAACTAGTATATCTGCAGTTAAATTAAACAATTCATAAGGATATGCAATCTTAAATTTTTCAAACAAGACCTTAAGTGTCTTTTCACTCAAACCTTCAATATTAAACGCATCACGAGATACAAAATGCGTCAATCTATCAATGATTTGGTCGTAACAACCTTTATGATTTACGCAAAATAAATTTGCGCCAATTGTTTTTAATTCCGCACCACAGCTTGGGCAAATTGTTGGGGCAATTATCTCTTTTGCATTGTCAGCTCTTTCCGCCAATCCCATAACTTCTGGGATAACTTCATTACTTCTTCGAACAAAAATTCGACTGTTGATACTTATGTTTTTACGTTCAATATCTTGCGTATTGTTAAGGGTTGCCCTACTAACTGTTGCGCCAGATAATTCAACTGGGTCAAGCACGGCAATAGGTGTGATTTTGCCCGTTCTTCCAACTTGCCAAATAACATCTTTTAGAATTGTGGATTGTTCAACTGGCTTAAATTTAAATGCCATGGCCCATTTAGGGAATTTCTCTGTATAGCCAATATTTTCCCTGCAAGCGCAATCGTCAACTTTGATAACCATTCCGTCAATCATCACGTCCAAATTGTCTTTAACTTTATCAATATGGTTGATTTCATCTTCCGCCTGCTTTAATGTGGAAAGGATTTTAAAATAATTGCCTGTTTTAAAACCTTGTTCAACAATAAAATCGTGCATTTCTGTTTGTGTTAGAAATTGCCTATCTTCAAGCGATAAAACATCATAGCAAAAGAAATCTAACATCCTTTTCGCTGTCTCTTTTGGGTCAAGGTTTCTTACTGCTCCCGCAACACCATTTCTGGGGTTTTTAAGCGGAATTTCTGCAGTTTTATTATATTCTTCAAAGGCAGAGTTTGTCATCATACATTCGCCTTGAACAGTTAATGTCGCTTTGCAAGGGATTGTCATTGGCACACTGCGAATAGTTCTAACTTGCGCTGTAACATCTTCGCCAATTTTGCCATTGCCACGTGTTGTGGCTGATTTATAATGACCATTTTGATATTTAACAACAACCTTTAATCCATCATACTTATATTCAAGTGAAAATTTTAAATTTGGATTGCCTGTTGCCTTGCGCATGTCTTGTTGCCATTTATCCAAGTCGGCAAAATCTTTAACCTTGTTAAGGCTATAAAGAGGAATTTCATGTTTGCGCTTTTTAAAACCCGGCAAGATATAATCGCCAACTCGCTTTGTTGGTGTGTCCGGCAAAGAATAACCTAGTTCTCTTTCTAGGTCAACCAATTCATAATAAAGTTTATCATATTCAGCATCTGAAATTGTTGGGTTGTCATAAACATAATAATTTTTGTTATGTTTGTTGATTTCGTTTGTTAAATAAACCAATCTCTCTTGCTTTGTCATATCCAATTAATCCTTAAATTCTATTGGTGCGTATTCTAAAGAAAGCATTTTTTCGCCAACCAAATCAAATTTGATTTTAACACAATGGTTGCTACTATTAGGTGTGATTTCTGTTATCACACCATCGCCAAATTTAGGGTGGCTGACTTTGGCACCTAATTTGATTTTTGAAAAATCTATTGTTTTCTTTTCAACAGTATCTTTGCCAAATGTATAGTTAAAAACTTTGTTTGTATTTGTTTGTAAGTTGTTCATATTGTCTCCTTGATTTGTTTTGTAAGTCTTGTAAGATTTAAAAGAATTTGAATTGTAATCTTGACTATTGCTATGACCATAATTATATTCGTCATAGTCATCATAATTATTAAAATTATTATAGTTATTGTATGAATTGAAGCCTGAATTTATTTGCCTTTCTTTTGCCAAATTAAGTTCATAAAGAAACCTAGATTTTACACTAAATTCCCTTTTGCCGTACATAAATCGTGATGAACTTGATGTCAAAAACAAGTCCTTTTTTGCACGTGTAACTGCAACGTACATAAGTCTGCGTTCTTCTTCCAAATCTGTTTCGTCATCTCTACTGATAGGAAAAATTTTTTCTTCGCACCCAACAACAAAAACAGTGTCAAATTCAAGCCCTTTTGCCCCGTGGATTGTTGCTATAACCACACCTTCGCCATCATCTGTGTCCATTGCACTTGAAAGTGTCACCGACTGAAGATAATCTACTATTGTTGCCCCTTGATTGTTTTCTTCAAACTCTCTAACAGAATTTGCAAGTGAGTTTACGTTTAAGGAACGTTCGTATTCTTGTTCATTGTTTAAATCAAATGATTCTGTAATTTTTGCCTGTTCCAAAAGATATGTAAAGAAATCATACATACCCATGGTATTCATATTGTTTTGCAAATCAACAAGCAAATCTCTTAAAGGTATCAGTTTGTCTTTCAATGCCTTTGGCAAAATTTGTTTATCAATATCCATAACAACTTGTTTAAGTGAAACTTTATCCTTTGTTGCTATTTCTGTTAATTTCGCAATACTTGTATCCCCAATACCTCGTTTTGGGAAATTGATTATCCTTAAAAAACTCACATCATCATCTGGATTTACCAAAGCTGTTAAATATGCCAAAACACTTTTAATTTCTGCACGTTCAAAAAATTTGAAACCGTTATACATGATATGTGGGATATTGTATGCCAAAAGTTTTTCTTCAAAAGCACGTGACAAGGCATTAAGGCGCATCAAAATTGCCATTTCATGATAAGGTGTGCCAGCTGTGTGCATACGAATGATATTGCGAACAACAAAATCTGCTTCGTCTGTTTCACTCTGTGCAGGATAATAATATACTTCACTGCCCTCTTCATTGTTTGTGTAAAGTTGTTTATCTAAACGGTTTTTGTTGTTTTTGATAATTAAATTTGCACGGTCTAGAATTTTTTTTGTGCTTCTGTAGTTCTGTTCAAGTTTAAAAACTTTTGCATCACTAAAATCTCGTTGGAAATTGAATATATTGTCAATATTTGCACCTCTCCAACCATAAATAGATTGGTCTTCATCGCCAACTATCAATAAAT
Source organism: uncultured Clostridia bacterium (assembly GCA_934754375.1). Taxonomy (GTDB): domain Bacteria; phylum Bacillota; class Clostridia; order Christensenellales; family UBA1242; genus Onthoplasma. Next base: position 387,194 of record CAKVHT010000001.1, on the reverse strand, counting down.
TTCTTGTGCGAGATGCAAGCAATTTTACAATGTCATACTGAAGTTTGTTTGTGTCCTGAAACTCGTCAACACTAAAATAAGTGTATTTATTTTGTATGCTATCCAACACTTCTGGTGTGGTGGAAATCAGTTGATAAAAATTTATAAGCAAATCATCAAAGTCCATTGCATTATTTTTTTTCAATTCATCTTGATAAAGATTAAAAAACTTAACAAATTCTGGCATTGAATGGTCATATCTATTAATATTTGCATACTCTTCAACTGTCATATTCTCATTCTTGATTGTTGAAAGGTTATGTTTAAATTTACATTTTGTATCTTCGTCTGTGATATTCATCTGCTTAAAAATATCTTTAAAAATTTTTGCAGTATCCGTTTCACTAAAAATGGTAAAATTTTCTTTATATCCTTTTAGGAAACTTGCATACGTACGAAGCATACGCGCACAAAAACTGTGGAATGTGCAAACGGTAACCATATCGCCATCGGGGGCAATTTTTGTTATCCTGTCTTTCATTTCCCCAGCAGCCTTGTTTGTGAATGTTATTGCCAATATTTTATAGGCAGGAACACCACGTTCTGTGATCAAATATGCGATGCGATAAGTAAGCAAACGTGTCTTCCCACTGCCAGCACCAGCGCTAACCAAAACAGGGCCGTCTGTTGCTGTTACGGCCTGATATTGTTCATCATTAAGCAGTGTGCGATAGTCCATATTGCTCCTTTGGATTAAAAAAAATTTCACACAGAATTACTTTTGCTATTGAGTCAATTTAAGGCTTTTATCTTAAAAACTTTAACTATCAAACAAAACTTCCATGCTTTATATTTAAATTATATCACACAAAAAAAACAAACGCAAACATTTAAATAAATCTAAATAAATTTTGTTGCCCTTTTGTGTTTTGATTATCAATTACAAACACAAAAAATTTAGTACATCAATCATTATTGTTTAGCCAATGAATAAAAGCACTTAAATCCACTTTTAACTATCCAATATTTTAGTTACATTAAAAAAGCGCCAACAATTTGGCGCTCCTTTAAGATTAATATCTTGATTTTTTCATCGCACGTTTGCGTGCTGCTTTTTGTTTTTCTTTTTTTGCAACACTTGGTTTAACGTATTCTTGTTTCTTTTTCAAGTCACCGATGATGCCGTCTTTTTGGCATTTACGTTTAAAACGTTTCAATGCGCTTTCGATTGATTCGTTTTCACCACAACGAATTGTTGTCATATCCTATTTCACCCACTTTTAGATCTAAACTAGAACATATTATAAGTTAAAATAAAGCTATTGTCAATGTTTTTTGCAAAAAATCTTTTAATAATTAAAATTCCTTAAGTTTCTCGCCACCGAGAATGTGAATATGCACATGACCAACTGTTTGCCCAGCATCTTCGCCTTGATTAATCACCAAACGATAGCCATTTGTAAGCCCCAATTCTGCTTGCATGTGGCTGATTTCGCCCATGATTTTGCCAAGCAATGCTGTGCCTTCATCAGTCATTACATCAATAGTTGGCACATGTTCAGTTGGAATTGCAATCAAGTGAACTTTTGCCTGAGGATTTATATCTTTGATAATCATAAAATCATCATCTTTATATAAAATTGTGCTTGGCAACTCCCCTTTTCTGATTTTGCAAAATACACATTCTTCCATTTTTGATATCTCCTTTTCTCAATCAAATTTTTATGGTTCAGATTTTATTTCTTGCTGATAACTTTTGCTTTCATGCTTAAAAAGCTTTTTTATGCTATGTTGATGCTTATTTTACTCTGCAAGCATGCCTTTTTTATATGGCTTTTTTAGTGTTATATCAACAATTTCGCCAACTTCATGCTTTGCTGGCAAATATGTATATATATAATTATCAGTATAGCCTATTGAATAGTTTTCGTCAACAATTTCAACCAAAAGTTTGTGTGCAGTGTTTGTATTTTTCTTAAAGAATTTTTGTTTAAATTCTGCATTTAATTGTTGAAGGCGTCTTTCACGTTCTTTGACAACTTTAGGGTCAACGTCCCCACCCATTCTGCTTGCAACTGTGCCAGAGCGCACACTATATGGGAAGATGTGCATAAAATCAAAACCTATTCTTTTTAAATTTTTGAATGTGTCTTCAAATTCTTGGTCAGTTTCTCCCTTAAAACCAACAATCAAGTCTGTTGATATACACGCAGAAGGAAATTCCTTTTTAATTCTATCTGTTATTTCGATAAACTTCTCGATTGTGTAGCGCCTATTCATCCTTTTTAACGTATCATTACAAGCAGATTGCAAACTTAAATGAAAATGTGGACAAAAATTTTTGCAATTTTTGAGCACTGCAAACATCTCATCATCAAGGATATTGCACTCAATTGAAGATATTCTAAATCGTTTGCCAAGCATATCCACGTTTTTTATTAATTCTGCAAGTGCCAATTTGCCATCTATGCGATAATCACTCATATTGATGCCTGTAAGCACAATTTCGCTGGCTTTTGTTTCTTTTATTTCTGCCAAAATATCGTTCAATTCTCGGCTTCTACTTCTGCCCCTGACATAAGGTATAAGGCAATATGAACAAAAATAATTGCAACCATCTTGAATTTTAATATATTGACGAGTACGAGTCTCAATTGGGCGTGGCATATCGTCATATTCTGCATGTTCCAAATCGGGCAAAACCTTATTTTGATTGTTGATAAATTCCATTATCCTATTTTTACCATTGTTGCCTGTTAAAGCAATAACATTGGGATTGCTTAAAAATTTGGCAGGGTTGTTTTGCACTGCACAACCACACACAACTATTTTTGCATTTGGATTCAATTTTTCAAGTTTCGCAAGCACCTGCTTTGATTTTTTTTCACCTGTGTTTGTAACAGCACATGTGTTTACAACATAAACGTCAGCAGGAACAAGACCTTCAAAAATCTCATATCCCGCTTGCTTCAACTGGTTCATTATCGATTGACTTTCATATTCATTTACCTTGCAACCCAAGGTTACCACACTAGCACGCATTCCCCACCGCCTTTAAAATGCTAACACCAACCACACATGCAACTTCAGCACGCAAAATGGTGTTGCCTAAACTTACATTTTTTGCAAAAGATGAAAAGTATTCAACCTCGTCTGCTGAAAAGCCACCTTCTGGACCAATTATAAGGGCAAAATTGCCACTGAATTTATCAATCTTGCCAGTGGAATTTTCATAAGCAAAAAATACGTTTTTGTTATTTTCTGCCTTTATCTGTTTTTTGTCAATTATCTCAATCTGCATTATATCCGCACGTTCACTTTGCTTGCTGGCTTGAATTGCAGTTTGTTTTAATTTTTCAAGTTTTTTGTTATCAAAAGTTGCAACAGAAAAATCTGCTTTGAACAATTTGACATGTTTTACATTAAGTTCTGCCAAATGGTCTATTGCTTCAACCAAAGCTTCGTTTTTAATCATCGCCAAATATACGGTGATATCAGGCGAAACAAATGACTTATTGGGTATTTTATCAACTAATTCTAACAAAACTTTATCTTTTAAAATTTCTTTAACAATAAAATTATAGTCAAAGCCATCACCACAAAACGCAACAATTTTATCACCCAATTTTGCACGGCGAACTTTTATCAAATGTTGTGCTTCTTGCCCTGATAAACAAAAAGAAAAAGGAACATTAAATTCCTTTGCAGTTGTTGGCTTTTCAAAATAATATCTATTATCCATTGTTTCCCTTTAACTTTTGAATTGATTCATAAGCATCATTATTATAAATAAAACTGCCACTAACAACAATATCTGCCCCAGCACGTACAACCTGCGCAGACGTTTTGTCATTGATACCTCCGTCAACCTCAATCAAAATATTTGGATTTTTTTCACGAACATATTTGATTTTTGGTAAAGCTGACTTTTGAAATTCTTGCCCACCTTTGCCTGCTTTTACAGACATAATTAACACCATGTCAAGTTCTTTCAAGAATGGGTCAACTTTTGATATATCTGTATCAAGGTCGATAGCAAGGCCAGCCATTACACCTTTCTTTTTGATATGACGGATCAATTTATGTGTATGTTCTTCATCTAAAACTTCTTGATGAAAAGTTATTATATTTGCGCCCGCTTTTATATATTTATCAACCACTTTTTCAGGCTCTTTCACCATCAAATGGCAATCAAAAAGCAAAACCGTGCGCTCTTTCAACTGTTCAAGATAAGCATGGTCAACAGTTTTATATTTTACAAAAACACCGTCCATAACATCAAAATGATACATGTCTGCACCATAATTTGAAACACGTTCCAAATATTCAACCTGGCTTGACATATTTCTGCCTGCTGGCAAACTTGATGCTGAAACAACTATTTTTTTCACAATAACTCCTATTTAGGTTATTTTAGCACAAAACACTAAAAAACAAAACAATTTTCAAATAAGTCATCTAAAATATTTGTCTTTGTATGTAATTTTTAAGATATATTAGTTTATTGTATTGACAAATTTTATTGCGATGGTATAATCAAGGTCCAGGAGAATTTATGAAACAAATTAAACATAAAAATCAATCAACCATTCACAACGATATATTTGATTGCTACAATAAATGTGTTTATTTATACAACAAAGCTTATAAACTTGAAAAGGACACTTCTCAAATCAAACTGCTAAACAAATTAAGTGCATTGTTTTATGACTTGAAATGCAATATTGAATTGAACAATAAATTTGCGTCTTATGTTCATAAAAGAAATGACATTGTTACGTTGACAAAATTTATACTTGAAAATGAACTGTTTATCAAAAAACAAATAGACAGACAACCTGTTAATAATGATGGTTTGTTGGAAAAAGTAAATCGCCGACACATAATAAAGAATGAAGAATCTTTGATAACTTATCTTTCAATTTTGCACACATATTGCATGGATCTTGCAAGCAGTATTTATTGGAACTGGTGTTATTCTTCTCTTGATAAAAATATTGATGTTTTTGACATCTAACATTTTATTCATTAAATTATTTTGCATTACAAATTTAATTTTTAAATAAACACATAAAAAATGGGACTTAATGCCCCGTTTTTTTATAATTTTATAGATAGAATTTTGAACCTTTTAACCATAAATCAAAATATTTGTCTTAACATAAGGTTATTTTAACAAGCTAATCTTGCAAATGTTTTGCACGCAACATTCCACATGCTCCGGCAATATCATCGCCCTGGCTTCTGCGCAAAGTTGCACTTACACCTTCATTGTTTAATCGCTCAACAAAATCAATGGCTTGCTGTTTTGTTGTTGCTTTAAGGCTACCACCATTTGGATTAAGGCAAATAACATTGACGTGAGACTTAAAGCCTTTTGTTAATGTTTTTAATGCCAAAATATCCTGCTCTCTATTGTTTACACCATCAATCAAGCAATATTCAAATACAACTCGACGATTATTAATTTTAACATATTCTTTAACAGCTTTAATAATTTCTGCAATTGTGTATCTGTTGGCTATCGGCATAATTGTTTTTCTAGTTTCATCATCGGTAGCGTGCAATGAGATACAGAGTGTTATGTTGAAATTAAGTTTTGCCAAATCATAAATTTTATCAACCAGACCACAGGTTGAAAGTGAAATATTGCGTTCACTTACATTAAAACCTTTTTTATCGGTTATCATGCTAAGCCATTTTACAACATTATCAAAATTGTCAAGGGGCTCACCACTGCCCATCAAAACTATGTTTGAAAAATTGCGGTCAGAACATTTGCCATTATCAGCATTTAAACAAGCAATTATTGAAAGCATTTCGCCAGCGGTCAAATTCCTTATCAGCCCATTTAAGGTTGAAGCACAAAACTTGCACCCCATTCTGCAACCAACCTGTGTTGACAAGCAAATTGTATTGCCATAATTTTGATGCAAAAATACACTTTCAACCAAATTGTTATCATGCAATTTTAAAAGATATTTTTTTGTGCCGTCCTTGCTTGTGTAAACTTTGAAAATTTCAACAGGTTTTAAAATATACTCTTTGGATAATCTCGCTTTTAAATCAGCACTGAAATTAATTGAATCATAGTCTTTTGCTTGCAAAACTGCATCAAAGATTTGCTTGGCACGAAATGCTGGGATATCTGCCAATTCTTTTTTCAATTCTTCAAGACTATAATCACTAAATATTTTCAATCAAATCACCTTTTGCAAATTTATTTGCGTTCATGTAAGCTTTTGCTGGCATTTTTTGTTTGCCTTCTGGCTGAATTGTTTCTATCTCAATTGCACCATCATTTGTTGCAATAATAAGACCTGATTTTGAGTTGCAATTTAAAATTTCTTTTGGCTTTCCAGAACCTTCACTCAACCTTGCTTGCAAAACTTTAAAGCGCATATCTTTATATATAAAATAGCAACTTTCCAACGCCCTAATTTTATTTATAATATCAACTGAATTTTGCGCAAAATCAAGTAAATAATCTTCTTTTTTTATCATTGGATAATATGTCATTTGGCTTTCATCTTGCCTTATACCATGTTGAATATAAAAATCAAAATTATCCAAAAACTCATTAATACATTCAGCCCCTAGTGTTGCAAGTTTTTTAAATACACTAGATGATGTATCACAATCTTCTATATTAATTTGTTTTTGCAAATACATGTCACCGCAATCCAACCCTAATTCTGTTTTCATAATTGTTATGCCTGTGACTTTTTCACCGTTCATAATTGCCCATTGAATTGGAGATGAACCACGGTATTTAGGAAGCAAACTTGCATGCACATTATAAATGCCAAGTCGTGGAATATCTAAAATATTTTGCCTGATAATTTGACCATAACTTGCAGTTATAAATACATCTGCATTGACCGATTTTAAATCTTTTTCGCCATCTCTATTTAGTTTTTCAAATTGAAACAATTTTAAGTTATTTTGAATGCAATATTGCTTGATTGCCGAAAATGTAACCTTTCCATTGCGCCCATTAACCTTATCTGGTTGAGAAACAACAGCGACAATTTCTTTGCCACTTTCAACCAAACTTTTTAAAATCTCAACACTGAAATCTCCAGTGCCAAAAAACACAATTCTCATTATTATTGTTCATCCTCATCAATAAAATCTTTAGGTGGTGTGCAAATTTTATCAATATACAAAACACCTTCTAAATGATCATTTTCATGGCAAACACAAACTGCTGTCCACCCCTCACATGTGAAAACAAAATGATTGCCATAGCGGTCATAAGCCCCAACGGTTACTGTTTGTGGACGCTCAACATACTCAAAAGGAAGTTTAACACTTAAGCACCCTTCTTTATGTATTTGTGTGCCAGAAGTTGATATAATCTCTGGATTTACAAATTCCATATAAATTTCATTAATACAAACAATAAAAACACGTTTAAGCACACCAACTTGAACTGCACTTAAACCTGAACCATTGTTCACTTTTACTGTTTCACGCATATCGTCAAGCAATTGCCAAAGTTTATCATCAAAAACCTTAACTATCTTACTTTTTTTGCGTATAAAATTATCTGTATATGGTACTATTTCTCTTACTGCCATTTTTACCTCAAATTATTTGGATTGGTTTCCACAAAAATGCTAACGTCTTTTTCTATTCTATCGCTGGCCTTGTAGAAATCCGCTGTTATTGTATCACTTGGAACAAATCTGGTCAAGATTTGATAACGATATTTTGTTTGAATTTTTTTAACAGGTGCTGGCATTGCTTGCAAAAACATAACTGATTTGCCATATTGTTGCTTTATCTTGACACAATCATCATAAATTGATTTTGTAACTTGTTTTGCCCTTTCGTCACTCACTGAACTTACAAGAATGCGCAAAATAGTGCTGAATGGCGGAAACATCGTTGTTTGACGCACATTGATTTCTTTTTTGTAAAAACCTTCATAATCGTATGCTCTGGCAAAGCGATAAACATAATGCTTTGGCGCATAAGTTTGCAGAACAACATGTCCGTCAGCATTTTTTCTGCCCGCCCTGCCGGCAACTTGAGTTACAAGTTGGAAAGTCCTTTCATTAGATTTATAATCGCTGTTGTACAAACTGATATCCGCATCTAAAATACCAACAACAGAAACAAGCGGATAATCATGACCTTTTGCAATCATTTGTGTTCCAACCAATATGCTTGGCGAAGTGTGTGAAAACTCTGTTAATATTTTTTTGTGACCGTCTTTACCTTTTGTTGTATCATTATCCATGCGGAATATTGGCACATCTTTAAACATATTTGAAAGTTCTTCACAAACTTTTTCCGTTCCTGTTGCCCCATACCTAATATTTTTGCTGTTGCAATTTGGACAATTGGTTAGCATGCGATATTTCTTGCCACAAAAATGGCATTTAAGTTGATTATCTTCTTTATGATAAACTAAACTAACTTCACAATCATCACATTTTGCACGGTAACCACACTCTCGGCACATGACAAACGAAGCAAATCCACGTCTATTGATAAACAAAATTGCTTGTTTCTTCTCTTTGATACATTTGTCAAGTTTTGCTATCAAACTTTTTGAAAAAGGTGTCATATTGCCGTCCATGACTTCATTTGTCATATCAACAATTTCAATATCAGGCATAACACTACCATTGATACGTTGCTTTAATTCAACAAGTTGATAATCGCCTTTCATGGCTTTATGATAACTTTCAAGTGATGGTGTGGCACTGCCCAAAATCAATGGGCATTGGTTTGACCTTGCCCTATATTCTGCCACAGTATGAGCATCATATCTAGGGTTATTTTCACTCACATAAGAAGCATCATGCTCCTCATCAATAACAATAACACCCAAGTTTTGAACTGGTGCAAATATTGCAGAACGTGCACCTAAAATCACATGTGCTTTGCCTGCAAAAATCTTTTCCCACTCATCAAATCGCTCGCCATCACTCAATCTGCTGTGAAGCACAGCCACATCATTTGGAAAACGAGATGTAAAACGTTGCATCATTTGTGGTGTTAATGAAATTTCTGGCACAAGCATAATTGCCGTTTTGCCCTTTGCTAAAGCCTGCTCAATAATATTCATATAGACTTCAGTTTTGCCACTGCCTGTAACACCTTTAAGCAAAAATGTCTTATTTTGCCCAGCCATTGTCTTTACTGCTTCCGCCTGAGCTGGGGTTAGGATATTCCTTTGTTCATTACCAATATCAACAGATGGAGCACGCATTTTTCTTGATGCTGATTTTGCAATTATCCCTTTTTCAACAAGTGCATTTACACTTTGTCTGCCAAACATTTCAACCGCTTTTAAAAAGTCCATTGAGCCATTTTCATTTAAGAAAGCAACCAATGATAACTGATTTTTTGCCCTTTTGCCAATAACACTTATTGCAGTGTCAATATCATAGACAAGTGACAAACTAAACTCAAGTTGCTCATGTTGAGTGTCTAGCCTCACGCATGAAGGCAATGCCAAGCGAATACAATCACTTAAACGCAAAAAAAAGTGCCGAGACATAAACTGACATAAGTCCATTATCTCTGGCATCAATTTTGGTGTTTTCTCCAAATTTTTTGTTATAGTTTTAAGTTTGCTTGGAGCAACTTGCGATTTTTCACTTAATTGTAAAACATAGCCCAACACTAATCTTCCAGCGAATGGAACTTTGACACGCATACCAACTTGCGTATCTTCAAGTGCAATATAGTCAAAAACTCGGTCAACAGCGTCATTGGGAATATCAACAACTACCTGTGCAATCATTAGTTAGACTTAACCCCTATAACTTCACCTTTCGCAACTTCCTTTGCAGCATAATCAATGGCAAGGTTTGCACTACCATTAAGGAGTGCTGGAATCTTATTTTCCAAATCCTTGGCACGTGAGCCAACAACAACAGCAACCATGTACCTGCAACCTAATTTTTCAACTAATAAATCAATTGGTGGTTCAAATAACATAATTTTCTCCTTTAATCTAATATTATTTAGCACAAATTTTTAATTTTGGCAAATGATTTTGTCTGCTTTAAAGCATTTTAATTAAACATTTTTGTCTGCACGATATTCATCAATTATCGCTTTCACTTCTTTGTTTGTTTCATAAGGATTGACAACATACATGAACGCAAATTTTGCAGCACCTTGGTTAGTCAATGGGCTTGACATGCTACCAAAAGAAATCGAGCCGGTGTTTCTGCGTAACATTTTATCACACAAACCGACATTTACAGTGATTGCACCCAACATGTTATATTCCAAACTTTTAAAATCAACACCTATACAACCAGTGCGGATAATTATACGTTTATTTGTTACCGCATAGAGTGTCTTTTTACACCACAATCCAATGCAAATAATTGGCACTATAATGGCTATGGCAGCATAGATTACACAGAAAATGGCAACAGCAATTGCCTCACTATCATTTGACAAAAACATCAAGATTGTGGTTGGAACAAAAACTAGCAATGTTAATATCACCCAAATCCAAACACCAAACCAAGCACGTTTCTTATCTGGGGTATACATTTTGATAATCTTTTCGTTATTGTCTAAGATTGGCTCAAATGAATTATCCATCTTAAAAACTCCTTCATTGTTAAAACTTTGTGTTGTTTATACAATCTTATTTTGTACGCATCTATTATATCACATTTTTAAAAAAATGACAATATTAATTTAATTTTTCTTCTGGTTGCTTTTTTAACTTTTCAAGTGCAAGACGCGCCGAATTTTGCTCAGCTTCTCGCTTTGTTGAGCCTTGTCCATAAGCAATAAATTGATTGTTTATAAATACGCTGGCACGGAAATTTGTTTGTCCGCCCTTTGTTTCATAAGTTTCTGCTGTGTATTTAATGGTTTTTTGCTGGTCTTGGCAATACACTTGAAGCTCACTTTTATAGTCTTTGCTGGTTAAACCCATTGTTAATTTTTCTTTAACTTGCAAAGCTTCCAAAACTGCATTTGCAATTGAAGGCATGCCATAAGTTAAATACATAACTCCTATCATGCTTTCAATTGTGTCTGCCAAAACTGCATTTGAAACTGTTTTTGTTTTGAAACTTTTTCCAAACAGAATACGGCTTTCAATGCCCAATTGTTTTGCTAATTCAGCCAAACTATCTGTACAAACAAAACTTGCACGAATTTTGCTCATCTTGCCTTCAACATAATAATAGTGCTTGTACAAGCAATCACTTACGATGGTTGAAAGCACACTATCGCCCAAAAACTCAATTCTTTCATTGCATTCAGTGCCATGGTCATGAGCATACGAAGAATGAGTGAAGGCTAAAGTTTTTAAATCTTCACTGCATTTTTCAAATAATTCTATAAAACTATTCTTTGCTTTTTTCAACTGCTTTTGATACCTTTTCAACTAATTTATTTTTTGCAAGTTCATAGGCTTGCTGAATGGTGTCTGCAACAATTGGAGCTTTGCTGTTGCCATGACATTTAAGCACAATTTTATTTACACCCAATAGTGGTGCTCCACCACATTTTGTATAATCATATTTTGTTTTTAAACCTTTAAGGCTCTTTTTAAGGAACAGTGCCCCAATTTTTGCCTTGAATGAAGATTTTGCAATGTCTTTGATTTCGCTAAATAAAACTTCTGCTATGCCTTCCATTGCCTTCAAGCAAACATTTCCTGAAAAACCATCACACACAACAACATCAACATTGCCACGCAAAACATCACGTGCTTCAATATTGCCGACAAAATTAATTTTTGCTGATTTTAAAAGTTGATGTGCTTGTTTGTGGATTTCATCACCCTTTTCTTCTTCAGTGCCAATATTAAGCAAACCAATACGAGGTTTTTTGACACCCATTGAGCGCATGTAAATGTCGCCCATGATTGCAAAGTCCAACAAATTTTCAGGCTTACAATCTGCATTTGCGCCACAGTCAACCAACATAACTTTGCTATCATTGATTGTTGGAAGCAAAGGTGCCAATGCAGGACGGGAAACGTTTTTTACCCTACCCAATTTTAACACCGCTCCTGTTAATGTTGCACCAGTGCTACCAGCACTAACCAAAGCAACAGCATCTTCATTTGTTTTTAAATAGTCATAAGCAACAACTATGCTAGAAGCTTTTTTTGTGCGGATTGCAACTGTTGGAACATCATCATTTGTAACGACATCTGGTGCATGCACAATTTCAAGACGGTCGCTAACAAAAACCAATTCTTGCAAAATTTCTGTTATACGGTCTTTATCTCCAACTAAAACCACTTGCAAATCATGATTTTCTTGCAAGGCTTTCACCGCACCTGCAACAATTTCGTAAGGAGCATAATCTCCACCAAAAGCATCAACAACAATTTTCATAAAAATCCTTTTAAATGCCCAATTTTAAGCAATTTTGCCATTAAATTTTGCACTTTTATTATTAATAATAACTTTATTATACAAAATTTCTTTGTAAATGTAAAACCTTTTTGATTGCTTGCCTATTTTTGTTCGCATTGCAAACTTAATAGTGTTTGATTAAATTTGTATTTATTTTGCAAATCAAGCAGTGATTGATATGATTTTTTTGTGCTGTTTTTTGTTGCTCTAAGCATAATATTTTTTGGAGAATGGGCAAAGTCAACAAATTCTATAACATCAACTGAATATCCCACTGCACGCAAAATCTCTGTACGTATTGCATCTGTTAGCAATGCAGAAAACCTTTCTTTAATCAGCCCATCTTTAAGCATTATATCAAAATCACCTGCTTTAGAAATGCTTAAATTAATTTCATGCTGACAACATGGCACACTGAATATATATTTAACATTATTGTTGATTGCAAAATTAAGTGCATAATCGGTTGCAGTGTCGCAAGCATGCAAACTGATAACCATATCTATTTTGTTATTGTACAACTTATCTTTTTTAACATCGCTAACAACAAATTCAAGTCCATCATAACCATATTTTTTTGCGATTTGATTGCAATGGTCAACAACATCAGCCTTCAAATCATAACCAATTATTTTTGCTTTAATATTGCGCAATTTTGCAAAATAATAATAAACTAAAAATGTTAAATAACTTTTGCCACAACCAAAGTCAAGAATTGTGATTTCAGTTGAATTGTAATTTTTGAGTTCATTATCAATAATTTCGATAAATTTGTTGATTTGTTTAAATTTATCATACATTGATGCAACAATCTTGTGTTCTTTTGTAAAAATGCCCAAATCAACCAATGCAGGCACATCATCGCCCTCGTTGATAAAATATTGTTTCTGTTTGTTGTGTGTGATTTGCTGATTTTTTACTGGTCTATTAATTTGTTTTTCCTTTAATCTATAGTCGGTTTTAGAAGCAGAAAAAATACCAATTTTTGTTGATTGTTCAACTGTGATTTGCTTATATTCACAAAATGGTAGAGCTAAGACACTTTCAAAATCAACATTGCTGTGAAAAACTTGTGTGCCAATATATTTTTCAATCTGCCACATCAGTTTGTTTTTAATAATAGTTTTGTGAACAATTATCTTTTTTGTTTCAGTTTTTGTGTCGCTCAACACAATTTTTTGTATCTCTTGTTCATTTGCTTTTAAATATTCAATGATTTTATCCATATTTGTATTTTAACCTTTTTGCACGTTTTTGACAAACTTATTTATGCTTTGCCAACAAATTTGTTGAGTTGTTGATAAAACCCCATAAACACAAACAAAGCATAGTTAATATTTGCAAACCCTGCCGAAGTTTTGATTTATTTATATAAATCATTCAAGATTTTGAAATAAACCCATTTGCTAATATTTGCACATGTTAATCACAATAAAAAAACCACCATGTTGGTGGAGTTTTTAAAATACTATTTACTTTCTTTTTTATCAACTGAAACTGCTTGTTCGCCATCATAATAACCACAATTTTTGCAAACTTGGTGAGCCACTTTCTTTTCATGGCAATGTGGACATTCAACTAATGTTGGAACTGCTGCTTTCCAGTTAGCACGACGCTTATCTCTGCGCGCTTTTGAAACTTTTCCCTTTGGAACAGCCATTTTAATACCTCCATAAATATTCGTGCAACAAAAAATTGCACTCGACAAAATATGGTCTTATTATAGCAAATGCTTTTATGTTTGTCAATCGTAATTTTAACAAATTTTGATGCTTTTACAATATTTTTTGATATTTAAAATTTTTGCTGAAATTTTTGTTTTTTTGCTTATTCATTCCTTGACATCTTTTTTAAAAAAATATAAATTGATAGATATGAGGCAAATTAGCACAAAATATAGGACAAATTATAAATTAAACCGCTTATCAAACGAATTGGATGCAATTAATCGTGATTTTTATGATGACTTGGCTGATGATGAAATTGAAATCATGATTGAAAAATTAAATGAAATAACAAACAAGGTTGTTGAAATTGTTCATAAAAATGGCTTAAACATTGTTTACAACTCCACCAACGATATTGAAGTTAAAGCCCAAAAAATTGTTGATAATGCTGAATTTTTAATTGATAGGCTTAAAGATTTAACACAAAGCAAAATAACAAACGATATTTAGTTTTTTTGCCCTTATTTTGCATTTTATATTAAACGGCACACCGCCGTTTTTTTTATTTTGAATAGATTTACTTTTGGCAACAAAAAACCAGAGACTTATCTTATTTTAAGCAACACTCTGCCCCTGGTTTTGTATCAAATCTTATATTTGTATCAAATCTTATAACTTAAAATTATTTAACAAGTTCTGCTGTTTCCAAAGCAATCATATATTCTTCATCTGTTGGAACACGATAAACTTTAACTTTGCTTGTTGGACGTGAAAGTTCAACAATTTGATCAAACGGTTTGTTGAGTTTGATGTTCTTTTCTGTGTCAAGTTCAAGACCCAAATACTCCATATCTTTGCAAACTGCTTCACGAACAAGTTCATCATGTTCGCCAATGCCTGCTGTGAAAACGATTGCATCAACACCATTCATTGCTGCAGCATAAGCGCCAATATATTTTTTGATAGAATAGCACATTGTGTCAAAAGCAAGTTTAACTTTTGGCTCATCCATGTGAGATTCAATATCACGCATATCACTATAGCCTGAAAGGCCAAGCAAACCACTTTTTTTGTTGAAAATTGTGATAACTTCATCAGCGGTTTTGCCTGTTGCATTCATAACACCTGTAACAACACTGGCATCAATATCTCCTGTACGTGTGCCCATAACTACACCAGCAAGAGGGGTGTAACCCATTGATGTGTCAACACATTTGCCATCCATGATTGCGCAAATACTGCTACCTGAACCAAGGTGACAAGAGATAACTTTTTTACCCTTAAGGTTGCCCAAAAATTCTGCACATTTTTTTGCAATGTATTTGTGGCTTGTGCCATGTGCACCATATCTGCGGATACCATATTTTTCATAATATTCATAAGGCAAAGCATACATATATGCCTTTGATGGCATTGTTGAATGGAATGCAGTGTCAAATACTGTTACGTTTTTAACCCCTGGCATCAAATCCATACATGCTTGCAATCCTGTTAAAGCACCTGGGTTGTGCAATGGCGCAAATTGAACACATTTTTGCATGTCTGCAAAAATTTCTGGTGTAACAACAATAGATTTGCAATATTTTTCACCCATGTTTACCACACGATGACCAATTGCTTTGATTTCACTTAAACTTGAAATAACACCATAATCTTTGCTTGTCAATGTGTCAAAAAACAATTGAAATGCTTGTTTATGTGTTGGCATTTTTGCGTCGATAACCACTTTTTGACCCGCCCATTTATAAGTCATAAATGCGCCATCAAGACCAATACGTTCACAATAAGCATTGGCAAAAACTTTGCCATTTTCAGTTTCCATAAGTTGGGCTTTTAAACTGCTACTACCAGCATTAACTACTAAAACTTTCATATAAATTTCCTTTTACTTTAAACATACCTAGATGTTAGCACAATTTTATTGTTTTGACAATCATTTTAAAAGGGTCAAAATGCAACAAAAGCAAAAAATTCAAAATTTTTAATAACTTTTTAAAACCTTGTCACTGTTAAACTATCTGTCCTTTTGCTTTTTAAATATTAAAATTGAGTCAAAAGTTTTGTTATGACAACAGTGTTTACAATTTCCTCAACTGTTGAACCACGGCTCAAGTCATTAACTGGCTTGTTAAAGTTTAGCATAATTGGTCCAATGGCAGTATAGCCAGCCAAACGTGAAGTCAATTTATAAGCAATGTTGCCTGCATTTAAATCTGGGAAAATCAAAACATTTGCTTCTCCCCCAACTGCGGACTTGACACCTTTTTGATAGGCTGTTGATTTGTCAAGTGCGCTATCCCCTTGCATTTCGCCATCAATCAAAAAGTTTGATCTTTCGTTTGCAATTTTAACCGCATCTGCAACTTTTGTTACCATTTCATTTTTTGCACTACCTTTTGTGGAATATGATAGCAAGGCAACCTTTGGTGTAAGGCGCATAACATTTTGCATAAATTCTGCATTTGAAATTGCAATTTCTGCCAATTGGTCGCTTGTTGGATTTTCAATCAATGAAACATCTCCAAACATCAATGGCTTGCAACCATTTTTTATCATGAGTGTGCTTCCAGTAACCACTGACTTATTCGATTTTGCTTTTATTATTTGAAGTGCTGGCAAAAGCACATCAGCAGTTGTGTTGCACGCACCCGCCACCAAACCATCTGCAAGATTATTTTTTAACAACATCATGGCAAAATAAAGTGGTTTTTTTACAAGTTCTGTTGCTTTTTGCCTTGTCATACCCTTATGTTGCCTTAATTCAAATAATTGATTTGAAAAATCGGTTTTATTGTAACAGTCTATATCGATAATTTGACAATTTTTATTTTTAAAAGATTTATCAAATTGTTCTGCCTTGCCAAAAACAATAATTTTTGCAAGTTTTTGCTTTAAAATGATTTTGCATGCTTCATACACACGATTGTCAGCATTTGCTTCTGGCAAAATGATTGTTGCATTAATTTCCTTTGCTTGATTGTTTAATTGTTTTAATATTTTCATTTGCGTCCCCTTTCAACAAACCAATCAGTTGATTTATACTTTTTTCTGTCGCCGACTCACCATAAGAAACAGACAAATCCACTTTCTCGGTTTTAAAATCTATTTGACTTACGTCAGGTTGTGATATAACAATACGCAAATCGGCATATCTTCTTCTTAATCTTACTATGTTCTGCGTCAATATAGTGGTTGCATTCAACATATTTTCAAGTGTGTCAAATCTCAATTTTTCAACTTGGTCGGCATATTTGCCAATACAATCGACTGAAAGTATAATCGCATCTGGCATAAGTTTATGGGCAACATTTTCTGGCAGATTGTTGCAAAGCCCACCGTCAACATATTTTTTGCCTTTTATTTCTTTGGTTTTAAACACCCCAGGTATGGTTATGCTGGCACGAATATTATCTCGCAATAAGCCTGTTGTTAAATGCGCCTCTTTGCCACGTGTGATATCTGTTGCAACTGAAACAAAAGGTATTTTGCAATCTTCCGCCTTGAAATCGCCCAATTCATTTTTCAAAAGCTTATCAACCTTCCTTGTATCCAACAAATGCCCACGGAAAAGTGTGTTTGTAATTGAAAAATTGCCAAGACTGTTAAAATCTCTCGCAATTTTGACAAGTTCATCGCATGTTTTGCCACTTGCATACATGCCACCAACCAACGAACCCATTGATGTTCCAACAATTAGGTCTGGTTTGATATTATATTTTTCTAGTATCTTTATAACCCCGATATGTGCATAGCCTTTTGCTGCACCACCGCTTAATACCAATGCTAACTTTTTCACATTACCCCTTTATAAACCCAGGCAAGATTTGCCGTTTTGTTGAATATATTATATATGATAAAAACACTAAAAGCAAACAAATCACAAACCGCCACCAAAGCAAAATTTAAATACGGTCACAAACTTATCATTGCAGTTTTGCTTATAGTTTGCATCATTTTTATTTCAAACCCAGCACTTTACAGCAAATCATGCTTAAATGCAATTTCAGTTTGGGCTTTTAAAGTTTTGCCTGTTCTGTTGCCATTTTTTATATTTACTAAAATAATTGTTGCCATGATTGAACCCCAACAAACAAAATTGGACAAGTTGTTTTTTAAAGTTTACAATACACCTCAAACAAGTTCAACAATATTTCTTCTTTCTGCCATTTCCGGCTATCCAATGGGAGCAAAACTTATTTGCGAGATGTTTAACCGTGGCATTTACTCACAGCAAGACGCAAAAAAAATGTTGGCATTTTGCTCTATAAGTGGCCCTATGTTTATGATAGGCACGGTTGGAGTTGCAATATTCAACAGTTACAAAGCCGGTGTTATAATACTTTTGTCAAACTTGATTGCGAGCTTAATTAATGGTTTAATTTATCGTGGAAAAAGACCAGATTTAAACAAACGAGAAGTTGTGTTAAAACCTAACGACCAAACAAATATACTATCTGATTGTGTTTATGATTCACTGATTTCAATATTAATGGTTGGTGGGTTTATGGTTTTGGCGTTTTTGCTGATAGACGTGCTTAAAAATACGCATATTTTGTCATTTGTTAGTTTGCCTATATCAAAATTATTGGGCATTGACATCAATTTAATTCAATCTGTTATAACAGCTGGCTTTGAAATCACACGTGGCATACTTGATTTAAACAGTTGCAACATTGCCCTAAAGTTTAAAGTTATGTTATCTTCTGGCTTGATTGGCTTTGGTGGTATAAGCATTTTGATGCAATCAATTTCGTTTCTAAACAAATTGAAGATAAAATCAAGTTTTGTGTTTTTGCAAAAATTAACACAAGGATTGTTAGCTTTTATTATTTCAATACCATTAAGCCTTTTGCTAATATAAATTTTGATAGGGTTTATACCATAAAATTCAAACCAGTCTTTAGTTATCTGCCACGAATTATTTTAAAATAAAAAAGATTTGTTTTTGTTTGACTTATGCTTTTATTTATTTTATCATATTTATATGAAATCTGATAGATTAGAGTTTATGGACAAAGATGTTCCAACACTGAAAAAGGACTTTAGGCTACGTGTTTTGTTTGCCTTTATGTTTGTTGCAGCTTTTGTATGGCAACTTGTCATGTTGATTGTTACACCTGGTGATGCAAGCACCCTAATGATAATTTTGAGTTGCGTTACCATGTTGTTTAGTGTTATGTATGGCTTTGTATCAATTATTTACGCACTTAAAGATATGCATATATTGGAAAAAATTAGGCATCGAGGCAAATCAGTCAATAAAGCAAATTTTGTTTTCAATATTGAAAAACGTAGTTTTATTAATTTATATAGTTTTATCACAAGTTTGCTTGCTGTTGTTGCATTGTTATTGCTTGTTGCAAGCCTAACCTACTCTATCTTGGAAATTGTTTATTATAACACCATTTCATTTTACTTGCCTATGATTTTTGCCTTTACACTTTGGTGCTTTAATAGTTCTTATCACATTAAAAATGAAATCTACCTTTCTCAAAATGTAAACCGTGTTACAAGCATGTTTTATTAAAATCTAGTGAACGCAAAAAGAAAAACCTACTTTTAAAGTAGGCTTTTTTATTTGCTCAACAAAGTTAAATTTATCAAACAACTGAATTGTTATTTCTATTAATTTAGTTATCAATTATCTTGCTGTAAACATATTCATATACATTGGCCGCCAATTCTCTCCAGCGCTTGCAAGCAATTGTTGCATTGTGGCGAGTGTCTGATTTGATTGAAAGTGAAAATATTGATTCTGTGGTTAATGGCTCAAGGATTTTGAGGTCAACTGTGTAGCTACCATCTTCATTTTTATAACATTTCGCAATATATTCTTGATTGCGCTTATATTGCAGTTTGTTTTCGTCAGCAAACTTATCTATTTGCGCACGCAAACTTGCTGGAATGCGTGTGTAAAATTGCGCCAAGCACTCTCTACCTGCAACTGTGATATTATATCTGCTTTCGTCATTTTCTGTGTTAGGTTTATAAATAAATTTTGAAGTGATAAGTTGAACAAGCAAGTCCTTGCAATCCATCCAATTTACCCAATTGTTTTGGCTTGAACATATTTCCAAAATAGAGTTTTCAGTTAAAGGAATTTCCATTTTATCTAAAACGTAAAGCAATATTAACTTGTTGACAGTGTTGTCCGGTACAAAATCCATAATTAATCCTTTTTATGCTATAAATATTGTAAAATAGGCTTAAAAAACATGCAATTAAGCACATCATTATCTTATATTTAATTTGAAAAGTTATTCAGCACCACTTTGATTATACATTTTTAAAATAGAAAGCTAAACAATCCACTTATTTTTATAATCATTTGTAATGAAAATTACTTTTACGAGTTTATTATACAATATTCAACAATAAAAGACAACTTTTTAAAACAATAATTATTCCCTTGCGTTGATTTCTTTTTGATGTTATACTCTATTTAGAGGTTTATATGAGTGAAAATGTTTATGAATTAACCGCTTTAAACACTGCTTGTGATGAGTTTGTGGCAGGCAAATACATTTTGGCAGATATTAAAATAGCTTCAATATTAAAACTTATTGATGCAGATGAAAAAGTTAAAAATATTGTGGCTTCAACCTTAAACAAATTTGATTTTGTTGATTTTTTTAAGCAATCAATAGTTGAAAATAATAACGAAACTTACACTTTAATCATGCCAACAGACGAAAAGTTAATTATAGCTTTTGTATATAGCCTACTTTATCGTTTCAATTCAAAAGAACTTGATTTTTATGATTTTTTGAACAAATTTTTTAAGACTGAAGATGCTGTTGGACAAGAATTTAAATTGTTTGCGGAAAACATCATTTTGCCTTTCAAATCCGCAATCAACTCTCTTTACTCAAAGCGCCACATTATCGTGACCGCAAATGACTATCAAAAAAATTATTATAACAAAATCATGACAACAATAAGGCTCATAATTTCAAATGTTGATAGTTATAAATTAAAGATGAATGAGAAAGAAGAATTCACTATGCTTTTAAACTCACTTTACATTGCTAGTGAACAAAACGATAAAAAACTTGTCTTCTCCTTAATGATTGCCCTTGACTATTTTTCAAGATACAATAAACACACAAGAAATGCTTACTTTTCTTTAGAAGAATGTTTTACAAAAGACACTAATGTGTAAATATAATCAAATCTAGAAAGGTTGCTTGCAAAACATTTTATAAAGGTTTTCACAGCTAAATTTTTTTTCAAAAATAAATATGAAAAAAGGAACATTATCACAATTTTGTTCCTTTTTTGTTTCAAACAATAACAATTAAAACGGTGTTTAAAGTTTTTTTCAACCTGCAGGATATAACATCTTTAATTTAAAGTGTTATAGTGAATGTGGTTTTTATTTAATTGTTTGGTATAGTTTGTTGCCAATTGTAGCCAGCAATACATAAGCGACAAGAAGCAGTATTGCCACTGGGATAATTGACAATCCTATAAAGACATTTATATTCATTGTTGGTATGTTTTGCAAAAACACAAAAAACAATATCATAGGCAACAAACAGACAAACACATCTATAAACATAGTTAAAAGCAGGCTTAACCCCTGCTTTGAAGCCTGAGCCTCGTTTGTCCAGTTGAGTTTTGGAAAGCGCAAATTAATAAGCAAACCTAAACCAGAACACATAATCAAATATATCACACTGAACAAAACAATTAAAACACTTGTTAAGATATTTAATTGCATAAGGCAACAAAAACCTATTTCTCCAACCAACAGACAAGGCAAATTAAGCAAAATATTAAACATAATTTTACTGTTTGCAATATCACCAAATTTAACTGGCATGCTTTTTAGATTTAAAAATCGTGTGCCTTCCATTGAAATTGAAACTGACGTTGTGGGTGAGATACCCATACATAGCGGAATTGTAAAGACTTCTAGCGCAACAAAAATTGAAACAGAAATTGGATTATTCGGGATAGATTTAAATATACCATACATCGTAAAAGACAACACAATGGCAAGCAACGACCCCATGATACCGTTCATAAGATAAGTTGGACTCATTACAAAACCTTTGGCTTCCCTATTTAGAAGTGTTGCAAAAACACTTTTCTGTTTGTAAAGAATAGGTTTTGTTTTTGATGATTTTTTATTTGTTGAGACAAGTAAATTTTTATTGATTTTATTGTACCCCAACATTATTATTCCAATTGTAATTAACATCAAAGAAATACATATTGCCACAAAAAAGACATATTGGACAATAGAACTTTGGCTTAAAGCCGTCATCAAAAAATATATATGGGGAAACACAATTTTAAACCAAAGTGGAGTTTCAACTGAAAGCATGGCTGTCATTGCCTGGCTGTTTGCAAAATAAATCATAACCATCATGCCAATGGCGAACATCACACTCAAAATGCTACGCATTAGCATTTTATTTTTCATTCTAGAAGAAATAATATTGATTAGCCATGCAAAAACACTGCACAAAAGTTGACTAAATGCTGGCACTAACAATAATGCCAACAATGCAAATATTACATTTGCTAGTGTAATCTTGCAAAAAATAAAATAAACAACAAAAGTTGGAATCAATATCATTGCAGAATATATAATAGTGACAATGTACGAACTTAATAGTTTTGAAATCACAATTTCACTTTGTTTTAAAGGCAAACTTGAAAGCATCTCAAAATCTTTTGTCTTATAAAAATAGCCTTGAGTGTCTGTTATTGTTATCATCAACACCATAAGTGCACTAAAAACGCCACCAACTAGGATAATATTTTTTGCAAAGCCAAATTTGTTCATTGCGTCTGCCATCACATAAAGGTTATACCCCATGCTGAATGCAACCAACAAAAACAATAATGTCATAATCATTGCTGTTGAACTAAATTTCTTTTTGCCTTTTATGTTAAATGTTCGGCTTAATGTTTCCTTGATGTAAATTTTTGTTAAGTTAATCGTGTTTGTCATTTTCCAACTCCAAGAACACGTTTTCAAGGCTTTGCATGCCTTTCACATCTTCCATTTTGCCAAACACAACCAGTTTTCCTTGCTTGATTATTGCAACTTGGTCACAAATTTTTTCTGCAACATCTAGCACATGCGTAGAATAAAATATGGTTGCCCCTGCTTTTGCCATTTCCTGCATAATCAATTTCATTTCATGGCTACTAATTGGGTCAAGACCGACAAATGGCTCGTCTAAAAGCAAAAGACGTGGACTATGTATTAATGCGGATACTAGCGCCAATTTTTGTTTCATGCCATGGCTATATGATGAAATTTGGCTCTGCAAAGCATCATAAATGCCAATGCGTTTTGCGTATTGCTCAATTTTTTCTTTACGTTCAGGCACGGATAACTTAAAAATATTTGCAATAAAATTCAAATACTCTATCCCTGTTAAATAATCGTACAAATCAGGATTATCTGGCAAATATGCCAAAATGCGTTTTGCTTCCATTGGATTTGATTTTACATCAATACCATCAATTTTGATTTCACCTTGCTCGAAATTCAAAATTCCTGCAATTGCTTTTAATGTTGTGGTTTTGCCTGCGCCATTATGCCCAATAAATGCGCAAATTTGCCCAGATTCCACTGTCAAACTTAGATCATCAACGGCAACCTTATCTCCATATTTTTTTGTTAAATTTTTGATTTCTAACATTTTATTCCCCCTTGTTTGCTTTAAAAATTGCTTCTGCAAACTTTAGATAATCATCATATTTTGCAATGGCAATCCCTTTTGATTTATCGCCAAGCAACAAAAGCATGTCGCCTTCTTTAATATTAAATTCTTCACGAGCCTGTTTTGGAATAACAATTTGTCCCTTTTCACTAACTTTTACTGTCCACAAAAATTTGTCTTGCTCTTTCTTTTTTATTGCCATACATTCTCCTTATATTTTACAATTTTACTCTACCGCAATATTTAACAACAAGTCAAGAAAATTAACAAAAAAAGTAAACTTTTTCTTACTTTTCCAACAATTAATATGAAAATTTCTTTTGTTAAATTGACTTAAATTAATATAATTATAAATTTTAAAAACTTTAACAAAAAGTGTTGCTTTTTTTTAATTTTTCATATATACTAATAGAGTTTTAAGCACAATATGGCACCATCGCCAAGTGGTAAGGCAAAGGTCTGCAAAACCTTCACTCACCAGTTCAAATCTGGTTGGTGCCTCCAAAATATCCCGAAGTGGCGAAATGGCAGACGCACAAGACTCAAAATCTTGCGATAGCAATATCATGTCGGTTCGACCCCGACCTTCGGGACCACTCGAAAACACAAGTGTATGCTACTTGTGTTTTTTTATTCCCTTAAAGGTTAAATAAATTTAACACTACATAAAAAAATCTCTCTTAACTGAGAGATTCTTTTAACTAAACTTTAAATAAACTAAAACTTAATTTCTTCACAAAAGTTATTTGAATAAGTAAATGTGTATCCTGTTGTTGTTTTTTTCACAACAAAAGTGTCAGTTGTGTTGTTGATTGTGTAACTAACATTGAATATACCTTCCGCACTACCTTTTGTTATTTTATACAATGTTTTTTCCAACATGCCACTTGTTACATTTTTTAATTTAAATTCAAGTTCAATTTTATCATTTTCGAACTCGATTTCTGTTTCTAAATCCAAAACTTTTGTTCCGTTATTGTAAACTTGATATTCATATTCAAGTTCTGTTTCTCCATTTTTTTCTTCAACAGATTGTTTAATCACAACATAGTTTTGGCTGTTTGTTCTGCTTTTTGTTGTAAACTCAATTGAAGATTCCTTTTCATTGCCTTCTTGCTCAAATTCACGTTTACCGGTCATATCAAAACGTGTTTCTCCAACTGCCATTACCCCTTCAAGTGTAGTTGATACTTCAACCTCTTCTTTTTCGTCCTCAACTTTACGATTGGTTTCCGTTTCAACTTCATTATAGTACATTTTAAAACTTTCATTCATACCTGGCAAATTGATAGTCATAACAAAGGTATATGTTGCAAATTCACCGGTAGGATCATTATTTTTTGCTGTTGCTTGGTTGACTTTTCCACTTTCAATAACTGAATCAAAAAGTTCCAAACAATCTTTAATGCTCTCAATGTTGCTATCTGTTAAACTTGATGGACGTGCCGTGCTTTCAATTGTTGCATCTAAATATCTAGTTGCTGTATTTTGAGTGTCTGTTTTAACTTCTTCCAAGTTCATCAAATAGTTAACACTAGATACTGCTGAGATAGCATACACATCTTTTGCGTTAATATCAAACTTTTTAGCTTTTTTACACCCTGTAAAACACAAAGCCAACGGTGCGATTAATGCAGAAGCCGCCAAAACTGATAATATCTTTTTACCTTTCATTTTTCCCCCTCTTTTTTAATACTGTTTGCAACTGCGAACAATAATATATCATTATATTAACTTAACAATCATTGTCTTGTCAATTAAAATAACTCTTTTATAGATTATAACTTTGTTTAAAAAATCTCTCGGCAAGAGAGATTTTTTGTTTATTATAAATTTTCACATTCACAAGATCGCCCAATCACACAAAGTTCTAAAAATTTATTAACACAATTTATTTACTATTTCCTTGGAAATTTGATGTTTGCTTGTGCTGCAGCCAAACGTGCAATTGGCACACGATATGGTGAGCAACTTACATAATCAAGACCAATTTTGTGACAAAATTCAATGCTTGAAGGGTCACCACCATGTTCGCCACAAATACCTGTGTGAAGTTTTGGATTTGTTGATTTGCCAAGTTGAATTGAAAGTTCCATAAGTTTGCCAACACCGTTTGTGTCAAGACGAGCAAATGGGTCGCTTTCATAAATTTTGTTTGCATAGTATGAAGGCAAGAATTTGCCAGCATCATCACGGCTGAAACCGAATGTCATTTGTGTTAAGTCGTTTGTACCAAAGCAGAAGAAATCAGCATCTTTTGCAATTTCATCAGCAGTCAAAGCAGCACGTGGGATTTCAATCATTGTGCCAACTTCATATTTAAGATTTGATTTTGCATCAGCAATAACCTTATCTGCAGTGTCAACAACAACACGTTTAACAAATTGAAGTTCTTTAATTTCACCAACAAGTGGAATCATAATTTCAGGAACAACTTTCCAATCTGGGTGACGTTTTTGAACAGCAATTGCAGCCTTGATAACTGCTTTTGTTTGCATAACAGCAATTTCTGGGTAAGTAACTGCCAAACGGCAACCACGGTGCCCCATCATTGGGTTAAATTCATGCAAGTCTGCAATAAGTTGTTTGATTTGAGCAACAGTTTTGCCTTGTGTCTTTGCCAATTCTTTGATATCTTCCTCACTGGTTGGAACAAATTCGTGAAGAGGTGGATCCAAGAAACGGATTGTAACAGGTTGACCTTTAAGTGCTTCCATCAAACCTTCAAAGTCTGCCTGTTGCATAGGTTCAATTTTTGATAAAGCATGTTCACGTTCTTCAACTGTATCAGCACAAATCATTTCACGGAATGCACCAATACGTGCAGGGTCAAAGAACATGTGTTCTGTACGGCACAAACCAATGCCTTGAGCGCCAAGTTCAGCAGCACGTTCTGCATCGGCTGGTGTATCTGCATTTGTTTTTACGCCAAGGGCTTTGTATTTATCCGCCAAACGCATGATACGTCCAAAATAACCACTATTAGGGTCTGCTGGAACTGTTTTGATGATACAGTTATAAATTTTGCCTGTTGAACCATCAAGAGAAATGCCATCACCTTCATGATAAACTTTGCCTGCAAGTGTAAAGCACTTGTTTTCTTCGTCCATTTTGATGTCTCCACAACCTGAAACACAGCATGTTCCCATGCCACGTGCAACAACGGCTGCGTGAGATGTTTGACCACCACGAACTGTTAAGATACCTTGGCTATATTTCATGCCCTCGATATCTTCTGGGCTTGTTTCAAGACGTACAAGCACAACTTTTTTGCCTGCTTTGCCCTCTTTTACCGCATCTTCTGCAGTAAATACAATTGTACCAGCAGCAGCGCCTGGGCTGGCAGCAATACCTTTGCCAACAACATTGTTTTTGTCAGCATATTTAAGTGCTTCAGCATCAAAAGTTGGGTGCAAAAGCATATCAAGAGATTTAGCATCAATTTGCATTAAAGCTTCTTTTTCGCTAATCATACCTTCGTCAATCAAATCGCAAGCGATTTTAATTGCTGCAGCAGCGGTACGTTTGCCGTTACGTGTTTGAAGCATGTAAAGTTTTTTATCTTCAATTGTAAATTCCATATCTTGCATATCACGATAGTGATGTTCAAGAGTATCGCAAATCTTTTTAAATTCTTCATAACATTCTGGCAAAATTTCAGCCATTCTTGCAATAGGCATT
This sequence comes from uncultured Clostridia bacterium, assembly GCA_934754375.1. Lineage (GTDB taxonomy): Bacteria > Bacillota > Clostridia > Christensenellales > UBA1242 > Onthoplasma. Next base: position 359,819 of record CAKVHT010000001.1, on the reverse strand, counting down.
GGTGTACGCACACCAGCAACAACGTCTTCGCCTTGTGCATTCATCAAAAATTCGCCCATCAAGCCTTTTTCACCTGTTGCAGGGTTACGTGTGAAAGCAACACCGGTGCCAGATGTTTCGCCCATGTTACCAAATGCCATCATTTGCACATTGACAGCTGTACCCCAGCTATAAGGGATATCGTGGTCCATACGATAAATGTTTGCACGTGGGTTATCCCAACTGCGGAAAACTGCTTTAATTGCTTCGAAAAGTTGTTCTTTTGGGTCAACTGGGAAGTCTTTACCCAATTGCTTTTTGTATTCTGCTTTAAATTCTGTTGCAAGTTCTTTTAAATCTTCAGCACCCATGTCAAGGTCACTTGTGTAACCTTTACGTGCTTTAAGTTGGTCGATAAGTTTTTCAAAATATTTTTTGCCAACTTCCATAACCACGTCACTGAACATTTGGATAAATCTGCGATAGCAGTCCCATGCCCAACGTGGATTGTTGCTTTTGCGTGACAAAGTTTCAACAACTTCATCATTCAAACCAAGATTCAAAATTGTGTCCATCATACCTGGCATTGATGCCCTAGCACCTGAACGAACAGACACCAACAATGGATTTTCTTTGTCACCAAATTTTTTGCCTGTGATTTTTTCCATTTTGGCAATGTATTCCATAATTTCTGCTTGAATACCAGCATTGATTTGCCTACCATCTTCATAGTATTGTGTGCAGGCTTCGGTTGAAATTGTAAAGCCTTGTGGCACTGGCAAACCAATTTTTGTCATTTCAGCAAGGTTAGCACCTTTACCGCCAAGCAATTCACGCATTGATGCATCGCCTTCGCTGAATAAGTAAACATACTTTTTCATATAACTCCTTTTAAAATTTACTTTTATATGATACAAAACAGGCAAAAAAAAGGCAACTGATTTAATAAAGTTTTAAAACTTTACACTAAACACAGTTGCTTTTTATTTATTTAAACATATAAATTATTTTTTTATCAATAAATCGTTATCAATTTTCAGTTTTAGATTTTTCTTCCAAGTTTAAATTTGATTTGTTTTTTGAAATTTTTGCTGAAATCTTTTTAACAACGAAATCAATCAAGAAAATTATTGCGCACATAGCGAAAACTGCAATAAATGTGCATAATGGCATCAAACCTTTTGGAATAAATGGAAATGTTGAGCCTGTGATAAAGAACCAATCATAGTGATGTCCGTCTGGGATACCATTGTATGCAAAATTGCCTAATGCTGCCCAAGCAACCATCACCACCAAGCCGACTGCTTCTTGCCAAATGTCTTTCCATTTGAACTCTGCTTGTTTAAGTGAAACACTAAGCAAACCCCAAGCAAAAACAAACCCGTGGAAAACAAATGTTTGAACAACTTTATAACACCAAGGTGTTACCCCACCCAATGCTGAACCTGGATATGTAATGTACATCAAAGATGAAACAATGGCAAAGCATGTGATAACATTTTTTATAGGTTTAAACTTTTTGTTGAATTGAACAAAAGGTATAAATATGCCTGTAAGTGTGCAAATGTGAAATGGCAACTTATCAATATCAATCTTACCTTGAGAAAATGGCATAATAAAGAAATCAAGCAGATATGTGCCGATAATTAAATATGCAAGCACATTTAATGTTGTTTGTTTTGCTTTATCTGATTTATGTCTAAGGATAAAATGTGCACTTATTGCCAAACCAATAATTAAAACAATGTACAATATATGCCATATTGAAAACAATGTTATTTCAACTTTGCCCGATGATGAGCCAAATAATTTTTTTAAGAATTCTGCCATAATTTATTCTCCTTCCTTATTCTCTATATTCTGATTTTTCTTTTTAAATTTGGAGTACCACCTGTCTTGTTTTGGCAGTGCAATTTGTTCAACAATCACACCGATTAAGAAAACAATAATCAAACCAATAATTCCAATAACAAATGTATTAAGCCACGGCAAATTTGGAACCGGATTGCTGAGTAAATACATACAATTTGGTGGTGTTAAATTAAACATTTTGTGCAAGGCAATTATTATTCCACCATCAACAAGCAATAGCAAAAGCCCAAACAAAACACTAATTGTATTTTTAACACGAATTTTTATATACCCACCAGACAAGAGATATACACAGCCAACAAGCATTGTTGAGTGTGACAACAAGCCTTTTAAAACGTCCCAATCAGCAAGAGTTGGATTGTTAGCATAAATTTCATTTAGCATTATACCAACAACCGCACCAACAATGCCTAAGTAAAATGTGAATTCAGCAATAATTGAAAACACTTTAGAGTTTTTATTCTTCCAAAACGCAGAAATAACTAATAACCACATTGCCACATTACATGGATAAATTGGCAACAACATTGGTGCCTCAACAACCGCAGTCCCAGTTTTAAAATAGTCAACATACAAACTTGAAAAATGTATAACAACGGTTAAAACAGCAAAAATTTGTAGCAACAAGTCTTTATACTTTTGTTGTTTTACAAAAAATTTAAATAAAACAAGCAAAAGAATAACAATTATGCTAGAAATCACCATGTAAAGAATGTGTTGTATATCAAATAACATTTACAAAAAGAAGCTATCATTATTTCGACAAAAAGGCAACTATTTTGATAAAGTTTTTAATACTTTAATAAACAGTTGCCTAATTTATTTATTCTATTTTTAAATTTAAATGCTTAAATACAAAATTTGGTTTTTAGCAAGCATAATTATTAATCTTGTAGATTAGTCGTTATGAACAATTTCGTCTTCTGGCACTGTGTCCACAATTTCAGCAACTTCACTTCCATCAGCAAGTTCTTCTTCTGGGTTGAATGCTGGGATTTGTGGTTCATCTGCAACAGCATTATCTGGTTGAGCCTCTGCCATAACTGCTTCTGCAACATATTCTTGTGTTTCATCTTTTGGTTGTATGCTTGAAATTGCGTCATAACAATCTTGACGAAGTTGCTCTGTGCGATATTGTTTTTGCTGACGTTTTGTCTTATATGTATAGATAGCATTTTTTGCGTCAACCATCTTTTTGATTTCTTGATTGCATTCACGAATCAATCTGTCTTTGGCAGCTTGAGATTTAACCCCTTCCACCCTTTTGTTAAATTCAAATCTAATATGGTCTAAAGCCATTTTAAAATCGTCATCAGTTGAACCTAAAGATGTCATAAGTTCACATGGAACGACTGTTTTGTCATGTACATCTACATAGCCGATTTTGTAATCTGAACTAACACATGCAATACCATCTTCAATGGAATTAACAAAGTCGTAACGGCAAGCAATAATTTTTTCGCCATCAGTGTTGATAACACCAACCTTGCCATTTTGTTTTACTGTTGCATAGCCATCGTAGAATGCTGATGCTTGAGAATATTTGAATGGAATAACCTCTTTCCCATCAAGATTTATGTAACCCCACTTTGAACCTTTTTGAACTGGAATCATGCCTTCTGTGATGTCACCCAAACAATCAAATTCAATGCCTCCAACAACCTTGCCAGCCTCATCAACATAACCCCATTTGCCACGATGCAAAATCTTTGCATAGCCATCAATATAAGTGGTAACCAAATCATATTTCACAGGGATAACAACATTGTTTGAACGGTCAATGTAGCCCATCATATCATCATACGTTACACGAGCCAAATGATTGTGGAATGCCTCTGCTTTGTCATATTTAAAATCAGCAAAAATTTTGCCTTTCAAATCAACATATCCAGCTTTGCCACCTTTTGTCATACCAACTAAACCTTCGCTGTAACTTGTGATTTCATTATCTTGCAATTGCATAATCAATTTGCGTGTTGTGATATCAAGCAAACCATATTTGCCATCTTTTGAAACAATATAGATATTATCAACATCTGACATTGCCTCCATATCGAAATAATTTTCTGGGTATTTTTTTAACCTTAAAATACATTTACTTAACAAACTCATAACAAACTCCTTTAATGCTGTTATTATATATGAAAAATAACACCTTGTCAACATCAAAATACAAATTTTTTTGTGATTTTCAAACAAAAAACAGCCAATTTTATGTTGGCTGTTTAAACAAATTCAAACGACCTAATTTCAGCATTAAATTTAATTGTTAAAATTGTGTTCAAAAGCCTTAATGCTTGCTTTTTTATTGTTTCTGTCACATCAAGATTTTTATTATTATTTGCTGATTTTAAAAACTCAAAAACTTTTTTATCTATCTGCATTGTGGCAAAATTTTGTTTGGCAACAAATTCCCCTGTTGTGCGGTCAAGATAAACAAATTTATCAAATTCAAAATCAAGTGCCATACCGCAAAACTCTATAAATTTGATGATGAAATTTGTTAGTGCCAAATATTCATCTTCGGTTTCTATTAGCTTTAACGAATTTAAAGCAAGCACAAACAAATCAGGTTCTGGTTTTTCAACTGGAACAATTGTTTTTAAGATATCTAACAAAACATACCCTAAAATTGTTTTGTTATAGTTTTGTGTTAAGCCGTAAAAACCATCTATAACATTTGCACTTGTCACAACTCTAGAATTGCTGGTTTGATTGATGTTAAATTCTGCAAATGTAAAAGGCAGCGCAAAAGATTTTAATTTTGATTTTTCCTTTCTAATGCCCCTAAAAGTTGCAGAGATTATCCCTTGTTCCAAACTAAAGATGGAAGCAATTTTGTCCGCTTCCTTAATATCGGTCAATTTTAAGATTATCCCTTTAACTTTTGTATCCATTTTTAAGTTTGCTATGAAAAACATCAACCAAGCAAATTTGGTTATAATGTTAATTCGTCTTCTATCATAGTATTAATTTTTTGCTTTAAAATTTCAGTTTTTTCGCTGTCAACTGCCAGCATATAAAAACAAGGGTTACCAGTGCGCATAAATGATGCATAAAATTTGTTTGCAAGTTCCGTTTTAAATTTCATATTTAACCCCCTAATTTATTTTATGATTTTAACTGCTTTTTATTCAATTAAATTCTCACTTATTCTTCAATTACTAAGCCAAAATCTTTCAAAGCACGTTCATCATTGCGCCAATTTGGCTTAACTTTTACATATAATTGCAAATTAACCTTTGAGCCAACCAATTTTTCAATAGATTGCCTTGCTTTGGTTGAAATTTGTTTTATCATATCGCCGTTTTTGCCTAAAATAATGGCTTTATGGCTTTCTCTTTCGCAATAAACATCGGCATAAATTTGAATTGGTGTTTCACTTTCACGATAGTCTGTTACCACCACTTGAATGCCATGTGGAATCTCATCATCAAGCAATAAAAGAGCCTTTTCTCTCACAATTTCAGCACACATCTGGCGCAAATTTTTGTCTGTGTATTCATCTATTGGATAATAACGCATCTCGTGGTCATACTCTGGCAAATATTTTTTTATCATATCAAGCAAAACATCACAATTTTTACCTGTCAAAGCAGATATTGGCAATATCTCATCAACATTGGCAATCACACCAAGTTCAGCAAGTTGAGGATAAAGTTTTTCATATTTCACTTCGTCAATTTTGTTAACCAACAAAATCTTTTTTGCTGATGCTGTAACTTTCTTATTCAATTGATTATATTGCTCAACTAAAGGCTTTTTTGCAGATATCATCATAAGCACAATTTCCGTGTCTGCTTGAGCATTTTCAATTTGCTTATCCATTGCATCATCAATTTTGGTTGCACGTTTGTGGTATCCTGGAGTATCCAAAAATACGATTTGGCAGTTTTTGTCGTTATATATGCCTGTTATATTTTCACGTGTGGTTTGACTTTTTGGGCTTACGATTGCAACCTTTTCACCAACCAATTGATTTATCAATGTAGATTTGCCTGCATTTGTTTCACCTAAAATAGTAACAAATCCAGATTTAAAGCATGTCCTTGTGATATTCAATGAATTTAAGATTTCTGTCTGCTTTGCTGTCATGATTTTTTCATCTTCTGGTTGAATGTGGTCATACCCCATAAGGTGCAACATTGCATGACAAAACAAAAAACAAATCTCACGTTTCAAACTATGCCCATAATCTTTTGCCTGTTCTTCTGCCCTTTGAACACACATAACAATATCACCAAGCAACAACTTGTGGTCAACTGGGTCAATATCGCAAACATAGTCTTTTAATTTTAACTTTTCGCCAACTTTTACGTTCGTGTAAGGAAAGGACAAAACATCTGTAACACGGTCAATGCCACGAGTTGTTGCGTTTAAAGAGCGAATTTCTTCAGCCGACACAAATTTCAAATTGACTTTTATACTTTTGGGAGCATGCAAAAAAGCATAAACTTGTGCTTCAACACGGTTTAAATCCTCCAAAATCTGTTTATCAAGTTGTGCTTCGCCAAAAAATTCAATCATTTATCTGTCCTTGCAGTGTTAAAGTTGTGTAAGCATACATTGTGTTATTTGATATTTCAACTGTTGAAATTTCATCAACAATCTCACAATTTGTTGGCTGTTTTGACATTGCATCGGCCTTGCTTTTTTCAATCAATGCTGGTTTAACTTGCTCAAAATCGTATGTTTTTTGAGTTTCTGCCAGTTCATAAAAGCAGGTCTTGGTGCGTTTAAACGGCAACAATTTGCTTACATTTTCATTATAACTTACATTTTCAAAAAACACAAATGAATTTTTATTCTTGCCAGAAAATATGTGCTTGTTAAAAAGATAATAATCATAAACAATTTTTGTTTTACCAGTGCGTGTCAAAACTGTTTCTGTTTGTGCCAATTTTGCGCTGCCTAAAACATAAATTTTTGCATAAATTTCAGCCAAAGGCCTAACACTGACCTTATTCCCCTGTTTATCCAAATTGAATGGCAAAACCAGAATATCGCCAATGTTTACATAATCGCCCACCCTTACATTTGCTGTTCCTGTTATTAGATTTATATGTGTGATTACACCACAATATCTTGCGGTTATCGGCTCAAAAGCCTGTTCGTTATAAACCAACTTTTCGCTTAAATTTATAACAATAGTTGTGCCTTGCTTTGCCACTGAAACTTGTGCAAGTCTATCGTAATTTTCAAGTAAGATTGTTTCAATTTGTTGGCTTGATTTTGTGTTTAATTTGCCTTTTTTTACACCATTTTGAGCCAGAACTTGAATAATCTCATTCTGTGTTAAGTTTTTTAAACCAAAAATGCGAATTTGCCAAATATAATTTCCTGCAAACAAATAAAAAATCGCACCTATAAAAATGGCAATCACAACACATAAGTTTGATAAAATAAATTTAGGAAGATTTTTAAAAAAACTAGGGGTGTTGTTGCCATTAAAATTTGCTATGTATTTTTTAGCCTTTTTATCGTGTTTATCTTTAAGTTCAAATTTGACATGTGTTTGACTTGGTCTTTCAACGTTAAGCAATGTGATTTTTTTGGTATACAATGTCCTTAACAAATTATCTATATTGTAGCCTATTAAGTCATATTTCATTTAACCACCACCGAACTGATTTTGCCAGTCATAACACAAGTTGTTTTATCCAAATATTTTACCTTTAAATCAGTGCCAGATACTACAAGCAGTTGCTTTTTTAGTTGGAATTGCATTTCTTCACTGCCAAAACTTACAACGGTTTTTATGCCTTCAAGATATAGACTTGTCCCGCCAAGGTTTACAATTCTATAATTTGCAGATGCCCCAGCACTGCCCATCAATTTTTCAATTTCCTGCATCATACTCATACAAAAATATATGAAAATTAAGATATGAAAATGCTTTTTTAACAAACCATAAAGCAAAAATACCAAACAACCTTATATTTGGGCAAAGAAAAAAGCACAAAACTGTGCCCTTTTTTGTTGTTTATTATTTGTTACGCATTTGAGTTTCAACGTATGTGTCGTAGTCAATTTCTTTATCATATTCCAAGGTTTTGTTGATACGGATAATACGATTTGCAACTGTTGACATAATTTCTTCATCGTGTGTGGCAAAAATCATGCAACCTTCAAATCTCTCCATGCCTTTGTTGAGTGCGGTGATTGATTCCAAATCCAAGTGATTTGTTGGCTCATCTAAAAGCAAGAAGTTGCCAGATTGAAGCATCATACGTGCCATCATGCAACGAACTTTTTCGCCACCTGATAAAACTTTTGCTTTCTTTTCCGCTTCTTCGCCACTGAACAACATTCTGCCAAGCCAACTGCGTAGGAATGTCGCATCAGTCTCTTTGGTGTATTGCCCTATCCATTCAACCAAACTTAAATCGCAATTTTCAAAGAAACTATTGTTGTTTTGTGGAAGATATGTTGGTGTGATTGTTTTGCCCCATCTCACTTCGCCTTTATAATTAGTGTCATTGCCGGCCAAAATATCCATCAACGCAGTTACTACATTGCTGTTATCGCTCATAATTGCAATTTTGTTATCTGGACGGACTGTGAATGAAACATTTTCAAATATGCCAGGTTTTGTAAGTTTATTGACAAATAGTATATCATTGCCAATGCGTTGGTCAAATTTAAAGTCAATATAAGGATATTTACGGCTACTTGGTTTTATATCTTCAATTGTCAAACGTTCCAACTCTTTTTTACGGCTTGTTGCTTGTTTTGATTTTGAAGCATTTGCGCTAAACCTTGCAATAAACTCTTGCAATTCTTTTGCACGCTGTTCTGCTTTTTTGTTTTGCTCTTTTTGTTGTTTTAATGCAAGTTGGCTTGATTCATACCAGAAATCATAGTTACCAAGGTACAAATTGATTTTCCCATAGTCAATATCACAAATATGTGTGCAAACCTTGTTTAAGAAATGACGGTTGTGGCTGACAATTATGATTGTGTTTTCAAAGTTTAAAATGAAATCTTCCAACCAGCGAATTGTTTTTACGTCCAAGTTGTTTGTTGGTTCGTCCAAAATCAAGTTGTCAGGATTGCTAAACAATGCTTGAGCAAGCAAAACTTTAACTTTGATTTTGCTGTCAACATTAGCCATAAGTTCGTTGTGTAAGTTTTGTGGTATATCAAGTGAATTTAAAAGTTTTTCAGCATCACTTTCAGCATCCCAACCATTCAATTCTGCAAATTCAGCTTGCAATTCTGCCAAGCGATTGCCATCTTCTTCAGTGAAATCAGTTTTGGCATAATATCTTTCTTGTTCGTCCATCAACTCAACCAAACGTTTATGCCCCATAAGCACTGTGCGCAAAACTGTATAATCATTATATTTTTCTTGGTTTTGTTCCAACACGGACAATCTTTCTTTTGGTGGAATTATAACTTCGCCTTTATTTGGTTCAAGTTCGCCTGAAAGCACTTTCATGAATGTTGATTTGCCTGCACCATTTGCACCAATAACTCCATAACAATTGCCTTTTGTAAACTTTAAATTTACCTCATCAAACAATTTTCTACTGCCGAATTGCACGGCAACATTATTCACTGTAATCAAAATATTGCTCCTTAAAATTTTTATTTCGCCTTTAATTTAACACAAAAACAAAAATAAAGCAACCGAAAAATAAAAAAAGGTTCAACATATAAAAATGTCAAACCTATTTGATTGCTTTTAACGCAAATTTAACAAATTATACTTGGATTGTCTTTTGTGCAGTTTCTTGCTTTGGCTTTATCAATTTTGTAAGTTGCACAGCAATATAGATAGAAACAAAACCAAGTAAAAAGCCTGCCAAAACATCAGACACAAAATGCACATTTAAAATTATTCTGCTAAACCCGACAAGTAAAATAACAGCAACAACAAATATGATTGATATCGCTTTTTGCCATGGTTTTAAATCGCTTTTAATGGCGGAATAAACAAACATTCCCCAAACAGCAAAACTTATTGTTGAATGTGCACTTGGAAAACTGTAGCCAACTTCCTTTATTAACATGTTTTCTGGTCTAGGGCGACATACAATGTATTTTACACTCAGACACAACAAAATTGATATTATAGCACTTAAAACAAAAGCCAAACCGATCTTTTTATCTCTGCTTCTTAACATTTTAACAACTGCTATCAAGCATAAAACTTTCCAATCGCCTAAAAACGTTGCTTCTTTAAAAAATGCTATTACACCAGCATTTTGATTTTCATATAAAATTGCATTCAATCTGTCAATCTTAAAATCATAGCCAGTTTTTACCAAAATCCACAACACAACAAACATGGCTAGGCAAAGCAAAGCGATTATCAAAAAGACAATTTCTTTTGTTTTTGATTTCATAAAAATATTCTACTCCATTTTCCATTTTTTATCTTTAATTTGAGAGCTTAAAACACTATTTTTTAGCGTTTTTTGATATAAAAAAACCTTGCAAAAATGCAAGGCAAATATTATTTGCTTAAAAATCTGCGAACATCATCAAATGTTTCACAATCTGTGTGTTGTGTGTAATAAACAAGGCAAGCCATTGCATTAACTTCAAACAAAACATCAAGCGCAACTTTTACGATATCTTTTGTTGTGATTTCTTGTTGTTGAAGTGCAAATAATTTTGTTTCAATTTTGCTTGCAATATCTTCAGCTGTTTCTGCAACATTGGTGCAATAAATTGCATATTTAACACTTTCAACCAACTTTTCGATTTTGAAAGGTTCACGCATATTATCAACATTTGTTACAACCATTGGGTTTGCTTCAACAGTTTCATAAGTTGTGAAACGTTTGCCACAAACAAGGCATTCCCTACGTCTGCGAATGCTTGTGTCCTTCAAATAACGGCTATCAACAACCTTGCTTTCATTATTTCCGCAAAAAATACAACGCATTTAAATTTATCTCCCTTTAATATAATGCTTCCGTCCTTACTTAACTGCAATTTGCCTTGCAATTAGACATGACATATTCTTTTTAGTAGCATATCACAAAACACTAAAATTAGCAACAAAAAAGCATGATGTTTTTAAATTTTTTTTATTTTTAAGTTAAAATTTAAACAATGACAATAAAAATTCAACACCACAAGTGATAGTGTTAAATTAAAATTAAATACCAAATATTTGGATTTCCTATTTATGTTGTTCGTTTAATGCTATGATATTCTGTGGCTTTTTAGGTGGAGGTGGTGGTTTTGGTTTGTCATCAACATAAAGTTCAACCAAAATCACATCAACCCCAATTTTGCAAACGCAATTAAAAGGAATAAACAAATCTTTGTTAGATTTAAACAACCCCCAAAAGCCCGTGCCAGATTGAGGAACAACAAACCCCAATGTTTTTGCTGTTACTACGTCAAAAATAACATCAGTGATATGCCCTAAACATTTGCCGTCCACTGTGTTTATAACCTGCTTGCACTTTAGCTCTTGGAAAGAAACTTCCATATAACATCTATATGATTTTTTGACAAAAAAAATGCCAAAATTTGTTGTTATTTGCGGTTTTTCAACAGAAATTTGACATTCTATTTTGTGTTTGTTGAGCTAATTTAAATACAACCCAACATCTTTAAGATTAAGTTTGGTTTTTGCAATAAGTGGTTTACCTGCACTTGTGCGTGTTTGAATTGTGATATCATTCACATCAACTGCATAAACTTTGTCTTTATCCTGCAACACAACCTCACCGGTGACGATTGGAGAGATAATTGCAAAAACTTTTTCTTTGCCTGTTATAATTTTTAGACCTTTACGATTTCGTGCACTGATTGGCAATTCATTCAAACTAAATTTCTTTCCGTTGCCTTCTGGTGTTACAACCAACACCCTATCAAGAGTGTTCACCTGACTGGCAAATATAACTTTTTCATTATCATTTAAATTCATACCAATAACACCACCGCTTGCACGTTTTGTTACTGGCACTGTTTTGTATTCAACATTAACAGCCATACCATCACTGCTGACCATTAAAATTGATGGTAGATTGTCATTGATTTGCACAGACACAACACGGTCAAAATCTTTAAGTTTAAGTGAAACACTTCCTGTTTTAAGCCCTGCATATTCACTTGCTGGACTGCGTTTAATAAATCCATCTTGAGTGCAGAAAATAAGTTCAGTATTTTCTTCAAAATCTTGTTCTGCAAACAAACCTACAACTTTTTCTTTTGTTTCGGTGTGAGCAATTTCACTTAAAGCAGTGCCTTTTGTTACAAATTTGCTGTTTGGGATATCTCTAACAGGGATGCTAAAGAAGTTACCATAATTTGTGAACACATACACTCTGCTGTTCATACTTGTGTGGACAAGTATTTTATGCAAAGCATTTATATTATCATAACTATATGTTGAACTAGCATTTTGAATTTGCTTAATATCCAAAGTTTTAAGGCGCAAACCATCATTTGTAACCGCCACCGCACATTCAGTGTCAAGCAATTTTTCAATAGGTGTTACAACATAATCTTCAAAGCTGGTTACAATTTGAGTTTTACGTGGTGTTGCATATTTAGCCTTGATTTCTTTTAACTCTTTTTTAACCACAGTCATTTGACGAGCTTTACTACCCAAAATTGCAGTAAGTTCGTCTATTGTTTTGTGCAATTCTTTAAGTTCTTCTTGCAACTTTTCAACTTCCAAATTTGTAAGTCTGCTTAAGCGCATATCCAGAATTGCTTGTGTTTGAATTTCTGATAAAAGGAACCTTTCCATAAGTTTGGTTTTTGCATCAGCAACCGAACTTGATGTTTTGATGATTTTTACAACTTCATCAATGTTTGCAATTGCAACACAAAGCCCTTCAACAATATGTGCACGAGCCTTTGCCCTTTCCAAATCAAATTTTGTGCGTCTAACAACAATTTCGTTTTGGAATTTTACATAATAGCCAAGGTAAGCAAGCAAACCAAGTTGTTTAGGGCTACCATCTGCGATTGCCACAACATTATAGTTAAAATTTAATTGCATATCAGTATGTTTCAAAAGCAAAGCAATAATATTATCAACATCGCCGTCTTTTTTGATTGTGATAACTGCACGTATGCCAGACTGGTCACTTTCATCTGTAATATCGCAGATGTCGGCAAGTTCGTCTTTCATTTTCATCTTTAAATCGCCTAAAGATTTTAAAAATTCTGCTTTATTAACCTGGTAAGGCAATTCTGTGATAACTATGTTTGTTTTGCCATTTTTGTCATCTTCTGTATGGAAAACTGCACGCATTGTAACCTTGCCACGACCGGTTGCATAAGCTTCTTCCATATCTTTGCCAGCACAAACCATACCTCCTGTTGGGAAATCTGGACCTTTTATGATTTTAAGCATCTCTGTTAAGCTGATGTTTGGATTGTCTATATAAGCCACGCAACCATCAATCATTTCGCCCAAATTGTGAGTTGGAATGTTTGTTGCCAAGCCTACCGCAATGCCGGACGCACCATTAACAAATAAATTTGGAAATCTACCGGTTAAATAATCTGGTTCTTTAAGAGTGTCGTCAAAGTTAAAACTAAAACTTACAGTATCCTTGTCCAAGTCTTTCATAAGTTCCAAAGCAAGTGGGGTTAATCTAACTTCAGTATAACGCATCGCAGCGGCACTATCGCCGTCAATTGAGCCAAAGTTGCCTTGCCCTTCAACCAAACGTTCGCCCATAACAAAGTCTTGAGCCATACGAACCATTGCCCCATAAACCGAACTATCTCCGTGAGGGTGGAACTTACCCAATGTGTCACCAACAACACGTGCTGATTTTTTGAATGGTTTATCTGGTGTTAAGCCCAATTCTATCATATCGTATAAAATACGGCGTTGAACTGGTTTTAAGCCATCTTCCACCCTTGGAAGTGCACGGTCCATAATAACATATTCACTATATGGCAACATACTGGTTGACATAACATCTTCAACTGTCATTGTGTATAAATTGCCTTTTGGTTCAACCGAATTAAATTCTTTTTTTGCCATTAATTTTCCCCTTCATCTTCTTGCTTTTGTTTTTCATGCTTTTGTGTTTCAAAGGCATCAATCTTGTTAAAGTTGGCATTTTTATTGATGTAGTCCTTTCTTGGTCCAACATCATCGCCCATCCACATGCTTATTTGCTTATCAGCCATAACAGCATCTTCGAGTGTAACCCTAATCATACTGCGATGTGCTGGGTCCATTGTGGTTGTTTTTAATTGTTCTGCACTCATTTCGCCAAGACCTTTGTATCGTTGCAAATTATAATTTTTAAGTTTTGATGTGATTTGTGTCAATTCTTCATCAGTATAGCAATACCACTCTTTATCTTTTGTTGTAACCTTATAAAGTGGTGGCATACCAACATAAATATTGCCGTTTGTAATAAGCGGGCGCATATAACGGAAAAAGAATGTAAGCAAAATACACCTAATATGCATGCCGTCTTGGTCGGCATCACTCAAAATAATAACTTTGTGATATTTTAAATTTTCAAGTTTAAAGTCTTCACCAATACCTGTGCCAAAAGCCCCAATAATTGTGCGTATTTCTTCGTTTGCAAGCACTTGGTCAATGCGTTTTTTCTCACTATTAAGAGGTTTGCCACGCAATGGCAAAATTGCTTGGAAATATCTATCCCTGCCTTGTTTTGCTGTACCGCCCGCAGAATCGCCTTCTACAATAAATATTTCATTAAGTTCAGGATTCTTGCTAGTGCAATTTGCAAGTTTACCAAGCAACATGTTGCCTTCGATTGAGTTCTTTGCCCTTGTCAAATCTTTTGCATGCTTTGCAGCCGCCCTTACACGTGCAGCACCTTTTGCTTTATCTATAATGATATTGCCAATATTTTCATTCTTTTTGGCTTGGAAAAATTCATTCAAACCTTGAGTGCAAACACTTTCAACCCTTGAACGTGCTTCAACATTGCCAAGTTTTGTTTTTGTTTGTCCTTCAAATTGAACGTTTTTCATTTTGATGGCCAAAACTGCAACAAGCCCCTCACGGAAATCATCGCCAATAAAAGGAATATCTTTATCTTTTACAAGTCCATGCTTTTTTGCAAAGTCGTTAAGAACTTTTGTAAGCGCTGTTTTAAAACCCACTTCATGTGTGCCACCTTCTGGTGTTGGAATGTTATTGACATAACTATAAATGCTTTCAGTGTAGTTATCAACATATTGCAAAGATAGTGACACAAATGTGTCATCAATCTCATTTTCAATATAAATCGGTGGTACAAACAATGGTTTTTTATCCATTGTAAGGCTGGTTACGTAATCTCTAATACCGCCTTCAAAACATAAAGTTTCATGTTTGTTGATGCGTTCATCAATTAACTCAATGTGAACACCTTTATTTAAAAATGCAGTTTCTTTAAGGCGCTCATAAACGGTATCATAATCAAACTTAGTATCTTTAAACACCCTATCATCTGGCAAAAAGCGAACATAAGTGCCTTTCAAGGTTGTTTTGCCCATTTCTGTTAAATGTTGAACTGGCACACCACTATGGATTTTGCCATTCTTTTCAACAGATTCAAATCTTGCAAAATATTTGTGACCGTCTTTGAAAACTGTAACTTCCAAATATCGGCTTAAAGCATTGGTAACTGACGCACCAACACCATGCAAACCGCCTGAATATTTATAGTTGCTATCCCCAAACTTGCCACCAGCATGCAATTGTGTGAAAACAACCTCAACCCCACTGATTTTAAGTTTTGGGTGTGGGCTTACAGGGATACCACGACCATTATCCATAACAGAAGCGGTACCATCTTTATGCAATGTCACCTCAACCTTATTGCCATATCCGTTTGCAACTTCATCAATTGCATTATCAATAATTTCCCACAACAAGTGATGAAGCCCCTTCACACCTGTTGTTCCTATATACATACCCGGGCGCATGCGCACAGCATCAAGCCCTTCCAAAACAATTAAATCTTTACTATCATAACTAGCAGACACAATTAACCCCTTTTGTTCAAATTTTGTTAAATTACGGGCTAATTATACCATTTTTTTTTAATTAAAGCAATTTTTTTGTTAGTATCTCAGTGTCAAAGTATGAATATTTTTTCGGCTGTGTTGCATTGTCTATCATATCCTCTATCAAACTGATATAATCAATGCCAATTGGCTCAAAAAGATAAAAAGCAAGACTGCCTGGAACAGTATTAACTTCGTTGAAATACAAGATTTTTGCTTTTGTGTTATACATGTAATCAATTCTCACAACTCCATTCAAATTTAATTTTGAATATATCTTTTGCGTTGTAATGTTTATTTGATTTTCAAGGTCTTTATCAATTTGTGCTGGAATAACCCTATCCTTAACCTTTGTTTTACTGTTATGACGATACTTTTCGTCAAATGTTAAAAAATCTTGCTTGCTCAATGGCTGTTCAATTGCACTTACAATCATTTTATCCCCTTTCTTATAACAAGCCTGATTAAGTTCAATCATCGGTTCAATTTTTTCTTCAACCAAAGCATCGTCATTCAATGCAAAAATAGCTTCAATTTGGTTTTTAAAATTTGATTTGTTGCAAACTTTAACACCTATTGAAGAACCCAGTGCATTTGGTTTGACAATAATATTTTCTGGGAAATTGCTTTCGATATCTGCCACTGCCTCTATATAATTGTGTTTTGTAACCTTTATGCCGTCAACAACTTTCACAATATCTGCAACTAATTGCTTTGTTAAAGATTTATCCATGGTTATGCCACCCGCAAGCGATGAGGCGCTTGTAAAAGGAATACCCAAAGTTGAAAAAAATCCTGCAAGGCAACCATTTTCTCCCACTCCACCATGGCAACAATTGACAATACATTTTATATCGCAGATTTTTTTAAGTCCAAGGCTCTTTTTGTTTAATCCATCGTAAAAAATCAATGACCTAAGTTTTAAATTTTTCTTATCACTGAAATATGAAATATCATCAATACTTGTTGCATCATAAAACTTATTGTCAAGTCCGAGATATATTTTTTTTACGTCATATTTGTTTTGCAAGTATTTTGCACACTGCATTCCAGAAATTATTGACACATCATGCTCGGGACTTTTGCCACCAAAAATTACACAAATTTTTTCCATAACAATATATATTCGCTTAAATTAAAAATTGTTTAAATGGCAAACTTAAAAAAATTTTCATAACAATAGATATGTTTATATTCCGTGGCGAACTTATTGATTATAACCTTATCAAGTCAAACTCTGGCAACAAAAATTGTATATTGTTTTTGCATGGTTGGGGTGGTAACAAAAATTCATTTATATCAACCATCAATTTGCTAAAATCAAAATATGATTGTTTGTCGCTAACTTTGCCCACAACTGCACCTACAAATTTGGCTTGGGATATGATTGATTATGTAAATTGCGTTGTTGCACTAACAAAAAGTTTAAACATTTCAACTGTCTCGATTGTTTGCCACAGTTTCGGTTTTAGGATTGCAACCATTATGAATTATTTGGCACAATCAAAAGATTTCGACAATTGTTTACAAATTAAAAAAATTGTCGTAACTGGAGGCGCTGGTGCAAAAAAAATTAATATTTTTAAAAAAGTTGATTTAAACAACAATATTTGTCTGCTAAAACAAAAAAAGTACAAATTTTTATATCAAAATCTAGCAAGCCGAGATTATAAAGAATTAGCACCGACAAACAAAATCACTTTTAAAAATGTTGTAAATTTCAACACATTTCGCATGTTAAAATTCAACATTCCAATTTTGATTTTTTGGGGTATTAGCGACAAAGAAACACCTATCTGGATTGCAAAAAAAATTTTTAAAAACAACAAAAAAAATGCCCTGTTTTACAAAACAAAATCTGACCATTTTGCATATCTAAAACAAAATGCATATTTTAATAATTTGGTGGTGAAATTTTTGTGATATTTTTAAATGTTTATATAAACGTAATAACATCATTTTTAAACATGTTTTTCTTACAAAATTATCTGCACGTTTTTCAATTAAGAAATTATAACACAAAAAGATATTTATCATATTTTAATTTCAAATATTGGATTTTTTGTATATTTTTGATAGCGATTTTTGTCGTACAAATTTTAATTTTAAATTTATTTTTTACAATTATTTCAAATATTATTTTATTATTTATTTTACCACCCATTTATCAAAAAATTTGTTTAAATAAAAAGACACCTTTAGCATATACTGACAGATTAAAAAGAATTTATCTTTTGGCATCAATTTTAATAATTTTACCAATATTTTTCAAAAAAATGCTGATTTTAAGCCATATTTGCATGATTTTTGCACCAATTTTTGCAAATTATATAAATTTTTATGACAAAATAATAAATCGTCAATTTATCAAAAAAGCCCAAAACAAACTCAAAAGCAGTCGTGCAAAAGTTATTGCAATAACTGGAAGCAATGGAAAAACAACGGTAAAAAACATTCTTTACGAAATGCTAAAAACACAATACAAAGTGCTAGCATCTCCACAAAGTTTTAACACCCCTATAGGCATTGCTAAATTTTTAAATAATTCTAATTTAAATGTAGATTTTATTATTTTAGAATATGGAGCACGTCACAAAAACGATATAAAAAATTTATGCAAAATCTTTGGTGCAAATTATGGAATTTTAACACAAATTTCACCACAGCATTTGCAAACTTTTAAAAGTATAAAAAACATAGCAAAAGCCAAAGGAAAATTAAGTGAATTTTTGAATTTAAGACCATGCATTTTTAACACTGATAATCGTTTACTTTTTGATATGTATATTGACAAACCAGGAATAAAATTTTCCACATCAATTGAAAATGAAAACGCAGATTTTTATGCCAATAAGATTACAGTAAAAAACTTTAAAACAAGTTTTGTTTTCAATTGCAAGAATAACAAATTCAACTGTAAAACAAAACTGCTTGGCAAACACAATGTGACAGACATCATGCTTGCTTCTGCCCTAGCCATAAATTTAGGCATAAGCATTGACAATATTAAATTTGTAATAAACAATTTAAAACCAATACCACACAGATTGGAACACATAAAAGGCGCAATAAATATTTTAGATGACAGTTACAACTGTTCACTATCAAGTGCAAAAGAAGCAATTGAAGTTTTATCTTTTTGCGAAAACAAAAAAATGATTGTAACACCAGGCATTATTGAGGCTGGGAAAAATCAATTTGAAATCAATTTTCAGCTTGGCGCATTAATCTCTAAATCAGACATGATTGTAATAGTTGGCAAAACAAACAAGCAGGCCCTAACAAAAGGAATCATATCAGCCAACCCAGCAAAAAAAATATTGTTTGCCAATACTCTTGATGATGCAAAACAATATTTTAAACTACTTAATCAAAATGATACATTATTATTACTCAACGACTTGCCAGATGATTATATTTAGATTTTTTTTAAAATTTAATGCTTTTCATGTTTAAAAACAATAAATTCATAAGTGGTTTTAACTTATTTTAAAATTTTTAAACACATTTCAAAAGCATCACTACCATCGGCATAATATTTTTTCCTAACCCTTCTCTTTTCAAAACCAAATTTTTTATACAACAAATATGCTGTGATATTGTTTTTGCTAACTTCCAAACTTACACAATCTATATTATTCTCTTTGGCAAAATCAACAACAAAATTTAACATTGATGTGGCAATGCCATAATTGCGATAACTTTTTGCAACCACGACATTTTCAATATTAACTTCATCTGACAATTCAACAGACACAAATCCAACAACTTCTTCATTTAAAGTTGTCACAAACAATTTATGATTTTTGTTTAAAATGGAGTTTTCAAAATCCGCTTGACTCATTTTATTTGGCAAAGAAGTTTCATTTTCAAGTTTAGCAACCGCAATCAAATCTTGAACTTCTGCTTCTCTTATCTGCAGATTTGCACGTTTGATTTTTTCACTTTCAGCCTGACTTAATTGATAATATACCGGAACAAGTGTTTTATCATCACTTCCATTTAAACAATTTAACAAAATTTCAGCATTAAGTTCAACTTCAAATGAATTTAAATTTTCATCTTTCTTAAACATACCGATTGGAGAGTTGCCCGCAACCTTCTGCAATTCTTCCATTGTTAAATTCCTTTCGTATTTATACAATTGGTCATTAACAACCGTTGCAACAAAATAACTATTTCTACCACCCAAAATTGCAACCGTGTCACAGTTATTGTTTTGGGCTTTTGCCAATGCAAAAAGATAGTCTAAATTATTAATCCCTTTAGCAACTATGCCTAAACTATCTCTAAAAGCCTTAACTGTTGCAATGCCTACTCGGATACCAGTAAACGAACCTGGCCCAACAACAACACCTAATTGGTTGATGCTTTGAATTTCCAATGCATGTTCTGTTAAAATTTTATCAATCGCTGGCAACATTGTCTCATTATGATGACTTTTACTTGTCAATGTTTCATGAAAAACTTTGTTTTCACATTGTAAAACAATTTCTAAACTATCATTGGCTGTATTTATAATAAGTGTATTCATTCTATTTCAAAAATCCTTGATGTCTCATCTAAATATCTAATATTCACTTTGTGCAAATCGTCTGGCAACAATGCCAAAATATTATCGCTCCACTCAATAAACTTTATGCTGTTCGGTTCAGCAATTATTTCGTCAAAACCTGCCTCTATAGCCTCTTCATTAGTTATCCTATAAGCATCAAAATGATGTAATAAGCAGTCTTTGCCCTGATATGTTTTTAAAATTGCAAAAGTTGGGCTTGTAACCGATTCTTTAACACCAAGTGCTTTAAAAACAAATTGTGTGAACGTGGTTTTGCCCGCACCCAAATCGCCATGTAAAACAACAACATCACCAGGTTTTAGTGATGTTGCAAATTGTTTTGCTAATTTTTCAGTTTCATTCAAGCTAGAAACTTTTTGTTGCATTAATCTATCCTTTTAATTGGATTAACAGGTTTTATTTTTAAATCTGTCAAACGGACGCAACCTTTAATTGCATCAATATAATTTTCTACGTCTTTTTTGTTTTCGCAATATAATGTTAAAATTTTATCGCCTTTATTTATATAATCGCCAATTTTAACATTTAAAACCATACCAATATTATTGTTATGCGTCTCAACACAAAGGCGTCTTACAAGTTCGCCCATTAAAAGAGCATTTATATTACCAACATAACCTGCACGATCTGCTTTGAATACAATTTTTTCTTTTGGAGCAAAGAATGTGCGTTCTTCAACTGCCTTTACATCACCATGTTGAGTTTTAACAATATCCAAGAACTTTTTGTAGGCAGAACCACCATCAAGTGAACTTGCAGCCATATCGTAAGCATCTTTTCTTGTTAAGCGTTTATCCGCTTTCAGCATCATTTCAACAGCAAATCTAATTGCTACTTCACGCAACATATTATTTTTGCCCCTTAACACATCTAATGCATCAAGCATTTCAACTGCATTGCCAACACTGTCACCGATTATTTGGTGTGTGTTTGTAAGTGCAATAATACATTCAACATTACATTCTTTAAACATATATTTAAGCAAATCAGCCAATTCACAAGCCTGCTTGTATGTAGCAATTGCACTTGCCTCGCCATACTTAACATCAACCAAGACAATATGAGCATCGCTTGTTAATTTTTTTGCAACGATTGAAGCTGCCAAAAAATTGATATTGTCTTGCAAATGATATTTTTCAATTATTTGATACAAAATTGTATCAGCTGGGCAATATTCAGCGCCATGTGCAAGCACACACGCATTATTTTTCGCAAGTGCCCTATTGATTTCTTTATAATCCATAGTTTCAAAGCCAGGAATAGCTTTAAATCTATCAGCACTGCCATTTGCAAACACAAGAGATTTGCCAGTGGTTTTAACAACTTTATAACCCAAACTGCTCAACAATGGAATAAGAATAACACTTGTACTATCTCCTATACCGCCCGTGGAATGCTTTTCAAGCACCCATTCGTTTGCGTGGAATACCTTACCACTATCACGTATTGCCAAAGCAAGATATAAAGTTTCTTGTTTTGTCATACCAAATTGGTCCAATGCCAAAAATATATTTTTTGTGTGTTTATCCAAGCCAAAATTCATTATATGAGCAACAATGGCTTTAAAATCGTCTTGAGTTAAAGACTCTGCTTTTGCTTTGCGAACAATATATTTTGCCATGTTTAATGGTTTTTTGTTTGTTTCAACTTTCATAAAAATTCCCCTATGCAATAATTTTATATTTATTGTCCTATTTTGTCAAATCAATTACCAAATTATTTAATTTTTTTATCCCCACTGATTACTTGCTAAAAAATTGGCAAAAATTTGGATATGTCAAAGTTTAAAATTGTTAATTTGTTAGATAAAATTTTTATCAATATATGTGTATTCCTTCTGTGCTTTGCATGGATAAATTTTTATATAAGAGATTTATGGTTGACATTTTTTATTAGTCTTATTTGTTGCTTTGCCATTTGTTTTTTATTGTTCTATATTGTTGGCAAAAAGCAATCAAAAACAAAATCAGCAACTGAAAATAAAGATAATATTGAAAAAACATTTTTATCATTTGTTTTGCTTTCCCCAAACAACAAAAATGTTTTGTTAAAAGCCTTGTTTAACGCAGAAAAAACTGACTTCAAATACTTTTATAAAAACGGACAAAATTTGTATTTTGACGCAAGCACAACAAACGAACTAACTCAACAACTTTTTTATGAAATAATTGCCCAATCACGAGACATTAACTTTGAAAATCTTTATATTATTTGTTCTTGTTGCAAACTAACTAATTTAAGCATATTAAAGAGCAAAAAAGTGGAAATTATTGACAAAAACAAACTATGTAAACTGCTAACTGAAACAAAAATTAATTTGAAAACTGACGATCTAAATTTATCCGAAAGCAAATTTAGTTTTAAAGATTTTGCATTAAATTTTTTTGCAGAAAAAAAAGCAAAATCATACTTTGTTTGCAGTCTTGTTTTGCTTTTTAGCAGTGTGATTTTGCCTTATAATTTTTATTATATAATATTTGGAAGTATGTTAATGTTGTTTGCCTTAATTTGCAAAATTTTGCCAAAGATTAACAATCTTTAGATATCTCTTCTATTGCCTTCACAAAAACATCAATTTCATGCCTTGAATTAGAAAAATCTATTGAAGCACGAACTGCACCAGTTTGCAAACTGCCCAGTTTTTTGTGTATTAATGGCGCACAGTGAAGCCCAGAACGCACACAAATGCCATATTTTTCATTCAAAATATCCGCCACCTGACCACTATCCTTGCCCAAAATATTAAAACTATAAATATTTTTGCTGCATGCAGATGAATATAGTTTTATCTTTTCTAATTTGGCCAACTTTTGATACATATATTGTGACAAATCGTTTTCTTTTTGCGTTATGTTGTCAAAATTATTTATCAAAAAATCAACTCCTGCATACAAACTTGCAATAGGTATTGTTGGTAATGTGCCAGCTTCAAACCCTTCTGGCAAGTCGTCAGGCTGAACGAGGCTATCACTCATACTTCCAGTTCCGCCACACAACAAAGGTGTCATGCCAAGATTTTCATTTACAATCAAACCACCAACTCCAGTTATAGCACAAAGCCCTTTATGTCCAGCAAAGGCATACACATCTATACCCATTTGTTGCATGTCTATATTTATATGTCCACTAGATTGCGCCCCATCAACCATAAATATAATGTGATTTTGATGACAAATTTTGCCTATTTTACACAAATCAGGAGATTCGCCCGTTACATTACTCATGCCAGTGACAACAATTAATTTTGTGTTTGACTTAATATGGGATTTTATCTCAACATTAAAGTTCAAAAGATCCGATGTTAAAATATCAACTTCTACACCAACACTTTTAAGTTTTTCAAGCGGACGCAAGACTGAATTATGTTCATAGCACGATGTGATAACATGGTCTCCTGGTTTTAAAAGCCCAAAGAGTGCAAGATTTAGCGCTTCAGTGCAGTTTTTTGTGAATATCAATTGATGGTTGTTTGCGTTAAAAAACCTTTTAACCTTTTCACGTGTTTCAAACACCATTTCCCCCGCTTTTTGCGATAAAACATGTCCACTTCTGCCAGGGTTTGCAGTAAGTGTGTTCATTGCTGTAATAACAGCATTTTTGACTATTTGAGGTTTATAGTAACTGGTTGCTGAATTATCAAAATATATCATACTTCAAGATATGATTTAAAACCGCTTTTTGCTTTAACCAAAAACATATAAAAAAAATATTATGTTTTATATGATAGTATGAGGTCGAGTATGAAATATTTGATTGTATCCTATAAAGCACGTAACTCTCTATATGCTTTTGCAAAAATTTTAAGACAGTACGGCATTGCTTCAACAATAATAAACACACCGCGAAATATCGCCCTGAGTTGTGGATTAAGTTTAAAGGTTGACTATGGGCACTATCCTCAAGTGGCAGGACTGGTAAAAGCAACAGCACTGCAGGGATTTTGGGGAATTTTTGTTGTTACAAAATTGCCAACTCATGACCAGATTGAAAGATTAGTTTAACACCACACTTATTTAAAATTTGACAATACCATTTGTTTGTGGTATACTATTAATAGTTGTAAACAATCAAGGCAACCGATTTTGCTTTGGTTGTTTTTTAACACAAATTCAACAACACATTTTTGTTTATCAAATAAAATTTACCACACATCATTGACTAATCAAACAAAATTTGATAGTATAGTTTTATGCAAAAAATGGATAAGATTTTAAATTATTTAGACGAGTTATATCCAAATCCAAAATGCGCATTAGAATTTGAAACACCTTATCAACTTTTGGTTGCTGTGGTTTTGTCCGCACAATGCACTGATAAACGAGTAAATCAAGTTACAAAACAATTGTTTGCCATCGCCCCAACCCCTGAAAAAATGCTAAATTTAGGCGAAACTAAATTGAAACAAATCATCTATCCTTGTGGGTTTTATAATAACAAATCAAAGGCAATAATTAGTTTAAGTGAGGACTTAATTGAAAGATTTAATGGCATAGTTCCAAACAATTTGGAGGAACTTACCACACTAAAAGGTGTTGGCAGAAAAACCGCAAATGTTGTTATGGCTGTTGCTTTTGGTGGGCAAACAATCGCTGTGGATACACATGTGCACAGAATCAGCAAACGTTTGGGCTTGACAAACAAAAACTCCACTCCACTGCAGTGTGAAACTGATTTGTTGAAAAAAGTGCCAAAGAACAGACAAACAAAATTTCATCATCAAATGATTTGGTTTGGTCGAGAGCATTGCAAAGCGATCAATCCACAATGCGAAAACTGCAAATTAAAAGATATATGCAAAAAGGAAAATTATGAACACAGATAAAGTTACTATCAGTATTAAATCAGGCAATGGCGGAAGTGGCAAAGTTAGTTTCCATAGAGAAAAATTTGTTGAACGTGGTGGCCCAGACGGCGGGGACGGCGGTAATGGCGGTTCTATCTTTTTTGTTGCTGATAAAAACAAAAACACATTGATTGACTTTCAATACGTTAAAAAGTTTGAAGCCGAAAACGGAGATGGTGGAAGTGGCAAAATGCAAAACGGCAAAAACGGCAAGGACGTTTACATCAAAGTTCCTTGTGGCACAGTTATTAAAGATGCCAGTACAGATCAGGTTTTAGCAGACATGTATGCTGACGGTCAAGTTTACTTGGCATTGCCAGGCGGACGTGGTGGCAAAGGCAACAACTTTTTTAAATCACCAACAAGGCAATCTCCAAGATTTAGCCAATTGGGTGAAGTTACTGACTGGTACAAAGTTGTGCTGGAACTTAAAACAATTGCAGATGTTGCATTGGTTGGTAAGCCAAATGTTGGAAAATCAACATTGTTAAGTGTTATCACAAATGCAAAACCAAAAATTGCTGACTATGAATTTACAACTTTAAGCCCAAACCTAGGTGTTGTTAAAATTTTTGACGATAGTTTTGTTGTTGCTGATATCCCTGGTTTAATTAACGGTGCAAGCGAAGGTGCCGGTTTAGGACATGAATTTTTGGCACACATCGAACGCACTCGATTGGTTGTCCATGTTATTGACGCTTCAGGTTATTACGGCAACGACATTGTTGATGATTATAACACCATTAATAAAGAGCTTAAAAAGTATAATGAACGTTTGGCTACCCTACCTCAAATTGTGGTATTTACAAAGTTAGACTTGGTTGACGATATTGATGAAAAGATTAAATATTTCCGTTCAAAAGTTAAAGATAAAGTTGAAATTGTGCCAATAAGTTCTGTTACACATCAAAACGTTAATGACCTTGTTAAAAAAGTTTACGCAACACTTAAAACTTTACCAAAAAGTGAACCAATTCCAGTTGAACAAACTGAACTTGCAAAAAAAGATACAACAAGTGTTAAAATTGAAATGCTTGAACCTCATGTATATGAAGTGAGTGGCGGGTATTTAAATGAATTGCAACGTGGCATTGTGTTTAACGACACTCAATCACTTGCTTATTTCCAAATGAGATTGCAAAAAGACGGAATATATGACAAACTTAAAAGTGAAGGTTGCGTTGATGGAGATACTGTAATATTCGGTGCATTGCAATATGAAATTTATTTTTAATAAAGTTAAAAAAATAATAAAAATTGTTTAAAAAACTCAAAATTTTGTTAAAAGACAGCAAAATTTAATAAAATTTTAACAAAAAACGCAAAAAAATTAAAAATTTATAGGAGAAATTTATGTTAGACAAAAAACAAAGAATTGCTTTACGCAGTTTGGCAAGTCAATTGAAACCTGTTGTTTGGGTTGGAAAAGACGGCTTTACTCAAAATGTTTTAACCCAGATTGAACAACAACTTTATGATCACGAACTTGTAAAAATTGCTATGCAAGAAAATACCACTCCACCAACTGAATTTGAATTGACAGAGATGGCTGTTAAGTTAAATGCTGAGGTGGTTACAACTATTGGCAGAAAAATTGTATTATATCGTCACAGTGAAAAGAAAAATGTTAAGCATGTTCTTGCTTAACATTTTTTTCTTTAACATCGCACTTTTTGAAATAAATATAGACTGTTCACTGGCAACACATCAATTTTAAAACTCAATTTCACACAAATATTTATACCCTTGTGTAATTTTTTATTACATGGTCTGTTTGTTTTGCCTTGATTTCTTCTTTATTATCTGTTGACTTTTTAAACAACCCAGCCAGTCCCCCACCCTTACCTTTAAACATTTTTAAAATCGATTGAATTATGTTGGGATTTTGTGCAACCATACCAACAATTTTTTGCATATCAAATTTGCCGGCAGATGAGGGTGCAAAATCAGACAAAACTTTTGTTAAATCTGAATTGCCATTTTTATTTATCAATCCCAGCAATAAAGGCATAAGGCTTTTTAAGTCAAAATTAAAGCCGGGTAAACATGGTTTTGGTGGTTGAGGTGGTTTTTGAGGCTTTGGCTTTGGTACACAGTCACAATCATGTTTTTTAAAGTTGTTGTCAACGTAAAAATTTGGCAGGCAATCATACGGCTCTGCAAACACAACCTTTTTTATCTGTTTAGTTTCCACGCAAGATTGAAATGCGTGAGGGTCACAGAATATTGCATTCCGGCTATCTTCAAAATCCATATATACTTATATGCACGATTACGATAATTTGTTAGCAAACATTAATAATTTACAACATCGGCAATTTTTGCAAGATTTTGTCATATCTATTATTTAGGAGATTATATGCCAAGAGATTTTAAATCATTTGCAAATGAACATAAAAACACACTTAATGAAAACCCAGAAAAAGTGAGCGAATATCAAAACATAATTGACAAATACAAAAATATGGATAATAGCGAACTGATGCAAAACCTTTTTCAAGAAGCCAGCAAATTGAAAAAGCAAGGCAAACTTGACAATGAACAACTAAACAACCTTTCTTCAACTTTATCTCCATTTTTAAACGATAATCAAAAAGACATGCTTGCCAACCTGATAAAAGCAATTGATGAACAAAATTAATGGAAAAAAATAATATCACTTTAATAAACAAATCAAAAGTAAACCCAATTTTACTTAAAAATGTTTCAGTCCTTAAAACGGGAAATACAAACAATGTTATTGTATCATCAAACAACTTTGATGCAACTAAACAACTGTTTAGAAAATTAAATTTGCAATTTTCTAGTTACCCTTTTGCAAATTGCTTTTGTGTTGGTATCAAACTAAAAGACCTTATAGATCTTTCACAAGAAAAATCAATTAACTATATTGACCCTTGTGTTAAAGTTTTTGCCGAGCAAAAGCAACAGGATAGTATTAATTTGGCAAAACTGACTGAAAATCATTTTTATGGCAATGGGCAAACAATTTGTTTTATAGACACCGGAATTTATCCACACATTGATTTTATTTTTCCTAAATGCAGATTAGTTAAATTTATTGATTTGGTCAATCATCACCACCAGCCTTATGACGACAATGGTCATGGCACTTTTGTTGCAGGGATTGCCACAGGCGCAGGAATAATTGACAAAAAACATATCGGATTTGCCCCACAAGCAAATATTGTTTCAATAAAGGCTTTGGGAGAATCTGGCACAAGTGACAGCAACATAATCTTGGACGCAATGCAATGGGTGTATGAAAATCACAAAAAATACAATATCTCTGTTGTTTGCATGAGTTTTGGTGCAGACATTTTAAATCAAAATGACCCACTAGCACGTGGTGCTGATGTGTTATGGAAAACCGGACTTACTGTTGTTGCCGCAGCAGGCAACAGCGGACCAGAGAATTCAACGATTAAATCGCCAGGAAGCAACCCCAATATCATTACTGTTGGTGGCTATGATGAAAACACTATGCAGATTGCAGACTTTTCAAGCCGTGGGCCAACAATTTTTGGTTACAAGCCAGACCTTGTTGCCCCTGCTGTTGATGTGGTGGCATGCGGCATTGATAAACCATACACAATCATGTCAGGCACAAGTGTTGCCACACCAATAGTTGCTGGTATATGTGCTATTATTAAAAGCAAATTTCCAAATATAACCAACAATCAAATTAAAAGATATTTGCTTTCAAACTGCGAATTGATGACTGGAGATAAAAACAGTGAGGGTGCAGGATTTTTGAAATTCTAATTGTATTTGCTTTGCAAATAAAATTTAAGTTTGTTATCATATTGTCATGATTGAAATTAAAAATTTAACCGTGCAATACATAAACGATTTTTACTCCCTCTACAATGTAAACTTAAACATATCTAAAAACACAATATTGCTTGGCGACCAACTTTCTGGCGGATTTGCCTTGTTGAGAGCAATAGCAAAATTGGACAATCATTACACGGGCGAAATACTCATAAACGGCAAAAACATCAAACAACAAAATATCAAAAATTTAAACATTGCATATCTGCCAAACGAACCTGTTTTGTTCAAATTTAAAACAGTGAAACAAAATATCATTTACCCTTTGGTATTAAGAAAAATTGACAAGAAAACATGCACAGAAAAAGTGGAAAATTTGGTTGAAAAATTTGGCATTGAGTTTGATAATAAAAGAGCAAAAAATTTAAATAAAAGTGAAGCAAAAATTGTGGCAGTTTTGCGAGCATTTATACGTGAACCAGACATAGTTTTGGTTGAACATTTTTACGATGATTTAGACCCAAATTATCAAGACCTTGCAAACAAGATTTTTGAACATTTTAGTTCAAAAACTTTGATTATAGCATGCGAAAAAAACCTGCCTAAATGCTTTGCTGATTTTGAAAAACACACCTTGTTAAACGGCAGTTTAATTGATTAAATAAAAAAATTTAATTTTGTAAAATTATATTTTAAATTATAAAAAAATAAAATATTTAATAAAATAATATCAAAAAAAACAAAATTTAAAATTAATTGTAAATAGCCATTTTTATCAAAATTTTATTAAAAATATAAAAAATAGCATAAAAATACCGATTTTTTAAGTAAATTATGCTATTTTTTATTTAATTTTTAAATATTTTTAATTTTAATATTATTGCCGAATGTCGATTTAACTAAAATTATTTTTGTTCTGAATTATTTTCTGAATTGTCAGTTTCTGATTTATCTTCGGCTTTAACCAAGAACACCAACTTTTCGTCTTTGTAATCGACAACAACTTTATCACCAGATTTTATTTCGCCTTTAAGCATTTTGTCAGCCAAATCATCTTCAATTTTGCTTGTGATTAAACGTTTCAAAGGACGAGCACCAAAGTCGTCATTTGTACCATTCTTTACAAGGTAATTTAAGGTTGCATTTGTGAACTTCAATTCAACATTGCTTTGACGTAAATTTTTGTTAAGTTCAGCAAGCATTTTCTTTGCAATTTCTTTCATTACAGGAGCAGACAGTTTGTTGAACACAACGATATTATCAATACGATTTATAAGTTCTGGCCTAAAGTATTTTTTAAGTTCAGCAAGCATCACGGCTTGTTTATCTTCGGTTGATTTTTCTTTGCCATCTTTAAAGCCCAAATCAACACCGGTTTTATATAATTTATCACTGCCAATATTTGATGTTAAAATGATAATGGTGTTTTTGAAACTTACAACTTTACCGTGACTATCTGTCAACCTACCATCATCAAGGATTTGCAAAAGCATATTGAAAACTTCAGGGTGTGCTTTTTCAATTTCATCAAACAAAACAACACTATAAGGTTTACGGCGAACTTGTTCAGTTAATTGACCACCGTCATCAAAACCGACATATCCTGGAGGACTACCAATCAACTTGCTCACACTATGAGCTTCCATAAACTCACTCATGTCAAGTCGAATGATTTTATTTTCATCATCAAACAATGCTTCAGCAAGAGCTTTTGAAAGTTCAGTTTTACCAACACCAGTTGGACCAAGGAACAAGAAACTGCCAATTGGACGTTTAGGGTCTCGAATACCTATACGGCTACGGCGGATTGCTTTTGCAACTTTTTCAATCGCTTCGTCTTGACCTTTAACACGTTCACGCAAAATCTTTTCCAAGTTAAGCAATTTTTCTGCTTCGCCTTCTGTAAGTTTTGTAAGTGGAATATGCGTCCATTTGCTTACAACTTCAGCAATATCTTGCTCATCAACAACCGCAGTTGCACCTTCTTGTGTCGCTGGCAAGTTGCTTGTTTGCTCAATTTCTTGTTTTAACTTTGCAACTTGGTCACGAAGTTTTGATGCTCGTTCAAAATTTTCTTGATTGACAGCATCATCTTTTTCAGCTTCAAGTTTTTTAAGTTTTTCTTTCATCTCTTTCAGTTTTGGGCTATCATAATTTTGTTTTACTTTTGCCCTACTTGATGCTTCATCAATAAGGTCAATTGCTTTATCTGGCAAAGACCTATCTTGAATATAACGGTCACTTAAATTTGCAGCAGAGCTGATTGCTTCATCTGTGATTTTAACATTATGGAATGCTTCATAACTATCACGAAGTCCACGCAAAATTTCAATTGTTTGTTCAACTGTTGGTGGGTCAATTGTGATTGGTTGAAAACGACGTTCCAAAGCTTTGTCTTGCTCGATATATTTACGATATTCGTCTGTGGTGGTTGCACCAATTGTTTGCATCTCGCCACGTGCAAGGTATGGTTTTAACATATCTGCTGGGTTTGTTTCGCCCTTTTCACTGCCCGCTTGAGCCAAAGTGTGAATTTCATCAATAAACACAATGATGTTTTTATTTTGTGTTATCATATCAATGGCATTTTTAAGTTTTTCTTCCATACTGCCACGATATTTTGTGCCTGCCATAAGACCGCCAATATCTAGGCTATAAATAGTTTTATTCTTAAGGAATGCTGGCACATCTCCTGCCACAATCCTACGAGCCAAACCTTCTACAACTGCTGTTTTACCAACACCTGCTTCACCTATCAACACTGGGTTGTTTTTTGTCTTTCTGCAAAGGATTTCAATCATACGTTCAATTTCATTGTCTCTGCCAATGATTGGATCTATTTTGCCATTCTTGGCACGCAATGTTAAATCAGAACCCATTTCCAAAAGTTCTGGTGGCAATTGACTTTGATATTCTTGTTTTTGTGATTTGTTGCCATTTGAAACATTGCCAACTTGCACAAAACCATCTGTGTTAAAATTGCCTTGCTGTTGATTGTTGTCAGCATTGGCATTTGCAATCAAACCAATTGCTTTATTGCGCATTTCATAAACATTAAGTTTAAGCACACCTGCCAAAATATTGATTGCGTAACTATCATCTTGGCTGAGCATTGCAACCAAAAGGTGTTCGGTTGAAATATATGCACTGTGGGTACGTTTTGCAACACTGCCCGCAACCATAAGCAATTCTTTTGTGCGTGGTGTAAGTTCAACCACACTGCTCGGAATGCCACCAGGCATACTATCAAGCACTTGTTTAATTATGTCAGCATCAACACGATATGCCTTAAGCAATCTGCTAGATTTACTTTCCACTTTGGTTAAGGCATATAAGATGTGTTCAGTGCCAACTTCATTGCCATATTCGCTTGCAACTTTACTTGCAAGTTGAATACATCTATTTGCTAAATCTGTTAAGTTATACATAATATCATCTCCTTTTATTTTAATATTTCTTTAACTTTATTTGCCAAGTCGAGTTGCTCATGCTTTGTGATAAATTGGTCAAATTTTGCATCAACCAATGATTGCAAAGCATTGACTTGTTTTTCTTTTATATCCACTATACCAAGATTTGCGCCAACACGCAACAAATCCAAGTTTGTTTTTAATTCGTCATAAGAAAGCATATACGCACCATTAAGCAAACTTAACGCACGATATACTTTATCTGTGATTTCTTCAGTGTTTGTGCTGTAAAGCATCTTTTCAGTTTCAATTTCAAGTTCGGCAAGTTTTGTCAAAGTCCTACCAAACTCTTGATACACTTCTGTTGCTGTTAAGCCAAGTGAACACACAGTTGAAACAGCATAAGTTGTTCCTGCATATTTTTCAATTGCATAACCCAAATTTTTGATATTTTGGCACACTTGACCAATCTTGCCCATTTCAACAAGAGCGGTTAAATTTATCAAGCTTTCAACCTGCATGCCAGAGCCAAGGTTTTTTATATCACTCATAAGATAGCCATATTGGTCATTATATGCCATTGAAAGTTTGTTTTCCGCAGCTGAAACGATAGCCATAACTTTTTGATTCAATTTATCATCAAAGCCTAGGCTAGAAGCAACAAAACACAAATGTTCATCGCCAAACAAGTTCACAGCAACATTATCTTTTGTTAAATACACTGCCCTTGCATTGCTATTCAACAATCTATTTTGTTTTAAAAAGTTGATTGTTGGTGAATTGGTGTTTTCAAGATTGATTTTTGTTAAATCTTTTAAAGCCACATCAATCTTACCTTCAATCTCATCAATTTTACCTTGTTCCAACTTGGGCATGAATTTATAGTCTTTTAAATTTCTAAAAACTGAAATTTTTGTTGAAATAATATTAGTCATTTTCTGCCTCCAACTTTTGGATTTTTTTCTTCAACTTGCCTGCATCTTCATATCTTTCTTCAGCAACTGCTTGTTTCATCTCTGCACGAAGTTCAGCAATCTTATCTTGCTTTGATAATGTTTGTGTTGATTTTTCAGGCTTGATTTTAGAAACTTCTGGTTTATGGTGGTCATTGCGTGAAATACGTTTAACCATATTATTTAAATCCTTGCTAAACGTATCATAACAATTAGGACAACCAACATGCAAACTTGATTTAAATTCCCTTAAACTTGTTTTGCACACTGGGCAAACAATATTTTCAACTGTTTCAAACGGAAGGAAATCTGCAAAAGGCACAAAGAAATCATCAAAAATACTGGTTGGCTCGCTGTTGAATACACCTTCCTTTATCGCACAATCACGACATAAATTGGTTGTTTGGCTAACACCGTTAACAATCAATGTTGAATGGTAAACTGCTGGTTTACCGCATTTATCACAATTTGACATAATAATTTCTCCTTTTATATTTCAAATTTAGTTTTGATGCTTAAATATAAACGTTTTATCAAAAATTAATGTTGTTTTTTATTTACCCCTTTTCATCAATTCCATAATCACACTCGACATGATATTGCTACGCAAGTTGTTGTCAATATTAAGTGGATTGTTAAGCGCTTTTGAACTGATTGCGCTTTTTAACAAACCGGCTTCATTGTCTGTGATAATTTTTTTATCAACCATATTGGCAATCATTTGATTTGCTTGTAAGTTGTCAACTGGATTATGACAAATATTAAGGGCATTGCTTAAAAAGTTTTCATTGTTATCTTGCACACGTGTAACCTTAATATAACCGCTTCCACCACGTTGACTTTCCACAACAAAACCACGATTAACCGTGAATCTTGTGTTCAAAACATAGTTGATTTGGCTTGGCACACATGAAAAGAATTTCGCCAAGTCATTGCGAGACAACTCAATAAAATCATCATCGTCAAGGCTGGACATGATAAATTCTTCAATCACATCGCTTACACTTTTGTTCATTTTTGCCCTCCTTTTGCCAAAATTAATTAGTTTTTGCTAAATTATTGGCTGTGTTAAAGTTCAAATCGTCTTATTTGACTTTCTTTGACCTTTACAACACCAATATATCACTATTATATCCATTTGTCAACAAAAATTGCAAACTCTTTTAAAATTTTTAGCAAACTTTGTATTTGAGTGCTAATTTGATGTTGATTTTATAATAAAAATTTGATTTCCGTTAGTATGTGTGTTTAAAACCATGTTGACTTTGCTTATATGTTTAGGTTGCCTTTGTTTTTCAAACAACTATCAAATGAGCTTAAAAATATGTATATTATTTAACAATCTCATATTGACAACCAATGCCTGTTATGCTAAAATTAAAGCAATTTTAAGGAGATTTTATGACAAACAACAAAGTTAAAATTGGCAATTTTGAATTGACAAAAATGCCAGAATCACAAAATGACCATTACGATATCAAAGACGGCAGAATGTTCTGCAATGGCGAATTTGTTGCATATTGCGAAGGTTGCAACACAAAAATTTACAAACAAGGTGTTTTGGTGATTGCAAATGATAGTGTTGATGAAAAATTTGATGACGGTTCAACAAGTTACACTTTCTTCAACAACAATGGTGATTCAGTGTTCTATGCTCAAAACTATGATGTGATTGGTGTTGATGCAGACAATGTTTACCACGAAGTTAATACAAGTATAGACATTGATTTTTATGAAGAAATGTTAATTGCATCAGTGTTTGATGGTCAAAATCATGTTGCTCATGCTGTTGACTACACTTCTGGCAAAGGTTTCTGTGGCGACCGTGTTGCAGACGTTTGTGCAGACATTATGCTTTTTAAAGACGAAAAAGATTTGTCACTCTAATATGAATAATCAATAAACCGATTTGTTTTGCGGATAACCACAAAAAAAACTGGCACAAACTGTGCTAGTTTTTTATTGCTTATTGATATTTTTATAATTTTATGATTTTTTATTTGTATTCTCTATATTATACCCACTTAAAATCAATTTTAGTTCTGCTTATTAAAATGTTGATAAATAAGTTTTGCGGTTGGTTTTGTTACCCCTGGTGTTTGCTCCAGTTGCTCCAAACTGGCATTTTTTATATTTTCAATTGTTTTAAACTGACGCAAAAGTGCACGTCTTGTGGCTGGGCCAACGCCTGAAATACTTTCCAGCCCGCCACGGAATGCGCCTTTGCCACGCAATTGTCGGTTAAACGTGATTGCAAAGCGGTGGGCTTCATCACGAGCAAGTTGTAAAAGTCGCAATGAATAACTGCCCTTTTCCAAAATGAATGGCATTGATATATTTGGCTTAAACACTTCTTCTTCTCGCTTTGCAAGGCTGACAAGTTCATTTGGATAGTGATAATTGGTAAGAACCTCGTATGCTGAACTTAACTGCCCTTTGCCACCATCAATAACAATCAAATCAGGCATAGAGCTAAAACTTATATCGTCCCCTGTTAGATTTTCCATTCTTCTGGTTAAAACTTCTTTCATTGATGCAAAGTCATCAATAAAATCAACTGTTTCAATTTTAAACTTCCTATACATCTGCGGTGCTTTTTCGCCATTTATCACAACAACCATACTTGCCACTGTGTATGTGCCATAGGTGTGCGAGATATCATAGCACTCTATCCTTTTTGGAGCTCGAGACAAATTTAAATCTTTTTGCAATTGATTTACAGCACCAATACTTGCATTATTATGTTTGACTGTTTTTTCAAGGTTCTTTTCCATGTGAATTTGTGCATTTTTAAGTGCTATATCCAACAACTTATATTTTACACTATCAATTTTAGGCTTTGTTATTGTAATTTTTTTGCCTGCTTTGTTGTTTAAAAATACTTCAATTTCTTCAGTGTCAATTTCAGGCATGATTATTTCATCAATATTCAATGGGTGAGTTGAATAGTATTGCATCAAAAATTGTGTGTATGCTTCTGTTTCGTCTAAAAATGATAAAATATCAAATGTTTGTATCCCCTGCAATTTGCCACCACGCACAGCAAGCACACACATTGCGGAAAAATCGCCAGATGTAACCAATTTGAACACATCATAATCAACCAAACTGCCAAGGCTTGTTATAACTTTTGATTTCATTTTTTCAAGCATTTTAAGTCTATCTCTGCATTGTAATGCAACCTCAAAATTTTGGTTTTGGCTGGCAAGTTCCATTTTTTCAGTAAGCACCTTTTCAACTTGCTTGGTGTCCCCTTTTAAAAAAGACATAGCATCTTCAACTATTTTGCGATAATCTTCTTTTGACGCATATTTTGCACATGGTGCAACACATAAGTGCATTTCATAAAACAAACAAGGTTTGATTGGTTTGCTATGCTCGGTTATTTGAAGTTTGCACTTCCTTAACGGGAAAGCATAATCCATAATACTCAACACATCTTTTGCTGTAACACCTGCCAAATATGGACCAAAATATTTATCATTTTTATTTAACTTCCTGCTGATTTCAAATATTGGAAAATCTTCCTTTAAATTCACTTTGATATAAGCATAAGTTTTGCTATCTTTAAGCAATATGTTGTAGTACGGTTTATGTTTTTTTATAAGGTTATTTTCAAGTGCCAAGGCTTCCATTTCGTCATTAACCACAAAAAAGTCAAAATCTCGCACTTTTGAAACCATATTGCGCACTTTAACATGATCCTGCTTGCGCAAAAAATATTGACTGACACGTTTTTTTAAGTTCTTGGCCTTGCCCACATAAATAACATTTTCGTCAGCATCTTTCATTATATACACGCCTGGGTTATTTGGCAGGCGCTTAACTTTGTCCAAAACTATATCCATATCCGACATTATATCATAAATATTGACTAATTTAAAATATTTTATATTAAAAACTCATAGATTGTTTTATGAAAAACAATTCAAAGAGACATATTAAAATCAAATTCAATCTTAAAATTTTTGCCAAGTTTTTTAACATCGTTTTGATATTTTTAGTTTGCAGTTATGCCTTGATTTTTGGTTTTGACAAAGCAAAAGAATTTTTGATTTACTCTAAACCCAGCCCTGAAACAAAAATATATACTATTTGGCATGTGGAAACATTTGAAGGTGGAGCAAAATCTCGTATCAACTATTTAACCAATATTGCACGCAAACTGGAAAAAGAAAATCCCTCACTGCTTTTTCACATCCAAAAAATTGAGCCTAACCAACTTGCAGACAATCTTGCGGATAGTGTGCCTGATATTATTTCATTTGGTCAAGGTGTTGGCAAAGAGATTTTGGAACACTTGATAGAATTTAAGACCACTTATGAGGTACAAGACAAATATGCTCAAGCGGGCAGTTTTAATAACAAAATTTATGCTCTGCCATATATTGCCAGCGGATATGCAATGTTTTCACATGGCGAAATTGAAAAGTCCGTTGAATACGGCAATTCTGGATACATAAATCCTCAAAAAGCAATACCTGCCAGCGAAAAACCAATCAAACAGTTTGGCAGTCAATTTGAGAGTTACAAAAATTTTGTATATCACCATGACCACGCATTATTGGGCAGTGCAAGAGATGTTTTTAGGGTTGATAACTTAAACAAAATTGGCAGAACAAATGCAAGCATCACACCAATTGACACATATACTGACCTGATTCAATATTTAGGCAGAACAAAAACGGATAATATTATAGAAAAATTTTGCAAAAAGGTGTTTGAGCCAACCAATCAACAAAAATTGGTTGACTACTCGCTTTTTTCCACCTTAAACACAAAAATTTATGTTGACGGCATATACAATGATATGGAAAATGCTATTTTTAAGTGTAGGGTTCAGCCCTGCTTTGATTATTAGCATTAAATCGTTTTTTGAGTTTAATGAAAAAACATATTGAAATTTATCAAAATAAAAGTTTAAAAAATTTTTGCACTTTTAAAATTGGAGGCATCGCTAAACTGCTTTTTGTTGTTTATTCTATCAAACAACTAAAACAATCAATCCGTTATTGCCTGAACAACAAGTTAAAATTCAAAGTTATCGGCTGTGGAGCAAATCTGCTTTTTGATGACAAGGGCTTTGATGGTGCAATAATTGTTAATCGCAGTTCCAGATGCTCTTTAATTGCAAATAAAATTTGGGTTGAGTCTGGATTAAACATTGCAAAATTAATAAACAAATCTGCCAATAAAAGGCTATCTGGCATTGAATTTTTTGCTGGCATACCTTCAACACTTGGCGGTGCAATAGTAAACAATCTTGGTGCTTGGAATCATGAAATATCTTCTTGTATAATCTCTGTTTACGGGTTTTTTGCAAAAACAAACAAAAATAATAAGGCATTTAAAACCGTTAAATTAGCTAAAAAACAATGTGGTTTTGGTTATCGCACAAGCAGGTTTAAAGACAAAGATTTTACCAATTTTATAATAACAAAAATTAAACTAAAATTGGAAAAATCTTCCAAATCTTTAATTTTAGATAATATAAAAACAGTGCTAAACAAAAAGTGCTGTTCACAGCCAACAGATAAGCCATCTGCCGGAAGCATTTTTAAACGCACCGATGTTATCCCAGCCAAATTGATTGATGATGCAGGGCTTAAAGGCACAAAAATTGGCGACGCAGAAATATCAACAAAACATGCCGGCTTTATTATTAACCTAGGCAAAGCAACAAGCAAAGATGTTAAAGATTTAATAACACACATTCAAAATAAAATTTATGCAAAATATTCCGCCACTTTAATACGTGAAATAGAATATGTTGAATTTTAAAGTAAACGTTAATCAAACGATATTTTGAACTATTTTATTTCCAACTTAAAAACCAACCTGTTACATATCTCATTAACCGCAATTTAAATCATACAAAATATTACAATATATAGTTATATATAAATATATAATACACAATAGACTTAACTGCTAAAATTATATTTTGATTGTATTTTTTGTTTTGCCGTGTTATAATAACTTGCAGGAGATATTTATGGCATTGTTAGCAGACTACCACACACATACAAAATATTCACGCAACGGGCATGGCAAATCAACCGTTGAAGAAAATGTTCGTGTGGCTTACGAAAAGGGATTGAGACAAATTGCAATAACCGACCACGGCTTCAACCAAAAAACTTTTGGTATAAGGCGCAAGGATATGCCTCAACTTAAAGCAGATGTAGAAGACGCAAAAGAGCGCTACCCTATTGATGTTTTGATTGGTGTGGAAGCAAACCTTTTGGACAGCCAAG
This sequence comes from uncultured Clostridia bacterium, assembly GCA_934754375.1. Lineage (GTDB taxonomy): Bacteria > Bacillota > Clostridia > Christensenellales > UBA1242 > Onthoplasma. The sequence goes on along the minus strand of CAKVHT010000001.1, from coordinate 320,190 downwards.
GCAATATTGATATTGTTGATTCAGATTATGACAATCTGGATATCCTTTTGTGTGGCTTTCATAAACTTGTTAAATCAACAAGCACACGTGAACAATGCAAATTTATTTTGAAAAACATCATGTGTGGTATTTTTCATCACACAAGCAAACGCCAACGTGAAAAAAACACCAACGCATATATAAATGCAATGCGCAAATATGATATTGATATCATCACTCACCTTAACCACGATTGCAAAGTGGACGTTGAAAAAGTTGCACGTGTTGCAAAAGAAACAAACACTTTGATTGAACTTAACGGCAAAAGACTTGGCATGAATGATAAAGAAATCTTAAAATGCTATGAACTTGGTTGCAAATTTGTTATCAATAGTGATGCACACCACTGCAAACGTGTTGGTGAATGTCACCGTGGCTTACAAGCAGCATTAAGGTTAAGATTGCCTGAAAGTTGCATTGTAAACTATAACGATTTGCCAAAATTAAAGAAAGAAAAACGTAAGAAAAGGAGTTAACTATGTCTGGTTGCAAACAGCAAATACTTGCATCAATACCATCAAACAGCTGTTGTAGCCATGCTTTTCTTGCTGTTGTAATTGATTTTTGTGGATTTGTTGACACGCAAAATTCAAGATTGCTTATAAGCGCACCAGATATTGTGTGTGAAAAAGCAATAAAAATTTTTAACCGCTTTTATCCAACTGTAACGATTAACACTTGGAAAGATTTTTTAGTGGTTTCTGGCGACATTGATGCAATACTTTCAAATTGCAACATTACCTCTGCCCCTCAATATGATAAATTTGAAAAGAAATGCGACCAACTTACACTTTTAAAAACATTATTTATTATAAATGGTAACTTTTACTGTGAACTAAACAATAACCAAAATTCAAAAGGCTACCATTTGGAGTTTTTTGTTAAGCCTGAAAGACAGGATTTGGTTAAAAACATGCTTGAAAAATTTAACTTTGACTTTAAATCAAAGCAAAGGCAAAACGGAATCATGTTTTACAATAAACATAGTGAAGTTATTTGCGACTTTTTGGTTTGTTTAGGCGCTGGCTATACTGCCCTTGAAGTGCAAAACAGTTTGGCAATGAGAGAAATTCGCAACAGTGCCAACAGACAAAACAACTGCTTTGAGTCAAACTTGGACAAAACTCTTTCAGCAAGTGCGGAACAAATGAAAGCAATTAATTATTTTATTGACACTGACAACCTTGATTTGCTTGATGATAATTTAAAAGAAATTGCTTTGTTAAGATATGCCAACCCTTACCTTCCATTAAGTGAATTGGTAAATCTCTTAGGCAAAAACATAAGCCGTGCTGGACTGAAATATCGACTTGATAAAATTATAGACATATATAAAAAGAATAAAGGAGAAAACTGATGAAGCCGTTCGTACATCTTCACTTACACACTGAATTTTCACTGCTTGATGGTGCTGCTCGTATCAAAAAAGTTGTTAAACTTGCCAAAGAATATGGCATGCCAGCAATTGCTATCACAGACCACGGAAACATGTATGGTGTTATCACTTTTTATGACGCTTGCAAAGATGCTGGTGTAAAACCAATCATCGGTTGCGAATTTTATGTTGCTGACGATTTAACTGTCAAAAACGGCAAACAAAAGAACTCTCACCTTATCATCCTTGCAAAAGATCAAACAGGCTATAAAAATTTGAGCATGCTCAACACCATTGCCTATCGTGACGGTTTCTATTATAAACCACGTATTGACTATAAAACATTGGAAAAATACAGCGAGGGTTTGGTGTGCCTTTCTGCTTGCCTTGCCGGTGATATACCAAAACTTATTTTGCAAGAACAATTTGAAAAAGCTGAACACCTTATAATGTGGTTCAAAAATTTATTTAAAGACGATTTTTATCTTGAAATTCAACACAATGGTTTGCCTGAACAAGAGATAGTTAATGCAAAATTGCGTGAATACAGCAAAAAATTTGGCATAAAACTTGTTGCAACCAATGACGTACACTATCTTTTTAAAGAAGATGCAGAAATGCAGGATGTTTTAATGTGCGTTGCAATGCAAAAATTTGTCGATGACCCAGACAGGCTCAAATTTCCTACAGACGAACTATATTTTAAAACTTACGATCAAATGCTAGCTGGTTTACCAGAAGATGAAGAAGCGCTTGATACCACTTGTGAAATTGCCGAAAAGTGCAATGTTGAATTTGAATTTGGTAAGTACTTATTCCCTCACTATACCCCAGAAGGTGGATACAATCCCGAAGTTGGCAACACACCAAAAGAATATATAATGAACCTTATTGATAAAGGTGTTAAACAAAAATATGGTGACTATAACGATGTTATACGTGACCGTATTGCAACAGAAATGGGTGTTATTGAAAAGCAAGGGTTTATTGAATACTTTTTGATTGTGTGGGATTATATCAATGCAGCACGTAAAATGGGCATTTCTGTTGGCCCTGGACGTGGTTCTGGTGCGGGATCTCTGGTTGCTTACACTATTGGCATCACCGATATTGACCCACTTAAATTTGACCTATTCTTTGAGCGTTTCCTTAACAGTGAACGTGTTACAGCCCCCGACTTTGATATCGACTTCCAAGACAACCGCCGAGATGAAGTTATTGCTTACGTAAGGCGAAAATACGGCGATGACCATATTGCCCGTATTGTAACCTTTGGCACAATGAAAGCGAAAAATGCAATCAAAGACGTTGGACGTGTGTTGCGTGTGCCTTACAATGTTTGTGATAAAATCACCAAAAACATGCCAATGTATAAAAGCCCAATCTTGCCAAAAGCATTTGGATTCCATATTCCAAAAGAAGGTGACAAAGATTTTGGCACAGTTTATGCCGTGCCTGAACTTATTGAAATGTACAACTCTGACCCACAAGTTAAGCAAGTTGTTGATATTGCAATGAAAGTTGAAGACTTCCCTCGCCAAAGCAGTATGCACGCATGTGGTGTTATCATTGGTGCCGATGTGCTTGATAGACATGTTCCTTTGGCTAGAAACCAAGAAGACATTACAACCCAATATCAAGGTGCAGACATGGAACGTCTTGGTCACCTTAAAATGGACTTTTTAGGATTACGAAACCTTACCGATATTGTTGAAACATTAAAGTTGGTTGAAAAAAATCATGGCATTAAAATCGATTTTAAAAAATCTAATTATGATGACCCGAATGTCTTTAAATTGATATCAACTGGCAACACTGAAGGTATATTCCAAATTGAATCAGCAGGCTTCCAAAAGTTCATGAAAGAACTTCAACCAACCTGCATAGAAGATATTGTGGCTGCCGTGTCACTTTATCGCCCTGGTCCTATGGACAGTATCCCTCAATATGTTCACAACAAACATCACCCTGAAGATACAAAATATGAACACCCTATCCTTGAACCTATTTTGAAAGTTACTTATGGTTGTATTGTATATCAAGAGCAGGTTATGAAAATTTGTCAAGAGATGGGCGGTTTCACACTTGGCCAAGCTGATGCGATCCGTAAAGCCATGGGTAAAAAGAAACTTGACCAAATGCTTAAATGGAAAGAGGCTTTCTTGCACGGACGTGAAGCGATGACAGACGACCACGGAAAATATAGTGCAGCAATTGATGGTGCTGTTAAACGTGGTGTGCCTGAAGATGTTGCTTTAAGCATTTGGAACAAAATGGAAACATTTGCATCATACGCTTTTAACAAATCTCATGCTGCAGCTTACTCTCTTATCACATATCAAACCGCTTATTTAAAAACATATTATTTGCCTGAATTTATCACTGCAACATTAAACAACCGTATCACAAACATTGATAAACTTAAATACTACATTGCTTATGCTAAACGTGAAAAAATTCGAGTTTTGCCACCAGATATCAATTTGAGTGAAACTTACTTTAGCACTGATGGCAAAGTTATTAGATTTGGTCTTGCCGCACTTAAAAATGTTGGTATTGGTGTTATTGACGAAATTATTGCTGAAAGAAAAGAAAATGGACCTTATAAAGATTTGGCTGATTTTATTTGGCGCAGTAATTCACAAGCACTTAATAAACGTTGTATCGAATCATTGATTAAAACGGGTGCTTTTGATAGCTTTAACCGACCTCGCAGTCAATTGATGGCTGTTTATAGCATAATGGTTGACCGTGCTATTGAACGAAAGAAAAAATCAATGAATGGTCAAATGGATTTATTTGGTGATATCATTGAAGACACAAAATTGATTGAAGATAATGAATATCCAAATATAAACGAATATGTAAACACTGTAAAACTTCAATATGAACGTGAAATTGCGGGAACTTATTTGTCTGGCCACCCTCTTGACGGTTTTATGGACACTATCAAAACATTTACTTTTGATTCTAGCATGATACCATCAGAAACTGTTGATGACGAAAATGAAATGTCAACTGGCAACGAATCTATTGAAGACTTTACACCTGAAGAAGAATTGTACGGCGGGCTTAAAAACGGCGACAGTGTGAGTTGTGGTGGTGTTATAACCGAAATAAAGACAATTCAAACAAAGTCTGGCAGTAAAATGGCATTTCTGACCATTGAAGATTTAACCGGCAGTTTTGATGCAATTTTGTTTAACAAAGCCTATGATAAATTCAAAGAAGAAATTCAAAAAGACAGTCTTGTTGCAATTAAAGGCAGGTTTTCTGTTAGAGACGGCAAACGCCCTTCAATCACTGTTGATAATATTGAACCACTTTCTGACACAACCAGTGAACAAGATACCGAACCAAAATTGGAAGAAACTGAAGTTGAAATTGTTAGGCCTAAAAAACTATGTTTAAGATATAATGTTAATGATGGTGTTCTTCATCAAGCGGTTAAACATATCTTGGATGGCTACGTTGGTAATGATACTGTTATTATAAAAGATATAGGATCAAATCAGGCATTTAAACTTAATCAAGGTGTTACAATTCGTGAAAGCTTAAAATTTGAATTGGAAACAGTTTTGAACAAAGAAGATATCGTTGTTATTTAATTTGTATTGTTTAATTATAATTCAAAATTTGAGTTTATTTAATATAAAGATTAAAATTGTTTTGTTAATTAATATTGCTCAGCAATACAACATTAAATTTAATTTATAACATTGTTTAAGTGTCATCACAATTATTCAATCAATCATTATAAAAAATATAGAGGAGATTTCTACGTGAAATACGCCATATTAATTATTATTTCAATTATTTTTGTTATAACATCAAATATTGCAGGTAGATTTTTAAAAAAATCACAAATTAAAAATAATGTGTATGTTACCAATAAATTTTTATTAGGTTTATATCCTACTAAAAGAAAAATTTTAGTATCTGCTTATATTAACTATATCGTTCAACTAATACTTGCATTGACACTAATCATACTTTTTACAGTCGATTGGGTAACCAAAACAAATTTGATAATAAATAGTATATGGTTATATATTTGTTATGGAGTAGTATCATTAACTTCTATTGCAATGTCTGGCATTTGCAACAAATGGAATTATTAAATTAATAATAAATTTAAAAAGCATTAAAAATAAATATAAAAATAATTAAATATATTAGAAAACCGCTGATTTTAGCGGTTTTTTTGTGTTTTTTTATATTAGATTGAATTTTTATCATGATTGATGGAATTTTTTGATAAATAAAATAATATTTTCAATAAATAAAATAATATTTTCAATAAATAGCACCATTTAAATACATAAAATAATTTAATTTATATTAATTTAAAATATTTTGTTAATTTATTTATAATTAATTTTTAAATATTTAAAAATCTTCTTCTTGTTTTTGTTTTGGTTGTTTAGGTTTTTTATAACCAAATAATTTTAATCTGCCTTTATTGAATAATGTAACAATCAAAATATAAATGCTTGCTACACCAATGATAACATAAATAATTCTACTGAAAATATTTGCTTGAGTGCCAAACAAACCAGCAATAAAATCATATTGCAAACTTCCAATCATTAACCAATTTAGACCACCAATGCAGGTTAAAATAAATGCTATTAATCTCAACATAATTACCTCTAATTTATTTTGAGTTTTAAATAAAAAAATATTCAAAATAATATTTTATCAAACTTGAAATTAAATGATTTATACTTTCAGAATTATAAAAAAATAAAAATTATAAAAAAAGAGCAATTGCTCTTTTAATTATCTTTATTATATTTTGTAACATTATAATTTACAAGTTTATATCCTATAGGTGTTTTTAAGTCTGCAACTGAATACGGACAAGCTGTAAAGCACTTATTGCAAAAGATACATTTTGTATAATCAATTTTGGCATACAATTCACCATTTTTGTCATACTTCATAAGTATTGCATTTGCAGGACAAATTGAAGCACATCTGCCACACCCCTTACACTTATTTGCATCTATCACTACTCTTTGTTGAGTGCGATTGAAATACCTTTTTTGACTGCATTTATTTGTATGTAAATTTGATGCGTTGGTTATTTCCCCAAAATCAAAATCATCTAGAACAAATTTTTGCAATTCGCCATCAACAATGGCATACTGATTCTCAAAATCTATCATGCCACGTTTTGATGCTGTTTTAACGATTGTATCTGCACTATCTCTGCCTATAATAACATTGATAACAGATTCAAGGCTAAACATATTTTCTGCCATAGCAAGGCATGAAAGCATGCGTTGACTTTCGTTTGATTCTAATGCAACGACACCATCAAAAACATTAAGAATGATTTTTTGTTGCAATTTACTTATTAAATCAATGACGTAATTATTAAAATCTTCAACTGTTGTAAGTCTATTTAAAACCAATTGCTTAATATCGCCAGGCACAAGCCCAAAAATATTATCTGCAACACCATACATACCCAATTGTTGGTCATAGTGCAATTTGCCGATATTTACAATATAATCAACATCTTCCACAACCTCAAGCAATGTTGCTGATTTTGTCTTGATTCCATTCGGAATTTGAACTTTACAAACCGTTAAATTGTGATTCAACTCACTTTTTGTTGAGTTTGCAACCTCAAGCATACCTGTTTCAAAATATATTTTATCCAAACCATTTAATGAATATTGTTTTGCAGGACTATCAGCTATAATGCAGTGTGCACCCAAATCTGTTAAAATATTAATCATTCCTTGCACAACTGCTGGATGTGTTGTGACAGCCTTATCAGGATTTACATCTACACCGGCATCAATTTTAATAAGAATTTTTGAATTTGGTTTTATCAATTTTGAAGCATTTAAAGAAGTAAAAATATCCAACAAAGTTTTTTGAACATGCTCTGTATTATAGTTGTTTATATACTTTATTGCAACTTGATTATTCATATTTAAATACTACAACTTTTATTGCTCTTTGTCAAAGAAAAATCTTTATATACCATATCAAAATATGCGTTAGAACGATATTTTAATTGCTTTTTTTTGTATTTTCTAATACAATATACTCATGATAAAAATTTGGGGCAAACTTACCACTCATGATAAAATTATAAAATCAACAACAATTGAAGTTAATGAAAAATCAACCAGTTTTTTTGATATGCTTAAAGACCTTTGTGGCAAGCTAAATATCCCTACCCCTGTGTTGCTTGACAAACATGTTTATGATTTTAACATTTTCAATATGTGCGTGTTTAAACCTGATGATTTTGTTGAATCCGTCATATTTGACAAATTTATCCTTCAACACATTGCAAAATAAAAAACATTGCACAATTTAGTCTAAAATCAATATTTTTGCATATATTAAAGTTACACTAAAATATAAAAATAACTTGACATCGCTTTTAAGTTAGTGATATAATCGTGTAATTGTAATGAGTAATCATTGCAATTTGTGTTTTTATAGCTCAAATTTTGCAAAAATAAGCGAAAGTTTTTGTTTTATTAACACCAAATTTAATAGATTTTTTTTTAATGGAGTGATATTATGGACGAAAAAGTTTTTATGACAGCAGAAGGTCTTAAAAAGACTCAAGAAAGATTAGAATATTTGAAAACAACAAGGCGTCAAGAAGTTGCAAAAAAACTTGCTGAAGCACGCAGTTATGGCGACTTGAGCGAAAACAGTGAATATGACATTGCCCGTGAAGAACAAATTAATGTTGAAGCAGAAATTTTTGATTTGGAAAATAAATTAAAATCAGCTGTTGTTATTGACCCTAAAAAAGTCAATACAAGCAAAGTGGGTGTTGGTTGCACTGTTACAGCAACAAATTTGAAAACAAATCAAGTTGTTGAATACAAGATTGTTGGCGACACTGACTGTGATCCTTTTAAAGGGCTTATCAGTAACGTTTCTCCTATTGGTGCAGGCTTGATGAACAAAAAAGTCGGAGATATAGCTCAAATCAAAACACCTGGTGGCTTGACGTCTTACAAAATTACAAAAATTAAGTTATCATAAGATAACTTTTTTTGTTTTCATATATAATTTATTAATTAGGAAATTTTTTGTTTTAAAATAATGTGGCAGTTGTTTTATAATCAGAGCTGAATGGTCGTTAACCACCATAATTTACATCATGCAAAAAATCAATTTTATTGATACACTTATACGATTATTGTTATTCGCAAAAAAAATAGGGATTTATCACCCTATTTTTTTTGCATTGATTAAGCAACTGTTGGTTGTTCAACTTCAGGCTGTTCAACTTTTTTGTTTTTTAAGCATAAAGCCACAATCATGAATGCAAATGTAACCAAGTTTGCTGAAAACAATGCTAAAACCAATTGTGTAACAATCAAGCTTGTTTTCGCCTGCCCCTTGTTTGTTGCGCAAAGAGTGCAGATTGCAATGGCAAATGTTGCTGTTTCTAAAATAATGCTTACAACACCTGCTGTTTTCAAAATGGTTTTTGCCAAAGTTGCAACTTCATCAACGGCATCAGCCTGAACAATTTGGCGACTGCCATTTGCATCGTAAAATTCATACAGCCTTGTGCCATCAGTCCCAGTTGTTGTTCTATACTGACCATCCTCTACACCATAAGCAACATACATAACCATGTCAGTTGTAACAAGTGAACTGCTTTTGATGAAAATAAAACCAGTTAAAACCAAAAGTACGGACATTACGATAGCAATAATTGAACCAGCTTTTAAAAATCCTGATTTTGTCTTTGTCATAAAATTATCTCCGATTTTCATTTTATCATTTAAAATGATTAAAAGTCAATGAAATATAAATAACTTATGTGTTATTGTAATCAAATATTAAACATTTTTGCATAAATTTGGAAACCAATATTCAATTGTCCATGTTGCAAAATATTTGTAATTTTTAGCAAATTATGATATAATAAAATCGTGTTAGAAACTGTAAAATTAACCAATGTCTATAACTCTCTTGGTTTAAACAAAAAACTTAACCATGCTTATCTTTTTTATTCAAACGACCAGGCGTTTAATAATGAAATTGCTTTAACTTTTGCACGTTCAATTTTGTGCAAAAATCACTCATCGTGTGGCAAATGCGATGCGTGTTTGCAGTTTATAAGCAAATCACACCCTGACTTTTTTTTGATTAACAACAAAAGTGTTAAGGTTGAAGATATTTCCAAAATGCTGGATAAAATGTCAACATTGCCAGTTAGTGCCGATTACAAAGTTTTTGTTGTTCTTGATGCTGAAAACATTAATGAACGTGCTCAAAATAAGATGCTAAAGTCTTTAGAAGAGCCAAATGAAAAAAATATTTTTATTATGACAACATCAAAACTTGATAAGGTCTTACCAACAATTTTAAGCAGATTAAACAAAGTTCGTGTGCCAAATTTGTCTGTGAATGATAAAAAATTGATTATTGATGAACTAAAAAAACAAAACATTGATTTGCAACAATATAAAAATTTCGAAACATTAACAGAAATGCTAAATTTTGTTGACGGAAAAACACTTGATACATTACACTCAATAACAAAGATATTTGACAATCTTAACACTACCGCAGATATTCCAAACATTGTTAGTTCTATAGGTGACATTGATAAAGAAATTTTCTTCCCACTGATGCAAGAAATGTTTTTGAGTGCACTTCAACACACCGATAAATTTGATAAAAAAGACATCGCTTCTATTGCCCTACGTTTTAGTCCAAATGTTATTGTAAAATGTCTACCTCTGATTGATGATGCTTATAAAAAACTTAAAGCAAATGTCAATTTTACTTATATTTTGGACAATTTGCTTTTTAATATGTTAAAGGAGAAATTTTATGCAATTAACTGAAATACAATTGTTTAACAATTCATTAAATGTTTATACAAAACTTGTAAATAACGGCAATCCCGGGCAACAAGTTGTTGTTTCTGTTAATGGTGTGCTTGAATTTGGAACAATTAAACGCATGACAGATTCAAATGAAGAAACTGCAACTTTTGTTCGTTTTGCAACAAAAGAAGATATTAAGGCAAAATGTGAAAATTGCCAATTAGCACGCAAAACACTAACTGAAGTTAAACAAATTGCGGAAAAGCTTAATTTAAATATGAAAATCAGTTTTGTAAATTACAGTTTGGACAGAGCAAAATTAACCATAAACTACACTGCTGATGAGCGTGTGGATTTCAGGGAAATGCTTAAAGTTCTAACTTCAAATTACAAAACCAAAATCGAAATGAAGCAAATTGGCAATCGAGATGAATGCAAATATGTTGGGGCTTTGGGTGTTTGTGGACGTGAAACATGTTGCAAAGCTTATTTAAAGGACTTTGATAAAGTGTCAATCAAAATGGCAAAAAATCAAGGCATTGCTCTTAACCCAAACAGAATTAACGGAATGTGTGGTCGTTTGCTCTGTTGTTTGAAATATGAAGACGAATTTTACGAAGAAATGCAAAAGAAAATGCCAAAAATTGGATATAAAGTAACAACGCCTGATGGTACTGGCAACGTTGCTTCTGTTGATATGTTGAAAGAAACAGTTACTGTTACATTTAAAAAAGATGAAGAAACTTCTGAAAACAAAACATATCCATTAGATGACATAAAATTTAATGCAAAAGATAAAAATTAAACCTTATGAAAATCGAAAACTTGAAATTAGAACACTTTGAAAATGGGATTTCTATCATTCAAAGTGACAATTACTATAAATTTACGCAAGACGCAATTTTGCTTGCAAATTTTTGCAACATTAAACATAGCGACGACGTTCTTGAATTGTGCGCTGGCAGTGGTGTTATAAGTTTTTATGCATATTCTCTATGCCCTTACAACCACCTTTATTTTAACGAAATTCAGCCCGAAATGTGCGAAATAATTAAAGAAAATATTGCATTTAACAATTTTAAACGTAGAAGCCGAATTTTCAATTGCAATTTAAAGGATTTAAAGTTGTCAGATTTCCCTAAAAATGTTGACGTTATACTTTGCAATCCACCATATCAAAAAGTTAATCCAAATAGCAAAATTAATGACAGACCAGAAATTGCCCTTGCTAGGCATGAAATAGCAGCAAATTTAGAAGACATTATTAAAAAATCTGGCGAATTGTTGAAAGATAAAGGACGACTTTATATGGTCCATTTGGCTTCAAGGTCTGCTGAAATAGCTTCACTTTGCGACAAATATGGCATGCAGGTTAAACAAATGAAATTTGTGTTCACTAATGAAAAAGAAGCATATTTAGTGCTTATTGAAGCAATAAAAGGTGCAAAACCAGGGGTTAGAATCACAAAAAAATGTATGCCAACAAATGAATAAAACAATTAAGTTTAGGAGAATAAAATGTTATATTTTGTTGCCACACCTATCGGCAATTTAGAAGATATTAGTTTGCGAGCAATCAATGTTTTAAAAAATTGTGATGTTATTGCCTGCGAAGACACAAGACATTCAAAAATATTGCTTGATAAGTATGAAATAAAAGCAAAGACCATAGCATATCACAAATTTAATGAACAAAACAGCGCTGATGGTATAATTGAGTTGTTAAAACAAGGCAAAGATGTTGCCGTAATTAGTGATGCGGGCATGCCAGTAATAAGCGATCCTGGCAACATTTTGGCTCAAAAACTTGTGGAAAGCAACATTAAATTCACTGTTGTGCCTGGAGCAAATGCTGGATTGTCTGCCCTTATATTGTCTGGTTTTGATGCAAGCAAATTTGCATTTTTTGGTTTTTTGAGTGAAAAAAATAAAGAACTTAAAAGCCAACTTGACCAAATCAAAACATTTTATGGCAGTATTATAATTTACTCTTCAAAATACAACCTAAATAAAGATTTGGCAAGCCTTTACTCTGTTTTAGGAAGAGTGCGTGTTGCTGTTGTAAGTGAAATAACGAAGCTTCATGAAAATGTTGTAATAGTTAATCTGCCATATACTTTTGAAGAGCCAAAAGGCGAATATGTTTTGATTGTGGAAAACATTGCAAAGACGATTGAACAACCGACAGATAATCAATTGCTGTTAGAACTTAAAAAGCTATTAAAAACAGAATCAAAACAAGACGCATTTAAAATACTTAAAGACAAGTACAATTTAACAAAATCATACATTTACAACTTATACGAAAAAAATAAATAAACCAATCAATTTGCAAGTATATTTTAATGTGGCAAACAACAAGCCAATATACTTCGCTGATATTCATGAATTGGTTTTGTTAATCACAATAAAAAAAAGTGGCTAATTGCCACTTTTTTATTTATTATTCAACATCGCCTGATTTAGCTTCTGTTTCAGCTTCTGTTGATTGTTCAGCGATTGCTGTTTCTTCAACAGTTGCAACTTTGTCATTTGATTTTGTTGATTTATCTTGTTTGTTTGATTTTGTCTTGTTTGAGCCACCTTTGCCCTTGCCTGTTAAAGCGAAGAATAAGATAACACCAGCAAGTACAACCAAAGACAATACGATAAGAACTACACCAACAACTGTGTCATTATTCTTTTCAACTTTTGTTTCTGTTTTAACAGCAAATTTTACTTCTTTTGTTGCTGTGTTTGAATTGCTGTCAGTTGCTTTGATAACTAATTTATATTCGCCAGTTGCACTGATTGTGTAAGTTTTTGAATAGGTCTCATTTGTTGTTGCTGACATTGCTGTGTCGCCATTCATCAATTCCACTGAAAGTGTATCCCAGTTAATATTTTTAATTTCACCTGATTCGTTTTTATCTGTCAAAGTGAGGTTAGTGTTGTAAGTTTTCTTTGTATCACCATTTGTGATAACGATTTCAAGTTTACGGTTACGAGTTGAAGTTGAAGTTTTAACAAGGTTTACAGTATATTCAATGTTGGTTTTTCCATCATAAACCAAATCTTTTGACAACTCATCAACATGGTCAATGCTGATTGTTGGTGGAACATTATCGCCAACTTTGATTGTTAATGATTTTGTGATTGTGCTGTAAGCGGTTGTTGCTGTGTATTCAACTTTATAGTCGCCTGTAAGTGTAGCATTTGTTTTAAATTGCCATACTGTTGAGCCGTTGACAATTTTCTTTGTTACATCTTGAGCATCGCCCTTGAATGTAACTTTCAATTCTACTTTAGCTTTTGTTTTACCTTGAGAAGCAGTCAAATCTGGAAGTGTTACTACACTGTTTTTTGGAGCATAAGAATAATCACTTTCATTTAGTGTTTCGTTCCATTTAAGTTCTGGACGAGTTACTGTAATTGTAAATGTTTGAGATTCTGCTGTATAAACCACACCACTTGCTGTATATTTAGCAGTAAATGTGATTGTATAGTCGCCTTGTTCTTCAAACACGAAGCTTGTAGCATCGTCGCCTGAGCGCCAAGCTTTGCCACCGTCTTCAATTGTGAAGTCGATTTCTGTTGTTGCTTCGTCTGTCAAGTTTTGTGACAAGTCATTTGACCACAAACTTGCATCAAAGTTTACTTGCATGCCTGTTTCGCCAGTAATAGTGCTTGCACCAGATGATTTAATATCATCGCCTGTTGCAGAAACTTTTAAGATTGGGTCGCTAGCCAATGTTACATCAAATGTGAAATATACAAATGTTGTGTTGCCAGCATCATCTGTTGCTGTATAAACAACGTGATATGTGCCAACTTGGTCAGCTTTAATTTTGCCACCATAAATGTATGATTTGCCTGAAATATTGTTTTTATAGTTCTTTGCCATTGGAGATTTGTAATCCAAACCTGTTATATCATTAACTGGGCTGTTTACATAGTATGATACATTCATGCTTAATGTTTTGTCATCGTCAGTGAATGATACATCTGGCAATTCAACTACAGTGCCTTGTTTTACAACCAAATCTGTCATGTCAGTTGTTGAGAAGCTATGTGCATTAACAACTGCGTATTCAGGAGCACCTGTATCAGTCATGTCTTTGATAACAAGTTTTTTGTTTGCCAAAGCAATATTGCCGTCATCGTCAATAGAGATTGCAACAACGTAAGCATTTCTGCCGTAACTTGCATCATAATTTTCAAGTTTTACATCATAGTTGTTTTTGTTCTTTAGTTCCGCATAAGCAAAGCCATTGTATTGTGCTTTCATTGCATTAACAAATGCTTCACTATCAATCAAGTGTTCGCTACCATAGTATACATCGCCACGAGCAGTTTTTGCAGCATTGAATGCTGATTGAACATCAGCTAATAATGTTGTTGCTGAGGCGGTAGTGTTGTAGTAATAGAATACCGCAGTTTTAAGACGTTTATCAACATTAGTTGTTGAGTCGCCACGTTTTGTTTCATTTGCATTGATATTTACTGTGAATTTACCATCGCTTGCAACTGAATAATTGTCTTTAATGTTTGTTATTTCAACGGTGTGGTCAACAGTTGAAGTTGTGCCTCTTGTTGGTGTTGACAAAACGTTGAATGTGTACATTGTTGTGTTTGAAACATACAAATAACCATCTTGTTTGGTGATGTCTTTTGCCAAAACATAATAACCAAGAGTATATTCACCAGCCATGCCTGCTTGAGCATCATCAGAAACATTAAATTTGAATTTAACACCCTTGTTTTGTTTGCCGATGTTTGCGTCGCCTGATGCGTTGATTTGTGTTGAAAGGTCGGTGTCTGCGTTTGTGATTTCATAACGTTCACCGTCTTTGTTCATAACATTATCAATATAATAGATTGTGTTTGTACGTGAACTTTGAATATAACGAACGAAGATGAAATCTTTATAAGATGTTACAGCATCTTTTGCATAGATAGCTGGGAAATAAAGTTCGTTATAGCCAAGTTGTGATTTAAATTCTGTTGCAACAGTTGTGTCAATTTTGCTTGCATCAACTGGCATACCATTTGAATCCAAATCATAGTCATAAGCCATGAATACTTCAGGTTTTGTGTTATCTTTAACACCGTCAATTGTAACTTTGATTTGTTTTTCGTTGCCGTAAGCATCAACGATTGTGTATTCAACATACCAATCGCCAAGCATTTCAGCTGTGTAAGAATCCAAACCAAAGAATTCTTTTGTCATATCAAACTTGAATGTGTTGTTTGTTAAAGTTTTTGAAATGCTACCCTTGCTGAGAACGATTTTTGTAACATTGTGTTCAACGTTATCTTTATCTTTGTTGTTCACAACAACGTCTGGAAGAGTGATATCTTTTTTGCCCAATTCAACACTTGGCATTGTTGGAATATTGATTGTTAAATCACTGCTTTTTGGTGCAACAAAACCATCTTTAACTTCAACAGTAAATGACTTTTTAGGTGGGTTGTTGCCGAAAGCATAGGTATATTCAACTGTAAATTTACCTTCAGTTGTAGGATACAAATATGCCTTGCCATCAACAACTTTGAATACCTCGCTTGAAGTAGCATCAAGTTCTGTGCCATAGTCGTTGAATACTTTAACTGTAACTGATGGAGTTTCAATATAAGCACCAGTTTCAGCATTTTTAACACTTGCTGTAGGCAACAAAAGTCTAGCACTTTCATCAGCTGATTTAGCAACTGTTTCTGGTAATAAAGTTTTCAAACCTTTATCTTCGCCTTCTGTTTGAATTGCAAAATCAAGTGTATAACTAACATTTTCAACTGTTACTGAATAAGTGTCTGAATACAAAAGTGTTGAGCCTTCTTCCATGATGTACAAAATGTCATATTTGCCATTGTTAAGTGCACTGATTGAAAGATATTCATCACCATTATCTGTGATTTTTGAAAAATAATTTGCGTCAGCTTCGCTTGTTTCTTGCCCTGCTGCAGCACCAACTTTATAGTCATGTGAAGTAAAACTTGGATCAATCACACGGATTGTATATTTTGCTGTGTCTTGCCAAGAGTTGCCTGTTTTAAGGAGTGGCACACGCAAAGATTGATTGCCTTCACTATCAACAAAAGTTGAACGTGGCATTTTAACTGCTTTGATGGCCATATTGTAGTTAGATTCAGCCTTTTGAAGTGCTGCATAACTACTTATTGTAGGAGCAAAAGCAAACAAGAAACTTGCAACTGCAAATGCCATAAAGCATAAGATTACTTTAAAATACTTCTTTAATGATTTCATTATGTTCTCCTATATTAGTAAATCTAAAAAATTATATAAAATATGGATAATTTTGTCAAACGAAAATATATGTGTTTTTTAAAGTTTACTGCAAATAGTTTAAGGACAAAATCAAAAAATAAACAAAGAAAAAAAACTAGTTATGTCGAATTTTCAACATGTCCAGATTTTTTTGTTTGTTTGGCTTATTTTATGCCAATTTTGCTGTTTTCAAATTAAAATTTGCAGTGCGGTTTTTAACCGGTTTCTTAATAGTTTTTATGAAAAACAGACAGAATTAAAAAAATTGGCTAAAAACAGCCAATTCTATAATCTTGCCAATTGTTGGCCAGCATATTCTTTTGTTATAAAATTAAACTCGTCACTGCTTGCCAAAAAGTATTGTTTTTCACGATGTTTGTTTAACATATTCAAAAAATCGCTATCCAAACGTTTGTACCTTTCAATGAGTACATC
Source organism: uncultured Clostridia bacterium (assembly GCA_934754375.1). Lineage (GTDB taxonomy): Bacteria > Bacillota > Clostridia > Christensenellales > UBA1242 > Onthoplasma. The sequence continues at coordinate 303,242 of CAKVHT010000001.1, read as the reverse complement.
ATTTAACTTTTCAAAATCAATGGTTTTTGCATTTGCAAGTTTTTTTGCAGTTGTTACTGCCCAATCGTTTGGGTCTTCACCATTTGGATTGTCAAAATTACAAAGAATGTTCATATTTTCTGGAGACACGACAAATTTGCAAATAACTTTTATTTTTTCAAGTGTTGTGCGTGGCAATTCCTTAACAGCATTTGCATCCATGTAATAAAACTCATATAACCTATCTGTTTCGCCCAAAATTGCCTTGGCATGCAATGGACGTTTTAATATAACCCTATCGCCATACACTCCACGACCACGTTTATACTCCACTATCTCATAAAAATTGTTTATTAAGAAGTCGAGTTGTGCCCAATTTTGTATATTAACTTTTGTCATAGGCTTATCCTAACCTTATGTTAATGCATCTATAAGCAATACTATATTTTTTTTGTTTGCTTTGTAGATTGTTTCAAAATCTGATGGAGATTCTAACTCACAATCAAATTTAACAGCACATTCAATTGTTGCGCACAAATATTCTTTTGCTTTTATAAATGCGTCAACAACATTTTCGCCTTCTGTTACAATGCCCAAATCTGGGATTGAAACAGTGAACCAACCAGTGTTGGAACCTTTTTCATCATCTTTATATAAAATTGCTGGGTAAACTAAATCTTTCATACCTTCCCCTTTGTTAAAATTATATCAAGGCATAACTATCAGCAAAAATTGCCAACAAAAAAGCCCCTTAAATTGAGATTATATAACATGATAACACAAAATTTTTTTTAAGTAAAACAATTTTGCCACCAAATCTTGCAAGTTTATAATTTTGCTGTGTATGAATAGTTATCATACGAATAACCACTATCAATATAGTAATTTTTGGTCATTTTTTGTGACATCAAATTGTTTAATTTGCTTATATAATTATTTTTTTTGCCACTTGGAGCATACTCCCACAGGTCATAACACATAGTTGGATGAGACGATTTTGTTGCTTTTGTTATCTTAATAGAAGAATCTGAATCAATTTGAGCAACACAGCCTGCTATTTCAACAGTAGAGATACTTTCATAATTATAAGATCCGCAACTAAATCTGCCTACAATACCAGCAATGCATACATATCTACAAAGTCTCTTCTCATTATCAACCACATTCAGTTTGGTTTTTGCAATACAGTTTTTGATTGTTACAGTTGGTATATAGCGTGCAATTGAACTTTGATAATTGCCTGAGTATGTCCATGTTTCAAGGACTTGAATCTCACCAACAATCCCACCAGCACATGAACTAATACCATTTGTCCCTGTCACTTTCACACTTGTGTCAGATACATCAATGTCATTAATTAGAACACCTGTTTCTTCATTTCCTTTACGGCATACAACACCAATCAATCCACCTGCGGAACTTCCACGGTCATGAAGTTCATAATTATTACTTTCATAAGGTTGCGTATTGGAGTTTGTTATATTACAATTAGTTAATTTAATATTAAATATTTCTGTTTTCCCAGATACAGAGCCGGCTAAACTCCCAATTTTTTTAATACCTTCATTTTTGGGATAATGTTCTTTTGTGGTGCTTGTGATTTTAACATTGTTTAACCAAAGGTTGCTTATCTTGGCACTTCCACACACATCGCCAAACAATCCAAGTGATCTATACACATCATGCTTTGTGTACATATTACCCAACGGCACAGTACAAGCGACTTGCTCTGTCATTTTTAAATTTTCTATTTTATGTCCATTACCATTAAATGCCCCGTTAAATGATTTGCGTACCAATCCCGAGACACTTGCTCCGCCAGATGTTGCTTTAAATTCTGGAATGATTGTTGAACCGATCGGTACCCAGTTGTCCACAGATGATAAATCTATATCAACTGTTAAGTTGATTGTAGATCCTGAATAACTATCACCTGCATTTACTTTATCTCTAAATGTCTCTAATGCACTTTTAGAGTTAATTGTTGTTATCCCTGATGTTGCCACATAATTAGCAACATCTATTTTTTTTAAATTTTTATTAATTGCTGAAAAATAATATGATTTTCCTTCTGTTGAAAACTCAAACAATACATTTTGATCTGTGACTTTTACAAGTGGTGCCAAATCTATTTGTTGGTTGTTTGATAATATTCTTATTTTATTGGATAGTTTATCAATGGTATTGTCTTTTAATGAAACTGGATTAACCAATTCAACTTTTATTTTGCCTGACGATGTATAAATTAATAGTTGGTTATTTGCTCCTAGATAAGAAAACAAGCTCATTGCAAGCACTATTACAAATACGACACAAAAAATTAGTAAGCATATACTCGCCAACTTTTTATAATTCAACCCCTTATACCTTAACATCTCAAGCATTATAACTCTTTATTTTTTTATTTGTCAAACACGAAATAATGTTATTTTTACAAGCAAAGGCTTAAGACACAAAAAATTATAAAAAAACCGCTGTGGTTAAGCGGTTATTGTATCTTCTTGGGCTGTGCCAAGATATTTTGTATATTCTTGATTTTTTGAAAGTTCAGCAACACGTTTTGCAACTGATTGACGAAACTCACATCTTTTAGCGATTATATCTTTTGGTGTGATTGGAGAACTGGGGGCGGCAGTTTTTTCTCTCTTCTTTGCAAGTTCGGTAACAAGTTTTGTTGTTTCGTCCTTAAATTGTTGTTTAGCTTTTTGAATGATTAATTTGTTTATCATAACGACGCCTCCTTTATTCAATGACCATATATTAGCACAAAAATTTTGGTTTGTAAATAGTTTTTAATAAAATTTTTTTAATATTTTTTAAAGCCGTCCAGTTGCCTATAATATAGTATTTTAGCGGGGTTTTTGATTTAATTTTTAAATGTTTTTTTTGATTTTTGATAAAATAATTTTGTTGATAGGAATTTTTGATTTTATCTAAATCTTTCTAGCAAATTTAGACATATTTTTTAATATGCTAATCTTTAAATGATTAAAAATTTAATACGATATTTGACGTTGCAGTTAAAATTTATAGCAACTGACTTTATGCCATCAACACTTATAAATTATATCAGTTGTTGTCAATGTTAGCAAAAAGGTAACCCTTACGAGTTACCTTTTGTGTAAATCTTTAAGTTTTATTCCTCATCGTCAATGTCATCAAATTTCATATTGACATTGTCGTTTGTGAAGTTAAGGCTATCTTCTTTAACTTGTTTTGGAAGAACATTGCGGTATGCTGGAGCACCAGTACCGGCTGGAATCATCTTACCGATGATGATGTTTTCTTTCAAACCTTGCAAGTGGTCAACCTTACCTTTCAAAGCAGCTTCTGTCAACACATTGCTTGATTCTTGGAAGGAAGCAGCAGATAAGAAACTCTCAGTTGTCAAACTTGCTTTTGTGATACCTTGAAGTTCACGTTTAGCTGTTGCTGGAACACCACCTTCAGCCAAAGCTTTTTGGTTGGCTTGTTCATAAACACGAATATCAACTGTATCGCCTGGCAACAAATCTGTATCGCCTGCATTTTCAATTTTAACTTTACGAAGCATTTGACGAATAATAATTTCCAAGTGTTTTGCATTGATTGCAACAGATTGTGATTTATATACTTCAAGAACTTCGTTAAGCAAATATTCTTGAACGGCTTTAACACCACGTGTACGAAGCACATCTTTAGGGTTCAATGGACCTTCTGTAAGTGCTGTACCTGGAGTGATAACCTCGCCTTGTTTAACTTTGATGGTTGAGCCAAATGGAAGAATGTAACTTTCTTCTGTTTGACCTTTTACAACAACTTCAAAACGTTTATCAATTTGATTGATGCTAACTTTACCACCAATATCGCTGATAACAGCAGCACCTTTAGGGTTACGTGCTTCGAAAATTTCTTCAACACGAGGCAAACCGGAAGTAATATCGTTAGATGCAGTACCACCGCTGTGGAAGGTACGAAGCACCAATTGTGTACCAGGTTCACCAATTGATTGAGCAGCGATAACACCAACTGCTTCACCAATATGAACAAGGTCATTTGTTGACATGTCACGTCCGTAACATTTTGCACAAACACCTGTTTTTGCTTTACATGTAAGCAAGCTACGAATATTAACTTTTTCAACACCTGCATTGACAATAACTTTTGCAAGTTCATCGCTGATGTAGCAATCTGCACCAACAATTTCTTTCTTTGTTTTAGGGTCAATAACTGGTTGAGCTGTGTAACGACCAACGATACGTGCTTCCAAAGTTTCAACAACTGTGCCGTTTTGTGTGATTTCTGCAACATCAATACCTTTAACAGGTTCGCCAAGATTTGCAAAGCAATCTTCTTCGGTGATGGTTGTATCTTGAGCGATATCAACCAAACGACGTGTCAAGTAACCTGAATCGGCTGTTTTAAGCGCTGTATCCATCAATTGTTTACGGCTACCACGAGCTGCCATGTAATATTCAAGTGGGTTCAAACCACGACGGAAGTTTGATTTAACTGGCACGTCACTAACTGAACCAGACGCAACCGCTGTGTTACCGATAACACCGCAAAGTTGCTTCAAGCTGTCTTCACCACCACGGGCTTTTGATGTAATGATAACTTTGATTGAATTGAATTTATCCAAATGTCCAGATGTTACTTTAATTACATCATTAACGGCTTTATCCCAAACTGCCATGTTTCTATTGTATTTGTCAGCATAACTCATCAAACCTTGCATGTACATTTCATCATTTGCATGAACAATTTTATCAGCTTCATCAATGATTTGTTGACGTTCTTCTGCTTCTTGCATATCGAAAATTGAAAGTGAAACACTTGACAATGTGCTATATTTATAACCCATATTCTTGATATCATCAATCATGGTTACAGTTGTGTTTGTGCCATGCTTACGATAACATGTTTCAATCAATTTGCCATAAGTACCTTTTTTAACATCATCTTCAATTTCAAGACGAAGTGCATTTTCTTTGGTATCTCTTGGAACAAATCCAAGGTCTTGTGGAATAATGCTATTGAAAATAACTTTACCGAGTGTTGTTTCAATACGTCCAGTTACCTTTTCACCATTGAAGTCAACAGTACGGCGCAAATTAATTTTTGCTTGAAGGCTTAATTTGCCATTTTCATGAGCAAGTTGTGCTTCGTCTGCACTGGCAAAGGTCATACCTTCACCCAATGCACCATCACGCACAACAGTAAGATAATAGTTACCCAAAATCATATCTTGGCTTGGCACCATGTTTGGGCTACCATCACTTGGTTTAAGCACGTTGTTAGAAGCCAACAACAACATACGTGCTTCTGTTCTTGCCTCCACTGAAAGTGGAACGTGCATACTCATTTGGTCACCATCGAAGTCGGCATTAAAGCCACCGCATGCCAAAGGTGGAAGACGGATTGCTTTGCCTTCTACAAGGATAGGTTCAAATGCTTGCACTGAAAGTTTGTGAAGAGTTGGCGCACGGTTCAAAAGAACTGGGTGTCCTTCAACAACTTCTTGCAAAATATCGTAAACGATTGGACGTTCTTGTTCAATCATACGAGTTGCTTTTTTAAGGTTGTTTGTTGCGTTCATTTCCAACAAACGTTTAATAATAAATGGACGGAACAATTCAAGCGCCATCATTTTTGGCAAACCGCATTGATAAATTTTAAGTTCTGGGCCAACGACAATAACTGAACGACCAGAATAGTCAACACGTTTACCAAGCAAGTTTTGACGGAAACGACCATGTTTACCCTTTAAACTTGCTGTCAATGATTTCAAATCTCTTTGACGGCTACCTTGAACAGCTCTACCACGTTTACCGTTATCAAACAAAGCATCAACTGCTTCTTGTAACATACGTTTTTCGTTACGAACGATGATTTCAGGCGCACCAAGTTCAATCAACTTTTTAAGCCTGTTGTTACGGTTGATAACACGACGATACAAATCGTTCAAGTCACTTGCAGCAAATTTACCACCATCAATTTGAACCAAAGGACGCAAATCTGGTGGAATAACTGGAATTACATCAAGAATCATCCAACTTGGCTTGTTGCCAGATTTGATGAAAGCTTCAATAATTTCCAATTTCTTTGTTGCTTTAAGTTTACGTTGACCTTTTGTTGTGCGCATGATTTCAGTAAGTTCATCACGCTCTTTTTCAAGGTCAATATTGTTTAATAATTCTTTAATTGCTTCTGCACCCATACCAGCACGGAAACCATTAGGACCATATTTTTCAACAGCTTCACGATATTCTTTATCACGAATAACTTGTTTGTAAGCAAACTCTGTGTTTTTAGGGTCAAGCACAACATAACTTACATAATACAAAACTTCGTCCAAAAGTTTTGGGCTCATATCAAGTGTGATACCGATACGGCTTGGCACACCTTTAAAGAACCAAATATGGCTAACTGGACAAGCAAGTTCAATGTGACCCATACGTTCACGACGAACTTTACTTCTTGTTACTTCAACACCGCATTTGTCGCATACAACGCCTTTATAACGCACACGTTTATATTTGCCGCAATGACATTCCCAGTCCTTTTTAGGTCCAAAAATGCGTTCGCAGAAAAGACCGTCTTTTTCAGGCTTTTGTGTACGATAATTGATAGTTTCAGGCTTTGTAACTTCGCCACGTGACCAAGATCTTATCATCTCTGGTGAGGCGATTGCTACTCTGATTGAGTCGAAATTGTTTAATTCAAACATTTATCTTTTCTCCTACTATAATTTAATGGTGAAGTTGTTCAGCACAAAGCCAAACAACTTTGCCATCTTTAAATCTATTTATCTAAATTGTTTTTGCTTTTGACTATTCGTCAAGGTCGTCAAACTACTATTCGACAGTATTTTATCTTCTTATAAAATCCTGGACTCGCTTCATTTTTTGACTTCTTGACTACTCGTCAAGGTCGTCAAACAATTCAGACTCGTCAAATGCGGTTGCATTGACATCGTTTTCGTAACCCTTTTGTATATCGTCAAATTCAAGAGTGATATCTTCAAGAGCTTGTTTATTAACTGGTTCAACTGCAGTAACTTCTTCGCCTTCTTCACTGACTTCGTTAATTGTAAGTTCGTGATTGTCGGCTGTTAAAATCTTAACGTCCAAGCACAAACCTTGCATTTCTTTAACCAAAACTTTAAATGATTCTGGCATGCCAGGTTCTGGGATTGGTTCGCCTTTTACAATTGCTTCATAGGTCTTAATACGACCTTCAACGTCATCTGATTTAATTGTAAGCATTTCTTGCAACAATCTTGATGCACCGTATGCTTCCAAAGCCCAAACTTCCATTTCACCAAAACGTTGACCACCAAGTTGGCTACGTCCGCCAAGAGGTTGTTGTGTAATAAGTGCATAAGTACCAATGCCACGTGCGTGGATTTTATCATCAACCATGTGGTCAAGTTTTAACATGTACATTACACCAACTGTTGTTTTGTTTTCAAATGGCAAGCCTGTACGTCCATCGTAAAGTTGAGTTTTGCCATCTTCAGGCAAATTATTTTCACGAAGCAGAGCTTTAATATCTTCTTCTGTTGCACCATCAAATGCTGGTGTTGCAACTTTCCAGTCAAGATGTTTTGCAGCCCAACCCAAGTGAACTTCCAACAATTGGCTCAAGTTCATACGTGATGGGATACCCAATGGGTTAAGCAAAATATCAACTGTTTCGCCATTTGGCATATAAGGCATATCACATTCTGGAAGAACAACTGATACAACACCTTTGTTACCATAACGACCTGCAAGTTTATCACCAACTTGAAGCACACGTTTTTGTGCGATGTAAACTTTAACACACATATTTACGCCTGCATCAAGTTCATCTTTGTTTTTACGTGACAAGATTTCAACACCAACAACAACACCTTCTTCGCCATGTTTAACTTTCAAAGATGTGTTTTTAACTTCTTTTGTCTTTTCACCAAAGATTGCTTTCAAAAGTCTTTCTTCTGGTGTCAAGTCTGTTTCGCCTTTTGGTGTTACTTTACCAACCAAGATATCGCCTGGGCGAACTTCAGTACCGATACGAACAATACCATTTTCATCCAAATTTTTCAAAGCATCTTCACCAACACCTGCGATATCTCGAGTGATTTCTTCATCGCCAAGTTTTGTTGTACGAGCTTCTGTTTTTACTTGTTGAATACTGATTGATGTATAAGCATCTTCACGAACTATACGTTGGTTAATCAAAATAGCATCTTCGAAGTTGTAGCCTTCCCAGTTCATGAATGCAACTGTCATGTTTTTGCCAAGTGCAACTTCGCCTTTATCTGTTGATGCGCCATCTGCAAGCACATCGCCGGCTTTAACACTTTCGCCTTTCTTTACAATTGGTTTTTGATTGAAGCATGCTTTTTCATTTGTGCGTTCGAATTTGCGGAGTTTGTGGTTTACAATACTGCCGTCTGCATATTCCATTGTGATGTAGTCTGCAGACACATACTTACAAACACCATCTTGTTCAGCAAGAATAAGTGCACCAGAGTCAACAGCAATTTTGTGTTCAACACCTGTACCAACGATAGGACTATCACATTTGATAAGTGGAACTGCTTGACATTGCATATTTGAACCCATCAATGCACGGTTACCTGGGCTGTGTTCAACAAACGGAATAAGGTTTGCACCAATAGACAAACATTGTTTTGGACTTAATTCGATTAAGTCAATCATTGAACTGTCAACACGTTCAGCTTGTCCATTGTAACGACATTCAATAATGCCATTTTTTAAAGTTTTATCATCATTCAAGTCGATTGTTGCTGGTGCGATATAGTGTCCACGTTCTTCATCGGCCATCAAGAATACTACATCATCAGTAACCTTTCTTGTTTTAGGGTCAATTTTTCTAAATGGGGTTTCAATGAAACCATATTTATTTACACGTGCATACGCAGCGATAGATGTCATCAAACCAATAGGTTGACCTTCTGGTGTTTCAACCAAACAGATACGACCATAATGGCTTGGGTTAATATCACGCACTTCAACAGTTGCACGTTCTTTTTTAACACCGCCTGGGCCGAATGAGCTCAAACGACGTTTATGCCTTAAACTTGCAGCTGGGTTGATTTGGTCCATCAATGCTGAAAGTTGGCTTGTTGCCATAAATTCTTTAAACACTTTGTTGATATGACGAGCATTTACGATTTGGCTTGGTGTGATATCTGTCAAATCACGGCTTTGCAAACTTTCACGCACTTGTGCTTGAAGTTTTGTCATACCACGACGGAATTCGTCACGAAGCAATTCGCCACATGTTGCAACACGTCGCATTGACAAGTTATCAATTTCGTCAGTTTCGCCCAAACCGTCAATCAAGTTCAAATGATAACTGATTGTAGCCACCATATCGTCCAATGTTACTTGGAAGTCTTCAAGCTTATGAGCATTTTCTTTAATTGCTTGTTTTAAACCTTCTTCATCGCCCTTGTGCGCTTTCATGATTTCTTGAAGCAAAGGAAGATAAACAAGTTCTGTTATACCAAATTCAGCTGGGTCAAGTTTTGCGTATGCTTTAAGGTCAACACGTTGGTTACCAACAACACGCACAACTTTATCTTCAAGCATAACATCAACTGAATTGATACCTGCGTTTTGGATTGCAACTGCTGTATCATGGTCAATAAATTCGCCTTGACTTACAAACAATTTTTTGCCAAGTTTGATATCTGTTGCAGCAATTTGGTCTGTAATACGGTTTGCAAGTGACAATTTTTTGTTCACTTTAAAACGACCAACTTTTTCAAGATTGTAATGTTGTTGATTGAAGAAACGGTCGTTGATATATGACAATGTATTTTCAGGGTTTGGAATTTCGCCTGGACGAGTGCGTCTGCCAAATTCAATAAGTGCATCTTCTTGTGTGATTTGAGGTTCTTTTTCCAAAGTATTAACAATAAATGGGTGGTGGCCGTAGATTTCAAGCAATTCTTCGTTTGTGTAGCCAAAGCATTTAAGCAATACACCAGCGCTCATTTTAAACTTACGTTCAACAATAACACGGAGAGTGTCGCCTGCTACTTGTTCAGTTTGAACCCACATACCATAACTTGGTTGAATTGCGCCGTTATAGTCCATGCGACCATATTTATTGATTTCGCCACCAAACACAACGCCTGGAGATTTAATCAATTGGTTAAGAACAACCCTTTCAACACCATTGCAGATAAATCCTGCATCTTTACTCATATAAGGGATATCTCCCATGAATACTTCTTGATCTATGATTTGTCCTGTTTCTTTAACAAGCAAACGAACGTTGACTTTAAGTGGAACTGTGTAGCTCATTTGTTTAACTTTGCATTCGTTCCATGAATACTTTGGTGTGCGGTCGATAGAATAGCCTAAAAAAGACAACTCGGCTTTGTTCGAGTAGTCTATGATAGGGTTGTATTCGTTCAACACCTCACCAATGCCCTCATTTAAGAATCTTTCATAACTCTCTTTTGCAATGCTTAACAAATCAGGCATAACATAAGGGACTTCTTTTTTGGCAAAACTCATACGTTCAGCCTTGCCTTGTTTTAGTTTTTTGATGTTCAGTGTGTTTGAATTCATCCATTAACTCCTTATTCAGTTGTACGCTCACAAACCTTTATACATAGTATAAATGGGCATAATCCACCCTAGCGAGACTTTTTCATACTGGCTGATTTTAACATAATAAACAAGTTATGTCAATAGATTTTTAGCAAAATTTGCACAATTTTTAAATATAATTTTTGCCAGCTTTAAGTAACTTTAAACATAAAGTTTACAATTTATCATTAACTCAACAATTTGAAAAGCAACAAAAAACCAGTTTAACAAATAAAATTGAAAAAAAACTTCACATATCAATCTTTGCAAACTGGTTAATCTATTTATTACAAATTTTAAACAAAACTAACATAAAAACGTCGATTGTTATATTTCACTATTATATGAAGAAGCAATCCTTGTGTAGTGATTTTCGAAATCCGCCACCATCATTGCAACCTCTTCCCTGGTTAAAACTTTATCTATTGGCCATCTTTTAGATTTGAAATAACCAACATTTGAGCCACGAGACACAATAAGCATACATTTTGAATAATTCACTGAAGCATGTTCATGGTCAACGATCACTGAATAATCATTGTCACACAACTTCTTTGTCAAGTTATAAGGAATATTGTTGAAATCATCAACCATCAAGTTGCCAACTTCATAAATTTCATCTGTTAAAATGTTTTTCACAGCATTGTATTCAGAATTTAAATACAAAGGTTCAAATTTGCCTGTAAGTTTATCAATTTTGTAATACATGCGTCTTAAACGATATTTCTCATTATTTTCTGTTTGCACAATAATCTCCCATAAATGGGCAACCCATTTCTATGCTTATATTATCACATCAACAAAATTTGTCAACAGATTTCACCTTTTTAAATCTTTCTATTATTTGACAATGTAGCCACTTTTACATTGAATTTTGTTATATAACCACCAGCATAATATTGATCGTCTTTCCTTTCATATTCACCATTTGTTGTGGCAACTTTATAGCTAAATCTAGATTCTTTAATGTCCGCTCTCATGCCATATTTATATGCTGGTTTAAGCCAGCCGTATGGCGCACATACCTCATTTACATATTTGTCACCCACTGAAATAATGGCAGAAGCATAAACTCTTGTTGTTGAATTGAATCCTATCCACAATGTACCACTATACATAGTTATTCCACCATGATTCAAATTAGATTTGTATGCACAATTTGACACAGTTTGACCTGTCTCTTTTGCTGATCCTACAATATTTGCCATATAGAAAGCAAACACGTTTTTACCAGACGCCGTTAATTTGCCAGTAAACAAACACTTATCAATTTTTGCCTCTCCTTTCTCACCATAACAGGCCCCAACAATACCACCCATTGTTAAACTTCTGCCAGTATTGACAAAATTTGTTGGAAAGTTAAATTCCATACTAACAGCAGAGCAGCAATTGTCTACTGTGTATGTGTTGGTATTTGTCACATTAAATTTACCAACAATACCACCTAACACTCCTGTTTCTTGTTTAAAGACACCATGGACTGAATCAGTTACTGTAGCTGGAGTCACATTAATAATGCTATTTTTATCAACTAGACATCCACTGATGTTTGTATTAGTTGCATTCCCAACTAGGCACCCAACACCATTGGCATAACTACCTCTAATAGTCACATTCTCAAGACATAGATTTTTTATTGTTGCGTTTTCCACAAACCCAAAAAACCCACCTGAATTTTCATTTGACATATTAATATTCACGTTGCTAATCTTGCATCCATTTCCATCAAATGTACCTCTAAAAGGATGTCCAGCTTTACCAATAGGAGTCCACGAACCACCTAATGAAAACGATGCTGTTAATTTAACTATAGAGTTTTGATAATCATTAGATCCTGATTTTACATTATCGGCAACTGTGGATAAAGAAGAAACTCCACCTACAAGATATGTGCCAGATACTGATACATACTCATTTTGATTAATTTGCGTAATCTTTTTATCTATAATTGAAAAATAAATCTTTTCTTCTCCAACAGAATAGACAAGCATTATTGATTTTGAAGTTATTTTTATAGGGTCACAAATCCTTACATTTACTTTGGATTTGACTTTTATTTTAGTTAAAAGTTTATCCATAGTATCATCTTCTAATGTAACTTTTTGCTTAACCGTAATTAAAACATCTCCAGACGCAGTTTTTATTGAAATGGTTGATTGTAATTTAGAAGAGGATATAAGCCCAATAACAACAAAAAGCACTGCAATAATCAAACAACAAATGACAATTGCATAAATTGGTTTAAGTTTCAAAACTTTACTATTTTTATCCATCTCTCATAATTATATCCAATTATAAATATCGTTGTCAATTTTTCGCTCATACTTGTTTTCAAAATTTATTTTAGCGAAAAAAAGGGAGATGAATTCTCCCCTTTTAGTTTCATTAAACCACTTAAAATTTTAACTTTTGTAATGTTGTAATTTTAGATAACTAGCAAATTTTGCTTTTCAGTTTAAACAAAATGGTGTCATACAAGAAAAGCATCAATATTGTTATCTATCTGTTTAACTAATTGAGTGTTTTAAGTTTGGGATTGTTTGGTTTTTGCAAGTACACAAACTTAACAACACATCATCAATTAGCAGCCTTGTGGGCCTTTATTGCCACAACCACAGCCACAAAGCAACAACAAAATGATTATAAGCAAGCATGGGTCAATACGGCAACCACAATTGCAGAGCAACAAAATAAGGATAATTATCCAAGCGAAGTCGCCACATCCGCAACCGTTGTTCATGTTTTCGTTGCAACCACAATCGTTGCCACCAAAGAATTTGTTGAACATAGTTCCTCCTAAATGTGTTTTTATATGTATTTACAAAGAATTTCTTAAGTGCATTAAATTCCTTTGTATAGTACATAGTACGTTGCAGGTTAAAAAAAAGTTACGGAAAAACTTAAATCTCCGTAAACATTTATTATATTTTTGAAGTTAATCAAATATTCTTAAATTTTTGAGATACTAATCTAATTGACTATCTTCTTTTAAATGTTTGGCATAATTTTGCCATGCTTTTGATTTTTGTTGCTTAACATTCACCCATTTACCGTTCACCAACTTGATAAACGGATTGACATAATTGGTATTATCATCTGGTTCCCAATAATCGTGCTTACGTTTCAAATAACCGCAAAGCATTTCTTCAGTGAAAAGCCTAAAATGATTTAAATCAGTTGAAACACAAAGCCCATAGGGATGATACAAACCTGCACACAAATGTGTGTGTCCAAAAAAGTTGCACATGTTTTTCTTGCCATCTTTTATTTGATGCACCAAATTCACCTTTCTTCCACATGTTTCAACAATTAGTTCGCGATGCACCTCTTTTATGCCATGTTCAAAACAACAATGTTTAAATTTTTCAAAGTTGTTGTCAAAAAAGTATTTAACAATCCTATCTTCGTTGTTACCCATTATAAGGATAATATCCGCATTGATTTTTTCAACTTGTTTAAAACCAATTTCCCATTCATGTGTATCTGGTCCATCACAATCAAGCAAATCGCCCACAACATAAATTGTGTCGCCTTTCTTTGCCGTTTTATTGCAGTTGTTAACAATAAATTTATCGTATTCTTTTATGTTCCTAAATGGGCGATTATCTGTTTTCATTGTAAACGCATCAGCAAAATGAATATCCGCTGTAAAAAATTTCATTTGTACCCCTTTCACGCAATCTACTAATAACTGAACGATTGCAATTTATCAACTATCATTTGCTTTAATTGCACAATATTTTTGCCAGACTTTGCCCCAATATAACATGTATCATAAGGATAATGCTTTAAATTTTGCACATCTGTATTTGTTATTTTATCTATTTTATTGTAAACCAAAATAATGCGATTAGGGTCAATTTCAAGACGTTTAAATTCACGTTCCACAACCTCAATTTGGTCATAACAATGTGGATCACTTGCATCAACAACCATTAAAAGGACATTTGCATCAAGAGTTTCTTCCAAAGTTGCAGAAAATGCGTACATAAGTTCATGTGGCAAATTTGAAACAAAGCCCACAGTATCAATCAAAACATATTCTGTGCCATTATCCCAAACCTTTTTTGAAAGCACATCAAGTGTTGCAAAAAGCCTGTCATCAGCATAAGTGCCTGCCTTTGCAATAGCATTCATCAATGTTGATTTGCCTGCGTTTGTATAGCCCACCAAAGCAACACTTTTCATGCGAGACAAACGTTGTTTACGTTGTGTTTGACGATTTTTTTGAATGTCTTTAATTTCTTTTTCAAGCCTGATAATATCTTCTTGAATCTTGCGTTTGCTTAAATCTTTAAGTTTTTCGCCAGAGCCTTTGCCTGCTTGACGTTCTTGATTAAGTTCAAGGCAACTCAACCTTGGCAAACTATATTTAAGTTGTGCCAGTTCAACTTGCAATTTGCCCTCGCCTGATTTTGCTCTGCCTGCAAAGATATCCAAAATCAGCATTGTGCGGTCAATGGTTTTAACATCAAAAATTTCACTTAAATTGCGCAATTGACTGCCCGTTAGTGGGCAATCAAGGATAACAATTGTTGCACCTAAATCTTTGATTTCATCACGAATTTCTTCAGCCTTACCAATGCCAAAATAAGTGCGTGCATTTAATTCTTTTGGTTGAAAAATTTTTATTTTAACAATTTCATATAAAGCACTTTCAGTCAATTGTTCTAACTCTTTTGCCCTGTGCTCCACATTTTCAACATCAACATAAGGGCACACCAAGTATGCCTTTTCTTTTATAGCTTCATTATTAACAAACATAAATTCTCCTTTAAACATAAAATTTAGGCACAATGCAGACAAAAATCCGCCACCGATTATACTCCAAAAAACAAAAAGTTCACAATTAAAATCTGCCTAAAATTTTAATTAGAGTTTAAAGATTTATGCTCATTTTTAACATCTCCTGAATGTTATTTTAACTTTTATATCACATATTGTCAATAAAATTATTGTTTAAAAATGCGATTATCTATTTTATTTATGCTGAAATTTGGCTGTTCTTTTGCTCCTTTTCCACACAAAGGATAAGCAAAAATGCAAATGGTAACAAAAAAATGCACTGCTAAAAGTGCATTTTTTAATATCTATTTTGAACACTGTTTTCTTTGATAAATTCAACTGTTTGAATCAAAACTTCTTTTGTGTCAATCATTGACTGAATTTTTGCCAAAATCATGTCTTCTTCTTCAATCTTTCTTTTATTTAACCAGTTAAAAATCAAATGTCTCTTTTTTGTTTTAGCAACAATCGTAAGGGTGTTTTTTTCAAGTAATTCATCATCTTTAAATTTTTGCATTAACTTGCCAACGTGTGTAAGTTTTGCAAGCACATCGCTCCAATTTTCACTGCCCAAAATCATATATAACTTGTAATAAATGTCGTTCATTATGCCTTTGCGTTGATCTTTTGATTGTATGCGTGTGATTTCATTCATTGTGTCGTAAATTTTGCCAACATATTCACAAACCACTGATTCCCTTGTCGTCATTACCGGTATGATTGGCATATTATAATATTCTTTCATTTAAAACCTCAACTTTCTTTCATTATACCATAAAGGTAAATTTTGTCAATAGTCTATTTTTCAAAATTGTTGCAAAAAATGTAATAATTTGTTAATATGTACGCATGCGTATATGTAACTTGGCCAGCGGAAGCAGTGGCAACTGCACATATATTGAAGGAGATTCTGCCAGAATACTGATAGATAATGGCAAACCTTTTTCATATATTTTTAATGCTTTAAATGAACTTAACATTGCCCCAGAAACCATTGATGCCATACTCATCACACACGAGCATAGCGACCATATCAAAGGTATTGAAAAATTTGCACGCACTTTTAACACAAAGGTTTTTGCCCACAGCAATGTTAAAGAAATTTTGTTAAATCAAATCCATATAGACCCAAACAATTTTGTTTTTTTTGACACTGATTTTGAAATTGGAGATTTACACATTCAACCTTTCCCTTTGCCTCATGATAGCAAATTCTGTGTTGGCTATCGTATCAATCAAGAAGATGCTGTTGTAACAGTTTGCACCGACTTGGGAGAATTTTCTGCTGAAACATTTGAAATTGTAAAATCAAGTGCATTGGTCTATCTTGAAGCCAATTATGACCCTGAAATGCTGATGTCTTATCCAGGCTATCCCCCATTTTTGAAGCGCAGGATAAGTGGTGGACATGGGCATCTAAGCAACCTTCAATGCGCAAAAGCAATTGAAAAACTTGTAAGCACTGGCACAAGGCTGGTTGTGTTAAGCCACATCAGTGAACACAGCAACACAACAAATCTTGCAGTAGGCACAATTGCCAACTATTTGCAAGGCAAAAACATTGTTCCAAACCGTGATGTCCGCCTAGACATTGCTCACCACGAACAAAGAGGAACAATATTTAGGATTACACCCACAAGTCAAAAACATTAACTATTTGATTGTATGTGCAATGTCTGTTTCGGGCACCCAACAAAACCTAGCATAGCGGGTTTGTTTGGGTTAAGGAAAAACCGAACTTTAAGCTTATAATTGCGCAGTTTACAAGCAATATAGCAAAAGTGAGTGTTTTGACGAGCTCACCATGAGCAAAGAGGAACTATATTTAGGATTACACCCACAAGTCAAAAACATTAACTAAAAAAATTTTTTAAGATTTGTAAAAACTTATTCTTACCATAAAAAAGATAGGCTCTAGACCTATCTTTTTTGCTTTTCTATTAAATTTGTTAAGCCCCTAATGTAACTTCTTCATAAACTGAAGTTCCTGCATTAAGTTTGTAATATTTCATTGTGTTTGCAGTAGTATCATAAATTGCAATGTCGCAACGAGTAGTGTCGTTATATTCAATCAATACACAAGTTGTAGATGCTTCAAAGCCTGTTTTGTCAGCATTCAAAGTGTTTGTTGACATAAACACTTCTACATTATCTTTATATGATTGACTGAAGGCATCTTTACGCACTTTGATAATAGCACATGTCTTTTCCGCACTAACAGAAAGGAAAGTTGATGATTGATATCCTGAACCAAAAGCTTCTGGATTAAAGAAGAAAATAAGTTCAGCTGGAATTGTTGAATCAATATCAATCAAACCCAAACTTTCAAGATGAGCACGCTTACCTTCAACAGTGTCAGTTGGATTTTTAGGGTGCCCTTTGTAATAATAGACATAATTATCACCGTAATATGCCTTGATGGCTTTTACATAGTTGTCAAAATAGTCTGCTTGTTCTGTCTCAGTCCAAGTGCCTAAGATAACCATAACTTGTTTATGTTCTTCTTCAGCCTTTTCAAACATTGTGTCACTAAATTTATAAAGTGACTTCAAATCAGCTTTTTTAAACCATCTGTCAGCAACCATTGCTTCAATTTCTTCATCAGTCTTGCCAGCATTGCTTGTGTTTACACGAGGGTCTATTTTAACAAGCAAAGTTTTTAAATCTTTAACTTGAATAGCACTGCCTTCTGTTGGTCGAACAAATTCGCTGTAAACAGTTTTATTTGTTGCTGAATCCACAACATAAGTGCCCAATGTTCCATTTGCTCGAGTTAACCACCATTCAACATTTGGCTCTTCTTTTGCCATAACAAAAGCATACTCACGCAATGTGTTTGCATCAACAGTAAAGCCTTTGCTTGATTCTGTATATTTTTTCTTTGAAGCAATTTCATTTTTTAATTTTAAGTAATTTGTTTTCATTACTTCATAATTAGACGCATAGTTTGCATTGTTTAAATGCTTGTTAAAATAATTGAAAGAAGCTGTTCCGTCTGAAAGCAATGTTACTTTATAATTTTCAGCCGGTATTCCATTTGCAATTGTTGCTTGCATCCAACCATAAGCATAATAATCATTGTAGTAAAAATTGAATTTTGAATTTTTGTTGATTTCATACAATTCTTTAACCCATTTTGATGTTGAACTGTACATAACATTTTGGTCACTATTCAAAAATTGCTCAGCAGTTGCAACTGGCACTTCGTAAACATTTTGTGGAAGTTTTGTCCAATCCCATGCCCCACTACGTTTAAACCAAACAAATGTTGGGATTGCACCTTTGTTGGTTATCTCATCCAATGACAAAGTGAACAATGTTACTGGCATAGTTGCAGTGATAGGCGCAATATTGTATTCATCTGCAGAAAGGTTAACTTTCATTGTTTTTGTTGTGCTGTAAATGCCTTTTTTGAATTGCACTTTGACAGTCATTTTGCCATAAAAACCTTCAATTTCAGTTTTGTTTGAAGCCATTTGACTTGCCTTGTTAAGGTATTTTACATTGACCAATTTATTGTTGTGATAAACCGACACTTTAATACTGTCAAGTTGTTTTGAAGCATCCCAATTAATGTTTATTGCTTGTGATTGGTCAATTTGCGCAGCACTTGCCTTAACATCAACTTTAAGTGCGCAAAAATAAACAAGCAAAAACACCAAAAGGCCCAATAAGACTACGCCTCCCAGAGTCAAAGGAAGCCATACTTTTATAGGAACTTTTTTTGTTTTTTCCATTTATTCCTCCATGTTTGTTACAATCAAGTTACAACATTGACAAAATTAAGTCAATTAAAATACAAATTTTTTAAATATTTGTTTATTTTTCGGCAAAATTTGACAATTTTTTCATTTTTTTAGTATGCAAGACAATAAAAAACATATGGCAAATTTTAACCACATGTTTTTTTTGATTTATTGCTATAAAGCCAACCTTAGAAATTATGCTTAATATCCCTGCTCTTTCATTTAAGTTAATAGGTAAATATAATCTAATCACCTTATATAATATGCGATACATTTAACACCAATTATTCTATTGATTGGGCTTTGTTCGATTTTTGCCATTTCCAATAAGGCTAAAATCAATACGATAATAACCTTGTTCCATGTCACACAACGGACACTTTTTTGGTGCTTGTTTGCCTTCAATGATTGTCCCACACTCATCACATTTAAAGCAAGCCTCTCCACAGTTGCATTTATACAAACAATTGCATTTCAACCCTTCAGCAAGTTTTTCTAATGTGCGTTGATGAGTTTTTTCAACCTTGGCAACCATATCAAATAATTCTGCCACATCTTTAAAACCCTCGTCCCTTGCGATATCTGCAAAAGATGGATAAATTGTCTCTGCACTCATTTCTTCGTTGTGAGATTCTAATTTTAGGGTTTCACACAAATCTGCGCCTTGTTTGAACGGATACCCTGCTTTAATTTCAATATTTTGTGTATCTTGACCACCATGCTCATTAATCTTGTTGAAAAATTGTTGTGCGTGCGCCATCTCATTATGGGCAATGGTTCGCACCAAATTGCTTAAATACTCATAACCTTGTTGTTGCGCCATTTTTGCCAAAAACTGATAACGTGCACCTTCCATACATTCACTGGCAAATGAACGTGCCAAATTTTCTTTTGTTTTGCTTTGTTGAAAATCCATACATCCCTCCAATCTTTATTTTTGCCAAGAGTTGCAAGTTAAAACAAAATAACGATTTTTAATGCTAAAATTTTTGAAAGTTGTTTTTGGGAAAATATTTTTTTAAAAAATTTGTAAAAATTTATTGACAAACTTTTTTTAAATTGTTAATATAACTTTGCATTTGTTGTGAAATGCACATAAAAATTTTGGGGGATTAGCTCAGTTGGCTAGAGCACCTGCCTTGCAAGCAGGGGGTCATCGGTTCGAATCCGATATTCTCCACCAGATGTTATAAGACGTTGGCGAACATATTATTGTTCGCCAAATTCATAGAACATTTATGGTTGAATCCTGTTTAAGCAATTTATTGTAAGCAGATATTCTCCACACAATCTTGAGTCAGACAGACTCATATTTTAAAACATTATACAGAGATGTAGCTCAGCAGGTTAGAGCACCACCCTGATAAGGTGGGGGTCGGTGGTTCGAGTCCACTCATCTCTACCAAGAACAGTGTTTGACGTCAGTCAAACATTTTTTTATAAAATCAGTTTTGCAATGTTTTTATTTAAAAATGGATAATGCCATACATTGTTTTCTAACTAAGCAAATCTAAATTGCCGTAAAACTACAAAAATATAGCCGAAAAACATTTAGATTAATAAACAACTGGTTATTTTGTCTATAATTTTTGACACAAATACAAAAAAGGAACACCTCATAAATGAAGTGAACCCTATAAATTTTATTGTTTCTGTTTTTTGCTAATCTTAAAACGACCAATCTTTGAGTTGTCTGGTTTATTGTTTATCTTGCTTTTCATTTTCAACAAATTCGTTATTTTCTTGTGCAACCTCGCTTACAACTGCAAGTTTTTGTTTTTTGTTTTTGCCAATGTCTTTGAGTTTATAAATAAGTTGAATTGAAAGCCACAAAAGAGTGCAAACAGCCATAAACACCACATAAATAACAAGTTGAATCACTGGATAGAATGTTCCATACCCAATTTTAAAAGATACAAACAATTTTCCAACACCATCACCCAAAAGTTTTATAGCTTTTGATGCGTCAAACATAAACAAGTAGTTTGCCGCCCAGAAATCATTGCCTGTTTTAAGCGCAATTGCATTAAACATCGTTCCAAGAGTCCAAACACAGACAAAGTAAATTGTAAAGCCAATCAGGCAATCTTTTAATGCAGTTTTGTCAAGTCTAGGGAAAATGCCAAAAAGCAAAGCAAGAAGAGGAATAACCATAACATTGCCATGTTCCAGAATAAAATGTATGTTGTAAAGATAGAACAATCCTTTATTATCTAAATCTGGACTTGCCAAAGCAAACAAAACACCGATAACATTTATAATCACAGTAAAGTTAAACAAATGTTTATTTTTTGTTATAAGCGAAAATAAAATAAAGAAAGATCCAAGGTTGCATAGTTGGAAAGGTAAACGTGCAACATTGATTGAAATTGCCGAAAACATTTGCAAATATTGCATTATAAGAGACAGAGACAAAACAAGAAGCAAAACCATTTTAGTCTCTTCACTTCGTTTTCTGAATATAAAATAAAGTGCAATAATTTCACAGACAATCAAGAAGATCCATGCAAAGTGAACAATACTATATGCTTCAAAAATGAGATTTGTATATCCAAACAAGTGTTGCAACACATAAATTGGAAGCGCAGATAAAATTATGAAAGGAAGTATGATAAAGAAATTGAGATATTCTTTTTTATTTTTAAACTCAAACACATGCCTCTCTTGAATTGCAAGAATAACAGGAATCACAAGTTGTAGGCACATTAGAATTCCAAACCAAATTGAGCGGAATGTAGGGTTGATTAAAAATTGTTTAAAGCCATCAAAGATAACTGAAATTGAATTAAGTCCCCTTCCTGCAGTTGATGTAAAATCTATAAGATATTGTTTAAAGAAGCATATTTGAACAATTGTCATGATTGTGCAAAAATAAATTGCGATATTTCTGATTGTTCGGTTCTTATAAAAAACTGCAATTGGCAAACAGATAAATGAAACCATACTGAACCATCTTACAATTGCATAGCCATACCTTGCCGGCATCGATGCCAGGTCTTCTTTTGAATAACTAAGAGCAAAAGCATCGGGCAAAATCAAAGAAACAAGCATTAAACATGCATAAACAACAACACTGATTTTTAAAATTTTATTTATAACTTTTGCAAATTTTTCGTTTCCTTTAAAAACACAAAATCTTAAAATACAATAAGTGGCCATTAAAACTGCAATAACGATTGACAAAATTAAATAAAACATATTTTTTCTCCTTTGTTTTTTATGATATTATTTCAAGCAATTTTTTGAATCGGTTTGGGCTGAAGAGGTATAAATATCTAGTGTTTTATATTTTGTGAAGCACAATGCAACAAGATAGAACAAAATTCCGCAGACTGGTAGCATTGGAAGCAGATATATAAAAGGAATTGGTATAAGTTTAAAAAGCGGAACAAGAACCATGATTCCGTCAGGGCTCATTGTATATGAATGATTATGTGGTCCGCTTATGCTAAAGCCATTTAATGCATAATTGGCAAAAAAGCACACACCAAAATATGCTAAAACGCAAAGGCAAACCCAAAGAACATATTTTTTCTGAGGCTTCATCCAACGCGCTGCAATCATTAAAAGAGGAACAAGCACAACAAGCAAGTGGTCAATCCAGAAGTTAAGTGTTACCACCGAATACCACATTGAATTTTCAACATCAGATACATACGTTACAAATGTTGAAAGTGCACAAGGCATTGAGAAATAAAATAAATATTGTCTTGCCAATTCATTTTTCTTGATTAGGCAAAGCGGAAGCAAAATAAAGTTGAAGTTGCAAACCTGAAACATTTGAACAAAGAAATTTTTAAAGTCAAGGCTTTTGCCATAGTGTGTCAAATGCAAAAACATTATCCCTATCATGCAAACAATAACAGCAGAATAAATCATTACACATTGCCACTTATAACTTACATGAGATATTATAAGCATCAAAACCACTACAACAACAATAGAAGCCAACACCATTAAAATATGGGCTGTGCCACCAATAGTCATCATAATAAATTTTTCCTTTTCTTATGTATTGATTTGATTTTAACAAAAAAAATAGGACAAGTCAAAACATTGTCCTCTGTTTTTTTGTGGATGTAAACACCAAAAATTTTAAATATTAAATACTGCAATTAATAAAAAATAATAAAAAATCTCAATTTTGTGTTAAAATTCACTAAAATTATAGATATTTTTATATATTTTTTTTAAATTTTTTTAATTTTTAATCTTTATCAACATTGCAACAACATGCACCATTTTTGCAAAATTTTGATTGATCATAAGCGATATTATGTTTGTCATAATAATCTTTTATTGCCGCTTTTATTGCTTCTTCTGCCAACACTGAGCAATGAATCTTATGAGCAGGCAACCCGTCCAATGCTTCAACAACTGCCTGATTAGTCAAACCTAATGCTTGGTCAATAGGTTTACCTTTAATCAATTCGGTAGCCATTGAACTTGTTGCAATCGCACTGCCACAACCAAATGTCATAAATTTGACATCAATAATTATACCGTCTTTAACCTTAATATACATACGCATAATATCGCCACATTTTGCGTTGCCTACTTCACCAACACCATCAGCATTTTCCATTTCACCAACATTACGTGGATTGCGAAAATGCTCCATAACTTTTTCACTATATAACATGTTTAATTTCTCCTTTTTCTAGTCTATCCCAGACTGGGCTAATTTTTCTTAAATATCCAACAACTTCAGGCACAGCCTTGATTGTCTTTTCTACATCTTGTTCGGTTGTATATTTGCTTAATGTTAAACGCAAACTTCCGTGAGCAATTTCGTGTGGCAAACCTATTGCCAACAAAACATGACTTGGATCAAGTGAGCCAGATGTACATGCCGAACCACTTGACGCACATATACCCTTGTCATCAAGAAGCAACAACAAGCTTTCCCCCTCAATACCCTCAAATGACATATTGAAATTGTTTGGCAATCTAGATTTAACATCTCCGTTTATTTTTGAGTGCGGGATTTTTGATAATTCTTCAAAAAGTTTGTTGCGCAATTTAAGTTCATGCTCAGCAGTTTGTTGCATATCTTTACATGCAAAATCAAGGGCAACACTCATTCCAACAATACCCGGCAAGTTCTCTGTGCCTGCACGTCGATTTTTTTCTTGCCCACCACCATGAATAAAACTGAATAATGGACTGCCCTTTCTGCAATACAATGCACCAACACCTTTTGGGCCATGGAATTTATGCCCAGACATACTTAACATGTCAATATTCATTTCTTTAACATCAATTGGCAAATGCCCCACTGCCTGAACTGCATCGGTGTGGAAAATGATATGTTTGTCACGACAGATTTGTCCAATCTCTTTTATTGGTTGTATTGTGCCAATCTCATTATTTGCAAACATGATTGTAACCAAGCATGTTTTGTCTGTGATAGCATACTTTAAATCTTCAGTATGAATGATGCCATTTTCATAAACTGGCAACATCACTATTTCAAATCCCTGTTTTTGCTTTTCAGCCAAAGTGTGTAAAATTGCATGATGTTCAAATGCTGAGGTTATTATTTGATTTTTGCCAGTGAGTTTGCCAAATTTGCAAGCAGTTTCAATTGCCCAATTATCACTTTCACTGCCACACGATGTAAAATATATTTCGTCAGTTTGCGCATTCAAACAATTTGCCACTGTCTGTCTTGCCTTTTCAAGTTCTTCTTTTGCTTTTTGTCCAACCGAATGCAAACTACTTGGATTGCCAAATATTTCATCAAAATATGGCAACATTGCCTGTTTAACTTCTGGGCTAACTTTTGTTGTACCAGCATTATCAAGATATATTGTATCTTTATTTATATTCATTGTTTCTCCTATTATCATACTGTTTTGGTATGAATTAAAACTTTTTAAAAACGCCAAATTTGGCGCAAAAGTTAAAATGTTTTGTTCAACAAGTCGTCAAGTGTTATACCTGAAAGATAATCGACAATCATCAAATTGAGCTTTTCCCAACAACCTATGCTATCACATTTATTTTGCATTGGGCAATTTTTGCCTTTTGACAAACATGGTGCTAAGCATGGCAAATCGTTTGTCGCTTTCAAAATATCAGCAACCGTATATTTGCTTGGAAGTTTTTTCAATTTATATCCACCAGTTGAGCCACGAGCGCTTTCAATCAGTTTTGCTTTGTTCAACATTGAAATGATTTTTTCAAGATATTTTGTTGAAATATTTTGTTTTTCACTCAATTCCGCAACAGAAACAAATTCTCCTTGATGCTTTGCCAATTCAGCCATCACTCTAACAGCATATCTGCCTTTTGATGATATTTTCATAATTTCTCCGTTTTAAATCATACTTATTTGGTATGATATAATTATATCTATCAAAACTTATATTGTCAATGGTTTTTTATTGTTTTTTTATTTAGAAAAATCAACAGGTTTTAAATTTGTTCAAACTCAAAAATTAATTTTTTTTCAAGAATTTATTAAAAAATACCGCAAAACTCGTTAATTTTGCAGTATTTTTTACATTTATTTGATTTTTTATTAAATATTTTCAGTCTCGTATTTTAATGCAATACCATAAACTGATTCATAAATATTTTTCCAAATATTAAAATTTTCTTCTTTCATCTTCTCGATATTTTGTTTATCGTCAAGTTTTTCATCTGGATAAATTGGTTCTTTAATATGAACAGTGTGTATTTGAATTGGAAAACCATCTTCACCGATTTGATCGCTATCCTGCATGGTTACAAATATTGGTATAACTGGAACATGATTTTTTACTGCAAATCTGAAAGCCCCATTTTGCAAAGGACGTGGTTTTCTATAATTCCACCACATTGATTCTTCTGGATACACAAGCACAAAATTACCTTTTTGCAACAGATAATTTGTTGCTTTTAAAAACTTTTTCATAGTTTGTTTATTTTGACTTAGAGGCAAGGTGTCACAATAACGCATGATTGGTGCAAAACCTGCAGGTGGGTTTGTGTAGTTGCCCTCACGTATAACCTTGTACATGCGTTTATGTTTGAGCTTTGCAGACCTAAAAGTTTGGTCAATAATAAAACTATCAATCACTCCAAAATGGTTACACGTTAAAATTGCACCAGTTTTTACTGAACGCATATTTTCTATGCCTTCAATTTTATCAACCCTATACATGCCTGCCTGTTTGAGTTTTTTTAACATTTTGCCAGCACCTTTATAGGTAAAATGACGTTTTATTTTATCAATCAAACCCTTTTTTAAATAATCAATATTTTCTGGTTTAAGTTCAATTGTGGGTGGATCATTTTCAACCTCTTTACCAAACATACCCAAACGTTCATTTTCTTTTATTCTTTCTAAAACATTTAATCTATCAACTGATTTTGATATTTCTTGCATACTTACCTTTTTTATCTATAATCTAAATTTTTGAAGCTCTAGACTGTGGCAGTGCCTTTTGCTTTTACTTTGAAAGTTTTAGCAGATGTTGTTTTTAAAATATCTGACACTTTAGGCGGATTTTTTTCAATAGATTTTTTAAAGTTATTTGAATCTGCAACCACTTTTGAAGAATAAGAAATCATATTTGCAGCCGCTTGATAATCCTTTTGACGTTGTTCCTCTGTGTATGAATCTCTTTGTTTTAAAAGCAATGTATAAAATTCAGTTTTCCTTGCTGCTTGCCAAAAATATTTATCAAACATCACATCATAGTATTTCCAAGGTTTTTTGAACATGTTGTAATGAACAAGATATAAATCTTTCTCATCAAATTCACTATCTTCCACTGTCATTTTATCCCAGCCCTTTTCCATATACAAAACTTTGTTTTTGCAAAGGAAATTTAGATAATCTTGATCTGGACACAATGAGCTGAATGGGTAATTGTTAAGATAATAAATAAATTGTTCTTCTATGCTCTGTTCTCTGAATTCTTTTAAGTTCATTAACAATATGCCAGAGTTGAAATACTTGTCAGCATCAATACCAACCGCTTCTTGAACATAGGTTTTAAATTGAATATTTGAATTTACAATTTCATCAACCACTGCACCAACAAGATTGTTACCCAAATCTTTGTTGTACATTTTTGCAATGTTGTCAACAATAGTAATATCACAATCCAAATAGATTGCTTTATCCAACTTTGGGAACAATGAAGCAATGAAAATCCTATAATATATTGATGGAGAATAATAGTCACGTAATTGTGCAACTAACTTATCTCTAATAACCTTGATTTTATTGCTTATATTTACAAATTTAATTTTAATGTTTTTTGTTTCCATCTTTTTCAAAGCAAACATGTTTTCAATTTTCAAATGTTCATTAAGCACATATACACATACTTTTTGTTTTAATGGTGTTGTGTCAATAAGTGACCTAATTGAAACCGCCAAATACGGAATATAATTGTCATCTGAAGAAAAGAACACAGGTATAATTTGATTTTGATTTTGTTGTTTATTGTTTAAAGTACTCATAATAATAACTTCCCCTTTTATTTTTTTATTGTCGCAATTGAGTTTATTGTGCGCCACTAATCATAGCATACTGATTACGTGAAATTGCAATTAAATATGCTACCAATGCCAATATCATATACTTTGTTTACGCAGAATTTCAAGAGAATTGTCAAAAAATTCTCTAAATATTAGAATTGATTAAGAGAACTGAGTTTTATTATTTTGAGAGGTTAAAATGCACTCTACTCATATTAGAATTGGCTTAAATTATATTCTCAAATGTTGAAAATACGGCGGTCTTGGTGTCGAAAACAATGTTTATATATCGTTTTTAAAATATTTTGCCGTATTTTATTGATTTTAAACATCATTTTTTGTATAATCAAATTATAATATAAATGGGAGGGTATGTTATGGACAAACAAAAATTAAATCATGAAAAAGTGTATCGCTTGATACAAACAATTGCTGTTATTTGCATGTTTGCCTCTGTCGCTCTTGCAATTATGATGTCTTTTCAGGTGATAAAATACACACCAGCCATACTTGCAATCGTTTTAGTTATTTTGGTAATTAGTGTTTCATGCATGATGGTTCTACCTTGGGTTAAGCAACTTGCAAAAGGTGAATTTAAAGTGCTTTGTTATGTTATGTTTGCAATCGCTGCAATAAGTTGTGTTTTATGGACAGCCGATGTGATTGTTGCTGTTAATCTTGCAACTATGATTAACAAAGATGTTGCAGATGCTGTAATATTTGGGCAATTGAAATTTATTAAAATTAGTTTGATTATTACTTTCCAATTGATTGTTGTAAGCTTGATTGCCTCATTTGTTGTTAAGTATCGTAAAACAATGATAGCCTTCCAAGTTATCACATATATTAGCAATTTGTATATAGATTTTTATGGTTCTTATGCCCTTACTTGTGTTGTATCAACAAACGACGGTTTGCAATTTGTTGGTAATACTAATTTTATCACAAATAAGATTTCAATTATGTTTGCGGTTATGGCTTTAGCCTTTGTTACAATTTCTAATGCGGTTGTTAGAAGTATGGACAAACGTAAAAGACGTGATGCCCTTGCACCAATGTTTGACAGCCAAGACAAACAAATTACTCAAACAAGCACGCAATCAAACAGCGATGTTAACGACGGAAAAACTGTTCAACAAAAATTGAAAGAATTGAAAAACCTTCTTGACAACAATCTCATCACAGAAGAAGAATATGCAAAGAAACGTGATGAATTGATTGATCAATTATAAAAGCACTTTTAAATAAATCAGGACCATAGTTGTTATCTGTGGTCTTTTTTTTATTGAGATTGATAATCAAATTTCTCTTTAGTACAATTAATGCTTTGAACAGAAACGATTCTAAGGCACATTGGCAATCAATTAAGTTTATTTTGTTACAGCTCTTTATATTAAACTGACAAAATTTTACTATTTTAACATTCAACAACAGCCGTAAAACTATCAAATTAGTGGACAAAAAATTAAGTTTTTGATAAAATATGGAAAGTATTTTAATTAAAGGACATTTTTATGGGATTATTTTCTTACTTATTTGCTTCAGACAACACAAGAAGCCTTAAAAAAATTGAAAAGATTGTAAAACAAATTGAAGATAAAGCAGGCACTTATGCCGCAATGACTGATGAGGAGTTGCAAGCTCAGACACCTGTTTTGAAAGACAGACTTAAAGCTGGTGAAACAACTGATGACATTTTGCCAGATGCGTTTGCTGTTGTGCGTGAAGCAGCAACACGTGTTTTGGGCATGAGGCACTTCCATGTTCAACTTATTGGTGGTGTGGTTTTACATCAAGGCCGTATTGCCGAAATGAAAACTGGTGAAGGTAAAACTTTAACAGCAACAACAGCAGTGTATTTAAACGCACTGACTGGCAAAAATGTTCATGTTATTACCGTCAATGAATATTTGGCAACAACACAAGCTGAAATGATGGGAAAACTTTACAAATTTCTTGGTTTGACTATTGGTTGCACACTTGCAGGTCAACAACCTGCCGAAAAGAAAAAGGCTTATGAATGTGACATCACTTATGGCACAAACAATGAATTTGGCTTTGACTATTTGCGTGACAATATGCAAGTGAACAAAGAATATAAAGTTCAACGTGGCCACAACTTCTGTATAGTGGACGAAGTGGACTCTATTTTGATAGATGAAGCACGTACCCCACTTATCATCTCAGGCGCCGGTGGCAAATCTACCGACCTTTACACTGTTGCAGACAACTTTGCAAAAAGATTAAAACCAGAAGATTATGATATTGATATCAAACATAAACAAATCCGTTTGACAGAAACAGGTGTAAGCAAGGCCGAAACCTTCTTTAAACTTGAAAACTTAAGCGATATTCAAAACCTTGAAATCAACCACCATATCAATAATGCTTTGCGTGCCAACTACATCATGATAAGGGATATCAACTATATTGTTAAAAATGATGAAGTCCTTATCGTTGATGAATTTACCGGCCGTATCATGCAAGGCAGACGTTATAGTGACGGTTTGCACCAAGCCATTGAAGCAAAAGAAGGTGTTAAAGTTCAAGAAGAAAACAAAACTTTGGCAACTATCACCCTTCAAAATTATTTCAAACTTTATTCAAAATTAAGCGGTATGACAGGTACTGCAAAAACTGAAGAAGGTGAATTTAACAAAATTTACAACCTTGATGTTGTTACAATACCAACAAATAAGCCTGTGCAACGTGTTGACGAACAAGATTTGATTTTTTACACTGAAGAAGCAAAATACAAAGCTATTGTTGAAGAAATCAAAGAAAAACATGAAAAAGGACAACCTATTTTGGTTGGTACTGCATCTGTTGATAAATCAGAACGCATAAGCAAAGAAATTAAAAAATTGGGTATCCCACACAATCTTTTGAATGCAAAAAATCATGAACTTGAAGGTCAAATCATTGCTCAATCTGGTCGTGTTGGACAAGTTACCATTGCAACAAACATGGCTGGTCGTGGTACAGATATTTTGCTTGGTGGTAACCCAGAATTTTTGGCAAAACAAAAAATGCTTAATGAAAACGTTGAACCTGCCGTTATGGAAAAAATAACTTCATACAATGCAGATTTAACAGATGAAGAACAAGCATTAAAAGAAAAATATAAACGTTATTATGCCGACTTTAAAAAAGTTACAGACGAAGAAAAGCAAAAAGTTATTGAACTTGGCGGTCTTCACATTTTGGGTACTGAACGTCATGAATCACGTCGTATTGACAACCAATTGCGTGGTCGTGCCGGTCGTCAAGGTGACCCAGGTTCAAGTATCTTCTTCATCTCATTGGAAGATGATTTGCCACAACGTTTTGGCGAAAACAGAATGAAAAACTGGTTCTCTATTGTCTTCCGTGGCAATGAAGACATGCCTTTACAATCAAGAATCTTAACAAAATTCTTTGAGTCAGCACAAAAGAAAGTTGAAGCGATGAACTTTGGCGCACGTAAAAATGTGCTTGAATATGATGATGTTTTGAACAAACAACGTCAAATTATTTATGGCGAACGTGACAAGGTGCTTGATGGTGTTGATATTCACCCACAAATCCTTGAAATGCTTAAAGAGTTTACTTTTGAAACTTGCTTAAATTATTTAGACGAAACAAAACCTTACTACGAATGGGATTTAGAACCATTAAACAAAGAACTTGAGGCAAAACTTTTAAAACCAGGCACTAACCTCGTAACAAGCGAGTTCGTTGATGGACTTGATGCTAAACAAGTTGCTCAAAACGTTTATGACAAACTTTTGGAAATTTACGAAGCAAAAATTGATGAAGTTAAAAAACTTAATATTGACTTTAGCATATTTGAACGCAATGTCTTGCTTCATGTTGTTGATAAGTTCTGGACAGACCATATTGACGCAATGAACACACTTCGTAATGAAATTGGCATTATGGCTTATGGTCAAAAAGACCCTGTTGTTGCTTACAAAAATGAAGGCTTTGAAATGTTTGACAAGATGATTACTGATATACGTGACTACACTGCTGAAACTTTGTTTAAATCACAACTTAAAATTGAAGTTGTTCCAAAACGTCCAGTTGGCCCAATAAATGTTGGAAACACAAATAAAGGTGAAAATGTGCAAGCACGCAATCGTGATGCACACATTGGCAGAAACGACCTTTGCCCTTGCGGTAGTGGCAAGAAGTATAAAAACTGCTGTATGAACAAAGACCAAAAATAAAAAATGAAATAAATCTATTTTGTTGGTTCTCATAAGCTCGGTTTGTTATTAACAATAAAAAACTCACTAAAAAGGGTTAAGACGTTTGAAACTAGTGAAATAATAAAGTTAACATTTAAATGGATACGTACTACAATTTATTAGGAGTTTTTATGAAAAGTAAATGGATACCTGATTGTATATGTCCAATATGCGAAAAACATCAATTTGAAGATAGTAACGACATTTGCCCTGTTTGTTTCTGGGAAAATGATGGATATCAATATGACGAACCTGATTTTGGGGGTGGAGCAAATAATTTATCTTTAAATGATTATAAGCTAAGATGGGACAAGTTAACTAAAATAATGCCTGCTTTAATGAATAAATATAAGGCATTAAAAACCAATTTGTCACAATGGGAATATGACCAATTATATGTTCCAAGAGAAAATATAAAAGAATTTGTAAATAATTTGACAGAACAAAATATTGGTATTGAATTAAGTTTTTACAATATTTGCGAAAAGTATGGTTACGATGATATGTCGTTTATTGGATATCCTTTATTGAAAGACAAAACGATTGCAGGTGGCAACAATGAATCACTAGATATTGTATTTAGTAAAAACCCCATTGAAACATGTAAAGAGTACAAATTAAAACAAGTCTTGGAAATTTTAGAGAAAAATGCTAGTATTGAAAAAAGTTGGGAAAAATTAACACCTTATATATCCATAGAACCAAATCCAAAAGAAGTATAATAAAATAATTTTAATTTATATTTTACTATTTTGCATTTAGACGTGTGCTTGTCTTGATACAAGTGTCGTCGCTTCTCTCCGACAGACAAGCACACTTAAATAACTAAATTAAAGCAGACAAAAAGCGAAAGTGTTTGTGAACGTAACACACTTTCGCTTTTTGCTGTTATATATAATGGCTAATTTATTCCATGGTGTACTTGACAAGAGTCTCTGAAATGAGTTTTCCTTTTGCTGGTTAAGACAGAAAAACAATATTTGTGCTTATGGCTTCGCCTTTTTGTTTCTCTGCCTTTTGTTATTGTGTTTTCATTTCTTCTCTTGTCAAATACCTTTCATGGCATAAAGTAGCCAATAAAAAAGAGAACTGGATTTTTATTTCCAATTCTCATAATTATTACACTAGTTTCAAAAGTCAGACACTAATAGTGAGTTTTTTTGTGGCTATTTATAAAATCTTTAAAGCAAATAAAAAATTATTTTTTCAATTTTATAATTCTACTTTTTAAATTGAGATAGAATATTGTTTTTTTTATTACATTTCACGGCGAGATTGAAGCGCTTTTGAAAGTGTCATTGCATCGGTATATTCAAGTTCACTGCCCAAGCTGACACCTTGAGCAATACGGGTAACTTTAACACCCAAAGGTTTAAGCAAATTTGCAATATACATGGCAGTTGCTTCTCCTTCTACATCTGGGTTTGTTGCAACAATAACCTCTTGGGTGTTTTCAGTTTGTACACGTGATAAAAGTGATTTGATATTTATATCATTTGGTCCTTTGCCTTCAAGCGGATTTATAACACCATGCAAAACATGATATGTGCCGTTAAATTCACGGACTTTTTCAAGTGCGGTTACATCTTTTGGCTCTTTTACCACGCAAATTATATTATCTTTTTTGGGTCTTGAACAAATGTCACAAATTTCCTTATCTGTAAAATTTGCGCAAATTTTGCAATAATGAATTGTATCTTTTGCTGTAACCATTGCATCTGCAAAATCTTTCACTTCAGCATCGGTTAAAGTAAGCAAAAAATAAGCATACCTTTGGGCTGTTTTTTTGCCAACACCTGGCAAATGTGAAAATTCATTAACAAGCCTTTCCATTGAATCTATTTGGTTCATTACATCAACCCGCCAAGGCCACCCATTGCGCCCATTTTATCTTTGCTTAATTCATCGGCTTTTGCAATTGCGTCATTAAATGCAACCACAAGCAAGTCTTCAAGCATTTCAACATCATCTGGGTCAACAGCATTTTTATTTAATTTAACTGATTTTAACTCTTTTTTGCCTGTCATGGTTATTTGCACCATATCTCCACCAGCTTTGCCAACAACTTCTGCACTTTCAAGTTCTTGTTGAGCCTTTTCCATTTGTTCTTGCATTTTGCGTGCTTGTTGCATGATTGCATTCATGTTCATTCCGCCACCAAAACCACCATAAGCCATATTAATATCTCCTTATAATTACAATTATTTATTCTTTAAACTTGATTTTTGACCTAAAAGCATTTTTCAAACCGTCTTTGACATCTTGTGTTGAAGCATTTGTTTTATCATATTCTATTTCAACATCTTTGATGCTGTCGTCAAACAAATTTATCAGTTCCAATATTACATTAAGACGTTCAGTATTGTCAATCATTTGATAACACCCCAGGTCGTTTGTGTGAAGTATCATTCTATTTAATCTTTTTTCAACTTTAACCACACTTAAAAGGGCATTTGACAATGCAAACAAATTACGTTCTTTTGCTTTGATTAACACATTACCCCAAACTTTGTCAGTTTCATTTGAGCTTACTGCCACAGGCTCTGCTTTAACAACAGGCCGTTGAACAGGTATTTGTGCTGAACCAACAACTGACTGAGCCTCAACCAAAGGCACTGGCAACGAAACCAAGTCTAGGCAGGTTGATTCAAACAAATTTTCTGGGTTTATGCTATATTTTAAATCCAATTCCACACTTGCAAAACGGCTGAAAGCCATTTTTAAATAAACCAAATCAAATTGTGATGCAATTTCATTATATGTTGCAAACTCGCCAGGCAAAATATCTAAAACAGAATAATCGCCAACTCCCACTTTAACCATGATGAGATTTTTGATAAAGTCTGCCATTTCCTTGCACAAAACTTGAATATTTTTACCACTTCCCAACGCACGATTAACTGCCACAAATAATTTGTTTATATCTTTATTTGCAATGCTGGTTAGTATATCTTTTATGCTATCTTTGCTGGACAAGCCGATAACACTTTCAGTTTGCGCACACGTTATTTCATTGTTGCAATATGCTGCCACACTATCAGCAATTGAAAGCATATCACGCACACTGCCTTCTCCCGCCTTTGCAATCAAGTGCAATGATTTTTCATCATATTTTATGCCACGTGCATCAAACACATTTTTAAGATGTTCAGCCAACAGATTTACAGGCAAAAGTTTAAAATCAAAACGCATACAACGACTTAAAATTGTTGCTGGCAATTTGTGAATTTCTGTTGTCGCCAAAATAAAGATAACATGTTTTGGTGGTTCTTCCAATGTTTTTAGCAGAGCATTAAATGCGCTATCAGTAAGCATGTGAACTTCGTCCACAATATAAACCTTGTATTTGCCAATCAATGGTGGATAGGCAACTTTTTCACGTAAATCACGTATTTCTTCCACTCGGTTGTTTGAGGCTGCGTCAATTTCAAATATATCAGTATTTGGCTGACTTAATGCCACACATTCAGCACACATACCACATGGATTGCCATCAGTTGAATGAGTGCAATTAACAGCCTTTGCAAAAATTTTTGCAGTGCTTGTTTTGCCTGTTCCACGTGGCCCACAAAACAAATATGCATGTGACAAATGCCCTGTTTTAACTTGATTTTTTAAAGTTTGAATGATGTAATCTTGACCAATGACATCATCAAAATTTTTGGGTCTAAATTCACGATAAAGTGCCAAACTCATTGTATCTCTCCTTTTAATGACCTCAATATGCGTTTTATTGCCTGCAAATTGTTGTCAACTTGCTTTGTTGTGATGTTTAATGTTTGTGCCATTTCAACATAACTTTTGCCGTTTAAAAACATTTTCAAAAGTTTAAATTGCTCGTTTGTCAACAATGTTTTGATTTTGCTCATAACCACAACATTAAGTTCGCGGTCTATATAGTTTTGTTCAATGTCACTATCATCATCAACAAGAACCAATTTCAAGTTTTCTTCATCATCATTGCGGTCATCAAACTGACTGATTGGAACATAACTGTTGAGCGGACTATTCTTTTTTCTGTTTGCATTTTTAATTGCCGTTTGAATTTGCCTTTCAATGCAAAGTGAAGCAAACGAACCAAAATTGTGATTCTTTTCAGGGTTATAGACATAAACCGCTTTAAACAAACCAATCATGCCTTCTTGAATAATATCATCAAGCCCAGCGCCAACCAAAAAATATTCACGTGAAATTGCACTTACTTTTGGACGAAAAAGTTGAACAATTTGTTCCATTGCATTTTCATCGCCTTGTTGCGCTTTTAAAATAAGTTCGTTTATATCCAACCTGTTCTCCTTTGTTATTGACGTCTTTGCCTTACAACTTCATAAATTGCAATAGCTCCTGCACATGAAGCATTCAAACTGTTCACCAATCCATACATATCAAGTGAAAGCACTTCGTCAGCAGTCTCTTTAACCAAGCGAGAAACGCCTTTGCCCTCACTGCCAATGATAAGCGCTGTTGGATAACTGAAATCAGCATCATAAATACGTTTACTTCCTGCTTCTAGCGCATAAGTCCAAACACCTTGCTGTTTAAGATATTCTATTGTGCGAGTTAAATTTTTTACAAGAGCCACTTTGATATGACTTACTGCGCCCACACTTGTTTTATAAACGGTTTCATTGACCAAGCAGGCACGATTTTCAGGGATAATCACACCATCAACCCCCGCACATTCACATGTACGAATGATTGCCCCAACATTATGCGGGTCAACAATACTATCTAAAATAACAATAAATGGTGCTTTGCCTTTTTCTTTTGAAACTTCCAAAATCTCATCAACATCAGAATAGTGAAAGTTTGGAACATAAGCAATAACACCTTGAGTTTTGCCCTTGTTGATTTTTTCAAGCAACTCCTTATCAACAATCTCAACTGGAATATTTAATTTGCGGGCAGAATCAATTATTGTGTTCACTTCAAAATTGTTGCATTTTTCTGCCAAGATTTTATCTATACGGGAACGTGAACTTATAAGCTCCCTAACCACATTTATCCCTTCAACTATCATAATTTTTCAACCACATACCTTTTAAACATATTTTGTAATTTTTCATCTTCTTTTTTCAAATACCAAAAGCCAACAAGCGCCTCAAATTGTGTTGCCAAACTATATTCTTGCAAACTGGAGTTTTTTGCCTTATTGTTTGGGTGAACATTTCTGGCACGCATAACCAAATCAGTTTCTTCTTCATCAAGTTCTGCCCTAATTTGTTCCATAATTTGTGCTTGATTTTTTGCACAAACAATCTGATTTGCAATTTTGTTTAGCATGTTTGCTTTATATTCTGTTCTGCTAACCAAATGACTGCGCACCATCAATGTAAAAACCGCATCACCAAGGTAAGCCAAAGTTAAAGCATTTTTTTGAAAAGCCAAGTCCTTCGAATAATCAATCATAAAAATATAATATCACAAAGCAATAAATTTGTAAAGAAACAAACTTAAATTGAAAATTTATTTTTAACTTTAAAACCTGTATAACTGGTAAATTTGATAGTTATGCACCTGGATTTTGCCACATAAACAAAAAATTGACAAAAAGTGTCGAAAATGTTTTGACAAATCTGTTAAAATTTTTTATCCTAATTTTAGATATTTTAGGATTTGGTGCTGATAATTTATTTTATCACATGTTTCCTTTGGGAGCATTTATGGATTTTATTAAAAAAATGAGAAAGCGTGAATTTATTGAAGCAAGCATAAAAATGGCTATTGCTGTTTTGGCATGTTTTGTTGCAGTTGTGCTTATGTGTGGCATGATTTATTCTATTGGTGTTAAATCATACATGAAATATGGCAAGGGGTCAATTTCAACATCAACTGAAACAACAGCATACTGCATTGAAGTTAAAGAAGACCAATATTTTGTTTTGTACTACAACCCAAACAGTGACGGTTCAAAACTTACTGCAAACGCAATCACTGACTCAAACCTTAAAACGAAAGAACAATGTGAAAACCTTACAAGTGTAAAAGAAATTAAGTTTGGTGCACCTTCTGCCTTCATTGTTTTAAACGAATTTGTTGAGGGTTGGCATATCGCCATCATGGCAGTTATTGTTGCTGGTGTGTTAAGCTATTTTGTTTACAAGTTTATCAAACTTGACCTTGACTATAAAAAAGTTATTGATAGGTTTGAAAAAACAGGCGAAATTGAAATCGAAAATGCATAACGAAATTTAAAAATCAATAAAAGACACTGCTTACAAAGTGGTGTTTTTTTTATGATTATGCCAATTGTCTTTTTGCCATCAATTTGTGACTTAAATGGAAAAATTGATTTTTTTAATATTTTAACTACCCTTTTGTCCGCTTATCTTCAATTTTAACTTTTGCTTGATTGATAAGTGGAATATAGTCCTCCCACATATATTCCCTAATCGGCAAAGGTTTGCAATTATCAAAATATAAAACGAGGGCTGGATAAATATGATGATAGTTATCAAAAATTGTTACAGCCATGAGATGGTTTGATTTGATTAAATTTTTTGCTTTTGCATGATAATTAAAATAAGCCATATACTTTAGTTTGCACCAAATTTAGTCAATTACCCAAAAAGTTTATTTGTAAAACAAAAAAGCAACATCTCTGTTGCTTTTTTGTTGTGATTAACGTTAAAATATTTTTGCTACATTAATAAAATAAGTTTTGTTTGACTTTTTGTAAATAATTCAAATTATATCAATTCACCAGTATTTATTGAATATATGAACAAATGTTCAACTGGCTTATTAAAAGAAAATTCAACCGCTAATTTATACAAATTCAATTGTTCAGCATACTTTTGTTTTAAGATTGAGGCTTTAAGGTTTGAAAATTTATAATCAACAATGTCAAAATGGTCTTCATATTCTATCAACATATCAAGAACACCTTGCACCAAAACATTGTCATCAATATCGCTATTTTTAACAATTTGATTGTAAGGCAAATACATCATAAAATCTGCTTCTTTTTTTATTGATTTTGCATTTTTTACAAGTGGAGAAAGTTTATCGTAAGCCATTTTGATTTTTGAATAATCAACATCTTCAAAATCTGAATTTTTTATGTATGGCTTTGTCAAATCTAACAATTCAAGCGCTTTGTGATAATGTGTGCCAATTAATGCCTTATCCTGATTGGTTTCGTACTGAACTTGCGGTGTTAAGTATGCCTTTGTATCAAAATGCTGTTGTTCTGTCTGTTGTGTGTTCAGCCCTGTTACAGAATTTTTTATTGTTATGCCAAATTTTTGCTGATTTGGATAGACAAAGTCTCCCCCCAACAACTGTACAACTGGCGGTTTTTCATCAAACGATATAGTGTTGTGCTCAACATCATCAAAAAATTTAAATTCACACAAATTAAAATCAGTTCTTCCAGCCAATATTGCCGATTGATAACAAGACAAAATCATGTTTGTATAACTTGTTTTTTTAATTTTGTCTGCCAATGCTTTTTTTGAATATTGCCCAGTAATGAAAAGTTTGTTTTTGGCTCTGGTCAACGCAACATACAGCAATCGCATTTCTTCTTTATACCCTTTTGAGTTGTTCATTATTTTTATAGCATATTTAGGCAAACTATACCCTTTTTGACGGTTTATCGTGTCATAAAAGTTTACACCCAACCCTAAATCTGCATTAAATGAAATGTCATCATGGTCACGCAAATATGAGAATGTTTTGCTGGAATTAAACAAAATCACCACCGGATATTCAAGCCCTTTGCTTTTGTGAATTGTTTCAAAGGTTACACTATCTTCTTTATCCATATCCAAATAATCATTGCCACGGCTGATATTTGTTTCAATAACAGTGATAAATTCTGTAAGGCTTAAATTGTTCTCAACACCAAGAGAATCTATAAATTGCTGAACAAGTTTTATTTCTTTACCACCAAACTTTGTGGCTAAGAGATAATTTTTAACTTGCATTTGATTTAAAATATAGTTAATTAACTGAGTATTATCGCAAGCATAAGATTGCAACCTTATTTTGTTAATTTTGTTAAACCCCAAAGCAACTTGCTGATTTGACATATTGTTTTTCAAATCATCAATTAAAGATTTTTCAGTGTCACGCATTGTCATAATATCATCTAGTTGCAAATCTGTTAAAGCCAAAAATGCAGTTAAATAATCCACATCATCGGCAGTTAAATTAACACATTTTATTATTGACAAAAGCAATTTAACACCCTCGCTTGTGCTTGATTCAAGTTTGTTGTTTAAATTGACAGGAATGTCACATTGTCTTAGCATTTCAATCAATATTTGAGAGTTTTCATCATTTGTTGAACGTGTCAAAATTGCAAAATCTTTATATGTCAAAGGGCGAGTTTGTTTTATGTTTGCATCATAAAAAGGAGTGTTTATCAGTTCTGTTATTGTTTTTACAACCAAAGCAGCCTCATAGGTTTTTGGGTTCGCTTGGTTTGTTTGTATATCGTTCTTCACACTATACACACCATTGGTAACAGATTTTTCATTGTCAGTGTTTACAAGCAAAATTGCCGGCTTTTCGTCAATTATGTCTTGCCTTCGTGGCAAAATTTGCGCACTGCCCCTATAATCTATGTCGGCTGTGTAAGTTGTCATAAGCGACACGAAAATTTCATTGATGAATTGCAAAACAACGGGATTGCTTCGATAATTTATATTCATATCAAATGCTGTGCCAAGATTTTGATTTTGTTTAAATTTATTATATTTTTCCAAAAACCATTCTGGGCTTGAACCTCTAAATCCATAAATTGATTGTTTTATATCACCAACTGTAAAAACCTGTGTTTGTTTACCAGCAATAAGCGACATAATTTTATCTTGCAAAGGGTTTACGTCTTGATACTCGTCAATAAAGATGTAGTCATACTTTTGTTGCAACTCTTGCCTTACACGTTCGTTTGATAAAAGTTCCAACATTTTGCGTGACAAATCATTAAAATCCATCAAATTGTTTTTTGTTTTGATTGCTTGATAGTTTTGCATAAACAATTCCAGCAAATCACACACGTATCCAAAATATGTTGCTATTTGTTCATTATGCAAGTCATAATTTTCATCAATACCTGCATCTGAAAGTTTTTTTACAAACTCTTTAAAATCTTTTATCTCTACATTCACATCGGTCAAATCAGGATATTCTTTTGTTTGTTTTGGTGTAAATGTTGATAAGTTAATTTGGTTTAAGCCTATCAAGTTTGATTTTAGGGTTAATGCCATGTTTACTTTGGATAGTTCTTCAATATTTGCATTGATTTTTGTTAAAACATCGTCAGGATAGCCACCAACTGCCCCACGAAGCATTTTTTGCAAATCATTCACCCTTTGAATGATAAATTCGTTAACAACCTGTTCACTTTTTTCGTTTGTTAAATACTCATTTTTTGCATCTTGCACAAAAGCAACATAATCTTCCAAATTAATAATATTATTAAAAGTGTCAACAATTTGCTGTTCTAGATTTTTTAAATTTCTTGCATTACCACCAAACAAGTCCAACAAAATATTAATTTTGTTTTCATCATTACTGATTGTTTCAATAGCCTTTTTCATGGCTCTGTTTATGTAATAATCATGTGTTGTATCTGAAATAATTTCAACATTTGGGTTTAATTCTAATTCATAAAAATATTTTTTGATTGTTTTTGAATTAAAACCATCAATTGTATCAATGCTAGCCGTTTGAATTTGGTCAATCTTGCTTAAAATATCATGCTTTTTTTCTTCTATTTGTTGTGGTGTCAAAGATTTGTCCGCATCACAATCCTCAAGTTTTTGTTTTAGTTTTGCTTCCAATCTTTGTTTCATCTCTGTGGCTGCAAGCACTGTGAATGTAACAACCAAAAGTGAAGAAACTGGTACGTTTTTTTCTGTTATTAAATTTGCAATCTTTTCAATCATAACAGTTGTTTTACCACTGCCCGCACCTGCGCTTACAAGTTGATTTGAGGCTGAACTGTTAATAATATCTAATTGTATTTGTTCAAAATTCATTGTTCAACCTCCTCAAAACTTTGTGTGCTAATATTTGCAGGTTTGCGTTCATAAATTGCCCTACAATCTTTTAAACATATTTGACTATAAGGGCAACTTTCACAAAGATTATTAACTCCTGTTGGTGTTGGCTCAATATAGCCAGACTTAATTTCATCTATCGCTTGGCTTGAAACCTTTTTTGAATATTCCTTTAAAAGGTTCATTTCGGTTGCAAGCAATTCTTTATCCCCAAATCTGCGTGCAAGGTTGTTTTTTGCCATAGTTATATTCACAATATCGCTTTTGTCACCAGGCGATAAACGATTGTCCAAATTTATAACATTTGTTTCTGTGTTTTCAAAAAAGCCTTTAAGGGCATAGTTGTGCTTATCAGTTGTATATGCGTTATGAAGTGGCAAATAAAACTCGCCAACAACTGATTTTTTGCTTACATTTTCCATAGCACAAGCATACAAAAACAGTTGCAACTTGTTGCCATAATACAATTCTTTTAAACTTGCTTCCGCCCTGCCTGTTTTATAATCAATTATCCTCAAATTTTGACCATCTGTGTCCACACGGTCAATTTTCCCAACCAGTTTGGCATTGCCGAGATTTAATGCTGTCTTGTCATAAAACGCAAATTCAAATTTTGTTGGCTTGAAATTGCAATTTTGGTCTATATAATCAACACCATTCAAAACTCTGACAGTTTCGTCTATGAGATTGGTTAAAACTGGACTCTTTGCATTGATTTTTAATCTATCGTCCTTTTCAATGATTGCAAATATTTGCTTTTTAGCAAATTGATATAAGTCCCCAACTTGTTTATTTTTGCTGTAATACTCAAACAAAATTTGGTGCAAAATGTTACCGGTATCCATAGGCATAATATCATTTTCCGGCCTTTCACGGACTTTTAAAGTATAATTTAAAAAGTGATGAAGCGGACACTTGAAATAATCTTCCAATCGGCTTGCAGAAATTGTGTCGATGGTTATTTTTGATGCATTTTCTTTTGAAAGTTCTTGTATCCTTTTTTCTTCAACAAAATGGCTTGAAAGTTCTGTGTTATATTTAAGATTTTTTTCTATGTAATCTTGATTTGAAAGTGCAATATATTGTCCATCAAAATTTGATATTGGCTTTAAATAAACCTTTTGATTATTGAAAGTTTTGATTATCTTTGTGCAAAATTCTTTTATAAGTTCGCTTGGTGTGCGTGAATATGTTATCGTCAATGAATCATTAAACAAAAGACAAGCATTAAAAACACGCAAACGTGCAAGTTTGTTAATATGTCCAATTGTTGGTGCAAGTTTATGCGAAAAGTTAAGTTGCTCAATTTCGCTGTCAACAATTATGCCACAATCGTTTTTGAATGCAGGAGCATTTTCTACTGTACAACCTGACAAATAAAGATTGTCAAACATCTCGCAAAAATTGTTTGCATCAACAATTTTCACAGCATCAAGTGTCAACGGCAAATTGCTGATTTTTGTAACTTCGCCAACATGCATAAACACATCAGCGAGTTCGTTCAATCCTGCTGTTGGATAAAATTTTTCTATTTCCTCAAACACATTTTGCACAGATTCTATCGATTTTGTTAATAATATCTGCTTGTTAAACAATGATGTTTCACCAGCAAGTTTTGTTAAGACATCTGCAAACTTTAAGTTATCAAATGCCAAAGACAATCTTTGT
Organism: uncultured Clostridia bacterium; assembly: GCA_934754375.1. Lineage (GTDB taxonomy): Bacteria > Bacillota > Clostridia > Christensenellales > UBA1242 > Onthoplasma. The sequence continues at coordinate 259,746 of CAKVHT010000001.1, read as the reverse complement.
TTGATTTGTGTAATATTTTCATCTTTAAAATCAAAATAAGCCAAAAATTCAATAAGGTTATCACGTGCTGAGTTCAATTCGCCCAAATCGATTTTTTTGCTTAAATTACCTTTAAAATCAATCTGCATCAATTTTAAAATAAGAGTTTGCTTTGCAGTTTCTTCAAGGCAAAAAAACGGAGAATTTATGATATCAATCAAGTGCGACAATTCATAATTTTCAACATTATTACGGAATATATCACAAACAAACTTAAAAAGCACGCTTTGGCTTAAATTTAACGGATTATCAAGGTAAAAATTGATTTCATACTTTGAAAATATTTCTGCAAACTTTTCAGCATTCTTTTCAAAAGCAAAACATGCAACACCAAATTGCTTAAACTTTGCCCCTGCTAGCACTTTTTGCCTGATTTCTCGTGCAATTTGTTCTATTTCTTCACGGCTATCCCTGCAAGACAAGATTTGAATTTTGTTGTTTTCATCTTCAAATACATTTTGCTTTAAGCCGTATATATTTGAACGTAAAAATGGTTTTAAGCCTGTTTGATTTAATATCGGATTTTCTATTTCTATCGGCAAATTACAGGTATAAGCAATTTGTTTTAATTGATTTGCCACTTCATTATTGTAAATATGTTGATTGCTTGATTTTGCATAATAATTTACAATGCTTACGTTGTTAAAATAAGACAAACATTCAATAGCTGTATATTCAATCGCTGTAAAATCATCATAACCTACAAATAGAAAATTTTGATTTTTATATTTATCTTTCAAGCCCATACAACAAACCAAGAATTGGTCTGTAACATCAAGCAATCCAGCTTTTAAAGTTTCATATTGTTGGTAAATTAATGCCAAATCTTTAATTTTATCTTGCAATTGTAAATTTGCACATTCAAATCTTTCCATTTCTTCATTAGTTATTTTTGATGCCTTTAATTGTGCTATTGTATTGAAAATTTCTTCTGCATAACTAAATGAATATGCCTTATTCCTTAACAATTTAAGCTTATCAAAATTGTCAACAAGTATTTTATGAACCAGTATAATACAACCCAACTTGCTTAATTGTTGTGATTTGTCAATTTCAAAATCTTTTTTAACAAGCCTATCTAAAGTGCTAACTTTTAAATTAAAACTTGCTCTTATCTCTAGGTTTTCAAACAAATGTTTTTCCATGAAAAGGCTTAATTTATCAGGGACAACAATTGTTAATCCACTATCCATATTTTGCCTGCAAAAATCAGTCACTTTGTCTAGTGACGCATCAAATGAAGGCAAATTTACTATCTTTATCATATCATCATTTTATCACATTAAAAGACATTTGGCAATCTTTTGCTTTTTACTAATAAGTCAGTATATAAATTTTACAATATCACTATTGCTTCTGTTTAATTTTTATGTAATGCTGTATAAATTTCCACTTTCCACACACAATACACTTGGAGGTGCTAGATGTCTAAATCAAAACAATGGAAACCTGGCGAAACAGTGCCACAATCTGCAACATACACAGCGTATGACAGTGAGGGACACAACGGTGGTAGCCTTTACCTTGAAAAAGGCAAAAGATTCCCTGCCACTCAACATTCAGGTAGCTATTACACTTTAGGTGAATAGTACATCTGCCCACATTGGGCAAAAAGCCATCAGGCTTAAAAAAGAAAGGCATTTATCGCCTTTCTTTTTTAGTTGATTTTTTTGCTTTGTAATATTAAAGATGTTTAGATCGTAAAAATCAAAAAATTAATTGAATTTTGTGTTGACAATGTTTTTTCAATTTGTTATACTAACAATGTTTTATCGGTGATTGGTTTGTACATAATTTCATAAGCCATAGGTCAAACATTTCAATATAACATTTCAAAAATTCGCGTGGAGAGTTACTCAAGAGGTCGAAGAGGCGTCCCTGCTAAGGATGTAGGCGTCGAAAGGCGCGCGAGGGTTCAAATCCCTCACTCTCCGCCATTAACCTGTCGTTCGGCGTGAATTTCGCCAAGCGACTTTTTTTCTTCTAAATTTTTTATTGTATTCTCAATCTTTTCTATATCTTCTTTATTATTAATGACTATTTCTTCACTATCGTTTGGTTTTGTATTATAAATAATTATCAGTCTGTCATTATAATAAATTATTTTTGATATAAACTTTGTAAAGAATTCAACTCTTTCATTATGATTTAAGTAATCCTTACTCATAAAATAATATATAAAGTGGTTTATATCTTCTGGTTTTATTGGCTTCGTTTGGTGCGATTCTGATAGAACCATTTTTTCTGTTAAAATGGATTTTTCATTTTCTAATTGTTTAATTTTCAATTCAATCGATTTTGAATTTAAACCATTCATAATCGCAGTAATTAAAGACTCAATTTGTTTGTCAATCTCTTTTAATTGTGCCTGTAAATTTGCAAGTTCTAAATTTTCTCCCAGTTCGGCATTATATTGTTTTGCAATTAAGTTTGCTATTTGATCTACTCTTGATTTTGTTAAAATATGTTTCTTTGTTACATCAACAATTAGATTTTCAATATAATCCTTTCTAATTGTTTTACTTTCGCATTCTTTTATTAAATGTTTACGATTTCTACATTTGTAATATCTATGCTTTATTCCATTTTTTCCATTACCAGACTCAGCCGTCATAGTGCAACCACAATATCCACAATATAGCTTACTACTTAATATGTAATCATCAACTCTATTTTTGTGTTTTTGTCTATGTTTATGTTGATCCATAATTTTATTGCATTTATCAAATAGTTCCTTGCTTATGATTTGCGGGACAATGTCATTATAAACTATTCCTTTACAGCTAAACTCACCAATATATTTTCTATTACGAAGCATCTTCGCAATTATCTCAACCGTAAACTTTTTGCCTTGTTTATTCTTGAAACTATTTTTATTCAAATCATCGCAAATTTCTTTTGCAAACTTGCCGTTTGCATACTGTTTGAATACTTCTTCCACAAGGCGTGCTTCTTGCGGTTCTACTGCCCATTTTTTGTCAATAATCTTATACCCTAGATTAACACTACCACCAATATAGTTACCTTTGATTAAACTCTCATTTATGCCTCGTCTTACTTTTTGACCAAGCTCTTTGGAATAGTATTCAGCCATACCTTCTAGCACAGATTCCATTAGTACACCGCTAGCATCATCTGAAATATTTTCTCGTGCAGATAATACTCTAACGCCATTCTTTTTTAGTTTTGCTTTGTAATTTGCACTATCATATCTACTTCTTGCAAATCTATCTAATTGGTAAACTAGCACATATTCAAACTCTTTCTTTTTGCTATCTTCAATCATTTGCAAGAATGCTGGTCTATTGTCAGTCATACCAGAAATTGCTCGGTCTATATACTCGTTTACTACCACATATTCGTTCCGTTTTGCATAATCATAACATTCACGAAGTTGACCTTCAATAGATTGTTCAGTTTGACTATGCGAACTAAACCTTGCGTAAATTACAACTTTACTTTTCATAAGCCACTCTTCCTTTTATTTTTGTCATCAACACACATATCACAAATACTTTCACAAGTCCAGTCAAAACCAGAATAATCTTTTTTTATTTTTTCTATATTTCCCTTGTTCTTTAAAAACTTCTTAATTATGTTTTTTAGAAAGTAGGCACCAATTTCAATAGATGTTTTGTCTATTTCAATCTTTGTCGTTTTTTCTTTGCCATTCAATAAATTTATAATTTGAATATTTTTATTCATATAAGATTTCCTTTTCATTGCAATTAGAGGGGCAATGAAATGTTTTCTTATTAAATAAATATCTAATTAAAGGCAAACTGGGTTTCCCAGTTGTGGCGAAAAGCGGAGAGATGCAAATTGAGTCAATGTGCTGGCACGCACAAAATGTGTGACGGCACTAAAAGTGTTTATATTTAGCAGTTTTTAGCCACATAAAAAACAATTTGCGTCACTCCTTTTCCTGCTTAAGAAAAATTAAGCATTTATTTTCTTCCGATTTCATTCTTCTTACTCATAAACACCTCCTCTATATAAGGGGTTTTATAAGTCACTTTCTGCATTGAATTTCTTTACATAAAAAAGAAAATCTCTGATTTTATCAGAGATTTCGCCATATAAATTATTTTTCAAAATTCAATTTTATTGTCATATTTTTCAGTCACTTTTTTCTTTTATCGCAAAAAGAGAGGCAATGAGCTACTGTTGAAAATAAAAAGATCAACCTCTTTTTAAGGTTGACCTTATTGTTATTTATTCAAACACTTCATCAAGTTTTTGTTCAAGTGTCCCATCTTGAGCAAATGGTAATGAATCAAACAGTTTTAAATTGTGTTTATTTATTTTTATATCTTTGCTAAAGCCCAAAATGAATGATTTTGCAATTCTGTAAATAATTTCTGTTGGCGCTAAGCCATACACTTGCTTTGCAAAAATATGGTTTAATCTATCGGCATCATTTGGATATATTTTTTTCATATTTGCACTTCTATAAAGCCTTTTAACAATTTCTGCAATATAAAGTCCTGATTTCATATAAAGGTCTATAAAAGTATGATTTGGGTCATCATAGCAACCTGGATTTTCTTTTTCAAGATTATCTACCATTTCTTTTACAACTTTCTTTGGTGTAAATATTTGATTGGTCTTTTGAGGTGGAATATAGTCAAAAATATCTTCTTTTGAGTTGTCGTCAAAGTAATTTGCGAGATCTTGTTTTTTCTTCAAAAATTCTTTTATTGAATCATTGAAAACCACTGAATCAAAAAATCCATTATAATGTTTGTTTTCGCCATTTTCATCAACATAATCAAAGCCATCTCTTAACTTTCTAAAATCATCTAGTGAAATACTCGTAACTTCTTTAAAAACTTCATCAGGTATTATTTTATCAAAATTTTCCAAAGTTGTATTTTCATCTTCGTATGCCATCAAGAATGATGGGATAGTCCTTGAAAAGCCTCTTAAATGGTCACGAACATTATCCATTAAAGAATCTTTTTGTTTTTCTTTTTTATCCGTTTCAACGACATCAACAATTGTTCTACCTGCATTATCAATAACATTTTTAACTTCAGATTGAATAGAACTCATAAAGTTATGTTCAATTTCTTTTTTCTTTTCATCAAATTTTGTGTTGATTTCTGCAATCTTATGGACATTTCCAGTTTGTTTTGCATTTTCAAGTTCTTTTGATCGCTCATTTTCCAGTTTGTTGTTGCTTATTTGATAATTGCCATATTGTTTTTTAACAAAAGTATCTGCCGTTGTGTTTATCTTTCTAACAAGTGCTTGCTGAGTAGACTTAGATAAATCACTGCCATAATTTTCTTTTGCAGTTTTAACCAGAGTGTCTGTAATATTTGTGTGGAACGCATCTAAAAGAGCATTAAGTTTTTCATCTTTTTTATGTGTGCTTTCATTTTCTTTTTGAATTGTTGTAACAGTGTCGATTAAACTTTGTTCAATATCTCCATAAATCTTTTCTCCAAAAACATTATTTGCAGTTCCAATAACTTGTTTTTCTGGAATTACAACATTTCCTTCATCATCTAAATTAAGTTCTTCTTTTGTTTCTTCTTTTATTCCAACAGGCTCTTTGATAGGTCCAAATTTTTGAAGAATATCCAAAACTTCCTTTGGGGCATTAAATATATTGCCTACATTTTGGAATAAAAAATTACTCATAAATCCACGACGAACAACTTCTTTTGCATGAATTGATCTTGGGATAGATAAAACTTTTTCAGCATCAAGTTCAATCATTTCGCCATTTGGATCTTCGCCATATACAGGGAAGAAGTTAAGAAGTTCTCTTACATGTTGTTTTCTTGTGTCAGAGTCGCCACGACCATTTGCTGTGTCAGCCATAAGGTCATTTGCAAATTCTTCAACAATATTAAGCGTTCTTGCAGGATCAAAGTCAAATACATAAGAATTTTGTTTTCTGTAACTCTCACTTCCATTTTTAAATAAACATGGATTTTGTGCTCTAAAAGCAGATTGCATATACAATGCCGGACTCTTTACATTTGAAAGCATCATAACAGCAGTCCACTCTGGAATAGTAATGCCGGTTGTAAGTTGCCCTACGGAAATAGTAATTGTTTTATCATTGTTTTTTATTGCATCAACAACTTTGTCATAAGAATTTTTGATATTCTTATCAAAACTTATTTCATCGCTAGAATTTCCTTCATTATCTATTTTACCATCGCCAGCAGTAAGGACAATTTTGTAATCTTTGAAAACTTCATGATTTTGTAGTTTCTTTGCAAGAGCCTTTGCACTGCTAACATATTTAAGTAGCCACAATGTATGCTTTAATTCTGTTCTTAATTCTTCTGTTGAAAATGGAAATTTTTCTTGTTTTGTTAAAGCGTCAAGAAACTTATCTACTGCATCATTATGTATAAATTCACCGCTGGCATTTGTGTCAAAAAAGTCGTTTAAGTCCCAGCAAAATGCTTCATTTTGTCCATCATTGTCAAAGTCGGCACCTTGTTCCACTTTATCACGAACAATGTCAGACATTTTATAAGTAAACAAATTAAGTTGTGGTAAGTTGGCATAAGGATTTTCTTCTTCGCTTGATTCATTCCACTCATGTTTTGCTTTTTGTTCATCAGCATAAGTCCAGTTATAAATTGCTTTTGGTGGGAATTTGTCATTTGCAAGTGCTTTAAAAGGTGTGCCAGATAAGTGAAGAGTGTATCTCCTTTTTATTTGGTCAAATGCCACATCAGTTTTGTAAGTATCAACCCCTTCATGTGCTTCATCAATAACCAAAACATCCCATTCAAGGTCTGCAACTTCTCTAAGTTTATCAAACATACCACCAAAGTATATTGAACCTTTAAGGTCTTGAAGAGACACAAATTCAATGCACCCTTTGTGATTTGGTTCAGATATTAGGTCAAGATATTTTTCTCTTGATAATACATATTTTTTATCTTTAAGTCCATCAACATTGCTTACAAAATAATATCCAGATTCTGTTCCCATAAACTTAACATAATCATCATACCATGAGTTTGCAATAGCAGGTCTGTTAGTTACAATAAGTATTTTGTTAATGTCAGGGAGTGCCTTACATAAATCATAAGTTGATAATGTTTTGCCAAATCTTGGCTTTGCATTCCACAAACATTCTGCTTTGTGAGAGTTGTCCAAAAAGTAATCTTTTGTTTGTTTTACGGCATCTTTTTGTTCTTTTCTTAAAACATAAGGGATAACACCTAAAGTTTGCAAAACACCTTTATCTCTTTTAAACTTGCCAAACAAAATATATGATTCATCACCAGAAATATAAAACCATTCTGGGCAACCTTCTGCATCTGGTTTTGGGTCTTTTCTTTTAATATCATTTTTAGTTAGATATGAGTGAAACTCTTTATCTGTAAATCTTGTTTTTCCATCAGAGAAAATTGCTAGGTCTTGCCATTCTTTTTTTGCCACAACATCTACTGTTTGCGTTTGCTCTTTTATTCTTGCATCAACATCTCTTTCAGTGTATCCAATCTTTGTCCAGCCATCGTGATATACAACTCCCGGAGTGGTGTAAGCATAAATCATAGGAGCAACTTTTTCTGATGTTTTAATTTTTATCTTTGCCATTATTTCATCTCCTTTATATGAGATTCAATAAAGTCAATTTCGTTTTGGTCAAGTCCATACTTTTTATATAACTGCAAATCAATTTCATGTATAGATTTTGACCAATCTATATCAGATTTGTCTGAAAAATCTTGAAGGGGGATAAGTTCAAAAACCGACTTACTAACTTGCATGGTTCCTTTACCCATAAACAATAATGTTCTAAAAAAATTTGTGTGAATATATTTTGAACAATTGTTTCTGCTTTCCATATTATCAAACGGTCCAATAAGTAAAAACGTTTCAGTGCATATCTCATTTTTATCTCCCAAAATTTCTTCGGGCGGGATTACTGCATTTGAAGAATAAGATGTTGTAAAGAATATTTTATATTTGTCAATTGAATCAACACATTTTATTATAGCCTTTGAGTCTATATAACCTGTTGTTCTCTTTGCTCCGCCTTTAATGCCCTTAACGCCATATACTTTATATGAATTAGGAAATGGAATGTTTGATAAATTATACTTTGCATATTTTTCTGGTGAATTAAATAAATCTTTTCTTATTCCATAAGGTTGAGTATAAGAAACGATATCTGCAAATTTGTTGTCAAAATATATTTTTTCTAAAATTTTAACATTATTGATGTTCCTAATCACTTTGTCAGTATATTGATTTTTTAAAAATCTTTTTGAGTAATTTTTATGTCCATATTCATCAATATAGCAATAATTTATTTCTCCATAATAATTTCTATCCCAAATAAAATAGCAAACTCCGCCATCTATATGTAAACCCGGGAAGCAAAAAGAGGCATCAATAAAGTCATTTATCTTTTTAAAATGTAAATCATTTATAGTTTCTTCTCTAAATTTATTTAATCCTCTGCCTCCCACCATCCATTTTGATGGTATAATCATACTCATGCAATCATTTGTTATTTTTTTTGCCTCGGTAACAAAACTATTATACAAAGGCATCGCAGCATCAGTAGATGCCCCACTCCCATCATTTTCTTGATAAGGTGGATTTCCTATAACAAAATCAAATTTCATACGCTTTTCTCCTTTGAAAAATTTAATTGATCTTTTGGTTTCCCAGTTCATTATTCGTGAGTATATTCCAGTGTGCTTACTGTTATCGTTTTTTGCACAACCTAAACAAGGCTCTGTCTCTTCATCTTCAAATAATGACATTTGTCTTTTTTGCACAGGTTTGCAACTGTTTGGAATAACATCTTTTAGTCCGTCCATTTGCCATATATTCCAAGAAAGTATTTTTGCAATTTCTATCAAATACTCTTTTATCGGGAACATTCCAAATTTTGCGATATAATAATCTATAAATGTGAATAGCAGATTTTCTCTCGCAATCAGTAAACTATCGCCTTGCCACTCATAGCCAAAAGTTGATTTGAATGCGATAAGTGTCCAGTTATACCAATCTTGCTCAGAATTGCAATTTTCATTTATTACTCTTAATTTTCTGTCTAATGCACCGATTCTGTTGTTTACATCTATCCATTTGCCAGTGGTTGTGTCGTAGCGGCTGGCGAGGAAGGGTGCCTCCCCACATGAAATTTCCAGCACTTTTAGCTTTACAAAATCTTGCCAAGTTTTATCTTTTTCGTTTGTGAAAGGTATTTTGTTATTGTCTACTATCCATGTTTTATCTTTTGCAGTGTTAAACACATCTTTATTTTCAAACCACTCATCACAAAGATGATTATTCATTTCATTGCATATCCACGAGGGAGTAAAAACTTCCGCTTTGTTTTTGATTCTTATCTTTTGTTCTTTTTGAGATTTATCTATTCGTGGTCTTATTATTTTCCCGAACCTGCCAGTAATCAGTTTCACTACTATTGGCTCCCACGAGTCATAAGACGCACCTTTACTTGCATAAATGTCAGTCGCCCAAATTATGTTTTTGCCAGAACTTCTATCTTTAAGTAAAATACTTAAAAGTTCAGTATCCAAGCATTTAATGTAATTTTCTCGTATATCAATATCTGGTTGCTCTGACATAAATCTCCTTTTAGGCACAACCCCCAAAAGAAAATTTTGTCTAAAAAGGTGTACCTTTATACACTCCAACTTTTTATAAAGTCGTTGTGTATTTAACTCTTATTTCATTCTTTGTAAAGTCATTATAGCATATTTTTTTATAAATTCCATACGAAAAACAAAAATTTTTCTTAATAAATGGACTAATAACGAATTTCTCTATATTTTTCTAAAAATCCACAAAGGTACACCTTTTTGGACAGAAAAAGGCTCCCGCTTTTAAAGTGGGAGTCTTTTTTGTTTGGTATAATTCTATAGAGGTGATTATATGAAATATGGTTATGTGCGTGTTAGCACAAAAGAACAGAATATAGATAGACAACTTGTAGAGATGTATGCACAAGGATTAAATGATAAAACAATATTTATTGACAAACAAAGTGGTAAAGATTTTGAAAGAGATGAGTATCAAAAATTGAAGAAAAAACTTAAATCAGGTGATTTACTGATAGTCAAAAGCATTGATAGACTTGGGCGTAATTACGATATGATTATTGATGAATGGCGAACACTTGTAAACGATATGAATGTTGATATCCAGGTTTTAGATATGCCACTTTTGGACACTCGAACCGAAGGTAAAAACTTGGTCGGCAAATTTATAAGTGATATAGTTTTACAAATTCTATCTTTTGTAGCCGAAAATGAAAGAGAAAATATAAAAAAGCGCCAAGCCGAAGGCATAAGAATAGCAAAAGAAAAGGGCAAGCACCTAGGCCGCCCAAAACTAAAACTTCCAAAAAATTTTACAATAATAGCAAATCAATATAAGAAAAAAGAGATAACACTAGCCGAAGCCCTGTCATCTCTTAAAATGAACCGAAGCACATTTTATAAGAATTTAAGTTCTTATTAAATATTTTAACATTTTTTAATCATTATATATTGAAAAAATAGTGCATACTCAATAAACTGAAATTTTAAGAAATTTTATAATTATGTTAATGTGGCACAATGTTTTAACAGGAATGATTAGTGAAAAATATTATGAGGAGAAAATGTCAGCAGAATATAAACTTCAACTCAACAAAGTTGTAGAAATGGAGGAGAAATTTCTAAAAAACTTTTCAAAAGACAAATGGAAAGAATATCTTCATTTAGATATATAAAAAGGTCAACTCCACTCTGTCGAAGTTGGCCAAATTATTGTATTTGTCGTTAATTTTTTACTTTCTAAATAATTTTATAGTTTCTTTTTTATTATATCTAAACTTTTATTTGAACTTTCTTCCGTCAATATATTAGAAACTACTTCTTTCATTGTTTCACTACTCCAATAAATTTTTAAATTCTGTCTCGCTCTTGTAATAGCTGTATAAAAGATTCCATGTGTTATCTGACTTGCACCATTACTTGGGATAACAATCTTCACATTATCATACTCCAAACCTTGTGATTTGTGTATAGAAACAGCATAAGCGATTTGAAATGGAACAATAGATCTTTGCTTTGATAAATCTCTTTCTTCTTCTGTACTACCGCCGTTATTTTCGTAAACTGCAAATTTTACTATAGTTGTTTCATCCAAATAGTCTACCGATATAAAATCAAGATTTTTAACATCAAAATACGTCAAAACTCTTTCTACTTCAATGGAAAATATTATGCTATCTTTATCTTTTTCTATTCCAACAATTTTTCCTTTTAAATTGTTATATAAACAAGGAAATCTTTTAGATTCGTTAAACAATATTCTATCTCCAATTTTATATTTCCACTCATGCCACTTATAATAATCACTCTTTTTATTAGCATCTTGAAAATAACTATTTATATTATTCAATCCAAACCTGCCATCATAATTTAAACATAAAACTATTGTATCGTCATTATTATCTTTTAATATATTTTTTGTTATATCTTCAGAAAATGGACCATCCATTGCTAAAACTTCAGTTACACGATCTTTCTTATACCTAACTTCATCCCAAAGATTTATTAAATTTTTCTTTTTTGTTCTCCATGTACTGTCAAGCTCTACCATCGAATCATGTCTTATTATATCTTTTGCATAATAAAACCAGTTTCCAAATTCTATGGATTCAATTTGAAAAATATCGCCAGCAAGAACAATTAGTGATTCCTTCGATATTTTTGATAAAACCTCTTTCATTGTTCTATTATCAATAGTACTACATTCATCAATAAATACTACATCATAAATTGTTCTATCTTTTGATTTTTTAAACTGATCAATTCCAATAAACTTGCTATTTATCCCTGGATTTTTAATTCTTGATTCTAAATTTTGTTTTGCTGTATGTGTTTTCGCCATGAATAGCTTACTTCTTCCATCCATAAGTGTTGATATATAATTAATCAACATAGTTTTACCTGTACCTGCCGCACCATATATTAACAACAATCTAGAATTGGTAAAAATATTTCTTATGGCAGAAACCTTCATTAAATCACAATCCTCTTCAAGATTATAATCTTTTATAAACTTATTATTTAATTGTTGTTGCCCAGCAATTCCGGTATCGGTATAAGTTTTTAAAGTCCTTAATATATCAATAGTATCTTTTTCATAAGACTCAATGTAAATTAAATCTTCTTGGCATTTTATCGCATTGTTTGCTTTTAAATCATAATCCTCTAATGCTTGATTATATTCACTAACCAAGTAATCACAATCTTCCCCCAAAATATATTTATCTATATAAATTTCTCCGGTATTTTCTGATCGATCTTTTAAAATCACAAAAGGCATCATATTATTATACTTATTTAATCCCACAGCCCTAAAAACCGAACTGAATACTTTTGAATTACTACTTTTAGAGTTCGGCAAATTATACAAAATCGGATTTTTCTCAAACGCAAAGTTGGATTTTGATATTTTTGCAACACAATTCTTTAGCGGATTTTCTTCTGCCCCTTCAGCAACATCGTATATTATTTTTTCTTTCAAAGCACTCAACACATATCTCATTGTGTTTTTACCAAAAGTTGAACTCCCTGCATTATAATTCTTTCTCAAATATTGTAAAACAGGTTTATACTGACTTGTGTTTTTTAAGTTATATATTCTTTGTAAAACAATATTAAAATTGTCTTCCTTTAAATCTATTAAATCCAACAAATCCATTCCTGTAGTTGTCAAAAAATCCATTAAAGATGAATACTCACCATAATTGGCAGAAAGTTTTGTTTCAATTCCAACTATTGACGCTACTTTGTTTAAGATTGCAGGATCAATTGAGACTCTCCACGAACTAACAATTTTAATATAAGATGGTTCATCTAGTATTTTAACGGAAGCTTCATTATACGATATTTGTATTGAATATGGAGATACTATATCCTCTTTTGTATATACTGTTATTCTATTAAATTTAGAAGCATACATATCTGAAAGTTGTAAAGTTATTTCAAAATACCTGTTTTTACCAATAAAGAAGGGGGTTTTCTTAATTATTGTATATCTTGATTTATTGAATCCAGCTGGCTCATTAGAAAATTTATCAATTAACTGATAAATTGAGTTATAGTATTCTTCATCTTGTTTATCTGTATTTGTTGGAAATTTTTCTAAGTTTTCTAATATGGATATTTTAAATTTTTCAAGAACAAATTTTCTGATTTGCCACATATAATCATAATATTTCAGCATTAAGCGTTCACTTTGTCCATCATCAGGAACTCTTTTCCCAATATATTCAATACCCCTTAAGAACTTCGACATGAATTTTGTTTGTTTATCAAGTAGAGAAATATCCCACGCCAACCTTAAAGTTGGATAAGGGTATCCCTTGTTTACTGCATTTAACAAAAGCGCTGCTGAACAAAGATCATTTAATCTTCCTATTAGTTTTCTCGATACAGCATCTCTTGATTTACCCAGTAAACTTATTTCTTCAATTATATCAGTTATTTCTTCATTGCTTTTTAAAACTATTTTTTTAATATCAGAAATTTCTAGTGAGTTGTTATCTAATTTTTTTACAAAAGAATGTCTTTCTGTTATCGTTACAAGTTTTTTTACAAAATCATATAAACCTTCTTCTGAATTAACAATTTCATCTTTGGGTTCAAATTTTAAAAGATAAGATTTTTTACTATAATCAATCGCATTAAGAAGATCATATGACATATATTTCCAGAAAACCCTTTCTCTGTTTTTATCCCTTGTATTTATAACAACAAATAAAATACATGGATCGCTAGTAACTTCTTTTAATGCATAAGCTGGAAACGCTAAATCTTGCAATCTATAATCAAAACATCCTTGTGAATCTATATCAATAATATTCGTTCCTTTTATTTGTACAAAAAAATTTTGAAATGGTTTTTTACTTATATCGGGATTTGGGACTAATTCGAAATTTCCATCAATATTTGGCCATTTATCATTTGCATTAAAATTACAATTAAATTTCCCATTAGATTTTAAAAAATATCTAATAGAATCAACCGCATTATTATCATCCGCAGACCTTTCTGTATGACTATTAAGATGTTTATCAATAAAATTATTATTCATAACAACTCCTCATTTAACATTTGTAATTAAGACTATTTCTGAACCATATTAATTTTTATTTATTTTTTTAATTATAGCATATATTTTTAAATTTTGTTATATAAAGCAAAATATTTTTATTTATTTCTATACATATTAAAAAGCCCGATATTTCTAACGGGCTTTATGTTTAGAAGAGACCATGCTTTTTGAGGAAGTGGTCGGTGGTATGGTGATGGTCGTTTTCAAAGGTGATGGCTAAAGCAATGATGTGGCGATAGGCTACGAAGGGGTTGAAGGCGATTTCGGTAATTTCTTTGAACATATCTTTGCGCTTTAGTGCATCGTATTGCATTTTGACTTATTCGGAATTTCCATTTGGATTTTTATAGAGTTTCTTCGCCTACCACACAATATAGCAATTATATTAGGTCATTTGTATCATTACTAGATTCAAAAGTACCAAGCCATAGTATATTAGCATTTTATCGGATATCAAGTTAAACTAGTTTTATCGTAATTATTACCCAAACGAAACAACCTAGATTTGTTTAACTCAACAATAAATTAGTAAATTATCTCGCTTATTAACTCAAAAAATAATAATCTTAACACAATGATTTTATAATCTTTTATACTTATCTATGAAAAAATGTAAATTTTATAAAATATTAAGTGTAGAAAAATGTAAATTTGGTTAATTTTATTGTTTTGGTGTGGTATTAATACATTTATCATAATGAGTTATTATGGAAAGAAAAATTTATCAAGATTTATTAAGATGGAAGAATTCTGAAGATAGAAAACCATTGGTTTTGCAAGGTGCTAGACAAGTTGGAAAAACATATGTAGTAACTTTATTCGGTGCAGAAAACTATGCCAATGTTGTTTATTGCAACTTTGAAAAGAAACCAGGATTAAAAGACTTTTTTACAGACTTAGTCCCTCAAAACATACCAAAAAAATTAGGCAACTATAAAAGAAAAGAAATAATACCCTCTCTCACTTTAATTATTTTTGACGAAATTCAAGCATGTCCTGAAACTCTTACTTCTCTTAAATATTTTTGTAAAGAAGCCAACGAATATCATCTTATTGCAATGGGTTCACTACTTGGAGTTTCTGTCCATAGACAAAAATTCTCATTCCCCGTTGGCAAAGTTGAATTTTTAAATATGTATCCTATGGACTTTGAAGAATTCTTAATGTCCAGTGACAACAAATTTCTTATTGAAGAAATTAAAAATTGCTTTGATTCTAATAAGCCTTTAGAACAACCTTTCCACGAACAGGCTATTGAACTATATAAAAATTACTTATATGTTGATGGAATGCCTGAAGTTGTTGAAGAATATTTAAAAAATAAAAATTATGACTTAGTTAAAATAAAACAGCAATCAATCTTAGACTCATATTTTAATGATATGAGCAAATACAGCAAGGAATCTGAAATACCAAAAACCAAATTAGTTTACAAAAACATCAGCACTCAACTTACCAAAGAAAATAAAAAGTTTAAATATTCTTTAATTAAAAGCGGGGGGCGAGCAAACGAATTCGCAAATGCAATTGAATGGCTTTGTTTAGCTGGAGTTGCAAATCAATTATATAGACTTGAACAAATAAAACTCCCTCTAAACTCATACAAATCATTAGATGACTTTAAGTTTTATATGAATGATGTTGGATTATGCTCTGCCAGCCAAGATATTTTAATTGATGATGTTTTATTTGATAACCCTGAATTTAACGACTTTAAAGGCGGACTTACAGAAAATTATGTAAACAATCAACTTATCATAAATAAACATAGTTGTTTCTATTGGACTAGTGGAAATACTGCGGAAATAGATTTCATCACTAGACTTGGTGTAAATATTATTCCTATTGAAGTTAAATCTAGCGACAATACAAGATCTAGAAGTTTAAATGAATATGTCAACAAGTATTCTCCTGAATATTCGATTCGAATTTCATCTAAAAATTTTGGATTCGAAAATAATATTAAATCCATTCCTTTATATGCAGTATTTTGTATTAAATAAAAACACATTTTTAGTAGACAACTTTATAAGTCTGTAAATTTACAATAACAAATTATATTTTTATGAATATTTTAAATTAAGTAAATGTTCATTTCAAATTTTCATATTTAATATAAGGCTTTGATTATATCTACTTATGACACAAGTGTTGGTGTCAGTTCCGCCATTAGTAAACTGTACGCACCCTCGTGAAAATGAGAAATGCGTACAGTTTTTATTTTTACATGAATGTTTTGGTGCAATTATTCCTTTTGAAAAAACCAAAACTTGAAAATTCATCTCACTTAAATAGGGTAAATTTATAAAAAGATAAACACTGAAACTGGATTAATAAAAATGTGGACTAGTATTTTAAAATCTTCTAAAATTATTGATTTTATTTAGATTATTAGTTCTCATTCTTTGAAGTAAATTTAGTAAGATTGCATTATTCATAGCAGTTAATGATTTTATCATTTGATTATTATTAACAGCATTTTTAATATCATTTACAGCAAAAGTTGTGCAACTTAAATTTTTCTCATTAAAAATAATATATGCAATATATTTTGCCTTGTTATAATCAACACAAACATTATCTATCACTGCAATAGCTTTTTCTTTTTTAGCAAATTTCTTTTTCTTTAATGATTTTATATATTCTTTACTAAAAACATAAATCCCATCATCATTTTTTATAATGTCAAATAAGTTATCACAAGTTTTTTCTTTTTTAACTTTTTCGATGACAATATTTGAGCCGTCAAAATAAATACTATAAATTCCCCCAGAAAAAATATTTGTAACGACAATCACATTCTCATATGCAAACTTATTTCTTTTAATATCACATTTTGAATATGCAATCTCTGGTGCTTTCCATTTTTCACTCAACATAGCCTTGCTAATTTTTTTAAAATGTTTTTTTATCCAATTGTAATGATAAAAAACATAAAAAGAATCACCTGTTTCTTTTAATTTTAATAAATTATTACAAATAATTGCATCTAAATTTTGATGTGTAAAATCTTCTATACTTTTAGCTCTAAAATTCAGAGATCCCATTTCATATTTTGCTCTACCAATAAAATTGTAAGTAATAAAACACATATTTTATTTTCCTCTGCCATGCTTTTGTTTGATAATATTGATTATATCATAATTTTTCATTATTGCATAAAACTTTTACTTGCGACCAATTAAATTATTTATTAAGCCACCAAGATTTTTATCAATAGAGTAGTCTAGGAATTGGACCACTTTTTCAATGTCTAATAATACTATCATCGTATCCAAAGAAACTTCATAAGAGAAATTATATTTTATGAAGATAAGATTGTTATCACTTACAACTTTATAGATAAATACTTTACAAAAAGCAAATACATGATAATATAAGTGATGTAGGAACGGCGGTTAAACAGACAGAAAAGTCTGTTTTAAATAATAATCTAGGTGGGTGCAAAATATTCACTATCCGCCAGAGAATAGTTGTTTGAATCAATTTTGTTTCAAGCGATTTTTTATGCATAATTATACTAACATTCTATTTAAATATGCTATAATTGTAAAGAAGGAGAAAAACATGAACTATAAAATAAAAGGCACAGAATTAAGAAATAAATTTAAAGATTTGGTTTACGCTTATATGCAGTCAAAAGAAGAATGTTTACCATTTAGTGTTGGAATGAAACAAGCTGATATATTCCGCGAATGTGGAATGGATTGGGGCGAAAAAGAAAATTGCACATCTTCAAATCAACAATATTGGATTGTTGCAATATTAAGGACACTTGAAGAAGAAGGAAAAATACAAAGAGATAATGATACTAAAAAATGGAGATTAAAATAATTATTATGTTAATAAAAATAATTTAATCATAACCATTATCTCCAAAATATCTTGTAAAGTTGAAATGTGTTAGCATTGATTTATTTTTTAGGGACAAGCCGAAATTTTGGGGTCGGATTGCCCTTTTTTATTGCACGAAACAAAGAAAACTTCTCTCATAAAAAGAATATACTTACATTAATATGTGGTTTGATTTTTGTGAGAACATTGTCTTCTATATTGGGTCTTATAAATATTGTTTTATTCTGTTATTTGATTGTGATTATTTGGTTTTATGCGTGTTTAGCATTTTTCAATGTTTTATATGATTTAAGCGGTTTGGAGGGCGAAAGAGTCCAAGCAAATGTTGCCTGAAAGCACTTTTATTGTTATGTCGTGTGATGAATTTTGTAAATCTTTTTGCACAAAACTATAAGTTTTTGTGGCTGATTTGGACAATGTTAAGTTGTAATTTTTGCCATCAATTGACAATGTGATTTTACAGTCATTATCCTGTCTTGTCATCAATACAAAGCCTGTGCCTTTAAATGAATATTTAATGGTGCCATTACCTTTTATGATTTTGCCGAAAGTGCTTACATTTTCAACTTCTGTGAAATTTGTTTTGTTTGATTTATAATAATCCATTAAATAAGGTGATTTCTCTTCCCCAACAAATGTTAATGCAAATTCAATGCTGGCTATTGTTACATATTTATTGCCTGCACTGGCTGATTTAGTGTCTGTTACATAAATTTTGTAATATCTAAACTCAACATCATCAAACAAAGCAACAACAGTATTGTTCTGCAATGATAAATCTTTGAAATCACCAACCTGTTGCCAGTTTTCATTATCCAAACTTGTGTACAATTTGAAACTTGATGGAAGGTTATACTGCCCTGATGTTCTTGATATTATTTTTATTGAATTGTATTTTTCAGTTTTGCCCATATCCGCCACCAAAACAAACGGGTTATCTTCTGAAACAAAATTGTTCCTATTGTTGTGATAGTAAGTTGATGAATCGCCATCAAAAACATTTTCAATTGAAGTGCTGTTATCCCAACTTGACATATTTACACTGACCAAACTATGTGTGGCAGTTGTAGTTTTTGTGATTTCACTAGAAAAATCATACACCCTTGTGTATTTTGCTGACGAAGTGAATTGTTGTGTTGGCATCAACATATCGTTTGTACACAAATAAGCAGTTGGAACTGTCTTCATAACTGGATTTTGGCTATCCAAATAAGCCATACCAAGTTCAGAGAAAGCATCTGAAGCATGCCTTGACAATGTAATTTCTTTGAAATACAAATAGTCGCCTTTATTTAAGTATTTATTAACTACATGTTCACCTTCTAACGCAAAACCGCCATGGTCAGAATTTAAAGAAATGACTTGTTCCAAACCAGATTTATCATTAACTGATAGGTAAAGGGTATTGTTCCCTCTTCCACTTCGCAAACAGAAAGCATAATTGCCAGTTTCAGAGATATAAATTTTGCCTTCAACAACACCGATTTGGCGATTTGCCAGTCCATTTACAAAGGTTGAACTGCTTTTATAATCTGCAACTTTTGTGTATCCTGCAAAATTGTTTGTTAAAGTATCTTCAACACTAGAATAGTTATGTGTGCCGTCTGACGTGTATTTTTTGATTTCAACTTGATTTTTATCATATTGTTTAAATGCCAATGTTAAGGTAACATTTCTTGTTGTGTAATCTTGGCTTATCAATTGCACTTCAACCTTAATGTTGCCAGAGTCGTCCGCTTGGTCAGGTGTGAATTTATACGTATTGCCTGACAAATGTTCAATCAATCCATGTTGTGGTTGACTGACTGATTTTATTGCAAAACTAAAGTCAGCTGGCAATATTAGCCTTTCATCAAAATTGATTTCAATGCTATCGCCTCTTTCTATTTGATATGGTCTAACAGTTTCAATAAATACTTGATTCTCTCCATCAAAATAGTCTCGTCCAGTTTGAAAAACTGTTGCAATTGGCACAAACAAAATTCTATCCGCTGTGTCGTACAATGATTTTTTATCATCTGAAATAGTTTGTCCTAAAAGTTTTTCAAAATAATAAGTGAAGTTGTAATTTGTTGCTTTTGACAAGGCTTCATACCAATTATCCACACCAAAACCATTTTGTAACCTTGTTGCCTTTGTAAATACATCAACCCCAAAACTATGAATAATATCTGCATAGACATTGAGAGCAGATTGTGTTTGTCCACTTTGAGCATTTGCAACAGTTTCACGCAAACTTCTTGATGGGTCAGTGTACCTATTCCAACCGCCACCAAGCGAAGAATCATTTGTTGACCTATTTGCAGATATGTTGGTGTATAAAGCATAACTTAACAATGAAGTGGCATTGTTTGTAACTTCGTTTGTTTTTGAACTTTCCATACCATAACTTTGATATAAATGGTTATATTCGTGAATATTGCCCCAAAATCCATTTGTTACCATTGCTTTATAATTCATAGCATCAGCCATCCATGAACTTGGTGCATTTATCCAAGAATGTCCACCTTGAAAGGCACACGCTGAACCTGCGGCGACAAAACAATCATACACGTATCCCACGCCGATTGTAACGTTTGCTGAACATGGCACTTGCCTGCTTGTGCGAACAATCTTTTCCCAAAGGTCGCCAACTTGAACCAAATTTTCATAATCATAACTGGCATATTTTGAAGAGCCAGAAAGCCTTACTCCCATATCCCACAACTCAAAATCATAATATGGTGCGGTGTAACTTTTCATTTCTTCACATTCTTGAGCGGTGGTTTTGCCATGAACATAGTGTGCATATTTCACAGCCCCTGAAATTGTAACTGAAAATGTTTTACCAAAAGTTGATGGGTATATGTAAATTGGCCCACCTAATGGGTTGCCAACATAGGCTGTTGTTGTTTTTACTGAGAGTTTATTTGCAATCACAGGCATACGTGAAAAGTCATTCCTTGCTTTCCAAATATTGTTCAAATTGTTTCTGTGGCTCACTTGTCCAACGTAAACCAACAACTCTCCACCAATTGCTTCCAAATCTTGTTGTGATATCTCTATTTTAACGATTTCGCCTGCTGGTGCATACAAACCTGTGACATAATTCCTTTGTTCATTGGCCGTTATGGTTATTTTCTCTATCACAGCCTTTTCTTGGTCAGAAACATCTCCATAATACATACCCACACTTGAAATATGCTTATAAAGTTTTTTGCCAGTCTTTGAACCATTTAACAATAAATTGCCTTCACTGTCAATAGCATCATAAGTATCGCTTGATGCCAAAATTAAAGCATTTTCTTGCAAGATGTTGTCCTTTTCTTCATCAGTGATATCTGCCAAACTTGTGCCATAGGTTGGATATCTATCATTTAAACCTTCGCTTGATGTTTCAGTTGGAATGTTTCTACCAACATAGCCTAATGTTTGTTGCCATTGTGTTACCTTGTTTGTGAATTTTACGTCAAAATTAATCTTATCGAGTTTTTTGCTTCGAGATTCCGACACAATAACAATGATAACTGAAATTAAACTTAATAAAAATGCAATAATTATAGTTACTGCCACACTCATTTTCTTTTTCATGCATCATCACTCCAAATATGTATCATATTATCATATCAACCGTTTTTTTAAAAGGGTTTTGATTAAGATTACAATTTGCACAAAATTGTTTCAAGCACAGAAGATATTGATAATTGGATAAATTCCAGAAACTAAAAATAAATTTTTCCTTTGTTTGTTACTGCCATATCACATGGTATGTCATAAACATCTGCATCAATTTTTTCAATCAACTGAAAATCAAAGCATACGGCTATCTTGTATGCTTTTTTATTTGCCAAAAATCTGTCATAATATCCACCACCATAGCCCAACCTATTGCCAGATTTATCAATCGCCAGGCACGGCATAATAGCAATAAAATTGTTTATATCTGTGCTTTCCCCAATAGGTTCACGGATACCAAACTTACTGGTTAAATATTGCGTATTTGCATTAATTTTAACCGCCACCATATCATCATTCTCCACCCTTGGCAAAAACACATTTTTGTTATGTTTTAGCAAATATTCAATTATTTGATTTGTTGAAACTTCATTGCCAAAACTATTGTAAACAAAATAATCTTTCTCTTTACGTGTTGATATAATAAACTTTAAACTCTCAAAAATTTGTTGTGAAAACTGTTCAACTTCTGCAAAAGTTAAAGTTAAACGTAATTGTTTCATTATTTCACGGTGTTGATTTTTCACGAACTAATTTTACAATATTGTAGACTAAATTGTCAAAATATTTGTCGTTTTTTGTCGAATGTGTGCCAAATATGAATGAACTTATTAAAATTTTAAAAGAGGTGATTTATGAATGAATTTTTTATTAAATCTTCTTTTGATGAAATTGAATTACTAGAAGATGTAAGCATTAGCACTATAGAGAGTGTAATAAAAGAATATAAAAAGACTATAAAAAATAAAAAGATTGAACTGGAATATTCGTCAATCATTAAATCTATTATTGACCACAATTTAAAACAAAAGAGATTAGCTAGATTCCTAAATAAAAAATTTAAAGATGGCAAAATTTCTGACTACATAAATATATACAAAACCCAAGATCAAGATTACAAATTAGAAATTATAAAATATGATAAAACGTTTGATTTAGAAAAAGGGCTATCTTCTTTCGATAAAAACATATATAAATTTGAATTTGTTAGAAATTCTCCAATTGTTAATATTGTCACATTGTACGAAAGCTTTGTTAGAAGATTAATAACTTATGAATGTCTAGAAGGCAATTATGATTTAATAAACGATGAAAAAATAAATTTTTCAATGTTAGAATCTTTAAACTATGATAACGAATCGATAAAACAATTTATGATAGAATCCTACTGTGACACAAAGTTGTTTGGAGAGAAAAAACGTATAAGAGGCATAATTTCAACTCTTGCTATTGACTGTAACGACAGCTTGGATTTAATTGATGATTTCGATGAAATTTATTTTAGAAGAAACATGTATGTGCATAGTATTCCAAATCTAACAACCGACTATTTATCATTACCTGACAGAATAAAAGGAAAATGGATAAAGGATGGACAATTAATAAATTCACCAGAATATTTCAAACATGCTTTTGACACATTAAATAAAATTTATTTGCTAATACTTATAAAGAAATACTTATACAAAGAGCAAAAAAGCGATAATCAAAAAAGTGCCAATATGGAAATAATAAGCAAAATTATCTATGAAAAATATTATTATGAAGGTAGATACAATATTGCTAAATTTGCATATTTTCAATTAAAAAACTTAAAATGGATAGAAGCCATAGATAGATATTATTATTTTGTCAATTACATGGTGTGTTTAAAATATACTGACTCCGAAACATTAAGAATTGAATTAAATAAATGGAATACATCAACCGATGCAACAATATTCAAAATCGCAAAAAAACTGATTGAAAACGACTATACAAATATTAACTCAATGATTTTGGAAGTCCTTAAAGAAAATGATGAGTTTAAAGAATTAAACAAAGATGAAATACCATTTTTTATTTCTAAAGAAGATATATTAAACTGGCCTCTCTTTAAAGATTATAGAAAAACAGAATTTTTTAAAGACTTAAACACATGTGAAGCTTTCAATAGTCATATTAAAATAACAAATGCGCAGTAAACATTTAGACATGTGTATATTTTGTTGACAATCGTATAATATGATTATATAATTTTAAATGTGATTTATATGAAAGAAGAATACAAAGAAGATTTAAGAATTGTTAGAACAAGAAAATTGCTTTCTACAGCTTTATTTGATTTGCTTGAAAGTACACCTTATGAAAAGATCAGTGTCATGGATATTTGCAAAAAAGCAATGGTTCATCGTGCAACATTTTACAATCATTTTGAAGATAAAGAACATTTGCTTGAATACACTATTGACAGCATAAAAGAAGAACTTTTTACAGCAACCATTGAAAAAGAAAATTACTCTTCCCCAAAAGAAATGTATATGACATTGATTGCCTCTGTTTTAGATTTTGTAACTGAACATAAAGATAAACTTTCACTTATATTAAAGCAAAACAGCTCTGAAAAAGCAAATGAATTGATACTAACAACCATCAAACGCAGTATCCAATATTTAACAAGCAAAAACCAATATAAGGCAGAATATTCTGTCCCTATCAATGTTTTAACAGATTTTTTGGCTGGTGGAATAACAAATTTAGGATTAAATTGGCTTCAATCTTCTAAACCATATACAAAAGAGGAATTGTTGCAATACTTCAATATATTGCTTAATGATAAAGTTTATCTAAAACAAGGATAAAAAGATGTTTGACATAAGCCTTCACCCTGTTAAACTTTATTATATTAAATACAAATCAATACAAAACATGACTGCTAAATGGCAGTTATTTTTGTTTGCAATTTTGTTAAATCTTTCTAATATAGATTTTTATTGTAACATAAAATGTTTGATAAATACATTTTTGTTATGATATACTCGGTTTAATACATATAAATAAAGGGGTGTTTTATGAAAATATTATTAACTGGTGGGCTTGGATACATTGGTTCTCACACCGCCGTGTCTTTGCTTGAAAACGGCTATGATGTTGTAGTTATTGACAATTTGAGCAACAGCAAACGCAGTGTAAAAAAGGCAATAGAACTAATTTCTGGCAAAAAAATTGATTTGTTTGTGTTTGACCTTTGTGATAAACAAAAATTATCAAACTTTTTTAAACACAATAATGTTGATGCTGTAATTCATTTTGCTGGTTTAAAGGCTGTTGGAGAATCAGTTGAACAGCCTTTAAAATATTATGAAAACAATTTAACAAGCACACTGAATTTACTTGAATGTATGATTAAACACAATGTCAACAATTTGATTTTCAGTTCTTCAGCAACAGTTTACGGTGCAAACAATCAAGCACCTTTCACTGAAGATATGTCAACAGGTGCAACCAATCCTTATGGAAGAACCAAACTTTTCATTGAAGAAATCATCAAAGACACATGCACAGCAAACCCAAACTTTAAAGCTGTGATTTTGAGATACTTTAACCCAGTTGGTGCGCACGAATCTGGGCTTATTGGTGAAAACCCTAATGGCCGACCAAACAACTTGATGCCATTTATTGCACGTGTAGCTGTTTGCAAACTTGATGAACTTAAAATTTTTGGCAACGACTATCCAACAAAAGATGGAACAGGTGTTAGAGATTATATTCATGTTTGCGACCTTGCTGATGGGCATGTTGTTTCATTAAAAAGATTTAAAGACATGAAAGGATATGAAATTTATAATCTAGGCACAGGCAAAGGGATTTCGGTGCTTGAAATGGTCAATGCTTACAATAAAGTTTGTGATGGCAAAGTTAAGTTCACTTTTGCCCCAAGGCGTGCCGGCGATATCGCTGAATGTTACGCAAGCGTAAATAAAGCAAAAAAATTGCTCGGTTGGAGTGCAAAACGCAAATTGAAAGATATGTGCCAAACAAGTTATAATTTTGAAATTAAAAACAAATAATTTGTGATTAAAAGCAAAATTTATTTATATCTATTAATAAAAAATGACCGTAAATGGTCTTTTTTTATGATTTTGATAAATTTTTCATTATTTTTAATTAGATTATTTATTTTTTGTAACTAAAAATTTAAATATAAAAATATTTAAACTGAAAAATACCTTGCACATTTATCGCGCTAAATTCATTAAAAAAACTAAAGGTGAATCATGAAATATAATATTGCAATTGTTGGTGCAACTGGCATGGTGGGCAGAAAAACTTTACAAATCTTGGCAGAACAAGGGCTGGAAGATAATAACTACTTTTTGTTTGCAACCAAAAGATCTGTTGGCAAAAAACTTAAAATTGGCAACAAATCTTTTTGCATTGAAGAACTTTCTTTGTCAAATTTGTTAAAACACAACTTAAACTATGCCCTGTTTTGCGTAAATGAAAACGTAAGCAAAATTTATGCAAAACCATTGTTGAAAAAAAATGTTAAAGTTATAGACTTTTCATCTTTCTATCGCTCAAAATTTCCGCTTATTGTGCCTGAAATTAATTTTGAGGATGTCAAAAATAGCAATTTAATTTGCAATCCAAATTGTTCAACTGCGCAGAGTGTTATGGCACTTAACATGATAAGCAAAAAATTTGGATTGTCAAATATCGTGTATTCATCGTACCAAGCGGTGAGTGGCGCTGGCAAGGTTGCTCTAGATGATTTGCAAAGGCACAACCAAAAAAAATTAAAAAAACTTAACTATCCAATAAAAAACAACTTGATCAGTTTTATAGGCAACTGCGACAAAACCGGTTACTCTACTGAAGAAAATAAGATGATTTTTGAAACCAAAAAAATCTTGCATTTGACCGAATGTGACATCACCGCAACATGTGTGCGCATTCCTATCAAAAACTGTCATCTAGTTAGCATTACTTTTAAAACAAAAAAGAATTGCCATTTTAAACAAATTGAAGAAACCTTAAAATCTTCGCCAGGCATCATTTACTCTGCCGTCACCCCGCCAATGCCTATAATTGCAAACGATAATGATTTTGTGTATGTTGGCAGATTAAGGGCTCACAAAACAATACATAATTGCTTTTCAATGTTGGTGTGCGCGGATAATTTGCGAAAAGGTGCGAGTTTAAACGGTGTGCAAATATTAAAAAAATTAATGGAGACAAACAATGACATTTAAAACATGTACTGCACTTGTAACACCATTTGAAGAAAACAACAAAATTGATTTCAATTCCTTAAAAAACTTGATTGAATACCAAATTTCAAACAAGATTGATGCAATTTTGATTTTAGGAACAACAGGTGAAAGCCCAACGATATCGGCTGTTGAACGTGAACAAATTATAAAATTTTGCGTTAAGCAAATAAACAAAAGATGTTTGCTTCTTGTTGGCACAGGCTCAAACAACACTCAACAGGCAATTGAAAACACAAAGCAAGCAAAGGTTCTTGGTGCAGATGCCGCCGTGATTGTTACACCATATTACAACAAATGCACTCAACAAGGTGTGATTGAACATTTCTCTTTAATAAATAAAACCGCAAAATTTCCATTCATTGTTTACAATGTGCCAAGCCGAACAGGTTTTAATATTTTGCCTGAAACTTTGTTGCAACTTGAAAAACTTAAATACATGATTGGCACCAAGGAAGCAAGCGGAGACATCAATCAAATTTTATCTGTTTTAAATATCCATACAAAGCCAGTCTATTCAGGCAATGACAAATTTAATTATTTGTTTTTTTCACATGGAGGAAATGGTTGCATAAGTGTGACAAGCAATGCATTCCCCAATTTGGTTGTTCAGCAATTTAAATCTTTGCAAGATTGTTTTGATATACACAAAAAGTTATTTGATATTAATTCTCTTTTATTTTGCCAAGTAAATCCTATTCCAATAAAATTTGTTTTATACAAAATGAAATTATCAAAAAATATTTTACGTTTACCGCTTACAAAATTAGATAAAAAATATATTAAACCTTTACAATACGAATATGAAAAATTAAAAAATAATTAAGTAAAATACATAAAAATTATATTTTTTTAATAATTTTTAATAAAAAACAATTAATTTTTGCAAATTTTTAATAATTTTATTTTGTTTAAGCTTTGTTTAAAAAAATATATTAGTTGCAAATTTTTGCACAATAAAAGGAAATTTATGAAAATACTTTTAATTGGCGCAGACGGCAGAATGGGTCATCAAATGCAATATTACATGGACAAAAACCACATCAATTATTTTGCCGTTGATAAAAATAATTTTAATCTTGCAAATAACATAGACTTTGATGCTATTGTTGATTTTTCATCAGCCTCCGCTTTAAATCAAAACATCAAACTAGCATTGAACAAACACAAACCCTTATTAATTGCCACCACCAACCACAGTCCAACAAATGAACATTTGATACAATTTGCAAGTGAACAAATTCCAATAGCAGTATGCCCCAATTTAAGCATTGGTGTTTTATGCTTTTGCAATATGCTAAAAAGTTTATATCCAGTTAGCAAATATGATTTTGTTATCAATGAAACACATCACAGAAACAAAAAAGATAGCCCAAGTGGTACTGCAAAACTGTTAGATAATAAACTTCGGCTTTTAAACATTAACCCAACAATCAACACAACACGTGCAGGCAGTGTAATCGGAGAACATTCAGTGATTGCTTATGGCGAAAATGAAATTATTGAAATTAAGCATACCGCAGTTTCACGAGACTGCTTTTGCCAAGGAGCAATTGCCGTTTGTGAAAAATTGATAAAACAAAAAAATGGAATTTACAAAATTGAGGATTTGTTATGATTGTTTGCAAATTTGGTGGAAGTGCCACAGCAACAAAACAAGCTTTGAAAAATGTTTTAAGTTTAAAATCCGATGATCGCAATGTTTGGGTTTTTTCCGCAATCGGCAAATCCAACTTAACTGACGCAAAACTTACAGATTTGTTGATAAAATACACATCAAGCAAATCAAACAAAACGAAAATTAAAAAGCAGATAAAAGAAAAACTTTTGATGTTAAAAAAATATACAAATAGCAAGCAAAACACCAATAGTTTTGTTGATGAAATTTGTTCTGTGTTTGACACAAATAAAAATAAATTTTGGTTTATATCCAGAGGTGAGTATATCACCGCAAAAATTATGGCTGAATATTTAAATATCAAATTTTTACCAGCGGAAAAAATAATATTTTTTAGAAATAACAAATTGAATTTAGAAAAAATTGAAAAAAATATAAAAAAATACATAATTGAATATAAAAATATTGTTATTCCTGGTTTTTACGGATTGAATGAGTGTGAAACAAACTTTGCTTTGTTGCATACTGAATATAATTCCACAGTGGATAGAATCAAACTTTTTAGTCGAGGTGGAAGCGATTTTTCTGCCAGCATTATAGCCAAATGTTTAGGTGCAAACATTTATGAAAACTGGACAGATGTTGACGGAATTTTTGAAACAAATCCACAAATTGCAAAGTCAAACAGAATTGAAAAAATGTCTTATACTGACCTTGATATAATGTCAAATTTTGATGCAAAAGTGATTCATAAAGATTGTGCTAAATTGCTTAATGGAACTGACACAAAATTGATTGTGAAAAACATTTTGACCCCACAAAAATCTGGCACAATTGTTTCAACAATATGTCAACCATGCAATTATTGTGTTTTCAAACCTGTCGGTAACCACACAAAAGCAATGATCGGCTTGCAAAATGGTAACAAAATCTCAATTTCAACACAAAAAAATTCCACCAACGAGATTTTAAAATTGTATAAAAGATTAAAACTTAACTCTATTTAAGATAGATTTAGCTTTATTTTTGTCAAAATATCTCTAATTTGACTAGAATTATGGTATTTAGTTGCAAAATTTTTTAATGACTGATAAAATAGTTTGTAACTTAAAACATAATATGTTTTTGGAGATGTTTATGGAAAACCAAGATATCAATTTGATTGTTGGGCAAAATCTGCAAAAATTGAGGCGTGACAGAAAAATGACCCAACTTGAATTGGCTGAAAAATTTAATTATTCAGACAAATCAATTTCTAAATGGGAAAAAGGCGAATCTTTGCCGAGCATTGAAGTGCTTTATCAACTTGCAAAATTTTATGATGTCAGTTTAGATTCTTTAACAAGCGAAAATGAGATTTTACCAGAAACCGAACAAAAAGAACAACATAAGGACAGATTGTTCCCTACCAAACTTATCATATCCTTGCTTGCCGTAAGTGCAGTTTGGATTGCAGCAACTATCTGGTTTGTTTCATATAAACTTGCAACAGGTGGAACACCTTATATGCTATTCTTGTGGTCAGTGCCAATTTCTTGTGTTGTGTTATTGATATTCAACTCTATTTGGGGCAAAAGGCAATGGTTGTTTTGGATATTATCGTTCTTATTGTGGTCTTTGCTGGTATGCATTCACATTCAATTGATTGAATATCACGTTTGGATAATCTACTTCATAGGCATTCCACTTCAAATTGCCGTTATCCTTTGGGGCGCTCTGATGAGAAAGCCAAAAAATAAACAACTAAAAGAAAAACCTGTTAAAGAAAAAAAAGTAAAAAAAGGCAAATCTAAACCTGAAAATGAACAAACCGCACAGGTTTTAGAATCTGTACCAATTGAACATACTTCTTCAAACGAACAAAAAAACATTTTACATAAAGACTTATAATCAATTTGACTAAAAGCATTTCAATTAATAAATGCATTGTTTGAAACAAAAAAAGGAACTACTCTTTTAAACAAAGTTCCTTTTTTTCTATATTAAACAATACTTTTCAATGTTTCAATCAAGCAAAACAGTATTCACACCTTTTATATGCATTTTGCAAATTTTTGCGTATTTTGTTTTTAAAAATGCCAATTTTGTTGTATAATTTGAATATATAGGGGTTTGATATGAAATTAATTTATGTTGTTGACAGTGTTAGTGACATTAAAACAAAGATAAATATGATGCAAACAAGATTTGGCAATGATATATATTTTGTTGTCAAAAACCATTTTGTGGAATTATTTAAATCTTTTGGCTATGAGTGTCATGCTGTTTACACCAAAAATCTTGCCAAAGTTTTACACACTATGCTTTTGAAATGCACAGTTGATGATATTTTGATATGTTATTCAAGTTTAGACTTAAACAACCAAATGTTAAACAATTTTTTAAGCAAAATTGGTGATGGTAGACATTTTGTAAACCTAGTGCCAAAGTACAATATATTTGAACAAATTGGCAATGGCGCATATAATATTTATGTTAAATCTATGTTTAAAAATAAAGACAGTATGTCAAGCCCGAAACTACAATACATTCCAAGAGAATTTGCAACCGAACTTTTGATGAGCCATATTGCCAATCGTTTGTTTGAAATTGACCCAAGATTAGTTGTAAATGTCTATATTGAAGATAAAGAAATTAACAAATCAGCAAAGACAAAAACAAAATTTGGCAAACTGGACATTATTCCAATTATTGTTGCATTGTTAATCACCGTTACGATGATTATCACTCTCGCCTTTACAAAACCTGGCTACATCTTCTGGCTTGTGATTGTGTTTGCTTATTTGCTTGATATTATCATTGGATTAATATTCTCTTACAAGAAAAAGTTCGATACAAGGTTTTTATATTAATAATCTTTATCTTATGCCCTTAACTCGATTTAAAGTGTTGATTTGCACAACCTTTGCAGAACTAATATTGCAAACCTTAAAGATTAGCGACACCTTATAACAATTAATAAATTTTTAAGCAACAATTTACAAACTGATTAAACTGATAGAAGCCACAAAAAAACACCAAATTAATTGGTGTTTTTTATTATATAAATATTTGTTAGATTTTTGCTTCTACTGTGGCAATTTTTCTGCCTCTAGCGTCACGTTTAAAACGTACAACACCGTCAATTAAAGCAAACAATGTGTAATCTTTGCCACAACCAACATTTGTTGATGGGTAGATTCTTGTGCCTCTTTGACGAACAAGGATTGATCCTGCGTGAACAAATTGACCATCACCAGCTTTAACGCCAAGACGTTTTGATTCACTATCACGACCGTTCTTTGTGCTACCGCCACCTTTTTTATGGGCAAACAATTGAATATTGAACTTAATCATAGTTACTCCTTTATTTTAATGTAGTTTTTGTAATCGTCTGCAATCTGTTTAAGTGCCAAATAAGCGCTTTGCATCAAAATTTGTGCTTGCCTATCTTGTTCATTGACTGAAATCCTTAAAAATGGGATTTGCTCATCAATTTGATAATCAACATCAGCTTTAACCACTTCAAGCAAACCGTTTAATGTTGTTTGCATGATTGTGGAAACTGCACTGCACACTATATCTTGACCTGCCACCGCATAACCAGAGTGACCTTTGGCTTGAATGGTGGTTATTGCATCATTACTTTTTAAAATTGTTAAGTTAATCATCTATTAACCTATGCTTTCGATTGTAAGTTTTGTATATGGTTGTCTGTGACCTTGTTTCTTACGTTCGTTCTTTTTAGCTTTGTATTTGTAAACTGTGATTTTTTTGTCCAAAACGTGTTCAACAACTTTTGCACTAACAACAATATCTTTTACAACAGGGTTGCCAACTTTTGACTTGTCACCATCAACAACCATAAGCACTGGGAAAGTTACAACTTCGCCTGCTTCAGCATTAAGACGGTCAACAACAAGAGTATTGCCAGCTTCAACTTTATATTGTTTACCTGAAATATTTGCTATTGCGTACATACTAGTTACCTCCTATAAAGACTCACTTTTAAGGCACTCACAAGAGATTTAAAGCCTGTTCAATGTGGTACTACGATTCGTATTATAGCAAAAGACAAGATAATTGTCAACAGTTAAAAATAAAAATTCATCGCATGTAACAAATTATATAAATATAACTAAACAGCAAATTTTGCAAAAAGATTTGATTTTGATAAAAAATAAGTGGTTTATGGCTTTTTAACCAAACTCACAACACCTAATGATAGCCTTTTAGCAAATTTATATTATGTTTTTGATTGATGTATCCAATGGAAATCTTAAGGCAAAGTTTACAACAGAATCTTCATCAACGTATTTTTGATGTGTTGTTGGACAATAAAAAATAGTGTAGTTTTTGTTATTGATAAGTTTTAAAAGTGAAAATAAATTTTGACTCTCATCAATTTTTAACATCACAACTTTTTCATATTTGTGATTTGTTTTTGATTTAAACAAACTGAAATTTGGCGAATGTTTTGGCGTTTGCAGAATAAAGAAAACTGCAAACAAAAGATATAACCAATTTGTTTCAGCAAAGATTGAACATATAAACATAATTGCAAATGTTATTGTTAAAAGCAACCTAACAATCAAATCTGCAATTAAATATGCTTTTTTTGTTTTGAAAATGCTTTGAAAAATTTTGCCACCGTCAAGCGGATAAATGGGCAACAGATTGAAAAATGCAAGCACCAAATTGCACACACAAAATGTGTTTAACATTGCAAATGACGCAGGAAAAATGGAATAACTTGCTAAACATAAAACACAAACAATCAGGTTGCACGCAGGGCCTGCAATGTTTATTGCAAATGTGTCTTTACTATCAATTTGATTGTCCAATCCTACTGATAAACCCAACATGGACAATTTTACATACTTCACTTTATATCCTCGCTTTAAAGCAACAAAAACATGCGCTAACTCATGCAAAACGAGTGCGCAAAAATAGTTTAACAACAGCAAAAATTTTTGAGTCAATATGCAAATTGCCATCAACATAAAAAAACTTATGCCAAACTTAAACTTTTTCATATATTATGGTATTGCTTTTTGTGTTGTTTTAGTACATCAACTTGGCAGAGTGTGCATTAATTTTATCCTTTCGCCAACGCACAAAATTGAAATCGCATAATCATTTTTATCTGTGTTAATTTCCACTTTTATATCATCAAAAGCAACTTCAAAATAATTGTTGATAAGATAAAAAAAATCTGATTTGATAACTTCAACCAAGTATTTTGGATTATCTTTTTTATCCTTCTCAATCATCGCTGAAAGCCTTTGTTTTAAATCCATATTTTGCCCCTTAACAGTTTCTTTTTAGCATCTTTTTTATCCTACCTAAAAATCCACGATATTTGTATGTCTATATCGGTATTTTTAGTTCTCTCTTTGTTCTCCTTTCTTGTTATAACTATCAACAACTTCTCTTTAGCATTTTCTTAATCCTACCCAAAAATCCACGATATTTGTATGTACAATCGAACAATTTTTTATCGCCGGTTAATATGTTTTCAGCCAATATGTCAAATGCCCTATTCAACGCAATGCGCTCATCAAAAACACTTTCGCTGTTTGCTGTGATCACCTTATCATCATCTGGTATAACTCCGCCAAAATCAATACGCAACGATTTTGCAACATCATAAACATCAAGCATTAGTTTGTCTTGTATCAAATCTCCCCTAGCACGATTTATAACAAAGCGCTTTGAACATATATTGCTGTAACTGGACAATATTGTCACAACTTTATCCGCATCTCTTAAACTGCTTAAATGAGGTGTGGTTACAACTATTGCTTCGTCAGCGCAGAACACCGCCCTTTTAAAGCCTGCGTCTATGCCTGCTGGACAATCTATCAAAACAAAATCAAACGATTTGCCAAGTTCACTGATGACCATTTTTATATCTGAAAGTTGGATTGATAAATTTCTGTTTAAACCACCTGTTGAAAGCAAAAACAAAAGTGGAAAACAATCATCTTGAATAAGTGCCTCTTTCAGCCTACACCTGCCTTCAAGAGCATCTAACAGAGTATAAACAACACGATCTTCCATATTCATAACAACATCTAAATTATTAAGCCCAATATCCATATCTATAAGGCAAACACGAAGATTTCTTTTTGCAAGTTGCCTGCCTAAATTTGCTGTTACCGTTGTTTTACCCACACCACCTTTACCAGAAGTTAAAACTATGATACGTGCCATAACACCTCCCTGTGTTGATAGCAAATTTATCACGTGTTATAAAAAAAACAAAGGCGATTTTTGTTTTATTTTTGCCTTCGCTTTTATTCGACAATTACTTTTCTTAAATTATTTGCTTCAAATTCAATTGTTGTTATAAATTAAAAAATCGCTTTTAAAACCTCAATAAATTGAAAATTTTTTAACAAAAAAAACGAAATCTTAAACAAAAAACTTGCAAATTTTTAATATTTTTGCAAGTTTTTGAATTTTTATTAAAAAACAAATCAAACCTTTTGTTTTAAAAATTCTTTGCCTCCACAAAGCAATTTGCCAAGCCCCAACACTACAGCATCTTCAGGTTGGTCAGAGACAATAACAGGAAAATCTAATTTCTTTTTGGCATATTCGTACAATCCCGCAATTTTGCTTCCACCACCAACAAACACAATGCCGGTGTTGTAAACATCATTTGCTACTTCAGCAGGAAGTGATTTTAAGATTTCATCAATGCGCTCAAAAATTGCATCGTACACATTGCTAATTGCCAAACGAACATCATTTGCAGTGATTGATGCTCGAGCCAAATTGCCGTTTTCATTTGTGCCAACAAAATCATAAGAATACATATCACGATTATATAATGATGCCACTTCATTTTTAATGCTTTCCGCTGTTTGTTTGCTGATATTTAATCCGAAGTTGTCCGCAACAAAAGTTACAATGCTTTTGTCCATATCTTCACCACCTAAGAAATACATTCTGCCAAAGCAAAAATTGTATTCATTAAGCACCGATATATCTGTTATGTTTTTACCAATATCCACAACCATCACATGACTGTGCGAATCAAAATCTAAATTTGATTGAACGCATACACTATTAAACACAAATTCAACCTTGTTCACACCGGATTCATGCAAAACCTTTTTGATAAGCAAAAGTTGTTTTTCGTTTAATGCACTTGGAACAGCAACTAACGCATAAACATTTGTGATGAATGAGTTGCCCTCAACAACATTTTCAACAATTTTACCAAGCAACAACTTTGCCATTTTTTCGTTTACAATCTCACCATTTTCAATTGGTCTGTACACTTGATAATTTGTGCTTTTGGAATTGAATAACTTTTCGGCCTTTTTGCCAATTGCATGCACCTTGATTGATTTTCCATTTGTTGTAACCGCAAGGTAGGCAGGCTCTTTTGCAACTATGCCGCAACCTTTTTTGTAAACTATAATTTCATTACTTCCAAATTTAAGACCTAAATCAATTCTAAACATATTTCCCCCTATATGAAATGTTTGCTAAAATTGTAAAACTTTTGGTTGTCTATTTCAAAATCTAATCAGTGCAAATTATAAAATTTGCAAATTTTTGCCATACACTTTTTTGAAATCGCCAGCAACTGACATAGATTGTGAAATTTCTAGAGTTGCTTCTTTTTCAACTTCTGTTTTCAAGATAACTGTATCGCCCAAGACATCACATGCGATGTCTTTAACACTATTTGAACCTGTTATATTCAACATTGTTGCCATTTTTATGATAATTGCAAGTTTTTTAACAGCATCTAAATCTTCATCTGTAACCAAATCTTTATATCTAATCCACTCTGTCAAACTGAAATCGTCAATGTTTTGACTGCTTGCAACAAAAGCTGCCAACAAAATATCTTTGTGAGAAGCACCATATATATTACTGTTTAATATAACAGGGAAATTGTTTTTGATATAATTTTCAAAAGCAATACGTTTGCCAGACATACACATGCTTGCCGCTATGCGCAAAACTTTAACATAAGGACGTGCCAATTTGTGCAAAACTTTCAATTGTTTATAAAGGATAACTGCAAGTGAATAATTGCTATCAAGATTGGTGTTTGTTGGATAAAATTCATTGATTGAACTTAAAGAGTAACCAAGGATATCAAGCAAAGGCTTTTCGCCAGTTTGGGCAAGCAGATTTTTTGCCACGATACCATACATCTCGCCGTTTGTTGAAACATGAATATCACCACTCACAAATTCGTTATACATCGCTTTAACAATCGCAATGCCAACAGCAATCACGTCAGCACGTTTTTCGCTGATACCTTTAAGTTTTTTTGCTTTGTCAATGTCTAGCCCACGAATCAAATTGTAAATACCTGCAAAACTTTCAGTTGTTATTGGATAGTTATGTGCAACATCAATTGGATATCTTGAAGATTTTCTGCTTAATTTACCAAGAGACAAGAACACTTCACCAACACCAAAAAATTCACAATCAGCATCAAGAGAATACAACCAATCAAATTTTTTAAGCTCTTTTGAAACAAATTCAACTGCTTTGTCCATTCTTTCTGCCAAAGGCAAGCCCGCAAACTGATTTAAAACAGTGACTGAACCAAAAGGCAGAGAAACACTGTTTGCAATAACACGGCGGTTAAATTTGATGATTTCAGTTGAATAATCGCCAACTTGAACAAGCACCCCACGTGTCATAGCAAAAGAATACATAATAGCACTGTGCAATGCTGCAATTTGCTCTTCACTTGTTAGCACTTTAAAATATAATGAAACAGTTTTATAAACCTCATCTAAAAATGCAATTTGATTGCGTGCTGTTGCAATTACTGGATTTGCATAGCATATATGATTTTCAATTTTTGCATTATCAACAATCTTTCTAAAATTCTTCAAAACAGAAATTGTTTCTTGAATACGTGCGGGCTTAATATAACCATCACGTTCCATGTCTTGGATGATTTTTACAGGTTCTGTTATTTGTTGCTCAATTGCAAAAAAACCTGTTTGCGTGCATTTAAAGATGGTGAGTTTGATATCATTCACTTCCATTTCAAAAACTGCTAATTTGTTCATAATTTTCTCCTTGTCGATTTTGGTGTTAGTGAATTAACCATAACAAATTGTTATTTTAAATTAGTTTTCAAAACACACCAACATTAGAACTTTTTTTAAGGATTGCCTGATTGATTTTTCTCAACAACTTTACACCTCAATACTAGTTGTTTGAAACAATAATTAAAAAGCAAAATCTTAAAATAAAACCATATAAGTTTTAAGTTTTATGTATTAAAATCAACATAGTTGTAACACTAATTTTTGTTATAGTCAATAGGTTTTTTAAAAATTTTTTAAACTTTTTTTGCTCTTTTAATTTTTAAAAAAATTAGTAAGAAAATTAATAAAAAATATTTTTTAGAAAAATTAGTCAAAATTTAATTAAAAACCTATAAAATAGCAAAAAAAACATGCTTTTATACATGTTTTTTATAAAATTATTTAATTTTTTTAATATTTTTATTCTATAATTTCTATATGTTTTTTTGTGATTATATTTTATATTTTTAAAACAATTTTGCAATATCTTGTTTGAATGTTGAAAAAATTGAATTTTCGTATTCTGGTTCGGCTTTGAAAACCATGTTTTGTTTTGTTGTTGGATGAACAAATTCTAACTTATAAGCCCACAAAGCAAGATTGCCTTTATGCCCTTTATCCC
The DNA here is from genome assembly GCA_934754375.1 of uncultured Clostridia bacterium. Classification (GTDB taxonomy): domain Bacteria; phylum Bacillota; class Clostridia; order Christensenellales; family UBA1242; genus Onthoplasma. Next base: position 221,673 of record CAKVHT010000001.1, on the reverse strand, counting down.
CATATTTGAAATCAGCATAAACTGGAGCATTTAATTGTTTTGACATTTGCACACGGATTTGATGACTTCTGCCTGTAACCAAATCAATCTCAACCAAACTTAAGTTTGTGTCTTGACCATTTTCAACAAAAGATTTTGTTGCCAAAACTTGATAATTTAAAATTGCTTGTTTTGAACCCTCTTCCAATTTAGGAGCAATTGAAACAGTGTTTGTCTTTTCATCTTTTTTAAGGTAGGTTACAAGTTGGTCTGTTGCCTGTTGAGGTTTGCCACATATCACAGTCAAATAAGTTTTGTGCATTTGTTTTGATTTAAGTTCAGCACTCAACCTTGATGCAGCCTTGCTTGTTTTGGCAAACACCATAACCCCACCTGTTGGCCTATCCAACCTATGCACCAATCCCAAGAATACATTGCCTGGTTTATTGTCTCGTTGTTTTATGTAATCTTTTATGATTGTAAGCATGTCCAGATCTTTGCTTTCATCTTCTTGCACAGATATATTGTGTGGCTTTACCACAACAATAATGTGATTATCTTCATAAATTATATTTGGTTTTATTTCCATTTATTATCCTTTTAAAATGTTTTGATAGCACTGCAACCACAAGGCAACACAACACCATCCTCTTCAGTTGGCAACCCAACTTCATAAGCATCGGTTTTACCATTGGGTATAACAATATTTAAGATATTAGCCATCACAGTTGGTTGAAGCCCGGTTGTATAACTGTTGATAAGCACAAATGCTGGATTTTTGCTCAATACCTTGCTACACAAACGCACAAAGTCAAAAATATTATCTTCAATCTTCCAGGTTTCGCCTTTTGGCCCTCTGCCAAATGAAGGCGGATCCATAATGATTGCATCATAAACGTTGCCACGTCTTATTTCTCGTTCAACAAATTTTGCACAATCGTCCATAATATAACGAATGTTTGTGATGTTGTTTAACCTTGCATTTTCTTTTGCAATTTCAATCATGCTTTTGCTTGCATCGACATGCGTAACTTGTGCACCAGCCAAAGCACATTCTATGCTTGCACCACCAGTGTATGCAAACAAATTAAGTACTTTTATTGGTCGATTTGCATATTTGATTATATTTGTCATCAAATCCCAATTGACCGCTTGTTCAGGAAACAAACAGATGTGTTTAAAACTCATAGGTTCAATATGAAATTTTACATTATTGCGTGTGATAACAAAACTTTTTGGCATTTTAGGATTTATCTTCCACTCGCCTGATTTGTTTTCAGTTCTAGTGTAATGAGCATCAACTTTTTGACATATTGGCTTGTCCATATTCCAAATAACCTGTGGGTCTGGACGCAAAAAAGTAAAACCGCCAATTTGCTCTAACTTTTCGCCTTTTGCGGTTTTTAAAACTTTATAATCTTTCCAATCGGTTGCTATTTTCATGCTTTTTATAATATATCTATTTTGCAAATTTGTCAATATAAAGGTATGGCAAAACTTAAATATCCGTTCGCCAAACACCACCCAATTTTAATACACGTCTAATATCTTTTTCATGTCTATGATGTCGGCTTGTGTGATAATGCAAAGCGGACGGCTTGTATCTCTGCCTTCTTTTGTGATGATGATTATCAACAATTTGCGGTTATTTTCAAAATAATTCATCGCTGCATCAATCGTAAGTTTGTTATCTGCCAAAATGTAATAATAATCTTCACCCATTTCAGCAATAACATCAGCAACAGGAGTGGTTTCAATATATTCTTGCAAATTAACCGCTTCGCCAACTTTTGCACCCAACACACCTAAAAGTTTGCGCGCATTTAAAACACCTATTAATTTGTTGGCATTGTAAACTGGCAGATTTGAATAACCTGTGCGAGAAATAATTTCCATTGCTTCGCTGATTTTCATGTCTTGCTCAATAACAATAACATCTTTGTTGCCAACACGGTCAATTGCGTGTGGTGGTTCTGCAATAATTGCTGAAAGTTTTTCAATTTTTTCAACAATATCATCATGCGGTTCAGCAATAATAAACTTATTGTTGCCATTGTGCACGATTGCATTGCGAAGTCTGCCAAAATCAATCAAATCTTCTTCATACTTACGCACAACCGAATTTAACAAAACCGCACGGCGCACAACATCGCTGAAAGACATACTGCGTTTAAAATCATAGATTGCTCGCAAATTATAATCAATCTGGTTATAAGCTGTTATAAAACGTTCAGCATTGGATTTCTTCATGTTTTCTCCTTTTGACACATTAAACTTAATATTAGTTATGAAAAATGTATTTTTATAGTTAAATTATATCATACAAAACCAATTTCTTCCAACAATTGAAAGGTGCAAATGCACAAAATTATTAGCCAAATCACAAAAAATGTTGTTAAAAAACAAAATAAACGAAAAATTTGAACCTTAAAATTAATAAAACTGTTGAGTTTTTTCTTGTTTTGATATATAATGCTTTTAAGTTGTACTAAGCGGGGAGCTAGTGGTGCCCTGTAACCTGCAATCCACTACAGCAGGGCTGATGTGCATTATGCGGGGCAAACTTGGCTGTGTTGAGTAGGCTTTGTGCATGTTGAAATTAAGGTCTTATACAATATTGCCCCTCGAACCATGTCAGGGTCGGAAGACAGCAGCATTAAGAAGGATACAGTATGTGCTGTAAGGTTGCTTTGATGGAGTGTAAAAGGTTTATGCCAGCAGGCAATTTGTTTCAAGAATGCATGTGCAACTTACCATTAAAAAAGTTCGTAGGTTTACGAACTTTTTTATTAATCTTTTTTGCTTTCCTTTTGTTTATTTAAATATGTTTCACGGCGAGAGATGGCGTCTTTTTCGCTTTGCTTGATAAGTTTTGCCTTGCTGGTTTTGTTAACCTTGCTTAAAATTGCAAAGCGGTTTTCACTTTCAACATATTCATCGTATGGCATGGTTGGGTCATAACTATCAACCTGCATTTGTTGCTTTGCGGTAGGATTATAGCGGAACAATGTGTTATAACCACTCTTTACCGAATTCCAACTATGAATTTGGCTTTGCTTCATATCATAGCCATGATTAATACATGGTGCATAAGCAATTATCACACTAGGTCCATCATATTGTTCTGCCTCAACAAAGGCTTGCACGCATTGGTCTGGGTTTGCACCCATTGCAACTTGAGCAACATAAACATCTTTATAAGTCATTAGCATTGAAGCCAAATCTTTTTTCTTGGTGGTTTTGCCAGTCATGTTAAACTTTGCTGTTGCGCCCCTTGGTGTTGACTTGCTTGTTTGACCACCTGTGTTTGAATAAACCTCTGTATCAAGCACCAGAATATTCACATTTTCGCCAGATGCGACAACATGGTCAAGCCCGCCAAAACCTATATCATAAGCCCAGCCATCACCACCGAATATCCACACGCTTGGGCTTACAATCAAATGCAAATTATCAAACAGATATTGGTCATCGCCCGCTATTATATTGCCCTTTTTGTATGCTTTAAGTTTTAAAGTGAGAGCTTTATTATTTTCATGATTTTCTGGATTATCCAAAAACTCTTTAACCATATTTGCCAGTTTGCGTGAAAGTTTTAGAGTTTTTAATTTTTCAATAAAATTGTTTCTTTCTGTTTTACGTGCAATGGCAATGCCAAAGCCAAATTCTGCATTATCTTCAAAAAGACTGTTTGCCCAACTTGGGCCAAAACCGTCTTTATCTTTGCTGTATGGACAGGTTGGATAAGTGCCACCATAAATTGATGAACACCCTGTTGCGTTTGCAATAAGCATACGGTCACCAAACAATTGCGTTGCAAGTTTGATATATGGGGTTTCCCCACAGCCTGCACATGCTCCACTAAACTCAAAGTATGGTTTTTTGAACTGGACACCTTTTGTTGTGTTAGGTGTAAATGGTGTGTTTTGCGGTAGTGTTAGCATAAATTCATAGTTAGCAATTTCTTTATCTCTAATTTTTTCTGCCTTTTCCATAATAAGTGCTTTTACTGGACAAACTGTTGAACAAACACCACAGCCCGTGCAGTCAAGAGTGTTCACTTGCATGCGATAATTTCCGTCACATATAAAAGCTTTTTTGCTTTCAAAAGTCTTTGGAACTTTGCGCTTTTCGCCGAAGATTACCGGGCGGATTGCAGCATGTGGGCACATCATCGTGCATCTGCCACATTGAATACATTTTTCACTTATCCAATTTGGCAAAACCTCACCTAATGCTCGTTTTTCAAACTTTGAAGTATCTGTTGGCATGCGCCCTGACACATCAAATTTGCTTACTGGTATATCATTGCCTTGTTGATTTGAGGTTGGTACAATAATATCTTCATAATATTCACTTTGTGGAACTTTGCAGACAAGATTATGGTTGATTTCAAGATTATCTATATTTATTGTTTCAAGATTTTCAACTGCTTGTTTTATTGCTTTTAAGTTGGCATCAACAATAGCCTGACCTTTGCGAGCATAAGTTTTTTCAATAGAATGTTGTATATTTGACATTGCAACATCAAATGGTAACAAACCTGAAACATAGAACAATGCTGTTTGCATAATTGTGTTTATTTTTGAGCCAAGGCCGTTTTCTAAGGCCATTTTACTTGCGTCCAATGTGTAAACACGAGTATGCTTCTGTTTTAAGTCTTGCTTCATTTTATCCGGCATGATTTTATTCAATGTTTCAAAATCATAAGGACAATTAATCAACATTATGCCGTTGTCTTTCAAGCAGTCTGTCATGTCATATTTTTCAATAAAACCTGCATTGTTACACACCACCAAATCAACTTGTTGTGGGGTAAATGGCGCAATGATTGGCCTAAAACTTGCTCTCATGTGAGAAATTGTTAAACTGCCTGATTTTTTGCTATCATAATCAAAATAACCTTGCATATAACTTGTTGTTTCTTCGCCCAAAATTTTGATTGTGTTTTTTACTGAACTTACACTGCCATCACTGCCCAATCCATACACACGCATGCTAAAATCTGCAATGTTATCTTTAAAAATAGGTTTTACTTCCAAACTGGTGTTAGACACGTCATCGTAAACACCGACTGTAAAGAATTGTTTTTTACGTTTGAACATGTTTTCAAACACTGATATTGCCATATCTGGAGTAAATTCTTTGCCACCAAGCCCAAAACAACCAGAATAAGTGTTGCAATTAATTTTGTGCTTTTGCAATGCTGACAAAACAAAACTTGTTAAAGTGTCTGTTCCATTAACATCTAAATTTCTCTCCAATATTGTGATATTGCGCACATTTTTTGGCAATTTGTTTATGAATGTTTGTTCATCAAAAGGTTTTAATAAGCGAACTTTTAATATACCAACATTTTTGCCATACTGCTTTTGAGCAAGGCGCAAAACATCTGCAGAACTGCCAATCGAAACGACAATATCTCTTGCATATTTATCGCCAAAATATTCAACTGTATCATAATGCCTATTTGTTATTTCTGTTTGTTTGTTTAAGCAAAATTTTACATCGTCAATCAAATTTTTATACTTATCAAGTGCCTTAATACGATTTTGCATAAACACATCAGGATTTTGGTTTGTGCCAGCACTGAAACTATTGTAATTGTTTAAAGCCCGTTGCTTAAATTGTGAAATATCATTGAAATCAACAACTTTTCTTAAATCTTCTAAATCAGATACATATACTGTGCTGAGTTCATGACTTGTTCTAAATCCATCAAAAAAACAAATAAAAGGGGTTCCTGTTTTTTGACTTGCAAGTTCAGTTGCGATTGCAATATCGTTTACTTCTTGCACTGTTGAGCAGTTGATTATATTAAATCCAGTTTTCATACAAGCATAAATATCGCTATAATCGCAAAATATGCTTAAAGCATGTGACGCAACCGTCCTTGCTGCCACATAAAAAACAGTTGGCAAACACTCCCCTGCAATTTTATACATATTTGGTATCATCAACATCAGTCCTTGGCTTGATGTGAATGTTGTGGTTTTTGCACCCGCCATTAAACTGCCATGCACAGCCCCTGCCACTCCACCTTCACTTTGCATTTGCGCAAGGCGAAGTTTGTTGCCAAAAATATTTGTTTTGCCTTCGGTTAAAAAGTTATCACAATTTTCAGCCATTGGACTTGATGGTGTGATTGGATAAATCACTGCCACATCATTCATCATATAAGCAATATTGCTGGCACAAAAGTTGCCGTCTACTGTTAATTTTTGCATATTTCCCCTTTAATTTATTTACGTTGTTTTAATACAATTAGTGCGTTAAATACCTTTGTTTTATTTCAATAAATTATTGCACAAAAATATCTAATTATAGTATAAAAAAAATTTTGCCTTATTGCAAACAATTGCAAAGATTTTTAACTTTTGTTACAATAAAATTGAATATATTAAACAGATTTTGCAAAGGTGGTAATTTATGCGTTATTTAATGATTGTAACCTATAATGGACGTAATTTTTCAGGTTTTCAAAAACAAAAATCAACAAACAAAACAATTGAGTTTGAATTGGAAAAAGCAATATCAACAATCACCAAACAACAAGTGGAATGTGTTGCAAGCGGAAGGACTGATGCCGGAGTGTCAGCCTATCATCAACCAGTTCATTTTGATATTGACTGCAACTTGAACGAACAAAAATTTTTAAAATCAATAAATGCTCTTTTGCCGGCAGAAATTAAAGTTTTAACCATTAATCCAACCACCATTCATGCACGTTTTAGTGCTAAGAAAAAAACTTACATTTACAAAATGTACATTTCAAATGTTGAGTTACCGCTTGAAACTGATAAATTGAGAATTTCCCCAACTTTAAATTTTAAAGACATGAAAAAATTTTGTTCACTTATTAAAGGAACTCATGATTTTGGTGCTTTCAAAGCCAGTGGTGGGCAAACTGAAAACGATGTAAGAACAATTTATTCAGCACGTATAAGGAGAGATGACCTCTATTTAACATTTGAAGTTTCAGGCAATGGATTTTTATATAAAATGGTGCGCAACCTTGTTGGCACAATGTTAAAGATTGGAGAAGGCAAAATTGATATTAATGAATTAAAACAAACATTATTCAACGGCTTTAAATCAACCTATACAGCAAAACCAGAATATTTGTATCTTTACAATGTAAATTATAAATAGTGAAACACTGCCACTAAAATTCTGCTCCACAAATTTATACCAAACCAAAAAAGTTGATATGACTAATTTAATAAGGCTTTCACAAAGGTTGGCAATGAGCCTTTGAATGGAATAATGAACAACCAGCTAATAGTTAGCGGTTGTTTTTTTCAACAAAAAAACCCGACCAAAAGGCCGAGTTGTGATGATGGCGCCCCGAGTAGGGCTCGAACCTACAACCTATCGGTTAACAGCCGAGTGCTCCACCATTGAGCTATCGAGGCACAAATTGAAGACATCTGCAAAATCACTTTCACAGACAATGCCCTTATTATATCATCTAATATAAGGGTTGTCAACAATTTTTTTATTAAATTTTTTTAAATTAACAAAATTTTATTGTTAATATTTTTTGAGTGTTTTTATTTATCATTTAACGGTTATTTTATTATAGATTCCGTAATAATCCAACAAATAGATGTAATTTAATTTTGTAAGAACAGTGGTTGTTGCTGATTTAAATTTTTCAATGATATCATCAGTTACAAATTCGTTTTGTTTGCGGAAAGATTTTAAATCTTCAGTTTCAACTTCCTGACTATAAATACCACCAGTGTTAGAATAATAAATTACCATATCTCTCATTTCGCCATTAATTTCATAAACGTTGTCAATAGGCTTGAAAAGTGAATTGCCTATATAGAGATTTTCATTAAACCTTATACCCAGCAAATCTAACAAGGTTGGAACAACATCATAAGCTGAACAAAAACGAGTGTTCCATGTTAATTTGTTGGTCAATTCTGTGTTTAGATTTTTAACACCTGGGCTTGACAAAATCATTGGTATTTGATGCAATTCTGTGCGATAAATTTCATTTTTTGGAATATTTTTAAATCGATTTGAAAGGTTTAAATAATATGAATAATGGTCAGAATAAAGCAACATTGTTGTTTTATCATATAGACTTGTTCCGTCAGCATAAGTTTTTGATTTCAATTCAGCCACAATTTTGCCTATTGCCTCGTCAAGTCCACATACACCGCATTGATAATATGTCAATTCGCTAACCAAATTTGGGTCGGTTCCTTGATAATTGTTGATAACATTTTGATACCAAGTTGTGTAAGTAGCATCTCTTTCATCTTTATTTAAAACATAACGATTGTTTTCATCTAAAACGCAGTCATCTGCACCGTATTTTACATAATTCATGTATTTGAGAGCATCGCCATCATTGACATTGTTTTCAGGCAAATATGCCCCGTGTGATGAAACATTAAGGTAGAATGTATAAAATGGTTTTTCTTGATAATTTTCTGGCACAATATAGCTCATTGCATGCGTTACAAATTCGCCTTCTGGAGCCCAGTTATCCCACTTTAAATTATCTCCTGTGTAAATACGATTTCCATCTTTATCAACCAAACATTCTTTGCCGATAACATTTTGGAATCCCATATTTCCATGTGTTACATTTCGGTCATAGAATGTTGAACGATTTGAATGAACGTAGCTAGTCGTGTAACCTTTAGATTGCAAAATATTTGGCAGAGAAAAACCTAAAGCATTTGAATTTTTATTATAAGTTTTGCCAGCATAATCAAGCACATTTAATCCATTTGGATAACTGCCCATTACGCCAATGCCCTCGCTGATATTTGTTTTTGCTTTGCCAAAGAACTTTGACGCAACAATGCTGTTGTCATTTTGGTTTTCAGCATCACCATATATCAAAGCATACACATTTGGTGTAAGTTCATTTGAAAAATTCTGCAAAGTTGGGTCATAGTTGCCGTCACCAAACGCAAACCATTCAAGTGACTCCATCATAAAACAAATCACATTATTGCCACGGTCAACACCAAAAGTCGATTTATCCGTGCCGTTTAATGTGCTACCATTATACATACTGCCAGAGTTGAAATAATCAACAGTGATTTTTTGTTTCATTCCGTCAGCGGTTGTGTTATTATTGCTCAAGGCATTCACTAGCATGTTGACAAAATATCCATAAGAGCCAAACTTTGCATAACTGCTTCGCTTCAAGAAGTTGGTTTCCATTAAAAACGCATCTGTATTTACGTAATTTGCAGATTCAAGATTATCTTTATATGATTGAACCCTATGGCGATATAGGTAGTAGTTTGTTATTGCAAAGTTCTGCGCAAACAAAATCATGATGATGCACAAGATTGAAAAATGCTGTTTTATATTAATTTTGTTCTTTTTTGCCTTATGCAAAAGCACTCCACCAATAATTGCAATTGTTACAAATAAGCTGACAAGCTCAAACATCACACCCCAAAAAACAAAACCTGAAGTTGCAGCCTCAGTTGCTTCAACCAATGCAGAAAGCATGTCGAAGGTAAACATGTCACCATAAATAGAATAAAGTGTGTAGTTTGTGTAAATCAAACAACCTTGAACAAATAAAACTATGGTTGCAAATACATATTGCGCAGTATAATTTGGTGTTGCAAAAATCAACGCACCAATAAATACAATTATTGAAAAATTATACCAGAAATATTGTGGCATAAAACCAAGTTTTAAGACGTAAAACGAAAATGCTTCTAAAATCAAAGCACCTAACACATAATAAATAAACATCAAAAACTTGCTTACACCAGTCTTTATCATGACAAATATTTTAGTTTATTTGGTGTTGACTGTCAAGTCAAAATATAAATTGTTGCAAAATTTAAACTTTAATGGTAAAATATTGATATGTTTAATTGGTTAAAAAATTTATTTTCAAGCAAAAAATTGCTTCCTAATGATGTTGAATCTGGTTTGATGACATCTATGTTTTGCTCTGTAAAAGTGGGAGAAAAACTTATTGTTCCTGACAATTGCGTGTGCTATTTGTCATATAAAGATAAAATTTACAATCAGTTTGAATCTGGTAGCCACACGTTAGATGAGCAGGTGCTAAACTCTTTAATAACAAAACAAACCAGAGGCAAAAAAGAAATTAAAACTGTTAAATTCGATTTGTTTTATGTGAATAAAAACAAATTCAATTATGACACTAAACAAAACGAATCTATACCATTTGACGGCAGATTAAGCAAGGTTGAAATCAAAACAAACTTTGACTGTCAAGTTGTGGACACAAAAAAGTTTAAGTCTTACGCATTATCATTCTTTGCTTTGATTAGGCCTATTGATGCTGAAAACTTGGTTAAAGATTTTGTGATTGAACACATCAACAAATACTATTTAAAACATGATTTATTTTCGCCAATAAATGCAGAGACTGAAACAGAAAATATTAAAACTTATCTCAACAAGAAAGCAGAAAAATATGGTTTTGCATTTACAAATTTTTATTTGTCTTTGTGGGTAAAAAACAAGACCAAGCAACAAGTTGACACCGAAAAATCATTTTTTGATGATGTAAAAATTAGCAAAACCAGCACTGTAACTCCAAATGAAACCGTCAAAGTACAAAAAGAATCAAAAACCGAAACAGAAAATATTGACAACACTAAATCCAAGGAATATAATTTAAACAGTGTTGAGCAATCAGCCAACACAAAAGAAAATAAAGAAAAACAACAAGAAGTATGCCCACAATGTCAAAGCATAAGAATTGCAAACTCTGCATTTTGCCACAGATGTGGTTACAAATTCTTGTAGTTAAAAAAATAAATCTTTAAGGAGACAATATGAAGTTCAAAAAAACTGACATCATAGGCACAGTGCTTGAAAAACACCCAAAAGGTGAGGAAATTTTGACACAATTTGGCTTTCATTGCTTATACTGCCCTTGCAGTCAAATGGAGACACTTGAAGAAGCTTGCGAAGTGCATGAAATAAATGTTGACGAATTGTTAAACGCACTTAATGCTTAGTGTTGTTCATTCAAAAAACATTTCATAAGCCTAATTTCAAACAAAAAAAACACTCGATTGAGTGTTTTTTTATTTTAGTTGTTTTTCTTCAACTTTGAATTTTTTTCAAGTTCTTTTTTTGATGCTTCAAGTTTTGCATTTTCTTTTGCGATTTCGTTATCAATTTGTTTTAAGAACTCGTCAATATCAGTTATTTCAGCAGGATTTGTTGCTAAAGTTTCCACTTTCTTTGGTCTGCCCGCTTTACGTTTTGGCTGAGTTTCTGCAACGTTTGCAACTGGCTCTTTACGTGGACGGCCTGCTTTGCGTTTTGGTTGTTCTTCTGTTGGTTGTTCAACAGGCTGTTTGCGAGGTCTGCCCGGCTTGCCTGCTGGCTTTGTTTCAATATCTGTCACAACTTTTTTAGGTCTGCCCGCTTTACGTTTTGGTTGTTCAGCTACATTGTCTTGTTTTTCTTCAACAACCTTTCTTGGTCTGCCAACTGATTTTTTAGGTTGTTCTGCCACAGCATTTTCAACTACTTTGCGTGGACGGCCTGCCTTGCGCTTTGGTTGTTCAACAACTTCTTGTTCAACAGGTTGTTTGCGAGGTCTGCCCGCTTTACGTTTTGGTTGCTCGGTTGTAACTGTTTCAGTTGGAACAACTTTACGTGGACGGCCTGGTTTCTTTTTTACAACTGGTTCTGTAACAATTTTGCGTGGCCTGCCTGGTTTGCCTTTTGGTTTGCTTTCTTCCGTTTGAACAGTGGATTCTGATTCAACTGGCACAACTTGTTCAGTTGTTTCTGTTGAAACTTGTTCATCAGCATTTTCCCCCGAAGTTGCTGGTGTCTGTTCTTGATTTTGTTTTTGTTCTGGTTCAAGTTCAGGTTTTACCTTGTTTGCATCGTCATCTTCTGGTTCATCAAGATAGTTAAATGTGTATGTTGGTTGCTCTTGATTTGACGATTCAGATTGACCTTGCTGGTCAAGATTGTTGAATGTGTAAGTATCTTGTTGTTTAGGTTGAGCTGTTGATTGATTTTCTGGTTGCAATTGTGTTTCAACCTGTGCAGTCTCTGCTGGTTGTTCGCTAGGTTGTTGATAATAGTCATCATATTGTTGATTATCATTTTGGCTATCATTTTGATTATCATAATATGAATTGTCTACATACTGATTATCAGCATATTGTTGATCATAGTATTGTTGCTCTTGAGCAGGTTGTTCAACCGGCTGTTCTGTTTGTTGTGCTGAAACTTTGCTGTTTTTTGCACGATTTACTTCATCTGAAACACGAGAAATGATTTGTTCACGTTCATCAATCTTTTGTTGATACTCGGCATCAATGTTTGAAAGTTGGTCTTTAAGTTGAGCATTTTCATCATACAAGCCATTAACTTCTGCTTCTTTGTGTTGCAATTTTTCTTCCAAAGACTTTATATTGTCTTGAACTTTTGTATATTTATCAGCTTCACGTTCTTCAACAACACGAAGTGCTTCGTCATAGACTTTGCCACTATATGTATCAAATTCGCTCATCATTGACTTTTCAAGAGAGTTGCGTGCCTTTTTGATTTGATTTTCAACATCAGTAAGTTCTGCTTGGTATGTTTCCAAAACTTTTTTGTGACGATCAGTAGCGGTATCGTAATCACGTTCCAAGTTACGTTGACGGTCAAGTTCTTGTTGTTGTTGCTTTTTCAGATAGTTTGCTTCAATACTTGATGTAACATCTTCCAATTGTTGTTTAAAGTTATCAAATGTCTCTTTGCTGACCTGCATTTGACGTTGATATTCTTTTGTTGTTTCACGGAACGCATTTTCTTCTTGATAAATTTCATTGTTAATTTGTTCCATGTCTTGCATAAGTTTTTTACGTTCAGCAATATAGTTTTCAGCTTCTGTCATAGCACGTTCCAAAACAAGTGAACGTTCTACACCAGCCTCATCAAAATTGAATTTTTCATGTTCTACGTTACGCAAACGAGCACGTTCCAACTCTTTCTTTTCTTCATCAGCACGTTTTTGAAGGTATGCGTACAAAATTGGAATACCACGTTTGATTTCGTTTTTATCAAACAATACTTCATAGTCAACATAATCTGGCAAAGTTTCAGTTGCTTTATCAATATTCACTTCAAAGTATTGGTAGTTTGAATAAAGGTCACTTATGATTGCATTATGCCTGATTTGGAAGAAAATAGTAACAAGATAATTTAGCATCAAAATCAAGATTGGGCAAAGCAAGCAGTGTTGCAAAATTTCCACCAACTTTTCTTCATAAGAACAATATAAGTTCAACAAAAAGCATAAACCCGCAAATATGTATGATAACATATTCATGATTTTGACATCACGAGTGTAAGTACTGTTTTTTACAGGTATAGTTACGCAACTGTCAAAAGACATATATTTACTTGCCTTTTCTTCCCTATACAAAACATATTGTTGCCATTGCTTGCGCAATTGTTTTGGCACACGGCCTGATTTCATTTTATTGTTGAATGCAATCAGATTATCTTCAGTGATTTGTGGATTGTCCAAAAAATAGTTGTTGAACATGTCAACAGCTTTAATCAACCTTGCTTCGTAAGAACGAGAGGTTGAAAATATTACACAGAGAACTGTGAATAAGAACAACGCAGCAAATATGATAAAATAACGATTGTAATTCAAATAATTGGCGAATGATGAAAAGAATTTATCAACCGCTTCAAATATTTTAGTCATAAAAACCCCTTTAATTAATTTAAAATTAATTTTATTTGCTAATTGTATTATAACACAATCATTCACTAATTACTAATATTTTAAGATATTTTTTTTATTTTTTTTGATTTTTTTGATAATTAATTTTAACACTAAAAAATGCCCTTAAAATACTATATTTAGGCATTTTTGCTGATTTTGATAGGTGTATTTATGAATAATAATTATTTGTGCTTAAATTAAATGTGGATATAAAATATTATTTAATAATTCCTATTTATATATATTAATTTATAAAGAAACTAATAAATTCAGTTGTTGAAATTGCCCTTGTGTAGGGCTGAATAAAAATGTTTATTAATTTAATTGTAAAATTTTTAAAATGTTTGTATAATGTTTTAACTTAAACATAAACCTATTTATTCCGCCAATGCTTTAAATATGGTTTGATGTTAAGTATGATTAAAAGGAAAATATAAATGTACGCATATTGGATATATTACGTTTTGGGCATTGTTCTTATACCAGGCATTGCTCTTGGTCTATGGGCACAAATTAAAGTTCAAACCACATTTAATGAATACAACAAAATTCAAACAAAACATGGCAAACCTGCAAACGTTGTTGCACGTTACATGCTTGATGGCGGTGGTTGCATAGACACCAAAATTGGAAGAGTAAATGGAAGTTTGACAGATAATTACGACCCAACAAAAGACACAATCTCTTTATCTGATGATGTTTATGACAACAGCACAGTTGCAGCGATTGGTGTTACTGCACATGAAATTGGTCATGTTTTTCAATATAAAAGCAACTATGCCCCTGTGAAAATTAGAAAGGCACTTGTACCTGTTGTGAATATTTCTGGCTTTTTGGTTTGGCCACTTATCATCGTTGGCTTGATTTTGGAAGCTGGCTTCTACCTTACAAACGCAAAATGGCTTATCTTGGCTGGGATTATTTTATATAGCCTTAACATTTTGTTTTGTCTTGTAACATTGCCAGTAGAACTCAATGCAAGCAAACGTGCTTATAACATGCTTGTTTCAACTGGCGAAATGGATCCAGAAGAAGCACAAGGCATAAAAAAAGTGCTAAACGCAGCCGCTTGGACTTACGTTGCAGCACTTATAACCTCTGTATTGTCGTTGATAAGGCTTTTGTTGTTTGTGTTTACAATGCGTGGAAACAAGGATTAATGATTATAATACAACTTCTTTATCTGCCCTCATTGCTCCAAATCTGCACATAACAGGGTATTCACTTGTATTTGCATATTTTGCATAAAGACTTAAAGGGTTGACACTGTTTAATATATAAACAGTGTCTCCTTTTTTTAATTTTGCACCTGTTATATCCAACATAAAACAATCCATGCAAACATTTAATACTGAACACTTTGTGCCTGCTATGTTTAATTTTAAACCAATATAATCCAAATCAAAACCATCAGCATAACCGATTGGTAAAATTGCAATTTTCATAGGTCTGTTTGAAACAAAACGGCGGTCGTACCCAACCACATCTCCAGATTTAACTCTGTTAACTTGTGTAATTGTTGTTTTTATTGTAACCACAGGTTTATACCCATTTGTGCAATTATTATAAAGGTTAAAACCAATGCGTGCCATGTCAAAATTGTGATGTCTTGTGTCAAAAACATGACTGTTATCTGCATGAATAATTGGCGAAAGCCCTTTTTTCTTTAAAACTGATATAAATTTGTTAAACTTTAACAATTGTTTTTCAACAAAACTATCTGTTGTCGCAAAATGGGTGTAAACACCTTCCAGGTTCAATTTGCTGTTTTTCAATTCGTTTAAACAAGTTTTAAACTCATTGATTTTTGATATGCCGTAACGATTCATACCTGTGTTGATTTTTATGTGTATATTTAAAGGTTTGTCTAGTCGTTTCAGTGCCATAACATCTTCAAGGCTGTTGCAAGTGTAAGAAAATTTGCTGTCAATATGGCTTGTATCAAGTCCGCCAGTTATCAAAATCTTTTTATTTGTTAGGTTTTTGATATTTTCCGCTTCTGTGGAATTTACCACACCAAAGAAATCTACATAATCGTTCAGTATTTCAACAACTTCTTTTGCACCAACACCATAAGCATTTGCCTTTACCATTGCACAAATCTTGACATTCGGTTTTTGCGCTTTGATATTGTTAATATTTTCAATCAGATTTGATTTGTTTATAAAAAACTTATTGAACATAAATTTTTATATGAGTTGAATTTTTATATTGTTAAAAAGAAAAAACACACATCTGTGTGTTATTCTTTTTTATAAATCGAAAATTCACAACCGCAATAATCTTGCCTATATATGTCTTTCTCTTTGCAGATTTGAGTGGAACGAAGGTATCCATTTTCTTTTTTAAAGTCTGCATGCAAATATTTGACACCATACTTCTTTTGATTGTATTCGCCAATCATGTTGATAAATTCAGCATCTTTATGAGGACTGATTGATAAAGTTGTTGTAACGATATCAAAATTGTTTTCTACACCATATTTAAAGGCCTTATCCATGCGTTCAGCAATGCAAATCCTACATCTTGAACCGCCTTCCTTTTCTTGCTCATAACCTTTTGTTATGTCAACAAAGGTTTGATGATTGTAACCAATGTCAATAACGTTTACACCAAGTTTTTCAAACTCATGCTTGCGTTTTTCAAACTCTTCTTGCGGAAATATGTTTGGATTATAAAAGAAATAGGTTATATCAAAATAATTTTTAAGTTTTTCAATCACAGCCGATGAGCATGGCGCACAACAACAATGCAAAAGTAGTTTTGGCTTTTCTGAACCAAAACTACTTATTTCTCGATGCATTAATTTGTTGTAATCAATCTTCATGCTTTTATTATATCATAAAAATCAGCTTTGTCAATTTGCATTATGGATTTTGCTTAACCGCAAATGATAAAAGTTTTGTTGTCTTATCATATTTAAATTCATATTCAACTTCTTCATCAAACAAATCATTCAAGTTGACACCAGCAAATGACAAATCTTGATTGCTTGATGTGATAATTTTATAGACATCACTTGATTTCATGTTAAGAATGTCACCATAATTTTCTTGACTTGACCCTGAAACTTTTCGAATATAATACACACAACTTGGTGTTGTGGTGAGCATTGTTGCCGATTTTGTGATTGCAAAGCATTCAGTTGTATATCCGTCTTTTGTAAGCCAGAAATCAAATGTTGCAACCTTTGCCCCAACAACATATAAAATTGCAAAACTTGAATCATAGCCGTCTGGCAAATCAACCGAATTGATTATGTTAATAAATCCATAGTTGTAGGTTTGACTGGTTGATGCGTTATTTTCAGTGATATAACCCACACCATCAATATCAAATCCTGAATTTATCACAAATTGCTTGTTTTTGCTATCATAGCCGTAATTAAATTGATAATTTGTTTTGTTTGTTAAACCAATTGCCAAGCCCAAAACTTTTTTGTTAAGCATTGATGCTTGATTTTCACTGCCTTGAACACATGAATAATAATTTGTTAAATTATTTATCCAGTTGTCAACACTTTCTTTTGCAATTGCCAAATTCGCAAATGGTTTGTTTGCTTGTGTGCCAAAGTAAGATGTGGAAGCAAGATTTGACAAATCTTCTGCTTGCATTTTTATTGCTCCGCCACCGCCTGCAATTGTCTTTTCATTAAACAAGCTAACAGTATAGTCCGCACCAACGATGCCACCAACATAGTATCCATTCAAGTTGCCAGATACTGCAACATCTGACACAAAGCCTTGCAAGTTCCTACCAACAATACCTGCAACAACTGATTGATTTGTTTTGTTGATTTCAGCTGTTACTGATGAAGAATTTATATATCCATTCAAATTAAAGCCAACCAAACCTGATGACACATAAGTTGAATTTTTAAAGCTATCTTCACCTGAAATTGTTGCTGTTGCGTTTGTGATTATACCACGATTTTCGCCAACCAAACCTGCGGAATATTGATATCCTGCAAAATTGCCTTGATCGATGTTTGCTGATACGTAATTGAGTTTGATATTTTTATTAACCAAACCAACCACACCACCAACAGTATCCCCTGCCAATGTTAAACTGCCAGTTGTGAACAAATGTCTTGCATGATACAAGTTGCTATCATTATTGATGTTTAAATTTGTTTTTGACCCATTGTTTACTGAATCTAAAATACCAAACACTGAACCTGCGTAATACACAGCATCAATATTGCTTGAAACATAATTGCCTGCAACATAATTTGATGTGTAAATGCTATATTTATTTTCCTGTTGTGAACGGCTTGAATATACACCAACATTTGATGTTGCACCGTCTATATCAAATTTGCCACGCACAAAACCTGCCACACCACCAACAGCATTGCCACCAACAACTGTTACACCTGATGCTTCAATATCCAAATTATACAAATTATAATTTTCACTGATACCAGCAAGCACACCAACGGCTCGAGTTCTTGTTGCGCTTACACTGATTGGTGCTAGATCAAGGTTTCTAACAGCACTTAACATCGATTTGTTGTTGAGTGATTTGAAACTTGCAAACAAGCCAATGCTGTCAAGATTTTGAGATGAATATATTCTAAATCCAACAATATCCATATTGTTACCTTGCAAGTTGCCGTTAAATTCAACTGTGCTTGTGGTTGGATTGTTATAAACAGAACTGAAATCAATGTCATTTATAACACGGAAATAATATTTTGTGTTGTTGTAATATGAATTTGTTTCATCTGTTTGCCCCAAATAATAGTTCCATGTTGCCAAATCATAAATCAAAATTGGATTTTGAATGTCCCCATAATTATTTGCAAGTATTTTATACTTATATTCAACATTGACAACAACACCATTCTCGTTTTTGATTTCTGTTTTTACAAGTTGCAAATCTTTTAAGCCATAATAATATGCTGGATATTCTGTGTTTTTATCCGCATCTGGCAACGCATTGCCTGTAAATTCAACAACCTCTTTTGTCGCTACAAGTTTTGGCATTGATGATGATGTTTTTGTCCACACTGCTGACGAGTTGTCCCCAAACATTAATGTTGGATAACTATCTTTTTCCAGACGATTTAGCACACTTATTGTTGTTAAACCTTCTACATTATTTTTATATCCTGCAACATCTTGTTTGATTTCATAACAATCGGTTATACCTAATGTGTTTTCAAGTGTAAACATGCTGATAAGGTTTGTTTTTCTACCTTTATTGATATATGAATAACTATTTTTTACACTGCCAGTGTTTTCATAAACAAAGCCTGCAATGTGGTTGTGGCTTGATTCACCAATCAACTCAATATCAGCATAGCAATCATACACACTGCCTGCATTTGCAAATACAAAGCCTGATGAATAGTCTTTTGCTGAAATATTGCCAATTGTGTTGCCAGATTTTTCATGTGTTTCAGCCTCAACATAGCACATAGAAATCTCCGCATTTGCTTCGTTTGTTAAAGCAAAACCAGCAACTTGGATTGAATAAGGCACTGTTATGTTGTTGTTATACGCATAAATTTTGCCTTTATCTTTATTAGCATCAAAGTATGTTGATGCAATCTTGCCTTGGTTTGTGCATACCACACCAGCGATATTTGCTTTGGCTGTCATTTTAAGTTCACTTGCTGAATTTGTGATTCTGCCAGTGGTTGCATTTGTGCCAACCAAACCTGCCATATTGAATGCGATTGAATCATCACTTATTGCCCGTTCAACACTTGATGCGGACAATGTCGCTTGCCCTTTGACCTTACAATTTGAAATTATACCATTATTTGTTGCAGTGATGCCTCCAAACACTGCTTGAGTGTAATCCACATTTGCACTGTCATTGCACAAATCATAATGATAACCTGTGTTTTCTCTGCCAAGGTTATATTCAACAATCAAGTTTGTTACAACCATATTTTCATAGATTTGCTTAAACAAACCCGCATTTATTGTTGTCTCATTAAACAAATCAAAACTGTTAATTATTATTTTATGACCATTACCATCGAATGTCTTTAAATTCACATCAATAGGAGAATATGCATCCAAAACCAAATCTTTTGCAAGAATATAATCTCCACCACTTGTCATGTTTACAAAATCTTCAGCTGAACGCACTGCAACTGGTTCAAGGAATGAACTTTCTTCAATGAAATCAAGTTGATAATTAAATTTAAATGTTTTTGTTGCTTCTTCTTGAGTTGTTAAAACAAAATTATGATTTTCAACCTTTACTGGCATTGTCAAAACAAGTTGAATATCTTGCCTTTGGTTAAGTTTTATTTTTAAATTATCATTTTCACAAGACAATATTGCCACATCGGTTGAACTACCGTTTTTTGTGAACACTACTTTTTGAGTGTTTGCTGTTTTTACAATTGAATAACAATCATGATCTTCTGTTATATTAGAGATATCAAATGACAACTTTTCAAAAGCATTGGTATTGTTGATACCTGCAAGCAAGTTATATATAGCATGTTTTGTGTTATAAATGCTGTCAGACTCAGTGTTGTCTGCCGGTTTTTGCTCGGTTGCATAGCCTGCATAATTATCTAGAGAATATTCATAATCATTTGCAACAAATGTTAAATCGTTGTTTTTGAAATAAAATTCCAACTGAACATTTGAACGCAAATTGCCATATATCTTTGTGATATATTCACCATTGACATTGTTTGTTGTGCTGTGTGACACACTTACGTTGTTGATAACAAAGTTTTCGATATCAAAAGTTCTGCTTTCTGTGCTTTTTTCAATATCGCCATTGTTAAGTGTAAGTTGTGTTGTTGCGCTGATTTTCAATTTATTGCCAGCACAATTTTCAGCAAGCAACAATGAATAATATCCGCCACCAAGTGAAGTGAAATCTGTGTATGTTGCGCCAGTGATTTCAAGGGTTGGTTCAACATCATCGCTATTGCGTGTTTCAACCTTAAATTTAACGGTTGTACCCTGTGCCAGATATTGAGTGCCAACCATGTTTCTATCAACACTACCGTCATTTTTAACCAAATATATATTAACTTCAGGCAACATCTTAACATCAATTTCTAAATCAGTTGATTTTATAATTGTGCCATCAACATAAGCACGCACCTGAACATTGTGTTTACGATTTGTATATTTTGTATCAATCATTGTTGCAACATAAACTCTACCTTCGCCTGCTGATGATTTTAGTCTTATCCCCTTGCCATCGGCAGATGCCACAACATTATCCAAAATACGTGTGCCATGAATGCCCCTGGTTTGAATAAATACAATCTCTTCACTGCCGGTTAAATCGCTGATTTCCAGATAATCATAATTACCATTGATTGGGGCGATATCTATTGTGATAAGCCCTTCGCCAACTGGTCTTAAAGTGTTGTTCAAACTATATACATTATAATTAAATGTTCCGTCTTGATTGCGTTCATAAACATAGTTGCGCACAACTAATTCATCAATACGTTGTTTAAGCAATGTTAATTGCAAACTATCTTGAGCACCATTGCCAAGCCCTGCACCAGCTTTGAAATTTACAATCATTGTGTTGCTTACATTATTCAATAATTGATTTTTGATATCCGCTGGTATTGTTAAATTGAATTTTACAATCTGCCTATTGCCCACTAGGTCAGCGCAAGACAAAACTGTGATATAATCACTGATTTTGCCAAACACACCTGTGCTTGAACTTGTTATTGTTGTGCTATTCAATTGGATATAATCAATCAAATTGATTGCTTCATTTATGCCAATCTTTCTATCTGTTAACAAATATGCGGTTATTTGTGTTGTATCGTTTGGATATAAAATCAAACTTTCGCTACTCAAAGATATGCCTGTTACCCCACTTGTTGTTTGCACATTAAATGTGATGAATTTGTTTGAGAACTTTTGATATCCACTTATATCAATATAAGGTGTTATCGTAAATTTGAATAACACATCTTCTATCTTATCAATTGCTTTGATGCTAAATGGAGTGCTATAACTGATTGTCGTTTGCCCTTTTATAGGATTATCTTCACCATCAAGCTGGTCTAAAGTTAATGCTTTGCCACTAATTTTAAAATAATCATTAATGGTTTTGCCTGATGGCAATGTGCCAGACACAACCTCAACATTTACAAGCAAATATGTTTGTTCGTTTGTAACATAATTGAAGCCATTGTTTGTATCAACACCAGATGATAAAAAGTTGAATAACAAAGCTTCTTCTTTGGTTAATGCAACTGTTTTTAATGTTGCAGGTTCAGTGCTTGCACCATTAATTGTTAAGTTATCACGTGACAAGTAAAGTGAAATACTATCGCCTATTGGTTTGCCAACATTGATAATCACTGAAGTTCTTACCGCACTGTTTAATACAGATGAGAATGTCACAGTTGCCTGACCTGCTTCACGCACAATCAAATAGCCATTTGAGATAAGCACAATTGATGAATTGCTTGATTTTGCAGTTAAACGCACTTCGCTAAGCAAATTTTTTGGCTCTGCAATAATGTTGAAAATATCCAAAATTGAATAAGTGTTTCTTTCTGTTTGCAGTTGATAATTTTTGTTATAATCTTCGCTGTTTGAATCAAGGTTGTAGTCAAACAATTCAAGATGAATCAATCCTTTAACATAATCTCCGGCTGAATTTTTAACACCATAAATTGCTTGACTTTCTGCTTTTAATTCAAGGTCAATTGATGTTGGTGCAACGTCAAAGATTGGTTTTGACTCAAATTCAATATAACTGCTTGAGCCATTGATTGTTTTATTAAAGTTCCAACCTTCACGATTTTCAACTTTATAACCTACCGTTTTGCTTAAATCAACTTCATCTTTAACTTCATTGATAGTGGCACTGCCTGTTGAAATTTCTGCAAAATAATTTTTTACATTTGTTGAGAAAATGAATACAAAGTTTGTGTTTGCGTTTTGTGCATAATTTACCGCTTGATTTGTTGAACTGATATTGCCCAAATAATAACTATCAAGGATTGTTGAAATGTTGTTGTTTGAGCCAATAATCGCATTGGCTTGTGTGCCAACCAAATAGCCATTAACACTTGAATTTTTGATTGCCACAATGTTGTGGTTGCCTTGTTCAACCGATGATGCTGAAGAATCTGCAAAACCTATCAAGCCACCAACAGAATTGTTTGCTGTGATATCTGCCTTTTCTGTGCCAGTTAAAATCATTGAATTGATATTACTATAATCCCAACGATAACTATAGACAGAGCAATTTGCAAGCATACTATCTTTAGCATTACCTATGATACCACCAACATTATCGTGACCAGTTAAGCCAAAACTTGAACCTGCCAAAATTTGATATTTACAATTTGTGTATATTCCATTTTCATCAACAGCAGTTATGCCACCGATGTTGTTGTTAGCATCAATTTGAACTGATGATTTTACATTTGAAATTACCGCTGTATCTACATTTAATTCGTTTGCAAAGTTTAAAGCTACAACATTTGTGCCGTCAAGTGAAACTTCAACATTGTTTGCAACAAACAAGTTTTTACCAACCAGACCGCCAACATTGTTCAAATTCTGTTCATTAGACTGCTTTTGCAAAATTTTGCCAGACACATAAGCATTTTTTACATTGCCTTGGTTTAAACCAACCAAGCCACCAACTGCGCCATATTCAAAACCCAATGCTGAAATATTTACATTTGCAACCGCACCTTGATTTTCAATATAACTGCTAAATATTATTTCGCCAGTGCCAGTGCTTGAATTTGTCACACCTTTTATCAAGCCTTGGTTAGATCCAACCAAACCGCCAAAATATGCATAATTTGCAACCATGTCAACGTCTGAAGTTGCACCAATCCTTGATTGAGATGTGTATTCAATTTTACCTTTGTTTAAACCAACCAAACCACCAAAGTTAATATATGCCGATTCTCTGCCTGTTAAAGTGATATTTGTACCATAAGCATTTGCTGTTACATTTGTGAGTGTCGCTTCATCTTGCACAACACCAAACACACCTAAATTTGTTGCTGTTGGGTCTTTATAGCCATATTTTACATCAAAATTGATGTTTTGCATTGTCCCAGAGAAATTTGTGAACAAATTTGGCAAGTTATTGTTCAATTTAACGCCGTAAATTGTGTAGAAAGTGCTGTTATTGTAAGTGTCTATCCCACCGCTAAAATTATCAATTGGTTCAACTGCTGACAAATAGATATTGTTCATCAACCTATAATATTTTGTTTTAGCCAAACCATCTTGATAAATTTGAGTGAAATCTTGTTCATCAAAAATTGAATATGGGTTTTGCCTTGATCCATTTGAAACAATCAAATCAATTGTTGTATATGCAGTTGAATGATCGTCCATAAGATATGATGACAAGTTTTCATCAGTGTAACCAGAAATATCTTGCAATTTAACTTTAAGAGCATCACGTGCAAACAATATTATGTGCAAATCTGTTGTCAATGTAAAATCATCTTTAACCCTCAATTTGTTGCCGTCAACCGACACAACACTATCGTGAATATTGCCTGCTTTATCCACAACCAACATCACAAAGCCTGGGTTTGTTATGACACGTTCATGGCTTGGCAAGGTTTCAAATTCGTTTGAATAATAATCAACTGTCATTTCATATTCTTGCCCAGCTTTTAAACTTACAACACGTTTGCCATTTAAACCTGTGATTTGTTTTGTTTCGCTTGTTACATAAAGTTTATCAGTGATAATTGGTGAACTTATTTCAATATGACATTTTAAAGTAATTTCCGGCAAATTGAACTGCTTAATTTGTGCATACACGTCAACAGATGCTGAACCTGTGACACCTTCAAATTTTAGCACAATTCCGTTTTGAGATTGTTGTTCTGTTGACAATATATAATCAACATCTGTGTACCATAATACATTTGAAGATAAAATGTGGAGTTTTGTTTTATTTTCTTCAAAATATGTTGGATTGTGATTTTCTGTTGCTGGGGCAATTTCTGTGCCGTCTGCAAGATAGTATGTTTGATTTTCATTATACATTGCATCTGCACTCAATTGAACCAAGTTTGAACCAATCTTTGTTGAGTCAACATCTTGAATTTGAGGTTGAACATAATTCCACAAATAACTGTTTGAAAGCTCAACTTGCAAATTGGCTTTTGACTTATCGTCATTGTCTTGTTTGTAGTATGGGCTCAAAAGAGAATCCCAATAGCCATTAATGTTAGTTTTGTTAAGTTTAACATCTTTTTTTGTTATTTCTTCAAACACAAAGAAATTAACATATTTGGCTTCACTTATTGCCACATCGCCTTTTGTTAAAATGTTGATAAATTCTTGCATTTGGACGGTCATTTTAACTTGAATGTAAGCGATTTTATTGGATACGATACTGCCCGTTAAGAAAGTTATCTCTGCTGTGTTGTTTGCCAAAACTTGGGCAGTGTATTCAGTTGCTTGTGCCACATTTTGATTCGTTTCATCAACTACATTCAATTCAAAGTTGTAGCCAGCAATATAGTCTGATGTAAATTGTTTTGGCAGATTGATTTTAACTGTTACACTATTATTTTTATTTGCCTTAACAATATATTCTGCCTTGTATGTCGAATAGATGTAATCTCCGTCTTTTTTATTAGAAATCAATTCATTGTCACCTTCAACACTTATGCCAATGTCGCCAGTTTCAAGCCTTTCATAAACCAAGCATGAAATTGAATAAATAACTTCGTCTGCATAGATAAAGTCAATTTGATAATATCCAACATCAGTGTTTGCATCGGTTTTTAGTATTATAGAATTGAATGGCACACCCACCGAATCGCTGTAATCATAATTAATTTCAGTTGATGCCTGTGTTCCGTCATCATTTGCTTTGTTTTGCAACAATTTAACTGGATTATCTTGCCCCCCAGTAACCTTAACAACAATGTTTGCTTTACTAATCAACTTATTTTTGTCCCCACGGATATTTGTTGCATAGATAACATTGTTTTTAGCATCAATACGGTTTAAATATACATTTTCAACTTGAACATTCCTTTCTGCAGCATCAATTATAGTTGCAACACTATCTTCTGTTGCCCCTTCGCCTTTTGTCAACGTTCCTGCATAAACTGTAAGTTCTTTTATGCCTTCTTTGTGGTTAAATTGAATGTTTGCTTGAGTTGGAGTAATTGATTTTAAGTATTCAAATTCTCCACTGTAATAGTTTGTTATAATGCAACTTAAAGGTTCGCTATCATCGTTATTGCTTATTTCCGTATATTTAATTTGCACACGTTTTAAATTGTCTTGATAGATTATGCCAGCAGAAACTGCAAAGCCGTCATCATCAAGTTCAAATTCAATTGGTTTGCCGTCCAAATAGAATTGAAGCAAATATTTATTGTTTGCAAAACTTGTCAAAGTTTCATATCCGTGCAAAATGTTTACCCCTGTTGGGTTTAATCCTTCTGCATCAGTTTTTACATCAAGCACTGCTGGATTGAGTTTTATTTTAATATTTTTTAAGTCCGAGTAAGAATATTCAAGCACAGGCTTAAATGTAAAATTTGCACCATAAACACTATCTGTTGCACGATAATAATCATAAAGGTCAATATTATAGTTGTTTTTTGTGCCGGTGTTTTGTTGAAGATTGCCTTGAACATATATTTCATATTCTGTTGGCTTTATATCACATTTAATTTGCACTGTTTTGCTAACTGAAGTTAAATTACCACAAACCTTTGGCTCAAGGCTGATTTGAATGTTTGCAATGCTGTTTGAATAGTCTTTTGCTTCAATCACAATTTGACCATGTTCGTTGTAAAAAACTTCTATCAAATTTTTGAATTCTTCTGGAATTGCCCAATTTACATTATAGTATTTTTGAAGATACGCAAATGTAGTTTCCCCCATCAAGTTCTGTGCTTGGTTTGCACCATCAACATACATCAAGTCAAAGTTGATGTTGTTAAATTGATAGTTGCCACCTGTTGCTTGATTTGTATCTTTTGCAATCAAATGGAATGGCTGATTTAAATTTAATACACCATCTTGCTTATGCAAATCGTCAGTGTCCAAAACGAATGTGTTATTGTTAAGTGCTTTTGCAAAACTGATTTTTATCCTTGCATCTGCATACTCATCAATTTCATCATAGCCATCCATATAACTTACTGGATAAACATAAACACTTGTTCCATGTGCCACTGAACTGGTTAAGTGCAAACCATTTACAACTGGAGTTTCGTTTAAATCAGTTGTCAAAGCAGTTGCCCCAGTTGGCAAACTTGAGCCTGTTGCAATTTTAAAAGCAACTTTGTCTGTACCATTTTGACTTATCAAAACTGTTGGGTCAAAATAAAAATCTTGTTCTGAATCAGGTATGGACACAACATACTCATCAATTAGGTTTGTGAGTTGATTTGTCTTTTTATCAACAAGCAAATTTAAAGTTTTTGTTTTGCCTGTAGTTAAATGTTTGGCATAAATTTTCCCACTTCCACTTTCTCCATTTGTTGATATTGTTGCAAAATATTTATTATCCTCCAAATTGCAATTAGAAATATTAATCAAATCACTTGGCAGAGAGTAAAGCAAAACATCACCAATATATTTTGCCTTAATGCCATCAAACTGAACTGCTATCCTTGTTTGATTCAAATTATTATCGGTATTATTTTCATCAATTAACAATCTAACACTGTCTATTGCTTTTCCTGTTGCGGAATAAAAAGACATTTTTAAATTGTCATACTTAACCTTACATGACGAAAAAAACACACACATAAATAGTGCTAATACTAAACAAATTATTCTGCCAGATTTTTTCATTTATTCCCCTATAATTAATTTAACCCAAATGCAGTAAATTATTTTTATTTTTGATATTGATATAATTATAAATTTTATTGGCATTTTTTGTCAAACAAATTAATTGGAAATTTTATTTAATAATTATTTATATTAATTATAATAACAAATTTTTTTTAAAATTATTAGCCATTTAATATGCGCTTAAAAATCATATTTTTATGACAGTTTTAATATTAATTTAAAAAGGGAAAATTATGGAACAAAACAAAACTCAAACAAACAAAGAGCAAACTATAACTTTGACAAATCGCAAAAATTTGTCTGTATCGGGTGTAAACAAAGTTATTAGCTTAAAACCTGACCTCATACAACTTGATACCGTATACAACGGACTGGTTATTTGTGGTAGCAATCTTGAATTGATAAAACTTGACAATACCATAAACAAGGCGGATATCGGTGGAAATATTGACAGTTTAAAATTTGTTGAATCAAATGCAAAACAATCGTTATTTAGGAAAATTTTTAAATGATTTTTTTAACTGTAAATCAACTTAATTGTTTTCTACTATTTTTATTTTTAGGAATTATTTTCGCTTTAATTTTTAATTTAATAAAAATATTTTTTTGCTTTAATTTTTCAAAAAATATCATAAAAAACATAGTAAAATGCGTATTTTTTAGTATTTTTGCAATAATTTTTATATTTTTTATTAATTATTTTAATTTTGGCAAAATATCAACATCGTTATTATTTGGTACAATATTGGGCTATGTTTGGTTTGATAAGTTGGCAATAAATTCAGTTGTGTTTTTGCAAAACAAATGGTATAATACTGTCAAACATAAGAACAAAAAGAAGATAAAAACAAATGAAAGCAAACTCCAAAGTTAAATTAGTTTTTTCTTTAGCAATCTTGTTGATTGTTATGTTTTTGGTTATCTCAATATGGCAACTTGTGGTTATAAACAAAAAACAACAACAGATTGAAAGTCAACGTCAAGAAATTTCAAGATTAACCGACATAAACGATTATTACAAAAATCACACTAACCCATCAGGCGATGGCAAAGATTTAACAACCGAAGGTGAAAGATAATGATTATAACAGTTACAGGCAAGCCTTGCAGTGGTAAAGGTGCAGCAAGCAAAATTTTATGTGAAAAATATGGCTTTGATTACCTTTGTGCTGGAGACATCATGCGTGATATCGCAATGCAATGCGGATATGATAATATATTGGAATTTCAACAGCATCATAAAGATATAAAACAAGTTGACAATTATATTGACGGCAAGATTGAACAAATAGGCATCTCTAGAGCAAATGATGATTTACTGATTGACAGCAGACTTGCTTGGCATTTTGTTAAAAAATCTTTTAAAGTGTTTATTGATGTTAATCTTGACACGGCAAGCAAAAGATTGCTGTCTGCTGCCAGACAAAATGAACAAGCAACATCAATTGAACATGCAAAAAAATTATTGATGGACAGATGGCAAACAGAAAACGATAGATACACAGCAATTTATAATACCAACAATTTAAACATGAATAATTATGATTTGGTCATAGACAGCACAAACCTAACACAACAACAAATTGCAGATAAAATTTATAAGGAATATAGAAAATTTATAAAAAAATCTAAATAAATAGCAAAAAATACTGCAAAATGCGGTATTTTTTATAATTTTTGACAATTTTTCTCAAATTCTAATATCGTTTATTCGTTTTCAATTATAAATGATTTCGCATTAAATAATAATTTCACAATTAAATCATCTATCTAAATAAGGATTTTTAAAGTTTGTTTTGTTAGTTTGTCGTGAACGAGCAATTGCAAATTCGTCTTTATGTATGTCCTGCGTAATTGTGCTTCCACCTGCAATATAAACATTGTCGCCAATCGTAAGTGGCGCTATCAAATTTGTATTTGAACCAACAAAAACATTTTTGCCCAAAATTGATTTTTGCTTTATTTTCCCATTGTAATTGCAAAAAATCACACCACACCCGATATTGCAATTGGCACCAATAACTGCATCACCAATATACGCAAGATGCGCCATTTTACAATCTTCCCCTATTTGAGAGTTCTTTATCTCCACAAAATTGCCAACCCTGCAATTTTTATCAATGGTTGCATTGTTACGGATATGTGCGAATGGCCCAATTTTGCAACCATTCCCAATTTTACAATCTTCTAAAAAAGATGATTTAATTTCAACATCATTTCCAATCACAGCATTTTGCAAAACAGAGTTAGAACCAATCTCACAACCAGAGCCAATAACTGTTTTATCTTTAATACATGCACAACTCCAAATTTTTGTTCCTTCTGCAACACAACAATCGTCAGTCACAACAATATTTTTTGCAAGCAATTCCGCTTTTAGCATATCTTTATTGTAAATAATAAATTCCATATTCTTATATATGCAAGGAAAGATAAAAAATCCGACTTAAATTTTAATTGCTTAAACAGTTATTTTTTTGTATAATAAACAAATTAAAAGGTTGCAAATGGAAGAAAAACAATCGTTAAATGTAAAAGATAGTTCAATCAGCTTCGTATTAAGTTTTATTTTATCTCAAATCGCGCTGATAATTTTTGCATTGATTGGCATCTTGATCTGCAAGATAAACGGATATGATTCTTCCGCCTTTTACACTTTTACAAGAAAAGACTTAGGTTATCTGATTTCCGTTATTATAATGAACTTCGTATTCATTGCCGTGTTTTTGATTTTCAAGCACAAAAAAACGGACAAATTGGCAAGCAAAGTTAAATTTCACAAGACACTATTGTACATCGCAGTTGCAGTTGCCAGTTATTTTATCCTATATCCTGTTGTTATAAGTTTCAACACCCTGTTTAAAATAAAATCAACAAGCATTAAAATTTCCGGTGTTGGGTATGTTTATTCAATATTTTCGAGAGTTTTAATACCAGCAATTTGCGAAGAATTGCTTTTTAGAGGAATCATATTTAAAGGCCTTGCAAATTCAAACAAACAACTTGCAATTTTTGTAAGCGCATTGATGTTTTGCATTTACCACATGTCAAGTGAACAATTGATTTATCCACTACTTATGGGCTTATTGCTGAGTGTAATAATGGCTTATGAGGACAATATAATATATTGTATAATTGTTCATATCATAAACAACTCTCTTGCCCTTGCAGGTGTCGGATATTATTTTTCACATTGGACATTTTACTTATTAGCAGGCATTTGCTTTGTATTGTTTGTTGGTGCAATCCTATTCTTCGCTTTAAAAAATTCACAAAAACTGATTTTGTCAAAACAAGATGCAATTTATCTGCTTGTGTCAATCATTCTAATGATTGTATTTTGGTTTATTGTAAATTTTGCAAAATAGTTATAAAAAATTTTAAAAATATTCAAAAAAAATATAAAAGATGAAAAATAAAAACATAATTAAAATCGGATTAATATATTTTATATCTATCACACTGGTTGCGATAATTTTTATGCTGGGCGGTTTTGGGTTTATAAAAAATGAATTTCTTTCTGCCTTTTTGATTCAATGCGTAGTGATATTTGGTATTCCACTTTTGTTATACAGTTTAATGGTTAGCAAAAATCTAAAACAAACATTTGCCGATACTGGATTTAAAAAGATAAGTGGCAGAATGTTATTATACTCTTTCTTGCTGGGTGTTATTTTATACATTGTCAATGCCTTTGTTGCATCAACATTTTCAAGCATTTTAACTTGGCTTGGATATGAACAAGTGAAATTAGGTTCCTCAACTGAAGCAATAAGTTATTGGTCTCTGTTAAAAGAATTGTGTTTATCTTGCTTGTTACCCGCTTTTTGTGAAGAGTTTTTGCATCGTGGCATTATGCTTCACGCAAACAAAAAGCAAACAAACCCAAGATATGCTTTAATAATCTCTTCAATTTTATTTGGCCTTATTCATCTTAATATAAATCAATTTTTCTACGCAGCAATATTGGGCTTCTTTATTGGTTATGTAGGGCTTGTAAGCGACAGTATATTCCCTTGCATGATTATTCATTTTATGAACAACGCACTCTCAACCTACTTTTATTATGGCAGTTTTATGAATTGGCCTATTGCAACATTTTTCAACAACTTTGAAGCAATGCTTGCCACAAATTTAGCTTTGTTTGTCATCTTTGTAAGCCTTATGATTTTCTTGCTTATTGTATGCTACCGATGCCTTGTAAAAGCCATGATGAAAGAACGTGCCAGAATTGACATCAACCAAATAATAAACTACTTAAAAGCAAACAATTTAACCATGGAAGAAGCACAAGAAAAAATCAATCAAATCAACATTGTGTTAAAGCAAAGTTTTGAATTGAACAAAACAAAAGATAAAAACAGAAACTTTGCCAGCAAAGTGTTTATACTTTCAAGCTTTGTGTTAGGTGCTTTGATTACTATTTCATCATTTATTTGGGGGCTTATTTAATGATAAAAATAAACTTAATATGTATGGGCGATATTAAAGAAAAATATCTTTCTGAAGCAATTGCTGAATATTCAAAACGCATCGGCAGATTTGCCGATTTAAAAATAATTGAATTAAAGGAAAATAATCCTAAGTCAGCAAGTGAAAAAGATATGCTGTTGGCCCTAGAAAAAGATGCTCAAGAAATTGAAAAACACATAAAAGGTTATACCGTGTGTTTAGACATTTCTGCCCCACAATACTCCAGCGAACAATTTGCACAAAAAATCAACAACATTGCACTCAGGGCTGGCGAAATCAGTTTTATTATTGGCGCATCCAATGGTATTGCTGAAAGGATAAAAACTATAAGCAAAGAGAGAATTTCATTTTCAAAAATGACATTCCCCCATCAACTTATGCGTGTAATATTTTTGGAACAATTGTACCGAGCATTTACAATCAACAACAATATTTCATATCATAAATAAACACTATTTATTCTACATAACAAGGGATTTTATCCCCTTGTTTTTTATATGCTGTCAACATGATAAATCTTAAATCATATATCATAACAGGAGAAAGTTATGACTTATCAAGAATTAATTGATCGTATTTTTCAATTAGAAGAAGAAGGATTAGAAATTTTCAATGCTGGCAAAAGTGTTTTGGGAAAAAACATTTTAGCAACACATATCGGCAACTACTCTGGCACTCAAATTTTAATTCAAGCAGGCATACATGCAAGAGAATATATAACAACACTTTTGCTTATTGAAATGGCTAGAGATTTATTTCACAACAACGCAATAAAAAATGGTGGTGTTTATTTTGTGTTTTTAACAAATCCCGATGGAGCACAAATTGTGCTTGAAGGAATTGACAGTCTGCCGTGCAACATCACAAAACAATATCTAACACTAGCAAACAATGGTAGCAATAATTTTGGTCAATTTAAAGCAAACATCAATCTTGTTGACCTCAACACCAATTTTGATGCTAATTGGGGAGGTGGAAGCCAAAATGTAACCTGCCCAAGCACTGCAAATTTTATTGGTTTTTACCAAGAAAGCGAACGTGAAGTGCAATCATTGGTTGATTTTACGTTAAAGGTTAAACCAAAATTAACAATATCATACCACAGCAAGGGAGACATAATTTATTACGGCTTTGAAGGGCAAACTGACGTAAACCAAGCAAGAGATTTTAACATTGGTTCAGCTTTGAGCGAATTGACAGGCTACCCTTTGATTTTAACCGAAGATTCAACAGGTGGATACAAAGACTGGTGTATCCAGAAATTGAAAATACCAGCATACACAATTGAAGTTGGTGCAGAATCTTTATCTCATCCTATTGGTGAAGAAAATTTGCCAGAAATCTATGCTAAAAATAAAGACGTGCCAATTGTTGCACTAACCAAAGCAATAGAATATTCAAATTCAATTGACAACAACTTTGCAAATGTGCAAAATATGAAGTATGAAAAAAGAAATCAATCCAATGCAATTGGCAACAATGCTCGCATACACAGCAAAATGCAAAGAAGAAGTTCCTATTGGCGCACTAGTTGTAAAAAACAATAAAATAATTGCAAAAGCCTACAACCTTAGAGAACATCATCAAATTGCAACACATCATGCTGAAATTTTAGCAATACAAAAAGCTTGCAAAAAACTACACTCTTGGCGTCTTGACAATTGTGACTTATATGTAACACTAGAGCCTTGTCCTATGTGTGCAGGAGCTATTTTAAATGCCAGAATAAAAAATGTTTATTATGCTGTCGAAGATGAACAAAGTGGCGGCTTTTCAAAATTCAATATTACGTCAAGTTTGAACCACACTATAAATGTAATTCATGACACTGAATTTGAAAATGAAAACAAAAATTTGATACAATCATTCTTTAAAGAAAAACGAAAAAAAGCAAGATAATTCTTGCTTTTTTATTGCAACTGATAAGGCATAATATATTTGTTAAAAATATATTTTTTTAATATTCACTATTTAATTTTTAACAATTAAAATTATAAAATAATTAAATTTGTAAAAAAATTATTAAAAAAACCACTAAAATTATAGCAAAAATTAATTTTTTTATATTTAAATATTAATTATTATAATTTTTTTTCAGTCTATTTAACACTTCTTTTCAAACAGTCACTTGCCTTAAAGACTGGTGTTTTTCTTTGTCCAGCCAAATATGTTTGCCCTGTCTGAAAACTATATATTGGTTTGGATTTGATTTGGTTCACTTTAAATTTTCCAAAATTAGAAAGTGTAACACTATCGCCATTTTTAAGCGCATCTTTAATAACATCTATTATTGTTTCCAAACACAATTTACAGTCCTTTTTTGTTAAACCTGTTTTGGTGTTTACCTGATTAATAAATTCATTTTTATTCATACATCTCTCCTTTTGTCATATAAAAGTTGTTACCAAACCAATCGGTTTTAATCATTTTTTCAACAAGTTTATTGACGTATTGTTTTATATTTGAACATTGCAATATCTTTATTGTTGAAAACCTTGAACAAAAACAAGCAAGCAATATAAATCAAGCCAACCAAAACCAATCCAAGCAGACTAGTTAAAACTGTTTTACAAATTGTCATAAAAGTAATTAATGCAACAAGCATAATAGCATTACACAACAATAATTTACACATAAACATATAATCAAACTTCAATGGGAAACTTTGCAATATTTCCAAATGATTTAATGCCATTGCGGTAATATAGCATGCGGTATTTCCTATTGCCAACGCATATATATTTATCATTGAACTTGGCATAAATATCAATTCAATCACAAATTTAACAGCAACCGCAATAATCAAATTCCTAACCGTTGCATACCTTTTATCCATTGCCTGTAAGCAACTTGAATACAACTGATTAATAGCCAAGAAAACAACACCAAAACCACTTATCGTTAGTAGCCTAAAAGCCATATTTAATCCTTCCACACCATATCCTGACAGGTTGTTTGAATATAATATCTCTATTAGTTTATCAGGTATAAGTGTAAAACAAATCACACAAGGTATAGTAATTATCAAAACAATTTTTAAACCCAAAGCAAGTTTGTATGTTTTATTTTGAACACGGCTGTTTGTTGATAAACTTGGCAACAAAACACTTGCAATAGCAAATGAAAATATCGTTGGTAAACTGATTAATGACCCAACCGCACCAGATTCAACACCATACATAAAAATTGACATTTGTTTGCTAAAATTTATAGCAAGCAAATTGACCACTAGCACACTATCTATAAAACTGCTTATTGGCAAAATCACATTAGTCAACGTAATCGGCAACACATCTTTAAATATTTGTTTTGTTGATATTTCACAATCTGTGACATTGTTTTTCAAAGGTTTTTTCTTAAGGTACAAAACCAATATTAGCAAAGATATAATTTCACTAACAACAATAGATACAACCGCCCCAATTATGGCCATAATTAAACTTACTTTTATCAAAACCAAACTTGCAACCAAGCCAACAACAAGTTTAACAAATTGTTCACTCACATTTGATACTGTGCTAGGTGCAAAATACCCTAAGCCTTGGAAATATCCTCGCAAGACGCTTGTTGCACTGATAATCATAATTGTCGGCGCCAATATCAAATAGCATATCCATATATCATTTGCCCCTTGCAAATTTGCCAATGGCTTGCTAAACCCCGCAAGAATCAATCCGATAAACAAAGATATCAGCATTGTTGTTCTTAAACATTTTTTTATGATGTTTGATTGACAATCTTTATATCTTGAAATAACTTTGGATATTGCCATTGGTAGTCCTGCAGTTGTGACAACAACACACAATGAATACAGCGGAAAGATTAATTGATAAAGTCCAATTCCCTCGCCACCCAAAATTCTTGTTAAGCCAATTCTATAAATCGCACTGAAAATTTTTGCCAAAATTCCACCAACAGATAAAATAAGTGCACCAGATAAAAAATTATTCTTTTTCATATTCATATTTTTTGCTTTTTAATTTAAAATATTTACAAAATTAATTTTTAATTATCATCATTAAATATTAACGATATATAAAATAAATAATAAAAATTTATTAAAAATATTATTAATCCAATATAATTTGAATATTTTTGTTATTTTTTTTAATGTTTGTTAAAAATAATTAAAATTTTTATATTTGTTCAGTTTGATATTTTTTTTATTTTTTATATAATCTAAATATGAAATTGAATTTTGACCATTTTATGATTGCATTGGCACCTATGGCAGGTGTTACAGATTTTGCGTTTAGAAAAATTTGCGCAGATTTTGGTGCTGATATGGTTGTAACCGAAATGATAAGTTTAAAAGCATTTCAAAACAACAGCAAAACAACTGAAAAAATGTTAAGAGAGGAATCCTCTGCTATCCGTGGCTGTCAAGTGTTTTTTCACGACCCAGAAATTGCAAAATTAATCAGTGATAGTCGTTTTGAAAAATTTGATTTTATAGATTTAAATTGCGGTTGTCCTGCTCCTAAAATTGTCAAAAATCATGACGGCAGTGCCATGATGGCAGATATTGAAAACTCTCGCAAAGTTATATCCGCTTTGGTTAAATATTCAAATAGACCAGTATCTGTGAAATTTAGACTGGGAATAAACGGCATTGAGAATTTTATTGATTTCGCCAAAATGTGTGAAGAATGCGGTGTGACATTTGTAACATTGCATGCCAGAACTCGCGAACAAGGTTATGCTGGAGAAGTTGATAAAAATGCCTATGTAAAACTTGTTCAAAGCATCAATATACCTGTGTTTTGGTCTGGGGATATATCTTCTAATGAGGATATTGAGTTTGCAAAATCAATTGGTTGTGCAGGAGTGATGATTGGCAGACACGCAATGGGAAATCCTGAAATATTTAGTACTCTTGCCAAAAAAAATGAACCATATAGCAAAAAACAAGCAATTATCAATCATTTGCAATTGCTTAAAACATATTTTAAAAGCGAAAAAACACTTGTGGCATACTTTAAAAAACATTTAATGTGGTATGTAAAGTCCACACCTCTTGCAACACAAACAAAACTAAAAATCATGCAGTTTACAACTTTAAAAGAAATTGAAGATTTAATTTCACTGTTATAACAAAAAGCAACAGCCTAAAATTTAATTAAAAAATTTAATATGAATAAAATAAAAATTATAGACATTTCTAATAAAGAATTAAAAGGTCAGCAACCATCTAACCCCTATTTTTTCAACCGCATGAATGACTATAAACTTAATTGTGACAAAAAGTCTGTAATATATTCATATATAGCCTTGAAAACATTGTTAAAATCATTAAACATTGATTTGGATCAAATAGAAATTGTTCATGATAAAAATGGTAAGCCTGTATTTAAGGATAAATCATTAAAAATCCACTTCAATATATCACACAGCCATAACTTGGTGGTGGTTGCTGTTTCTGACCACCCCATCGGCATTGACGTACAAAAATTTTCAAAACCTAATCAGAAGATTATTAAAAGGTATTTTAATACCTATCAGCAAACAATGCTCAAACAAATAATTAATCAAACCGCGCTTTACACAAAATATTGGACTGTTTTTGAAAGTGAGTTAAAACTTTTTGGCAATATAAAAATAAAAAACACCAACACCACCGAAATTTATCACAAATCAAAAACTTTAACAGACGAACACGATAACAAATATTATCTCACTATAAGTTCAACATTAAAGTTCAAATAAACAACCGCATTATAATGTTTGTAACTTAAAATACAATATTATACCAATAAATCGCATAAAAGCTTTTTGTCTTGACAAAACTTTGTCAATATGGTATCTTTGTCTAGGTAAAATGGGTAAACGATGTAGCCTAAAACCAATCCGAATGTGGCTATAGCTCAGCTGGATAGAGCGATCGCCTCCTAAGCGATAGGTCTGCAGTTCAAATCTGCATAGTCACACCATAAAAAAACAAGCTGTATATGAAATGTGTATCTCTAACACAAACACTTCAATATGGCTTGTTTTTTACAATATCAAAAATCATGTTTTTGAATTTGGTTGTTATTTTAGCTTAAATTGGAATTTATTTTTTATAAATTTTGGTTTCGTAGCAAGCTGATGAAATATATTTGCCCTGTTCAAAATCTCTGCCAAGCACCAAAACTTTGTTGTGATAGACTCGGATATAATAGCCTTGTGAACCACGGAGGTAGTCCCCAGTAGGATTATCGTAACTAGACCACAAATACCCCACTGAAGCAGTGTTGAAAATGTTTGGCAATTCGCTTGTTGCGTTATGCATATTGCCAACACTGTTCAAATCCCAATGGCTATGCCCATTAAACAGATAAACTTGAGGATATTTTTTTAAAATTTCTCTCAAACGCTGGTCCTGCATCACACCGCTCCATCCCTGACCCTTAAAACTGCCAGCGATTGTGTTATAAAGTGACTGATGTAAATATACAAATATTTGTTTGTTTGGTTCTTGACTGGTTATTGTTTTCAACCTATTTTCAAACCAATCAAGTTGAGTGTTTGTCAAGTCAGCATCCACACCACTTTTGTTATTAGATTCTGACCCCAAGAAGATGTGATGAAAACCGCTGATTTCCTTTTCATAATATACAGATTGAACATTGGCATATTTGTAAAAATAGCCGATTTGAGTTTTATATGAACCGTTATATAAATCATGATTGCCAATCGCATAATATGTGGACGGTATTCCTGACACACTATTTAAAATTTCCGCATTTTTTTGCCATTCACTTTCTTGCCCTGAATTGGCAATATCTCCAACAACAATCAGTGCATCGCTGGTTGGGCAGGTTGAAACTATATCTTCTGCCATTGATTTTAAATGACTTGCATGCAATTCTTTTGCATCTGAACTTGCTAAATGTTGGTCTTTAACAGCAATGTGCACATCAGAAACAACTTGGAATTTTGTCAAAGTGTTGCCAGACATATCGTATCCAGAATTTTGGGGCAAATTAATTTGGCAATATGATTCACTAATGCCAAGTTTGTTGATTGAGTATGCCCTAATCGCTGTCGCTTCAGGCGGAATAATTGAACCTGAAACGAATTTGTACTTGAATGGATTTGAACTAATTTTAACTTTTGCCAATGCTGTCCAATCTTGTAAAATACCATTTTCATCAGCCCAATAAAGCAATAATTCTGTTGCATTGAAATTATCTTTAGCAAATTCAACATTTAGCACACCATCAGCCAAACCAGAACCCGCATAAGTTGGATTATATGACATTTTGATTGGTGCAATTGGTTTTGTCAAAGATGTTTTATCAACAGCAAAATGCTCGGTTTTTAATATTTTGTTTGTGCCCTGCGAACCAAATAAAACTGCTTTGTATTTAACCGCTGGGAAATTTTTAAATGAAAGTCTGCTTTCACTGAATGTTGCCGACCTTTGGACAATATAGCTTTGTCCAGACAAGAAACCGCCATTGTAAACACTGTATTTTGCAATTGGGTCAACTTTTTTTACTTCGTCTTTTTCACGATAAATACCAACCCAATCGTCATCATCACCTGATGCCGTTATGACGATTTCTTCACCCGACATATAATTTGATTTACTTACGATTAAACTGCTGTTTTTTACTCCATCTTTTCTGCATGCGGTAAAGCAACATATTGATGCAATCATAAACACAGCAATCAGCAAATAATGCATAATTTGTTTTGCCAAATATTTCATTATGCACCTACTATTGTAAATGATGATGTTGCCACAATTGTATAACCACTTGAATTGAACAAAACAAATTTGTAATCACCGGCAGGCAAATCTGCCAAATCTGCACGTTCAACGTTTGCTGTTGCAAATTTGATATTTGTTAATTGTTGACCAGATGGCACGCACAACCAAGTATTATCGGTTGAAGTTGAAACTTCAAACCAATAAATTGATTTTGTTGTGGTTACATCGTCAGATTCTAAATACAAACCAACCCAATAATATTTTCCGTCGTTTGGAGCAACTGCTGTTACCATAACATCATCACCAACTGCATATTGAATGTTGGCAGAAGCAACACTTGGTTGTCCTGTCACTGTTGGGGCAATAATTTCAAACTCAGTGGTTGCTTCAATTTCGCCAGAAGTATTGAACAATACAAACTTATAATTACCTGCTGGCAAATTGATGTAATCGCCACGGCTAGGATTGCTTGTTTGTTGTTTTATATCATAAGCTGTGCCTGATGTGTGATTGTCATCTTTTACATAATACCAATAAATTGAAACTACTGATGATGAAGGTGTTTCATTTGCTAAATAAAGCCCAACCCAATATGTTGATGAACCTGCATTTGTTGGACAAGTTGCTGTAACCATAACTGTTTCGCCAAATTCATAAGTTGTTTTGTCTGTGGATATTGTTCCTGTTTCTGACGAAGATGAAGGAACAATTGTGATGTTAACAACTTTTAAAACAGAATAGCCAGTTGTATTGAAAAGCACAACTTTATAATTGCCAACTGGAAGATTTGCATAATCTTTACGTGAAGAATTTAATTTTTGTTGTCTGATATTGTAAGCTGTTCCGTTTGTATGTTCATCGTCTTTTACATAATACCAATAAATTGATTCATCTGTCTCAACTGAATCATCAGCCAAATACAAACCAACCCACCATGTTTTGTTTGCTGAGTTTGTAACTGCCGTTGCTGTTACCATAACATCTTCGCCTTGTTCGAAAACTGTTTTGTTGAGTTGAAGACGATCAATATTGTCCGCCTCAATTGTTAAAACTGCATAACGAGTTTCGATAACATTGCCATCAAGAATAAAGTTTGCTTTGACTTGATATATACCAGGTTGTGTTTGGTTGTTGTTTTCATAACTTACTGTAACGCCTTCTGGTAATGTGCCTGTGATTGCAAGTGAATGTTCTTGTCCATCTTGAATTGCTGAATCGCTTGTAAACTCAACTTTTGTCAAGTCCACATCAATCTTGGTTGATTGACGAACATTGATTGTTGTTTGAT
This sequence comes from uncultured Clostridia bacterium, assembly GCA_934754375.1. GTDB lineage: Bacteria > Bacillota > Clostridia > Christensenellales > UBA1242 > Onthoplasma. The sequence goes on along the minus strand of CAKVHT010000001.1, from coordinate 180,733 downwards.
ATCTAACATTGTAACCGCCATCTACAAAATAGCAGATTGTATAATTGCCAGCGATGATTGAACCCTGCAAATTATCTTCTTTCTCTTGGATACAAACTGTGTGAAGTTTGCCGTCTTGTTCAGCATTAAATGAATACCAATATAATGAAGGGTCTGATTCAATGCTAGCATTTTCTCTGTAAATACCAATCCAAGCATCTTTTGAAATATCATCATCAATGTAAGGTGTTACATAAATTTTTTCACCAATAGAATATACTTTTTTGTTTGTATAGATTTTGCTAACTTCAAGTGTAGCAACACGTTTTGCAACAACTTCATCATTCTTTGTGAAAGTTGCCATTACTGTTACAGTGCCGATATTTGTGAGTGAATTGTTTTGTGCGTATTGAACAGTTACACCCTCTGGTAATGAGCCAGTGATTGCAAGCGAATGAGCTGTTCCATCATACATAAAAGTTCTGCTTTCAAACTTCACATTGCCCATATCTATTTTGTCTTCATATTCATACACAGTGTCAATTGTTACAGGTGTTGCTTTTGCCCAATCAAATGTTGAAAAGTCATGTTTTGTTTCAAACAAATTCAACAAATCCAAATATGATGTAAAGCCTTTATTATATTTTTGAAGGTTCTGGTTTTTGTCAAAATATTCAATATATTTCAAATATTTATTTGCCACATATTGAGAATATTGAGTATCAATATACTTGTAAACATTATAAGCAGGTTTTGTCTCAATTGAAGGGGTTGTCTGAAAATCATTTTTTACCAACCCGAACACAGCATAAGAAGCAGCTTCCTCTTGATTGTCAAATGCACGATAATAACTGAAGGCTTTAATAGAGTCTAATTGAGAAATTTTATAATATGCTGAAGCAATAATGCCGGCTTGAATATTTTCGCCACCATAGAGTTGTCCATTCCAGTAACTTGACACACCGGACTCTGTTAAATAAACACTGCGCACAGTATCGCCAAATTTTAAACCATCTTGATTTAAATAATCATCAAGCAATTCAAGATTGCTAAATGTAAGTTTTGAAGTTGTGTTATAATCGTTTGTCATGCCAACATTTCTGCCACCATACCAATCGCCATTGCCAAGGTTCGATTTTGGATTTTTATAAGTATCCAAATAATAAACACCAGCTTGGGCAAGATGATAACCATAAACGTGTGGTGCCAAACCCCAGTTATAATCGCCTTCCATTTTTGTTTTTGTATTAAGCCACTCAATCATTTGCTTTGGAACATAAGCTTGAACCTGATCACCAGAAAGTGTATAACCTTTTTGTGCCCATGCTTGTGTGGTTGGGATTGAAACTGTTATATCTTTTGAATATTTCCTTGTTGCCAAGTTTGCTAAACGCATAAGACGAGAATATTCTTCCATATAAGTGTCAAGGCTTGCTTGTTTTTCAGATATACGGTTATAGTCTTTTGCATAGTCAATTTCATTGCCAATTACATAATTTGAAATGTAACCATTTGCGAAGTTGTTTTCGCTATAACGATTTGCCAAAAATTCTATCAAAGCAATGTAATAGTTGAAACCATAACTATTTGAAGTGTTAAGTCCCATCATCTTTGTGCCCTGTGTTGAATAAGGCGCATAAGTAAATTTTTGAGGGAATTTTTCTTCGTTGCTATTTGGACGAGCAATAATAATTGCAGTTATTTGTGAGCCAAGGCTGTAATAACTTTTAATTTCCTTATCCCATTCTGCTACAAGATCTTTGTCAAAATAGTAACTTTTGCCATTTGAAACAAATTCAATGTAATTCTTCTTGTCTGCTTCAGACAATGGCAATTCAACTTCTTCGCCATCTTCAAAAATTTCATTTGGATGAATCAATTCTTCGATTGGAAAATTTATAACAGTGTGAGAAGCACCCAAATCTTTATATGTTGAAAAACCATTCCACTCTGCGAACAAACCTTTTTTAGATTTGTTACTTAATACTGGAACAGAATTATATTTTGCTTCAATCTCTGTTGTGTAGATTGGACCTTTAACAATCTTGTCATCTTGCACCAGATAATATTTATTGTAGAGATTGTCGTAACCAGCAGTGTTGCCAGCATCAGCAAACCTATCCAATAAAATGGTTTTTTCAGTGCCAAGTTTATATTCTCCAACAACATAACGATCAACTTCATTAAGTTTGATTTTGTCTTTTGAAAGACCGTCAAATTGATCGCCTTCAAGATATTGATAAGCCTTGAGAGCAACAACATTAACGGTTGATGAACCAACAACTCCACTGTCGCTTGTCATTTTTAATTCAACTTTATTGCTGGTTACTGACGATTTCATGTTAATGTATGATTGCGCATTGTCAGGCACCAAGTCAGAATCGTCATTGCCTGGATTTCTTGGTCCGCATGCAAACAAAGTAAACATTGCAAAAGCAATAACTCCCAAACATGACAAAGCTCTAAAAAACTTGTTTTTCATAACAACTCCCTACCTTTAGTATTGTTCAAAAATAATTTAAAATATGTACATTTAAATCCTTACTATAAGTATATATAAAACTACAAAATTTGGCAAGTTTTTTCAAAAATAATTAAACTTTGTGAATTACTATAAACATAATGGCGTTGGTGAAAATAAAAATATCAAAAAATAAATGTGAAAATTTAAAAATTATCAATAAAAATAATTAAAAAATAAAATTTAACAATAAAAGATTTTTAATTTAAATTAATAAAAAATTTATTATATTCGATTTTTTTAACTGTTTTTAAGCAAAAATATAATTGTTTTTAGCATTTTTATTAAAATTAATTTATTTCTTACTATTTTTGCAAATTTTTATTTTTTAATTTTTGAATATATTTTTTTGTATTTCGCAAATTAATTTTATGAAAAAATTATTATTGTTTTTTAGTGCATTTGCACCACTATATTTTTTGCTGATAGTTAAAATTTTGATTGACATAATTTTTGGTGATTTACATTTTAATGTGCTAAACACTATTTCGCTTATCCTTTTTTCTATTGCTTTGATATCAGGTGTTGCCGGTGCTGTAACTGCAGTCAAACACAAGCACACAACAAGAGACAAAATCAAAATAGTAAAAAAGCAAAGCTTGACTGAACAATATTTTTTAGGATATTTCTCTTTGTTTGTGCTTTTTGCTTTAAGCTTTGAAATAGAAAAAGTAAGCATGTTTGTTGTTTTTGTTTTGATAATCATTTTGATAGGTGTTGTGTATATAAGAAATGATTTGTATTATATTAATCCATTTTTAAATTTGCTTGGCTACAATTTTTACCTAGTCACATTTAGAGATAAAAACCAAGACGAGCAAGTAGGAAAATTTTTGTTTAAAGGGATGCTTGAGACAGGAAGAGAATATACAGCAAAATTAAGCCACGAAAATTTTAGTTTGATTGAAGATCAAGCGGATAAAAATGAACGTTTTGAAAAGCATAAATAAAACGCAAATTCACATACTAAACACAAAGGAGATTTTATGGAAGGGAAAGGTATTGTTCGCCGTGTTGACGAACTTGGCAGAATAGTGTTGCCACGTGAAATGCGTAAAATGATAAATGTCCGAGTGGGAAGCAAACTTGAAATTGGCATTGTTGACGGAAACAAGTTTTTGCTTACAAAATATAGTGACATAGATTCACTTAAAGAATATAGTGATGTTGTTGCATCAGCAATTTCCACAAGCATTGAACATGATGTTTTGATAAGTGATATGGAGAATATTTTATCGTCAAACCGAAAGAAATATATTGGCAAGCAGTTGAGTGAAGACGTGCAAGAATTGATTTATAAAAAAGAGATTGTGATAAAAAAACAAGATGATGACAGTGAAATGCTAAAATTTTTTCCTAACACTGAAAATGAGTTTTGTTGCCAACTTATCGTTCCAATTGTAAAAGACGGAGACGCAATTGGCTCAATAATTATTCTTGCAACAGAAAACAAATGTTTTGATGACAGTGCTGTAAAAATCTGTAAAGCTTTTTCGAAATACTTATCTGATCAAATAACGTAGGTTTTTGACACTAAAAAAAGCACCATTAAAGGTGCTTTTTTATATTAGAAATAGTTGTTGCTCTTATTTTTTAGCTTCACCTATGATAACTTTAACCATATCATAAGCATAAATATCTATAAACAAACGTGTCATTGGGCTTGTTATTAAGAACGCACGTCCCAACGGTGCAGTTACAATACCTTCCTGCTCGTTTTTATTGATACCGCCAGCTGATTTGTAAAGTTCCAACAAGTCTGCCATATCGTTAGGTGCAAGTTGCAAAATCATACTATATTGACAAGCATTGATAATTGCTGCTGACCTACGTTGAATTTCTGGTGTACCCAAGAAGTCCTTAATATTTTGAGTAATAACAATTTGCATACCTTGATATTTACGAATACGTTTTGCCATTTCAGCCATAAAGTTAAGCGCAACTGGGCTATCTGGGTCAATAAACATGTGTGCTTCATCGACTGCGATAACAACTTGTCGCTTAATATCTTCGCCTGTTCGTTGATAGTACTCTTCATTAAATCGTTTATTATTGATAATTTCGTTGTTCAAATATTTAAACACAAGCAACATTTGAGCATTTGCCAACTTGTTGTTTTTGCTTGCAAACAATGTTTGAAAGTTAAATGTAATCAGGTTTTCATCTGTTAAAATGCTTGTTGGACCATTCCACAAGTCACTGTTACGGCCACCTGTGGCAAATTTTTGAATATATGTTTCAAGCACCAGCAAGTTTTTGCGATAATAGTCATCTTTAACCGTTTTTAATTTCCTTTGAATCAATGCAAACAAGTCATCAAAAACTGGATAATCTTCTGCTTTAAGTTTACCAATATTTGTATGTTGGTTTATGCCCTTTTCATGATAAAGTTCAACAACCAAAGTGTTAAGTGTTTCAAACGCATCACTGTCAATGCCTTCCAAAATTGCGCGGAAGAATTGTTCCAAGAATTGCAAGTGTGTGAAGAAAGTTTTGTTTGTCCCTTTCATTACAAGGTCATCAATATTTTCATCATCAACACTATCCTTGCCCTCTGTGGCAGCATCAAGGTCTTCCAACGAAGCCATGATATGGAAAGGATTTAATATACCAGATGTATTTGTACCAACGTCAATTACCTTACCACCAAGGTTATGTGTCATAACATCATATTCTTGTTCTGGGTCGAGAATAAACATCTTTGTTCTATCCGCCGCCAAGTTTGCCAAAATGGTTTTTGTTGCATAAGATTTACCAGAACCTGATTTACCAATAACCATCATGTTTGAGTTGATACGGCCTTCTTTTCTATCACGAGTAAAGAAGTCAACAAACACAGGATATCCACTTGCCGTGGCAGAGCCCAAACAGAAACCTGCCTTATCTTGCATGATGCTATCAACCATTGGGAATGATGCCGCAATTGTGGTTGAAGGCATTGAACGATAATAAGGTTTTAATGTATCAATACGGTTCACACTGCTTGAAACAAACGCATCAACTTGCCTACCAAATAAATCTGATTGCTTAAATCCGTTTTGTTTTAACACATTGCGGAACTCTTTTCTATCTTCTTCTTTAACACGTGCATGGATTGACACATCGTAAAGTTGCTCGTTGTTTGTTTTAAGGTCTCGAAGCAATTGTTGCAAGCTTTCAATATCGGCTTGTTTTTCAATGATTTGGCTTGAGCGATAAGTCCTATCCAACTTTGACTCTTTTTCCATAACCGCACGGTCAATTGCTTTTTCGCCTTTATCTTTATCAACAGGCATAATATTCATAACCACACGAGTGTTTGGTTGATTGAATATTGGATATGCCCAACCATTGCCCACTTCCAATGGATAATTTGAAATAACAAATTGTTTGAATGGACGTTTGTCAATTTCAACACGAGACATTTTAAATTCAACACGATTTGGCATAACCCAATGTGTCAATTGACTTGGTGGAATACCATCAATTTCACGTTCTGCAAACACTTCTTGATAGTTTGATTTTAAGAAACTTATAAGTTCTTTTTCCATCAAAATCTTTGAACTGATTGTATATTGTCCAATGCTTAAATCGCCAACAATACCCAAAGCTGTTTCTTCCAAATTTGTTTTATCTGAACCATACAAAACAAGATAATAATGTGCTTGCAAAATTGGCTCAGCCTTGATTGCATTATTTAATGTTGCAACACGTTCACGGAATATGAGAGATCGTGCTTCCATTTCCGCATCTGAATATTGACCTTCTTCATAAAGTTTGTCCAGCAACGCATACTTGCGGTCATCACTTTTCAAGAAATCATCAAAGTTCATTGGTTTTGTTGTTTTAATTATACTTGCACGTTGGTATTGAGAAATTCTTTTAAGTGCTTTGCTGAATGTGTTAATTACGGCATCTTGTGCTGGCTCTTGCATCAGGTCAAGTGCCAAAGGTTGAATTTCTATAACAATGCCAGCATATTCGCCAAAATTGATAAATTTACCAACTTCAATATTGAAGAACGGTGTAAGTTTATCCATTGGTTTAACTGAACCCTTTGCGCCCTCTTTGACATATTTTTTGCTGAAAGCGGCAAAACGAATAATCAGCACCACCGAACTATACATTCTTAACCCTTCATCAATAGGCAGGAAGAATGATACACTGATTGCAACCCAGGCAATCAGCGCATACCAACGATAATCTACATTATTTATTCTAAACAAGTTACTTGCAATAATAACAATTGCAAAAATCAAACAAACAATCGCTAGGATAACGTCACCTAGCGTAATGTTTTTTAAAAATTCAGTTTTAACCCGAGTCTTACCCGGAATATACCTTATCATTTTACCCCTATCTTTGCAGTTTTTACTGCTTTAAATGAATTTTTTATTTATCGCCGTCTTTCATTTTCTTACGTGATTTATCAAGTTCTTTTACAAAATTCTTCATTGCTTCTGGCAAACTTGTATCTCTTAAAGCTGAATTCAATTTGCTCAAATCTCTACCAACTGTATTGATCGCATCTTCCAAAGTTACACCCATCTTGGCAGCCAATTTGTCAATTTGAACTTCCATATTTGTGGCAGCACTTGCAAGCGCTTTACCAGCTTCGGTAATATTTTCTTCCAAAATTTGTTTTGAAGGCATTTTGTTTCTTTCATCAAAGTTTGCGTTATACCTTTGTGCAATTGCTTGGTCTGCTGCAGACAATGAAGTCATTTCAGCTTCAGTAACCTTTTTGTCAAACATAGAATGTCCCAACGCACCTTCAAGATGCAAACCGTCTGCTGTCAAATCAGTTTCAAGCGCTTCCAATTTTTGAACTTGCATTTTAGCAAAATTGAAGGTTCTTTGTGCTGATTGTTCTTCTTTTTGACCAGCCACGACTGCATCAGCCACACCTGAAGCAGATTTTACTTTTCTTGCAGAGTCTTCAGCCATTGCTTTGCCATACAATTTTTCGCCAGAAATTTCGCCGTTGCTTGCTGCTGCAATTCTATATGCTTCACGTTTTCTTAAATCGTCTGATTTAAATCTTAAGATTTGGTCAACTGCATCAGCTTCATTAGTGTAATGGTATCCATGAGTTTCCTCAAATTCTTTTTTAAGCCTTCTTTGCTCGTTTTTATCTCCAGCATGAGCTTCTAAATCCCTTTTTAATGTTGCTTTATCGCCTTTAAATATGGCTCTATCTGATGCTTGTTGAGTTTTGTCTTGTTGTCTATTTTTATCCGCTTTCATTGCTTTAAAATGAGCATCTTGCGATTTATAATAATCTTCAAGACCTTTTTTGTATTCGTCTTTCAAGCCCCAATCAAGCCCAAGAGATTTTTGGACACCACCTGTTGTTGATTTTGCCATTGAACCGAACCATGCTTTTGCACCACCAACACTGCCTGCGGCATTTGCCCTTGCAAACGCACCAGCAACATTGCCAACTTTTTTGGTTTGCTTTTGGATTGCACCTTTTGTTGATGCACGAAGAGATTTACCATCGCCAAACGCATTGCCTGCACCAATGTAGCCTGAAATCATGTTTATAAAATCGTTTACGCAGAACAAACCACAAATCAAAATAATCAATTGCAAAATGTTTGAAACGCCTGTCCAATCTGCAAGACTAGCATTACCTGACAGTGAAATGTTGATATTTTGAATCACTGGCATAAATGAAAAGAACAAATTCATACCGGCAACTGCGCCATAAGCGCTTAAAATATTCTTTTTAACATCGCCCGACCATGATTTGACCGCAGCACCATCATCAAGCGGATACATGGCACATAATGCTGGACTTATAACAAACAGCATCATCAAAATAAACATACGTTTTATCATGCCATACGTTACATTTGCCATTACATACAGCATAAATATTCCACCAACAATAAGGAATAAATAGTTAATGCTATACAGTTGATAATACTCTCCAACTGTGGAATATCTGTTGATATTTATTGCCGATGTGCTGAACATCTCATCAACAACACGAGCATAATATTCACTATCCTTGCCCTGCTCTGGCTTCAATTCGCTCATCTCTTTATTGCTGCTATATCTGCTTAATGTTGCCATAATTTTTGCATACGCTTCAGCCGATTCTGACGAATTTGCATCAAATGAATTAAGCCTATAATAATTGGCATCATACGAGCATGCCACAAACAGTTTTCTATCCAAATAAATTGAACCGCCAGATGAGGTTGCACCATTGATTGCTTGAAGCACAATATTGCCAACCCAAACACCCAACAAACAGCATACTGGCAAAACGATAAAGTTTGTTAAACCTTTAACCGCACTTGTGATAATATCTCGCCAACTTTTTGGTTTGTCAACATAAATAGTTTTGATAAAGGCAAGAGTTGTAAAAATAACCAAGAGGAACAAACCCAAAATCAAAATGGAAATTATAATATTTTTAACAACACTTGATGTTAAAATATAATAGAGCAATCCACTTGAAGTTTCCCCACCATCATTTTCACCAGTTATTGGTGCCATTGACCCAGTGCCATTTGCTGAACTGCCATAATAAACATTGCCAATACCTGCAAATGAATAAAACACATTTTGCATAAGGCTAAGCACAACAAAAATTATGGAAAAAAGTGGATAAAGCAATGTTCCAATTAACCCTAATACTGCATCAACCATAAAACTCCCCTTTTGTATCTTTGCGATTTATCACAAAGCAAATAAATTAAAGCACATAAAAGCCGAATATATTTAGTATTATTATATACTAAAAAGCATAATTAAACAAATAAATACAACAAAAAAATGCAATTTTTGCTTATATTCTTTCTGATTTTTAAGTGAATATTTAATAATTTTGCTTTTTTGTTTTTTCCAATCAAAAATTCACACATAAAACTTGATTACACAGTTATCAATTAAGTTAAATTTTTAACGCAATATAATAAGCAGTTTTGTTTTGATGACACTCTTAAATCTGATTTGTTGCTAATCACAAAAAAGTTACACTACTTGAGTGTAACTTCATCAACAAAACTAAATGCCTGATTTGAATAGAATTTTATAACCATGCCAAAATCTTTATAGGTATAAATTCCGTTTTCATCAATCATCGTGTAATTATCAGCATTTTGTGTGCCAACAAGTTTATAAACCGCTGTTGGTGTGGTCAATGCTGAATTTGGGTCATAGCCTGTTACTGCACTGGCTGACGGTGAACCAAGGCTGTAATTATACATTGTTTTATTATCATCAACAGGCCATTCTTCATACTTAGTGATAAGTTGATTGTTAAAAATGACACCAAAATTTTCAGTATCAATGCCATAAGCATAAATTGACAAGGTTTTGAACCTTACATCCCTTTTTGGCAAATACATCATGGCAACATAATTTTTTTGTTGCACATCTTTAAGCATGTCATTGTTTGACAGCACACAATCTTTAACAAAATATTTTTCACTTCTTACAGTACTTATTGTTGCAAAATATGCGTCAAGGGCAGATGCGATATTTGCTTTTACTGTTTCTGCATCAACTTCAGTTTCGCCTGTTGAAACATAACTTATAACACCATCAGGCTGATTAAAATTGAACAATAAGAAATTTGATACAATTTCACCTTTAAACGTACTGATCAAATCAGTGTTTAAACCAAAATATTTGATACCTTCGGCAATTTTTGACAATGTTAATGTTGAAAAATCAATTGCTTGTGAATCATAATCTGGATTGTCGTAAATATAAGCAGAAACAACAAGCTTACGCATAACATTTTTGATTTTTTCATCTGCAGTTTCTTCATTATAATCGGCATTTCTATCTTCTGGCAATGTTAGATTAATGGTAACAGTGTAATTTTCGCCATTTTGGACATTGTCAATTGCATCGTATATGATTGATGAATAATCGTTTAAAATAAATTTGCTTGCTTGTTCATCATCTTTATAAACAAGCCTTACTGCATAAAAATCTTTGCCCGTTGCGCCAAACGCACTGTTCATTCCTCCACCAGAACCTGAACCGCCACCTGTTCCGCCACCGCCAAAAATAGAAGCAAAAATATAGTCAATGGCAACCGCCACTGCAATAATTGCAAGGATAATAGCCAAGCCATATAAAATGTATGGTATTGCTGGTGAAATGCTTTGGATAATTTTTAAAAAGAATGATTTGATTTTTGACCATCTTGTAACTTCAATCGTATGAGCTTTTAATTTTTGGTCTGGCATTTTTTTTGCTTGTGCCAATGTTTGTTTTTCTCTTTGAGACAAAATTGGAACTTGACTTAATTTGACTTTTTGGTCAATCTTTGCCAATTGAGTTGTCATGTGCAAACGCAAAGCCTGTTCTTCAAACGTCAATGCTTCTTCAATTGCTTGTTCTTCCGCTTCTTGCTCTTCAAGTTCTTGTTCTTCTTCCTGTTGTTGAGCTTCAAGTTCTGATTGTTGCTCTGAGTCTTCGCCGTTATAATCAAACTTGTTATCCTCGTCCACGTTTGCACCTCCTTTTATAGATTTGAAATGAATATTAAACTGTAAAAACACTAAATGCTAAAATTTAAAAACTTAATTAAATTTATTATACCAATAAAAATGCAAAAAAACAAATATTTTTATTTATTTTGTAAATCAAATATATATCATTGTCTTTGATAATTTTAAAAAGAATTGTGAAACAGTTTTTTATCTTTCACTTGCAAACAAAAAAAGGGCAAACCGCCCTTTTAAATATTAATTAAGCAACAGTGATTTTGATTTCAACTTTCACACCATTATAACTAAACTGTGCAGTATGTTCACCAACTGTGTTTGGATTGAATGACAAAATGCCACCCTTTGCCCTAAATTCTTTTAAGCCAGTGCAAGTAAAACTTTCTGCATCATTCCTTGTATTAGTGTAAGTAAATGTCACTGATGAAAAAACATTGTTTGACCAATCTTGGAATGTTTCATTATCTTTTCTTTCATAAACTGAACATGTTGATGGTTCGCCACTTATTGTCAATGTTTGCCAATCTTTGTTCTCTTCACAACCAGCAACAAGCAAAGCACAAGTGCAACATAAAACAAGTGTTAAAACCACTTTTAAAAAATTTTTCTTCATAAATCCCCCAAATTTTTATAAGAAAAAGCGAACACAAATTCGCTTTAACCTTTTTTTAACATTTACTAATTTTAGTACCAAGTATCAAATGAAATGATTCCTTCTTTGATTGCATAAGCCAACCAATAGAATAAGGCAATCAACAAACCAGTTACAACGATACCAACGATAACTGAAATGAGTTTTGCTTTTGCTTCGTCACGTGCAGATTTATCTTCTGCTCTAACAAACTTGATACCAACCCAAATTGCATAGATGATACCAGCAGTTGCAACAACAATCAAAACTGGGTTAATAACGTTTGTCATTGCATTTGTTAAAGTGTTGATCCATTGTGGCACTGCTTCCAAAAACATATTCATAATTTTCCCCCTTAAACCACACAAGAATGCTTAACCTGTGCTGTAATATATGACAATATTAACAATATCAAAAATTAAAATCAACTAAATTTTACATTTTTTTTAAAATTTTTTACAATCCTATATAATTTGTTTTTTTATTTTAAAAATATTTTTTTGATAATTTTTAATTTAGTTTCTTATTTTTGCTGTTAAATATTCACAAAAATCAGTTATTACAATGTTTGCAACCGTTTTTTGTTGAATTTTTGTGGCTATTTATCCTATTTAGCAAAAATATTTTGTGTAAAAATCTTTTGTTTATTCATTATTGAGTTTTTAAGGTTTTTTAATTGATATTAAATATAATTATCATTAATTTAAATTTTAATTTATTCTTTTTACTTGCTGTTTGTCAAAGTATAACTAATAGCATTTTGGTTGACAAATATTTGAGCTTCATTTAAAATGATTTATATTACAAAAAGGAACATTATGAAAAAAGTTTTAAAGGTTATTTTAAAATATCTTATTGTTTTTGCTTTAGCATTTGTTGGAAGCATTATCCTTGTAACATATTTGAAAGATGGTTCATTTGGATTCAACATTCGTTACATGGGCACAACCACACCAATTGTAATCGTTTTGTTGGTTTGCGGTAGTGTGCTTGTCATTGACCTTATGCGTATCCTTGATGGAAAAACAAAAAGCAAAAGCAGTGATAAGGCCGAAGACAAAGTTAAGGACACAAAAGGCAGAGACACAACTCAGTTCTTTAACCGTGACTTTTTAACTGACGAAGACTTAAAAAAGATTGCTGGCTTCAATTATAATACATTAAGTTCAATCCAAAGTTGTAAAAAAGATGGCATTTTGATACGTGCAGAAGAAAATCATAACAAAATGGACATCAACTTTGTTAATCCTATTCACACTTTGGTTGTAGGTACAACTTCTTCTGGTAAAACATCAAGATTTGTTGTGCCAAGTTTACAATTAATGAGTATGACCGCCTCAAAACCTTCTTTTGTTATAACCGACCCCAAAGGCGAATTGTATGACAAATGTTGCAACAAGTTTTTGGAAGAGGGTTATGATGTTAAAGTTGTAAATTTGCGTGACCCATTCTCAAGTGTACAATGGAACCCATTATCTTACCCTTATGATATGTATCAAAGGAGTTATCATCTGGAAAAAGAGGTTAAAGTTCACCCACCGGGAGATAATCCTAAACAATACAATTTGATCATTCAACGTCCTTTTGATTTCACTCAAACAACATGGTTTGAATTTAACAACTTTGCTTATGCTGATAAAGACAAACTTGAAAATGATATGCGTGTAACAAGCCGTGAACTTCAAGACAAAACATACACTGCTTTAAATGATATATGCACAACACTTGCACCAATTGAAAGCACAAAAGACCCATCATGGGAAAGAACTGCACAAAGATTAATCCATGCTGTTATGCTTGCTATGCTTGAAGATAGCCGTGTGCCTGAATTGGGCATGACTCGTGAAAAATACAACCTCTATAATGTTTACAAGATTTGTAACATGACAGATAGCGGACGTGACACTTATGCAACACTTAAAAAATATTTGTTCGATTATAGAAGCAAATTCAGCAAAGTTCACGATTTGGCTTCAACAGCACTTAACAACGCAGAAAGCACAACAAAAAACTACATGGGCTTTGTGTCAAGCAAAACAGCATTGTTCAGCGATACAGGTATCAGTTTCTTAACCTGTCACAGCGAAATTGATTTTGTGAATATGGACGAAAAGCCTACAGCAATCTTCCTTATTATTCCTGATGAAGTGCGCACTCGTTACCCTCTTGCAATATTGTTTGTAACACAACTTTACAAAAAATTGGTTGATAAAGCGCAACAAATAGGTGGCGAACTTAAACGTCATGTTTACTTCATGCTTGATGAATTTGGTAATATGCCAAAATTCCCAGAATTCGGCTCAATCATGACAGTTGGCCGTAGCCGTGGTATATTCTTTGAACTTTGCGTTCAGTCTTATAGCCAACTATACCAAGTTTATGGTCAAGACGAAGGCAAAATCATCAAAGACAACTGCCCTATACAAATTTACATTGCATCAGAAGACACCACTACAAACAAAGAATTCAGTGAACTTTTGGGCAAAAAGACAATTGTTGAAACAAATGAAAACAAATCAAAGGGCCCAGACGGAAAAGAAAGCACTTCAACAAGCAATGTTGTAAAATCAATTCCTATTGCATACCCTGAAGAACTTATGTCATTTAGGGATAAAGGGCAAATTGTTATCAAAACATTTGAACCAAACGCTTGCTTAAAAACAGTTATCACACCATACTTCAAATCAAAAATCTACAACACAACACGTGTTTATGGTCAATATCAAGAAAAACGTATGTTTGATGAAGACGCTGTTTATTACGATATTAAACAACGCAACAGCACACTTGCTAAACAAAACGATGAAGATGATGACGATGATTTGTTCTAGTCCACTAAAATAAATCAATCTTGAAGCAAAACTTTAAGTTTGGTTAAAATACTTTGTTTTAAATAGACAAGCATAAAATAAAAAGCACTCTAAATTTAATTAGAGTGTTTTTTCGTTTTCAATATCAATCAATCTTCTTATTTGCACTTTGGAACCATAAATTTTATCTATAATCTCATCAGTGCTTTGTGGTCTTTTGCTTCTTTCATGAATATTTCTATCTTCATCTTTAAGCATCTTACATATTGTTATGCTATTCAATATTTTTAAAATGTTCTCATTTGTCACTTTATTAGCCTTTTCAAGTTCGCAAAGCTTTTTAATGATTTGCGAAACAGGAATTATGTGGTCTTCATGAAAAACATCATTATAAACAAATTCCACACCTTTTTGCAATGTCAGTTCTTCTGTTTCAGGGGTTAAATTGCTTCCCTTATAAACTTTCACCTTTATTGGCTCAATGTTTTCGCAGATAATTTTTTGCTTGTAGTTCACTTCTCGTATATCATAGTTTTTTGGACTTATCTTTTGCCATAATTCGTATGCTTTATTTGATATATAAATGTTTTCGTCTGGCAAAGTCAATTGTCTTAATGTTTGATTTAAAATGTATTTTGTATTGCCCATAACCAAACTATCGCCATTATACTCACTTTCAATTTTTGAATCATTAACAACACTGCGTGTTAAAATTTTAATCAACTTAAAAATATCTTCATTTGTTTCCATATTTCTATTATAAATCAACATTTTTATTTGTCAATATGGAAAATAAAAGTAATAACACTACTAGCAGATTGATTAAAAAATATCGCCACCAAAAGAAAACAATTTACAATAAATTATAAACCCACAAAACTTGATAGTTTTAGCCAACATTATACAATTTAATCAGCGGTAGCCATTATTATTTTCAACTATTTCAACATTCAATAAGCCAACAAAAAAAACAACCTTCCGGTTGTTTGCTGGTTGCGGGGGTTGGATTTGAACCAACGACCTTTCGCTATTTATACTTCGTATAACCCTCGGTCTAATAATAAAAAAGCAAGTCTTTTAAAACTTGCCTTATTTGGTTGCGGGGGTTGGATTTGAACCAACGACCTTCGGGTTATGAGCCCGACGAGCTGCCGTGCTGCTCCACCCCGCGATATATTCACATTATAGCATATTCAATTATTCAACGAATATGTCTCAATGCTTTATTAATATAACACTGTAAAATCATTTTGTCAATATTTTTGTTTAAATTTTTATAATTTACAAAAACAAATAATAAAAATGAGACAACTATTAAAGTTATCCCATATTTTTGCCATACATCAAATTCAATAAACAAGGGTTTTATTTTTATATGCAAGCACAAGCGCAAAATTTAATCTGTCAAATAAAATGTGCAAGTTGAAAGTTTTTTACGTTTTAATTTAAATCGTTTGCCAGTGTTTAAAACATATTCGTATCCGTCCTTAAATGGACAAGCAGAGCAATTTGCATGCAAATGTTCTTTCATTGGACAATGGCGCAACGTCATATACGGCATTGTATGTTGTTCAATGTTTTCTGCTGGAATATAAGGTATATTAAAAACAGATGCTGAGTAATTATTGTAGATATTAATTCCGCCACCAAGATATATTTTTGTGTTAAAGCCAAGCGAATAAAGATTGTTTGCCAAAACTGAAATTTTATGTTTTTCCACAATTCGTTTTAATATTTCCACATCTTGTTTCAATGCAAAGTTTGGCAAATTCAGCACAAAAATCCTACCTGTGGACTCTATCTTTTGTTTATATTCCAAAATCTGAGTTTCGTTATAAACTTCAGGGTCAAAAACAATTATTTGAGCATATATATCTTGACTTGTATCTTCAACAAATTGAAAATTGGTTAATTGTTTTGCTGGCTGTGGTTGTTTTAAAGCAATTTTTTGCAAAGGGTCAGTCTTTATTGCTGTTAATTGCTCAATAATTTTATCCACACATTGACGTCTAAATTCGTTTAATTTTTGCTTTGGTATAAATACGTTTTCAATATTTGCATTAATATTAAAGTTAAAATACTCATTCTTTTTAAAATTGTTTTGTAGTTCTTCAATTGTTAATGGACTATTTTTTGCCTCACTTAACATATCACCTTCAACTTTGAATTGAGTGCCATTTATTTCTAATAATGCTGTGATTGGTTGATTAATCTTTGCAACAATTTTTATATCTTTATTTATTTTTTTACTGGTTGCAATCATTTGTTGTTCAAGTTCAAAATCGTTAATCAAATTAACAGTATCGCCTTTTTGCACGCTGTTTGTGGTTGTGATTCGATATACATTGCCAGACTTGCTTAAATCATACGCAGTCACAACGGCAACTTCTTGTCCGTTTCTAAAAAATTTAAAACTTGATTTTGGTGTCAACTCTCGGTTTGAAGAAAGGAAAATTTCATTAAATCTTTTGCCTTTTTTCACACGTTCGACAATACCAATCTCAACACCAATATGATTTTGAAGTTTTGAAATTATACCAGAATTTCCATTAAAATATCCTTCTGTATATCCACGATTAAAAGCTAAAGGCAACTCGCCATCATCAGCCAAAATTCCGTCCAAAGCCTGCCTATAAATTCTTGTTGCAACACCCACATAATAAGGTCGCCTTGCCCTGCCTTCAATTTTAATTGCAGTAACACCCGCTTTTGCCAAATCATCAAGCCTGTCAATCATGTTAAAATCTTTTGCACTCAACAAATAACCAGTTGCAATTGCTTTATTATTGAACCTTAAATCATAAGGAAGACGACACAATTGTTTGCATTTGCCACGATTGCCACTTGCATTTAAAATATAAGATGACATATAGCAATTGCCAGAAAATGAAACGCATAAAGCACCTTGAGCAAAATATTCAATTTCCACATCGGTATTTTGTTTTATGCGAGCTATTTCATCAAGTGGAGTTTCTCTTGCTAAAACCACTCTTTTAAAACCAAATTTTAATGCTTGTTCAACCCCTTCAAGATTGTGCAAACCCATTTGAGTGCTGGCATGCAATTCAATTTGAGGATAATTTTGATTTAATAAATAAGCAAGCCCCAAATCTTGAACAATAAAAGCATCTACACCAAGATTATACGCATCAACAACCAGGTCAACTGCATTTTGCATTTCATCATTTGCAAACAAAATATTAACTGCCAAATGAACTTTTACTCCATAAATGTGGGCAAAATTCACTGCTTGTTTTAACGTTTCTAATGAAAACCCCTCAATGTTTCTGGCATTAAAATCTTTAACACCTAGATACACTTCATCTGCGCCATTCAAAACAGCCATTTTTAAACTTTCCATATCTCCAGCAGGAGATAATAATTTCATTTTTCCCATAGTTTTTCCTTTTGTGTTTTAGAAAATCAGTGTCAACCCGATAAAAGCACTTTTCAAAATCTCTTCACAATACTCACTGCAAAAATCTTTGTTTACACTTATCATAACATATTTTAACAACATTGTAAACCTACAAATAGCAATCATAAATTAACTGCAAAAAGCATTTTTGGCTTAAATTTTTCAATTTTTGTTAAAAACGTGTGCAAAATATTGATTTTATGATATACTTGATATGTTATTTTAAATTTATCATACAAGGAGATTTTTATGCAAGAATTTAAAACTGTTCCTATAACATTGGTTACTGGTTATTTAGGCAGTGGCAAAACAACTTTGCTTAACCATATTTTGACAAACACAAAAGGCTACAAGGTTGCAGTTATTGTGAATGATATTGGCGAGGTAAACATTGATGCTGATTTGATTGAAAAAGGTGGCATTGTTGGCAAAAAAGAAGAAAATTTGGTTGCTTTGCAAAATGGGTGTATATGTTGTACTCTTCGCCAAGATTTGATTGAACAAATTCATGATATTATCAAACAAAGGAAATTTGACCACATAATTATTGAGGCAAGTGGTATTTGTGAACCTATTCCTATTGCTCAAACCTTAACGTTTTTAACCGACAGTTTCCGCAAAAAACACATGCCTATCTTCTGCAAACTTGACGCAATAATAAGTGTAGTTGACTGTTTGCGCATGGTTCAAGAATTTGGCTGTGGCGATGAACTTACAAAGCAAGATATAGACGAAGAAGATATTGAAAATCTTGTTATTCAGCAAATTGAATTTTGTGACGTATTGATTTTGAACAAAGCAAGCGAAGTAAGCAAACAAGAGCTTGAACGTGTAAGAAAAATAGTAAAAAACATTCAACCTAAAGCAAAACTTATTGAAACCGACTTTAGCAATGTTGAAATGAAGGATATTTTGGATACTAACCTTTTTGACATGGAAAATGCTTTAACAAGTTCAGGTTGGTTTACCGCACTTGACCAAGACGCAGAAGATGCAGACCATAAAGAAGAACATCATCATGACGAACATGATGAAGATGAACATGACTCTCATCACGAACGTCACCATAATCACGACCACGAACACGGCGAGACCGAAGAATATGGCATTGGCACTTTTGTCTATTATCGCAGACGTCCTTTTGACAGGCTTAAATTTGAAGATTGGACACAAAAAGATTATGGCAAACAAATAATCAGAACAAAAGGACTTGTATATTTTGAAGGTGACAATCGCATGAGTTACGTGTATGAACAAGCTGGAAAACAAAAAGTTTTAACAGAAAATGGCCCTTGGTATGCAACTCTTCCAAGATACCAAATTGAACAAATGCTTTTAAACGATGAACGTTTCCGCCACGACTGGGACCCTCAATATGGCGACAGAATGATTAAACTTGTGTTTATTGGTCAACATATTGATAAACAAGAAATCACAAATGAATTAGACAAAATTTAATAAAATTCAAAATCAGTTGAATAAAAAAAGTGAGAAAACACTCTCACTTTTTTATTTATATTAAAACCTTATTAAAATAAAATTTATTATTTAAAATTCAATCAATATTTCTAAAAAATAATTAATTTTTAATTAAAAAACCATATTTTTTATTTAATTTTTAATGTTTTTTATAGTTTTTATTTTATTTTTTTAATTTTTTATTTTATTTTTTTATTTTTTGATTAATTGTTGTCAGTAACCCAAAAATCCATTGGTGTAACACATACAAATCCTTCTTGTTCTTGTTTTTGACGTTGCTCTTCAGCTGTCAAGCATTTAAATTCGGCAAGTATTTTTTTAACACCATCAATTTTATTTTTCACCAAAACAACTTCATCATTGCGTTTGTTTTTATACTGACGAAGAGCTTTAGGATTGTTTCCATCGTAATTGTATTTTATATATTCATGTGATTGCAACCTCAACAATCTAATTTGCATTTTAAGTTTAGCATCAGCATCATATTTAATTTGTTCAAATTCTTTTTTCAAACCAAGTTTTCTGCAAATTTCTTCCAAATCTTTAAATTTGTAAATATTATCATTTTCAAGAAGCGCACAAACAAACCTATATCTAAACGTTGCATGTTTAAGCAAATTACGATTGATGTATTGATAAAAATAATTTTCACATTCAATTGGATTTAATGTTGTTTTTGCAATTTCTAAACAAAATTCTTCATCATCCATCAAATCAGGGAAATTTTCAAAAGACACATGATTTGAATATTTGACAATCATCTTGCCTAACACTTTTTCATCATAATTACAAGGGTTGATTGATACACCTTTTTGCAATTTCGCATTTATCCTTTCAACTGTCCTAGTAACCATATTTTTCCTTGGTGTCAGACTATCGGTGTTTTCTAAATTTTCTAACTCACAAACTTTTTTCTTCATAATTCCATCCTTTTTGTAAAACTACCACCAAAACACCAACTTGTCAATATCAAATTGAAAAATAAGTCTGCAAATTTAACCATTTTTCACTTTATCAATTTCTTAATAGTTGGAATTTTTCTATTGAAATAACTTAAAACTATGTTATAATCAAATAGTAACAGCATAGAGGATTATCTTTACAAACTAAACCATAGTTTGTATTGTTAATTCAAACAGAAAAATGACTTGATGAAAGTATTTCTAGCATCACAATCAAGTCACAATAAGGAGATTGTATGAAAATTATCGTTGGACTGGGCAACCCAGATGGCAAATATAAAAACACTTATCACAATGTTGGATTTAGTGTTGTGGATCTTTTTGCAAAACAAAATGGTCTTAAATTTACAACAACAAAATACCAAGCAATGATAGCAAAAGGCGATGGCTTTATATTGGCAAAACCTACAACTTACATGAATTTAAGCGGAAATGCAGTTTATGAATTAAGAAAATATTTCAAAACACCTTTAACCGAAATTTTAATTATATTAGATGATATTGATATGCCAAAGGGCAAAATAAGATTTCGCACTTTAGGTTCCGCTGGCACTCACAATGGTTTAAGAGATATCGTTGCAAAAGTAGGCGAAACACCTCGTATACGTGTTGGCATTGGCAGAGACCAAAACATTAATCTTGCCGACTATGTATTAAGCAATATTGATGAAAAATCAAAACAAATTTTAAATGAATCTTACTTAAAAGTTTGCGACTTGATAAAATCATTTATTAACGGAGAATTATGCCAAGATACCACGATATAGAGCTATACATTCAACAAAAAACAATTTTTTGTTCTAACTTAAATTTTGGTGAACAAGGTGCGATTTTAGCAAAAATTGATAAGGCAATTTATATTACTTCATCAACCGAGTATGCTCACAACATGCAACAGCAATTGCAAGCTTTAAATAAAGATTGTGTGGTTGTTGATGACTTTGATAAGCCTTTTACCCTTTCAACATTTCAAAGCAATGAACATAAAATTGATTTGCTCAATGCTTTGTGCAAATTGTTAAATAAAAACATTATTTTAATCTCTACAGAGAGATTGTTTTTTTCGTTGTTGCCTGATGTTGAAAAATTTAAGCAATCAATACTCAATCTTAAAAAAGGCAAAGATTACGACTTTAACAGTATAGAAAAACAACTTGTTGCCTTGGGATATAAAAAAACAGAAACAGTAACTGCACCTGGTGAATTTGCTGTCCGTGGCGACATTTTAGACGTATTTAATTCAACCAGTGAAACACCCACAAGGTTTGATTTTTTTGACACCAATTTGGAACATATTTACCAATTTGATTTTTTAACATTTGAAAAGAAAAATTCACTTGAAGAAGATTATATTTGCCCAAATAATTTGATGCTTTTTGACAATGCAGAAATTTCAAAAATCAAACAATCAGTAGCAGAAGAAAAAAACGCAACACAAACTCTTGCTGATTTAAGCCTTGCCCTTGAACGAGGCGATGAAATTCCGCTTGAATTTTTAGTGCCTTTTACTGACAAAATTCAAACAATATTCGATTTTAACTTGCCAATTATTATTTCAAATTCAATGATTATTGAACCTGCCACAAATAAATTTTATGATGAAATAAATGAAAAAATAAAAACTATATTTAATACTAAAAATTGTGAAAAAATATTAAAAAAATATAAAAATATTGATGAAATATATAAAAAATATGCAAAAAACCTGATATTTTTAGAAAATTTTGACATTTTATCCACTGAATTGAAAAATAAATTTGATGAAAAAAATCTGGTTGAATTTAAATTTGACTGCTTAAATTTTCCACCACTGATACACAACCTTCAAAACATAAAACAAATTTTAGAAAGTTACAAAGATAAACAAATATATTTATGTCTTTCTTCAAAAGATACATTAAATTCTATTAGCAAGATTTTCGATGAAACTAACATACCCTACACTTTAAACAAGAATGCAAAAGGATTGATTTTAACTGAACTTACAATACCTTTTAATATCTGTTTTAAAGATGATGAAAAGCTATACATAGGCTCAACAAATTTTGCGCACAAACGCACAGCCTCAGGCAAGGCAAAAAGTCAGATAAAATACTTGCCAAAAGCAGGCGAATATGTTGTCCACTCGACACACGGGATTGGTAGATGTGATGGTGTTGTCACAATGAACGTCCAAGGTGTTGAAAAAGAATTTTTTAAGCTCACATATCGTGGTGGAGATGTCCTGTATGTGCCAAGCGAAAATGCTGATTGCTTATCATTATACATGGCTGACGACCACAATGTTGTATTAAACAAATTGGGCGGAAAAGAATTTTTTAACCAAAAGCAAAAAGCAATAAAGTCAATTGAGGACATGAGTCAAGAACTGATTGAACTTTATGCAAAACGTAAGGCGGTTAAGGGGGTTGTATATTCTGCTGATGATTATCTTTATACAGAATTTGAAAATGCCTTCCCTTACACAGAAACGGCCGACCAACTGCAAGCAATTGCTGATGTTAAACACGATATGACAACTGGCAAAGTTATGGACAGGTTGATTTGCGGTGACGTTGGATTTGGCAAAACTGAGGTTGCAATGCGAGCCATGTTTAAAGCGGTGGAAAATGGCAAACAAGTTGCAATTTTAGCACCAACAACAATATTAAGTTTACAACACTATTTAACCGCTTGCGAAAGAACAAAAGATTTTGGCGTTAAAGTTGAAATGCTTAATAGATTTAGGACACAAAAACAACAACATGAAATACTTGAAGACCTAAAAAATGGCAAAATCAATGTGATTTGTGGCACACACAGACTGCTTTCAGACGATGTTAAATTCTTTGATATAGGCCTGCTTATTTTAGATGAAGAGCAACGATTCGGTGTAAAGCACAAAGAAAAAATCAAACATTTAAAAAGCAACGTTGATGTTTTAACATTATCCGCCACCCCAATCCCTAGAACATTAAGCATGTCGCTGATGTCTATAAGAGATATATCAATCATCAACACTGCCCCAACAAATCGTCTGCCTGTAAAGACTTATGTTTTGGGTTACAACGAACAAGTGATTTTAAATGCAATCAACGATGAAATCAACCGTGGTGGACAAGTGCTGATAATCTACAACGACATCGAAAAATTGCCAGCATTTGCAAATGATTTAAATAAAAAACTTAACAATAAAAATGCCAAATTTGACACCGCCCATGGGCAAATGAGTGAGGTGGCACTTGAAAACGCAATTAAAAGGCTTTATGACCGTGAAACTAATGTGTTTGTATCAACAACACTCATCGAGAACGGTGTTGATTTGCCAAAAGCAAATACTTTGATTGTGATTGACAGCGATAAACTTGGCTTGAGCCAAATGTACCAACTGCGCGGGCGTGTTGGCAGGAACAGTGAACAGGCTTATGCCTACTTCACATACCCCAAAGGAAAAGTTTTAACCGAAGAAAGCATGTCACGTTTGCAAGCAATTGCTGAAAACACTGAACTTGGAAGTGGATTTAAAATTGCAATGCGTGATTTAGCAATACGTGGTGCAGGTGAACTGCTTGGAAAAACACAACATGGACATATGATAAAAATTGGTTATGATATGTACAGTAAACTTCTAAATGAAACATTGCGCCGAATGCGTGGTGAAAAAGTTGAAGTGGAACGTGAAATTAAACTTGATATCGCCTTGCCAAGCAAAATCCCTGCCGACTTTGCAAGTGAGGAAGCTGAAAGACTTAAAATTATAGCAAAAATTTCAAATATAGACAGCAAAGATAAAGCCCGAGAAGTTATCAACGAATTGCTTGTAAACTATGGAAAGTTGCCAAAAGAAATTTACCACTTGGCAAATATTGCTTTGCTAAAAGCATTGGCTGTTAAACAAAATGTTAAGCAAATCATTATAAACAAAACCAAGATGTCAATAATTTATTATGACGATGTTGATTTAAAACCATTAATTAAAAAAGTTAACAAATTTGCCCACTTTAAGTTTGAAAATTCACACAACCCAACAATCAGCTTAAATACTTCAGAATTTAGTGTTCAAACCGCACTGGGTTACATGACTGAATTTTTGTCAGCATAATATACATTTTTATGTTTATATTGCTTATTTTTGAATTTTGCTAGGTTTAAAATGCTTGCTTTTTAGTTAGTATTTATATATAATATAAAACAGCAAGAAATGTAACCTAAATTGGTTATCAACATCAGGGCTTTGCCTTGATTGAAAAAATAAAAGTTTGCTAATTTACTTTTTGGAGATACAATGAAAAAATTTAATGCTTTTATCTTATGCTTATTATTACTTATTACATGTGGATTTGCTGGTTGCGCTGGCTTCTCTGTAAATCGTGTTAAGTATTACAACGAGACTGTTGCAACTGTTGGCAACACTCATATTGCAAGATACGAACTTCTTTCAGCATACAATAGTTACGGACGCAATTATTATGTTAGCCAACTTGGCAAAACAGAAAAAGAAGCTTTTGCTGAAACTTTGAATTTGCTTATGGATCAAGCATCACTATATCAATATGCTCAACAACATTCAGAATTTAAACCATCTGCATATCAAGTAAACAATGCCATTGCTGAATTGTATAAAAGTATGGACAGCACAATGAGTGATTATGTTAAAAAAGCAAAGCGCATCTTAAACATAACTATCACTGAAAATAGTTCTTCTGACAACAGTGAAACAGCTTACAAATACTCAGATTATAACACTGAACTTGCCGGCAAACGTGCTGAACTTAAAACAAAAATCGTAGATGGCGAGTCGGTTGACTATATTTCTTACATTATCAAAGAAGATCCTTCATTCGCCTGCATTTTGGGTGAAAGCAATTTATCTGCATTGTCAGATTTCAGTTCAAGCGAAACTATTCAATTGATTATTGACACTTATTTTGAAAAATTCAATGACTCTTTATCAAACGAAGATAAACAAGCTGAAATTTACAACAAATCAATCAGTTTGCTTGCTCAAGACTTGATTTCAAGTGAAAAATATTTGCGTGATTCAAAAGGCAACGCTTACAACACGGCAACAAAAGACCTTTTAAACAGATATTTCACAAAAACATATAACGACAAGATCAAATCATTGTACTTGACAAATGTAAGAACTGAATATCTTAAAAATGCAACTGATGAATTGTCTATCAATGCTTTAATTGAAAAATATGTTTCATTGGTTGAAACAAGCTACAACAAATATGCCAACTTTGAAAAATCATACAAATCAGCGATGAAAGATGCTGGCACAAAAGCAGATGAAATTTTATATCACCCTGATTTGAGCGACAACACAAAATTTGGTTACTTTATCCACACATTGATTAAATTTAGTGACGGCAGTGTTGATGCAAACGACAATCAAAAAAGCGATATCAAAAATTTGGAAGCTATTAAATCAACTTTATCAGATGAAGCTTATCGCACTGCTTATGACGCAATAATTGCACGTACAACAGCCACTGAACGTGACGCAACAACAGGTTTGATTGCTGATGATGCAAAAGAATATACCTTAAATGAAGTTTTGGCTGAGTACAACAATGTTTCATCATTAGATGAATTTATTCAATTCATGTTCCGATTTACTGAAGATACTGCTACATTAACTCAAGGCATGCCTTATGTTGTTGGCACAAATAACAACAGTGCCATGGAGACGGCTTTCACTGATGAGGCTGTTAGATTAATGACCGATGGTAATCCTGGAGACATGACACCAGCAACAACCAACACAAATAGCAAAAATGGTGTTACAATGTGCATAACTTCTTATGGTATCCATTTCTTATATTATATTGGTGAAGTTAATATGTTTGATGTTCCTTTCAACCAAATCAATTCCGCTTATATTGCAACATCAAACAAAACAGGCAACGACTACAATTTGTACAAAATGGAATTAAATCCTTTAACACACAAAACATATTTTGATATGTTGTTCGATGCGGTTTACCCAGCTTCAAGTGAAAGTGAAACTTATGCAAGTTCAACTGGCTACACTGTTAAAGAAAATGAAATAATTCAAGAAATGCGCAAAACAAATCCTGCAAAAATCAATCAAACAAAACTTGACGCAACTAAATCAAGTTTATAATTGATAAAATCTAAATAAAAAGCCAACCAGTAGTTCGGTTGGTTTTTTTGTGCTTATTTGCCTTTTTATCATTTTGATTTGAACAATTTAACCATGCTTAACAGGCGAACATAAAAGAAAATAATCAGTTTCTTTAAATGAGTTGGTTGCTATTATTTACAATAAAATTGTTGAAAATTGAATAAAATTTTATCCTGCACACAAAATACAAGTGTACAACTTATAAAGGAGAAATTTATGACAAACACACAAACTAAAAGGCGAGCAAATGCTTCCACAATCGCAATCATTACTTTGTCCGTTTTGCTAATAGCCACAATCGGTATCGGTATTGCTTTAGCTTTCTTTACGGGCAACGCAAATGTAACCGGTGATATCACTTTGGGCGACCCTGTAACAATCAACATCACTCAAGGCGGTGCATCTGTCTCCGCACTTACATTTTCTGGAAAGGCTTTACCTGGCACAGTGTATGACCAAGCAATTGGTATCAGTGCACCAGCAAACACAACAGATGCACTTGTGAGAGCAAAACTTACAATTACAAATGCGGACGGAGCAAGCACAGCTGTAACAGCAACAACAACGGACAGTTGGCAAAAAGGCGAAGATGATTATTATTACTATAAAGGCACATTGTCAGCTAATGGCAGTGCAGACTTTGTCACATCAATCACAGTGCCAACAAGTCTTACAAATGCAGATGCCAACAAAACATATAACATTGCAATCATTGTTGAAGCAATTCAAAAAGCAAACAATGCAGCAAATGCTACTTGGACAACTGCTCCTGCTGATTGGCTTAAAACATATTCACCAGCTGCGGGTTAATCATTAGTCTTAGTATCCATAAACAAGCCAATCCATTTAGCCATTGCTAATAAATCTGGCTATTGTTAATCACAATAAAAAACCACCTTCTATCAGTGGTTTTTTTATTGCCATTTATTGTTGATTAGTTTATTTTGTGCCCAAGTCAATATAGTTGTTTGGGTCAACTTTTGCACCGTTCAATTTCATTTCAAAATGCAAGTGGTTGCCAGAATTTAACTCTTGTGACATTGTTGAACTTGCACTTCCAATCACTTGTCCCGCACTGACCTTGTCGCCATTTGATACACTTAAATTTTCGTTAAGAGACTTATAAATTGAAACAAGTCCATTTTTATGTGTGATTTCAACAACTGTGCCTTCAAGATAATTTGTGTAAACGTTTGACACTGTTCCGTCTGCCACCGCAAAAACGTTTGTTTCATCTGTTGCAAGAAAGTCAATCGCTTTGTGAATTTCCCATTGTTTCATTGTGTCATTAAATTGCAATTCTGTGCTTGAAAAATCTTTTTGAATTGTTGCGTTTTTCATTGGGACAACGTAAGTAGTAGTTGCAACAGGCAAATCACTGCCTCCACCGCCAATATCTCCAGTTGGCTTTTGCGCTGTTTTTGCAGTCATCGCAATGGTCACTGCACAGGCAATTACAAGCAAAGCAACCAAACTTGCATAGACATAATTCATAAATATATTTTTCTTTTGAACTCCGTTTGATTTATCCATTTTTCCCTCCTACAAACCAATATTGACCAAATTTCAAATTTTTAAACACTCAAATCCTTATTTTGTTCTTTGATAGGTCAAATGCTAAAAACTGCCCATTATAACAGGCCAGCCTATCACAACATAATTGTCGTAACATGCTATTTGAATGTTTACTGTTTTGTCGTCAACTTTAACAGAATTTTTTATGGCTTTGGTGTAAGCATAAACAACTGTTGCACCTGTAGGCAAATATTCTGTTTTAATAACTTTTGCTTGCAATGTTTTTAGTGCAGAACCAACTTCAAAATTTTGAATTATCATGCTTTCACCAATTCTATTTTTTGTTTTTTTGTTTGAAGTCATATAACAAGCCCCTAGGTTTGTTCCGCCATATTCAGCAGTTGTAACATACGCACTATAATTGCCATCAAAATATTCAAGCAAAGAAAATTCTTTGTTTGATTGCCCAGTTAATAAAAAAATGAATATGAAAATCATTATCCAAATCTTTTTCATATTCATATATTTGACCCTATAAAGAGTTTTAATCATTTTTTATTTGATTAAATTAATTTTATTTTGTCGATTATGAAAATCAATCAAAAATCTTATACAGATATAAATAATTTAACAAGCCTGAACAATTTTTTGCATAATCCCGCACGGCAAAAATGATTGTCTTTAACTCATCATTTTCCAAACCAAATGTTAAAAATTCATTTATGTTTTCAAAAGCATGCTTGATTTTATTTTGCATCAAACCAAAATTTAATTCCACCATAGTTATCAAAGCATCATTTTGTGATAAGGCATAATACTTATCAATCAACGCACTATTTTCCTTTATTGATTTATATAGGTCTGTCATCAATAGTGTATGATTTTTTATACCATTGAAAAACACATCAAAGCCAGCCATTAATACAAAATCAATAATAGGCAAACACTGATATGACAATTTTGATTTTCTTAAAATGTCGATATCAACAAATTCAAAATTGTTAAGTGGACTATTTAATATTTGAAACAAATTTCTTGTGGAAATCTCTTTGATGTTAATATCAATTTGACAATCAAATTGATTATAAATCGACAACAAATTATTATAAAATAGATTAAAATTTAAACTTGAATATGCTGATTTGTCTAAATTGAGATTGTCGGATAAAAATATGATTTTTGAGCCCGCAATATTGTTTTTATTGTCAAGGCAAAAAGGCAAAATATCTGTATTTGTAATCACAATATTTACAAATTCTTCAATATTCAAATTGCAATGCAAAAAACTTTCAGGTTCACACAAAAAAATCAACACCTTGTATCCATTATAAATTTCCTGCATATCTTGTCCGGTTTGAATACTGTTAAAAACACACAAGTCCTTAATGGTTTGATAAATTTGTTGAATTGCTAGATTAGATGTATATTGGTCATAAATAAGCATGACTTTTTGATATTTGGCATACTTTTCAATCAAATTTGCCAACTCTTGTCTATTATGTTTTTCAATGTTCATAAGCATGATTTTATCATATTTTTATGGCATAATATTGGCAACAAAGCACTAATTTTAACAAACAAACAAGAAAAATGTCGCAATCAAAAAATATTGCTTTACTTTTTAAGGCTGTTAAGATAAAATAAATAATAGGAGGACGTATGCAAGAAAAAATTATTGCCCTTATTGCAGACACATTGAACAAAAAAGTTGACACAATCACATTAAATTCAAGATTGGTTGAAGATTTGGGTGCTGACAGCCTTGATGTTGTTGAAATGGTTATGGCATTTGAAGATGAATTTGGTGTTAGCCTTCCAGATGAAGATGTTGAAAAGATGAAGACAGTTAAAGATGTTGTTGATTATATTGCAAAAATCAAGAAATAAATTTTAATTTTTATTTATAAAAAGGAGCCTGTTATGGCTTCTCTTTTTTTATACTCATCAACAAAAAAAGTTCAGCAATACACTGAACTTTTTATCTCTTTTAAAACTTGTTATTTTACAATGTTGTTTAAATATGAATAAAGGTTGCTAAAATCAGCTTTCAATTCATAATATTTTGTGTATTTATTTTCAGTTGAAACTTCACCTGATGGTGTGTAATAAGGTTTAACATATACCCTAACAGTTGTTTCACTTTCTGTTTCTGTTACACTGAAAACAAGTTCACGATAATAATATTTGTTGCCTTCACTATTTTTATAATCTTTTTTGCCATCTTTCAAAACTTGTGCTGAATCATAAGCATAAGTTACATAAAAACCTTCTGCTGTTGGCATTGTTATGCCAGATTCACTTTCGCTAACAATGTTAGCCTTTTGATTTAATCTGCCATTAAACATTGCTGAAATGCAAACTTCTTTGCTTGCATTGTCAATATAACCTTTGATTTTTTTAAATTCATCACCTTCAACAACCTTACGTGAACTTGATGATGTTTGAACGTAAATTCTATCAGGTGTGTTGCATTTTATGCTGTAATCATATTTAACGTTTGCCAAGATAATTGTGAGAACAATCAATACACCAATGATTGATAAACTTACAATTGCACTAACTTTTTTTGCCATGTTTTTCTCCTTTTTGTAACAATATTGCGTCTTTAAAACAAATTTATACTCAATATTTTATTTCTAGCGTCATTCTACACTTTTTTTTAATTAAAATCAAGCAATTTTAAGTCTGCCAAAAACAATACAAATTGTTTTAAACAAACCTATTCTTTTTTGCCTTCGTTAGATGAATTTTCATCATTATCTACCTTTGCTGTAGGTTCTGATTGAGACTCTGTTTTAGGTTGTTTGTTTTCGATTTCTTTTTCGGCTTCTGCTTTGATTTTTTCAAAGTCTTGTTTGCTGATAACTCCAGCCTTGGCAAGGGCCTCAGCAGTCTCAATACGAGACCTTATATCGCGTGCTTTGTGTTCTTCCAAAGCTTGTTGTTTTGCCTTTTCTTGATACTCACGTTTTTCTTGTTCTTTTTTGTCAATTGCTTGTTCAACTTCTTCAACTGTAGCACCATTATAAAGCATTTCAAATTCTTCTTTATAAATTGTTTCTTTATCTATCAAAATCTTAACAACTTTTTCAATAACTTCTTTTTTGTTTGTTAAAATATCTTTAGCTTTCTTGTGAGCTTGGTCAATAATTGTTTTAACTTCCTCATCTATAGTGTAAGCAAGTTCTTGACTGTAAGGAATTTGTTTTTGATAATTTCTGCCAACAAACACCTCTTCACCTTCGCCAAAAGAAACCAAACCAATTTTGTCTGTCATGCCCCATTCTGTAACCATACGGCGAGCAAGTTTTGTTGCTCTTTCAATATCGTTGGAAGCACCAGTTGTTATATCATCCAACATAACTTCTTCACTGCTACGTCCACCCAACATCATTGCAAGGCTGTCAAGCAATTTGGCCTTTGGCATGTGTGAACTATCTTTTTCATCAAATGTCAATGTATATCCGCCAGCCATGCCACGAGGAATAATTGATATTTCTTGAACATTGTCGCAATTTGGAAGTGCTTGGCTTACAATTGCATGTCCAGCCTCGTGAACTGCAGTGATATATTTGTCATGTTCTGTGATAACACTTGAAACTTTCTTAGGACCCATAAGTGCTTTGTTTAAGCCTTCTTGGATATCTATCATTGTGATTTTATATCTACCATCACGAGCTGCAAGCAATGCGGCTTCGTTAAGCACATTTTCAATATCCGCACCAGCAAGACCACTTGTTAATCTTGCAATACGTTTAACATCAACATCTTCACTTAAAGGTTTATTCCTTGCGTGAACTTTAATGATTTCTTCTCTGCCTTTAACATCTGGCAAATGAACATAAATTTGTCTATCAAAACGACCTGGACGAGTGAGTGCTGGGTCAAGCACGTCAGCACGGTTTGTTGCAGCAAGCACAATGATACCGCTGTTAGATTCAAAACCGTCCATTTCAACCAACAATTGGTTCAATGTTTGTTCACGTTCATCATTGCCACCGCCCATTCCTGCGCCACGTTGACGACCAACGGCATCAATTTCATCAATAAATACAATACAAGGTGCATTTTGTTTTGCGCTTTCAAACAAATCACGCACACGGCTTGCACCAACACCTACATACAATTCAACAAAATCACTGCCCGAAATGCTGAAGAATGGCACTTTGCTTTCGCCTGCCACTGCCTTTGCAAGCAATGTTTTACCTGTTCCCGGTGGGCCAACTAATAATACCCCTTTAGGGATACGTGCACCTAATTCTGTGAAGCGTGCAGGATTTTTCAAAAATTCAACAATTTCTTTTAACTCCTGCTTTTCTTCTTCTGAACCAGCAACATCAGAAAATCTTACACTTGAACTTACAACCAATTTTGCCTTTGATTTGCCAAAACCAAAACCCTTGCTGTTGCCGGACATGCCTTTAAACAAGAACACACCCATCACAACAATGATAAGCAAACTTGCATAAGGCAACAATTTGCTGAACCAACTTTCTGTTTTATAACCATAAGATGCAGTAATGAACGTTTTGCCATCAAGCACTTTTCGTTCACCATTTTCATCATAAATAAAGTTGCCCCCACTATCTTTTTGTGATATTGAGTCGTTATAACTGTTTATAAGTTCATTTACATCGCAATTTTCAGTGATTGTGCAGTATGCGTCAACATTCCTTGGAAATTTTTGCTCATCAACACCATCAACTTTCCTAATACGTATGGTGTAACCATAAACATCAATTTCCGCCACCTGACCAGTTTCCACCATATTTTGAAATTGTGTATAACTGATTTGCTTTGTTGAATTGCTTTTTGCAACAATAACATATATCATAATTCCAACCAGAATTAACGCTATGATGTAAAACATTGCAGATTTCCAACTAGAATTTTTTTTCTTTTCCATATTCACCTCAGTATGTTTCATTATATCATAACAAAATAATATTAACAACCAAATTTAACGGTTAAATTATATTTTCCAAGCCCTTGTTTTAAATACAAAATTAAACAAATTTAAGCAGATTTATTTGCTGTATATCCACTAAATTTGAACAGACTTTACTGTTTCAGCACAAATTTGCAAACCATTATCTTTTCCAATCTTTAAATTTCACCAAAAGATATAACCTTTTTGGGAATTTTTTTCATAAATATTTAAATAATGTCAACAAATTATATTTTGCAGTTTTAAAACTAATTATTTTGTTGATAAACAAATATATTGCAATTAATTTTACCAAATTACTTTTACTTTTAAATAGTTTTGTGTTATCATAAATCAAACAAACAAAATTTTGAATCACAATTTTGCAGAGTAATGGCAATTAACTTGTTTGTTTAAGGGGAGGTTAATGTGAACATCGTTGGAATAATTATTGATGTAGCATTAGTTTTAGTTGTGCTTATTTTTGCACTTATTGGTGTTAAAAAAGGCTTTTTAAAATCACTTCTATCATTATTCAACTGGGTTGTTTGCCTTATTGTTTCAATTTGGCTTGCAAAATATATTGCAAACTGGGTTGGCAGTTGGTTTGGTATGGAAAATGCAATTGCTGGCAAGATTTCAAATGCGATTATCGGTGTTAATGCTGATTTAGGCAACTCTGTGGCAAGCTTTGGCAGCAAAGAAGCAATCATGAATGCTTGCGCTGGCATGAATGGAATTTTAAAACAACTTGTTAATATGATTTTCTCATCAGCAAATGTCGATTTCACTGCCGAGACAGCTGTTTCAGATGTTGCTGGTGCTGGTGTTGCACACATTTGCGTTTTGGCAATCTCTGCAGTGCTTTTGTTTATTGTTATCAAAATTGTGCTTGCAATACTTGGCAAATTATTTGATAATATCGCCCGCACAAAAGTTTTGGGTGGTTTGAACCGTGCTTTAGGTTTTGTGTTTGGGCTTGTTAAAGGTGCATGTATTGTGATTATCATCAATATCATTGCTGTTGCATTATCTCTTGTGCCGATGATTAACAATACCTTTATCAAACCTGTGATTCAAGAAAACACTAAAATTGAAAAATTTGTTTATGAAAAAACCGATTATGTTATAGGCAAGTACGTTATCGAAGGCGAACTTGTACAAAATTGGATTGATAGTTTATGGGAGAAAAGATAAAAATGGGCTTATACGAAACACTTAAAGACAGAAATCTATTATATCAAACAACTGACGAAGCATTGTTGAAGGACATGCTTGACAACAAAAAAATTGCTTTATACTGTGGCACTGACCCAACAGCTGACAGCATGCACATTGGGCACTGCGTACCTTGCACAATTTTAAGACGTTTTCAACAAGCTGGCCACAAAGTTATTGTGCTTGTTGGTGGCGCAACCGCTGCAATTGGTGACCCTTCTGGCAAAACCGACATGCGCCCAATGTTAAGCAAGGAACAACTTGAAAAGAACATTGAAGGCATTAAAAGAGCCTATAGTCATTTTCTTGATTTTGACGGCGAAAATCCAGCCATTATAGTGAACAATGCAGACTGGTTCAAGGGTTATGATTACGTTGACTTTATGCGCAATATTGGTGTTCATTTTAATGTGAACAAAATGATTACAAATGAAATATACGCAAAACGTATTGCTGAAGGCGGATTAACATTTTTTGAAATGGGATATATGTTGATGCAAGCATACGATTTCTTGCATTTGAACGAAGCTTATGGTTGTTCTCTTGAATGGGGCGGTGCTGACCAATGGGGTAACATTGTTGCAGGCACTGAACTTGGCAGAAAAATGAACTTTATTGACGGCAAAAACCGTGTTATGGTTGGTGCAACCAACCCACTTTTGCTGACCCCAGAAGGCAAAAAAATGGGCAAAACTGAAAAAGGCGCTATTTGGATTGAT
The DNA here is from genome assembly GCA_934754375.1 of uncultured Clostridia bacterium. GTDB lineage: Bacteria > Bacillota > Clostridia > Christensenellales > UBA1242 > Onthoplasma. The sequence goes on along the minus strand of CAKVHT010000001.1, from coordinate 145,965 downwards.
AAAGACAAAATTTCAGCATACGACTTTTATCAAGGTGTTTACCAAACACCTGACGCCTGTGTTGAAATGATGTTTGCCCTTTTCACAGATATTCCTATGGAAGAAGTTCGTTCAATGATAAAAACTGATGTTGTTGCAAGCAAAAAACGTTTGGCTTTTGAAATCACAAAATTTATTCGTGGCGAGGCAGATGCAATCGAGGCAGAAAATATGAGTAAAAACTTGTTTGCTTCAAACTCTATCAACAAAGACAATGCTCCAACAATTGAACTTGACATCGTTGAGCCAGCAATCGGTGTGTTAGATTTGCTTTTAAATGCAAAATTTGTTGCAAGCAAAGGCGAAGCACGCAGACTGATTGAACAAAAAGGTTTGAGCATGGACGGGGAAACAATTGCTGACCCATTTATGCAAATTGCAAAAGAAGATTTGATTGACGGAAAGCTTTTCAAAAAAGGCAAAAAGAATTATCTTTTGATTAAATCAAAATAGTTACATATTCTTTCCAACAATCGCTTGTATAAACAAGACAAGTTGATAAAATTCACTATTGAATAAATAAAAACCCTCATAAAACTGAGAGTTTTTTTGTTTTTTATCTAACGTTATGCAGCCCGAACTTCTGGCCATATTCGATGCGCTTTAAACCATTCTGTATCTTTTAATTTGGTGGAATTGTTGCTGAAAGCTAAACTGATTTCTGCTTGTGTAATTTGTGAAATAACCATAATATTGCCGTTCATTGATGTAAATTCATTATTGTCATAGTCGATACATAAAGTTGTCACATAAATATTAGTTGTATATTTTGCAATACGGTTTACAAAGTCTTGAGTTGGAAATTGATTTGCATCGGTTTTTGTATATTCCTTACTACCAGCACAGCAACAAATACAAACAACTTTTGGTTGAATCGTTTCCAACAATTTTTCATTTGAACTTGTTTTGCTTCCATGATGACCTGCTTTGTACAAATCTACAGTTGGTAAATTGTTATTGTCAACCAACATATCTTCGCCATCTTTTTCAAGGTCGCCCGTGAACAAAAAATGTTTGCTGTTATGCGTAAAAAGTGTGCAAACTGAATAATCATTCTCTGTTGTTGCTTTATGGTCATAATAATAATTATAAAGCACTTCAAATTTAAATGTGCTTCCTGAAGTCGCCCCATTATCAATCACAAATTCACGATTGCTTCCATTTGTGGAAATTGAAGGTGCTGGATAATAATTTGCGCCGTCATTATCAATTTCATTTTGACGTTTTGCAACATAGTTTTGATATGTATTGCCAGTTTGATTTGTGCCTGTGCCAAAATCAATTATGTTTTTGCATTGATATAAATCAAATATGCCATATACCTTGCCACTTGTTGCAAAGCCTGCGTAATGATCAAGGTGCGCGTGCGTGATGATCACATACTCCAAAATTCCATCTGTTATATATTGGTCCAAATATTTTTTTACCGTTAACACACTGCTAGCCTTTGAACCACAGTCAATAAGGATATCTACATTGCCATACTTAATGTATGTACAATCACCAGTGTATTTGTTGCCTAACTCCAAAAAGTGAATTGAAAGTTCGCCTGCCTCCCCTGTTAGTTTGCCGGTTGTTAAATTATTATTGTTATATGAATAATAGACATCTGAACTTGCAATTAATGTTTCTGTATCTGGAATTGTTACATAAGTAAACCCAAAAGCACCACCAGCCATACCCAGCAGAAGTGCAAATATGCAAATTATAACACTTAAAGTTTTCTTTTTCATGCTTCACCCCTTTAATCTAACCTTTCGCCAGGTTCACTTGCTTCAACAAACGAAATGAGACGTATTTTTCCCACTTTGAAAAGTTGTCCATATTTAAAACAACTTGATTTGTAAATCATATAGAATGTTCCTTCTTCATTTGAAGTATAACTGCCGTCAGCATTTTTTGTTAAGTTTGTTTCAACGCTGACTGATTCGGACTCATCTTTGCCAAAAGCAACAATCTTTACCCCTTGGTCAACATAACTTGAGCCAATTTCAATTGAAATCTCGTCCATACCTATCATTTCAAAACAATCATTTTTGCAGATAATTTTGGTTACAAACCACCCTGCACCTGCACCAACAATCAGGAACAGAACTGCCAAAATTATGGCTGTAAACCCAACTCTTTTTAATGATTTTTCAACTCTTTTTTGTGCCCTTTTGCTTGATCGTTTTGTTTTTTTAGATTGATTTTTCTCTTCAAAATCAATGTTTAGTTTTGCTTTTGACGTTGTTTTTGTTGCTGTCTTTTTTGTTGCCATTTTTACCCCTTTTATATGTTCTATTTTATCAATCAAGAAGAAAAAAAGAAATGATTTTAAACAAAATATCACATTTTTTGCAAAATTTATTTTGTATATCATTCCTTTAGATTTTAATTGATTTATCAATCTATTTTTTATTGTTAATCAATTTATAATTTTGTAGCAATCTCGTCAATCATCTTGCTTAAGCGAGTTTTGCATTCTTTTTCGCCCAAAACTTTCATTATTGAATACAATTCAGGGCTATTTTCACGTCCAGTGATAGCAATGCGCACAAATTTTGCCACATCGCTTACACTACCAGCATAAGCATCAGGTTGTTGTTTGTAAATTTTATTATCAACAAACAAATGCTTATTTGCAATTTGTTTTAAATTTTCAAACCACTCTTGATTGCTGTCAAGTTCGGTATAGTTTAGGCAATATTCTTTCAAACATTCATGCAGATTGCCAAGTTTTGCTTGTCCATAATTTATTGATAACAAATCAGATTTGAAGCCAGGCAAAACATAATCATATAAATTTAGTACTTCGCTAAAATATGTTATATCCTTACGTGGGCGGTCTCCACCACGGTCGATGCCCAAAACAGAAAGCAAAACTTTTTTATTGTTTTTAATAATTTCATAAGATTGTTTGTCCCATTCGTCTGCCCAGTTCAAAGCATTATTATACACTTCTTCAGCTGTCATTCTTGAGATTATTGTTTTTGAAATGTCATTTATTTTTGCAAAATCAAACATTGGGTTTGTTACACCAATTTTTTTCAAACTGAATGGAAATTCAGTATAAGGTAATGTTGGATTTTGTTTTCTCCACATTTCAAAATCACTGTTTAGCAAGTTCATCAAATACTCAACTACCGCTGTGGTTGGATAACCTTTTTTTAAGAAGAAGCGAACATCTGCAAAAGGGTCTTTCCTTTTGCTTATCTTACGTTTATTGCCGTTTTCATCAAGCACGCAAATGCTTGGAGTGTGTGCATATTTAAAAGGTTTAAATCCAAATTTTTGAGCAATTTCTAAATGAACAGGCAATGATTGAAACCATTCTTGCCCACGTATAACTGTTGTTGTGCCCATCAAAGTATCATCAACAACATGTGCAAAAGCATAAACCGGTATGCCATTTGATTTGATTAGCACATCATCTTTTGCATTTTCACGCACCGCTTTTTTGCCTTTTATCAAATCATTAACTTCATGTTCTTTTTGAATATTACCCGTAGATTTAAGCCTTAATGCAAACGGTTTTTTGTCTTTAAGATTTGCCTTGATTTCATCAAGAGTTAAATTGCGACAAGGGTCTTTCACCTCCAAATCGGCATTTTCCTCCAATTCTTCTTCACGCTTTTTAAGAATTTCTGCCTTATCAGCCAAGGCGCCACAAAAGCATGGGAATGCACCACCATTTTTTACAAGTTCATGTGCAAAAGAACGATAAATTTCTAACCTTTTTGATTGAACGTAAGGGCCATAATCACCTGTTTCTGGCAAATTGTCCCCACGATAGCCTTCATCTGCAAACACACCAAATCTATTCAACATATCATACGCGATTTGCCCAGCATTTTCCACTTCTCGCTTGTTATCTGTATCTTCCAAGCGTAAATAGAAAATTCCATTTGTTGCCCTTGCCAATGATGAGTGTATAACCGCTTGATACAATTGACCGATATGCAAATATCCTGTTGGACTTGGGGCTAGACGTGTAACTTCACCTGCACAATCACGTGGTTTATATTTGTTTAAGTAAAAAGATGTATCCTTAACGTTAGGATACAATAAATCTGCTAATTCAAGATACTCTTGTTGTGTCATTTTTAAACTCCTGCATCATTAATAATTGCTATCAATCTAACCAACACCTTATTATATTCTTGCACAATATAATTATGGTTTTCAATCATTTGAACACAAAATTTTTCATAATCTGTTGCATTTGGATCTGACTTTTTATCCAAATACACAATATCGTTGAGTGCGATTTGGTAAACTTTGATATCATTGTTCATGATTTGTTGAATATTTGATAAAGCAACACTTTGTTCATAAAATTTGTTTTTTAATGTTTGGTCAGTATTGATTATTTCCATTTTTTCAGGCAAACTTGCCTCAAAAGAAGCATCTAAACTAACTTGGCTTACTGAATTTGAAAAATCTTTGTAGTTTTGATCTGGTTTTGCATATTGACCTGCATTTGGTGTTACAAATGTTGATGTCAACGCATTGCCTTTAACGTAAGCATTAAAATACGCACGTGTTAAGTTTAAAATTTGGTTGTCTGTTTGGCTTTTTAAGTTTATAACCGCAGTGCTTGCGTTAAATTCTTCAACTGTTTGTTTTGAATAATCAATCAATGCACTTTTAACAGCATAATTGAAATAAATGTTTGAAATATCATAACTGAAATTTAATGCAGAACTGAACAACGCATCATAAGAATTAAACAATGCTGTATATCTTTGAGAGCAAGCAATTGATGTATAATTTTTGTCGCCATTATATACAAATTTTACATTATCAGCCAAAGATGAAACATGGTCATCTACATTTTTTAATGCAACCTTAAGCGCATTTAAATCATTATCTAGTGACAATTTTGTTTGTTCATCAACCTTGATTGATTTGTTTGAACAAACATCAATATATTCATAAACAAAACTCATAGATTTTTCAAACAACGGATTGTAAAAATCTGTTAATCGAGTGTATGGTGCTGTTGAAGAAATAACTTGTTGAAAATAACTTTCATTATTAACCTTAAAGTTTGCATAATTAAATTGAATTTTTCCGCCAGAAATTGTGGCTGACGAACAACCTTCTGTTATTGCTTGATAGCTATTTTTAAGTTGTGATAAATTATAAGTTGTGTTTTTGCTGCACGCAGAAAAACTTACAACACCACAGAGTGTTAAAACCAAAGTTAAAAAGCCAATCCAAATTTTTTTCATATTCACCTTTTACGCACCAAAAATCACTTTCAAATAGTGTGCTGCAACCAATTCTTCAGACGATGCTGTGTCAGTTGCGTTAGCCAAATTATTTGTTAGATTTGTTGCAAATGATGTTTTGTCGCACTTGTTGTATGCTGTTATAAACTTATTGTTTTCGATTGCAAAATTGCCGTTTGCATTGTTTGTTGAAAGATAATTATCCTTCAATGCAAAGTGAGATTGCATAAACTTCAAATTGCTTAAGTCTGCACTATCATTAACTTTTAAATTTTTCAATGACAATTTAACAACGTTTGCATATACATCAAAAACTGAAAATTTTACGTCTGTGCTATATGTTAAGATTTCTGCCTTTATTTTATCTTGCACATATTGGTTAAATTCAGCACACTCAGCTATGTAATTTGCAAAACTTTCGTATAAATCATTTGCCCCAACAACTTTGTTATATGCTTCACCATTACACTTCACAAAATACTCTTCTGCCATATTTTTTATGGTATTTTGTGTTGATATCAATGTTGACAATTTTTCAACGATTTTTGTTTCAGCACTTGCATTGTGATAACCTATTAAATATGAATTTAAACTATATGTTATTTCCGTCATATCTTGATAACTGGTTATCATTAGATTAAATCTACTACCACCTGTCAATGCAACTTTTTGCATGTCTAAGTTAAATTCTTTTTGATTAATGTCGCTTGTAAAAGAATTTACATTTTCAAATGCTGACACCGATTTTGACATATTTAAAAAAAACAAATAGCCCGTTCCGCCAGCGACAGCCAAACATAAAATAACTATAAATATTGTTTTTAATGCTTTCTTCATGTTTTAATTATATAATTAAACCTTTGCCATGTCAAATATAATGCCAAAAAAATATATTTTTAAAAATAACGATCTAACAATATATTTTGGTGTAAAATAATTCAACATTGCATGATAAAAGACATTTAAATACAGCAATAAACCAATTTATTTTGCTGATGTTTACAAACTTGACTTATTGCCCAACCCAATAAAAAAACTGACATTAAAGCCAGCTTTTTAAATTACTATTTTATCAATGGAATGATAACACCAGCGATAACTACTAATAAACAAACAATGTACAAAACTTTCCAAACTGTTTGTTTTTTAGCCACATAGCGCCATGCTAAAACAGCAACAATACAAATCATGATAGCAGTGGCAACACCTTGAAGGGCGGCAACAACCTTGAAGTTGATACCAACCAATGAAAGAATCATTGAAACTAAATACAATACAGCAACAGCAATAATAACCCAAAGTGAAACTTTGTTCAAAGACCAACAGCTTCCACTTTTCTTTGTTGTTGTGGTGGTTTTTGTTGATTTTGTATTTTTCTTTTCAGCCATAATATTCCTCCTTTTTTTATAAATTAATATTACAACCTTTTATTGTTTTAAGTCAAATATTTAAAGTAAAGTTGTGTGTTAAATTTGTTTTTTAGCCATTAAAATTTTAAATTAAATGCAATTTTTTTATAAAAATTAATTAAAAGCCCGACCAAATTGAGCAAAAAATAATAATTTTTTTGATTTTTATTTGAAAAAATATAATTTTTTGATATACTCTTCATATGAAAAATATTTTAATAACAGGCGCCAGTGGTGGCATTGGCATAGAAATTGCAAAATCACTTGCTGAAAAAGGCAACAAACTTTTTTTAGTCTATCATCAAAACGATGCACCCGTTCAAATGCTAAAACAAAACAACACAAAAAATTGTGAAATAGAAATTTTTAAATGCGACCTTACAAACACAACAAGTGTTAAAAATTTGATTGACAAAATAATTGCCCTCAACAAAAAAATCGATTGCGTTGTCAACTGCGCAGGTGTTAGCACCACAAAACAGATTCAAGACATCACAAGCAAAGATTATGATTATACTTTTAACAACAATGTCAAATCAACTGTGAATGTTATTTCAAGTGTAAGCAAATACATGATAAGTGAAAAATATGGCAGAATTGTAAATATCTCATCTGTTTGGGGAGTTGTTGGTTCAAGCACTGAAAGTTTATACTCTGCAAGCAAAGGCGCAATTAATGCTTTGACCCTTGCCCTTGCAAAAGAGTTAGGATACAGTGGAATAACTGTTAATGCAATTTGCCCAGGTTTTATAAATACAAAAATGAACAGTCAATACTCTAAAGCTGATGTTGATTCAATCATTGACGAAACCCCAATGCAAAGGATTGGCGAGCCAAAAGATATTGCAAATATTGTTAAATTTTTGCTTGACGACAAGGCTTCATTTATCACTGGACAAATAATTAGAGTTGACGGTGGTTGGACTTTGTGAAAGTATATATAAAAAGTTTTTATTTTAGGTTAAAATCTCAATATACAAACAAAATTTAAAAGTATAAGCAAATCATTTTGACAAGTATTAAAATTATATTTTTATTAACATAACAGACAAAAAAAGGAGATGTGAAATTCTCCTTTTTTATCATGATTCAACTTTTAATCTTTATCTGCAATCTCTTTGTTTGCTGTTGCATGTTCAACAACAGATTCTCCTACACACCATGTTGCAATCATGTAGCCAGTTGTGATAAGTGAAATCAAACATGTTGACAAATAAGTTTGCAAGAATGTTGGTTCAATACCTGCTGTTGTAGCATTCAAAACATAAAGCAACATTGACATACCCACAGCCATCAAGCTTAAAACATAAATGATAAAGCCCGAAATTGTTTTTGCTTGATGTGTACATGTGCAAATAATGTCAAACACTATTGCACCAACAAGCAAGCCAACCCAAATATAGTAGATAATTTTTGCCCAAAATGGCAAGCCATTAATCACCAAAGCAAACACAAAGAAACCAGCCGCACAAATAGCCAAAGCAACCAAAGTGAAATAAACAATGATTGAAAGCACTTTCTTGTTAAAAACAGTCATCTAAAACCTCCTAAAAATATTTTTTGTCACAATCAAAAAAATTATTCAAAAAAGGTTTTATTTGTTTAAAAAATCAAATTTGTCAAAATTTATTAAATAATTGTAAAACTTATAGAAATTCAATAAAATTAAATAAAAATTATTAAAAATATATTATTTTTTATTTATTTTGCATGTTTTTTTATATTTAAATTATATTTTTTATTTTTTTGCTTTAATTTTTTGTTGTCTTTTACTGGCTCAAATTTTTCTTTTTCTAATTTACATTTCATCAATTCACATGTTGGAATAATCAACACTGAGGCAATTATAACAATCAACCATTGTGAAAAATTTAAGAAAGTTAAGCCAAATAATTTATACATAAATGGCAAACACGCAACTGACAAATTAATTGCCATTGTGATAATAAAACAGATATTAAAAACTTTATTATCCAACAGGTTTTTATGTTTTAAATTATTGTTTGTTTTACAGTTGATACTATGTAAAGTTTGCATAAATATAATGGTGAAGAAAACCATTGTGCTTGCTTGTTCAGCAGAATAACAATAAACGCCTATCACAAAAACAAGCATAACAATAAGTGTTTGCAGGATTGACTGATAGATTATCGCCACACCAACTTTGCCACCAAACAATCCAGCCCTTCTATCTCTTGGCGGAGACAACATAACTTCAGGCTCAACATTTTCCATACCCAAAGCAAAAGCAGGCAAACTATCAGTTACAAGATTTATAAACAACATTTGAGCAGGCAACAAAAATGTATATTGCGGAAAAATCATCAACGCAAGCAACATACCAAAAACTTCAACGCAATTTGTGGATATCAAAAATTGTAATGCTTTTTGGATATTGCTATAAACCTTTCTACCTTCTTCAACTGCCACAACAATAGAAGCAAAATTATCGTCAGTAACAACCATGTCTGCCACATTTTTTACAACATCAGTGCCAGACTTACCCATGCCAACACCAATATCTGCGATTTTTAAACTTGGTGCATCATTGACCCCATCACCTGTCATTGCAACTATCTTTTTTGTGGACTTGAAGGCTTGAACAATCCTAACCTTATGCTCTGGGCTAACACGTGCAAACACAGAATAATGTGCACAACGTTTTACCAATTCTTTATCCGATAGGTCATCTATTTCAGCACCAGTTATCACCTGCCCAATATCTGTTGCAATACCCAATTGCTTTGCTATCGCAAAGGCGGTACGTTTATGATCCCCTGTTATCATAACAGGTTTAAGCCCTGCTTTAAAACATTTTTCTATGCTAACCTTAACTTCAGGTCTAGGATTATCCATCATTCCACACAAGCCCAAAAAGACCAAATCATCTTCAATGTTTGAGTTCAAATCAAACACGTCGAATTGTTTCAGAGCAAAAGCCATAACACGATATGCTTTATCACTCATTTCATCTGCTGTCTGCCTTAATTTTTGTTTTTGTTCGTCAGTCAATGTTAAAATTTTGCCATCTTGCATTATTTTTGTACATTTTGCGATGACCATTTCAGGCGCACCCTTGACATAACTTTTTAATCCGTTACCATTAACAATTACACTCATCATTTTTCGATTGGAATTAAACGGAATTTCATGCACAACTTTCATCTTTTTGATGCTCTTGCATGACATAGCATATTCATATATAGCGAGTTCGGTTGGCTCTCCAGACATAGTCTTATCTTGCATTTTTACATTGTTGCAATTTACCATGCAATTTAACATTTCTTCAAACTCTTCACCATGTTTGCAGTTTGTTTGATTGTTTAAAAATGTTTCAACAACCTGCATTTTGTTCATTGTCAAAGTTCCAGTCTTGTCCGAACAAATAATTTCGCAACTACCTAAAGTTTCCACAGCATTTAAATGCTTGATAATACATTTTCGCTTTGCAAGTTGCTGTACGCCCAATGCCAAAATAATTGTGATAACAGCAGGCAAACTTTCAGGAATTGCAGCCACCGCAAGAGAAACTGATGTCATGATAGCATTAAGTGCCCCATGCCCTGCAACAATTTCAAAAATCAAAATAACCACACAAACTGCAATCACTGTCCAAGTTATGATTTTGCCGATTTTGTTTATTGATTTTTGAAGAGGAGTTATTTCTTTTTTTGTGTTAAACAATATGTTTGCAATCTTGCCGATTTCTGTGTTGTTTGCAGTTGCTGTAACCACACCTCTTGCCCTACCTCTAACAATCATACTGCCAGAAAATACCATATTTTTTCGCTCTGCCAAAGGTGTGTTTTCAAGAAAAATTAAATCAGAATTTTTTTCAACAGGCAGACTTTCGCCAGTAAGTGAACTTTCGTCACAAGCAAGGTTGTTTGATGATATCAACCTAATATCTGCTTGTGCGATATTGCCTGCTTCCAATTCGACTATATCCCCTGGCACAAGGCAACTGCTATCAATATTAACCGTAACCCCTCCACGCAAAACTTTTACGGTTGTTTTGCAATATTTTTGCAAATCGTCAATACATGCCTGCGCTTTGCTCTCCTGAAAAACGCCTATAAAAGCATTTGTTACAACAATAAACAAAATAACAAAGCCCTCAAACAAATCGCTATACTGTTTATGAACAATTGCAATCGTAATTGAAATCACAGCCGAAACCAACAATATTGCAACCATAATGTTTAAAAATTGTTTGAAGAAACATTTTATAAAAGACTGTTTTTTTGCTTTTTTTAATTCGTTTGGGCCATAAACTTTTTTTAAGTTATCTGCTTGATTTTGGCTTAAACCATTCAAACTGCTATTGAATTTTTTAACTACCTGTTCAACACTCAATCTATACATATTTATATCTTATTTAACACGTCAATTGTTTATAACCGCACACGTTATTACCACCAATAAAAGACAGTTTTTTCAAAAATGTTCAATAATGAATTGTTGATATATTGAAATATTTTTTGCAGTATGCTAGAATATAAATATATATGGAAATAAACGAATTAAAAAAATTAATACCAGAAAAATTAACGAACCAAGCAGACACACTGCTTGCAATTTTGGATGATATGGAATTAGGCGAAACAATCAAATGTGAGGGTTTGCTCCACTTTTTGGTGCTTAATAACATTTTATCCTTTGATCAAGCCGAACAAGACTATCCTGAAGCAAGTGCCACATTGAACATTTTGGACAAGTTGGAAAAAATCAAAATCACCGACTCAGCTGAAGACACTGAAAACATTAGAAAAATGTTCTTTGCAATCACCAAAGATATAAGAATTATAATGTTTAAAATTGCACTGATTGTAACCAAGTTGCGTCACAAAGACGAGTTTGACGAAAATGAAAGGCAAGAAATTGCAAAAGCAATCTTTTTGATGTATGCTCCATTGAGTGCTCGTCTGGGCATGTCTAATTACAAAACCGAACTTGAAAATGGCGCATTTTTAATATTGCAACCAGAAAAATATAATCAAATTCAAGAAGATGTTGATAAACGTTTCCACAAACGCCAACCGATTGTTGAAAGATTGACCCTTTTAACCAAACGTTGCATGGACGAGTTAGGGATAAAAGGTAAAGTTTTTGGCAGGAAAAAACATATATTCTCCATTTACAAAAAACTGCAAGACCACTCGCTTGACCAAATTTATGACCTTATTGCTGTGCGTGCAATTGTAAACACTGTTGCCGAATGTTATGCCCTGCTTGGCAGACTCCACACAGAAGTTGAACCAATACCTGGAAGATTTAAAGATTATATTGCTATACCAAAACCAAATGGTTATCAATCATTACACACCACCGTAAAATTTGAAGGTTTCCCTGTGGAAATTCAAATACGTACTGTGGAAATGCACCAATATGCTGAATACGGTATCGCTGCGCACTGGCTTTACAAAGAAAAACGCAACAAGCAGGATAGCCTTGATATCCGCCTTGCATGGTTAAGGCAAATGATGGAAAATGAAAATGTCAGCATTGAAGATTTGGCAAAATCATTGAATCAAGATATTTACAATAATGAAATTTTTGTGCAAACACCACGTGGAAAGGTTATTTATTTGCCTGCAGGTTCAACACCTATTGATTTTGCATACAATATTCACAGCGAGATTGGCAACAAATGCGTTGGTGCAAAAGTTAATGACAAAATGGTTCCTATCACAAGCAGTTTGAATAACGGCGATATTGTTGAAATTATAACAAACCCAAATTCAAAGGGGCCTTCTCGTGACTGGTTGAAAATTTGCAAAACAAGCGAAGCACGCAAAAAAATCAATGAATTTTTCAAGCGAAACATGAAAGAAGAAAATGTAAAACTTGGCAAAACCATGCTTGAAAATGCAATAAAAGATAAAGGCTATGCGGTAAACAAACTTATTAACACCGATGCCATGCAAGAAATAATTGACTATTATAACGTGGCAGATATTGACGAATTTTATGCTCTTATCGGCACAAACGCAATAAAACCTATTGCAATTGCAAATAAACTTGCGCTTGCATTCCAAAAACAATTTAAAGCAGAACAAGAGCAAATTGTTTCTCACAACACAATCTCTCTTGCTGACCCGCAAGAAAATCAGGTTTCACTTAAAGGTCTTAACAACATCTTGATGAAATTTGCAGGCTGTTGCAGACCAATGTACGGAGATGAAATTGTTGGGTTTGTCTCAACTGGAAGAGGTGTTATCATTCATCGTAAACAATGCCCTAATGTTGCATGTTTTGACGAAGGCAGATTGATAGATGCAAGTTGGAAACCTATTGTTGAAAAGCCAAAGAAAAAATCAACAAAAAAATAAACTTGCTTTTCAATTAAACATAACAGTCATTAAAATACTACATTATAATTATGATAGTTTCAAATAGACCTATATAGTTTATACACACAAATGTGGGTGTTATCAACCACAGGAAAAAATTCCACTTTAAATGAAGTGGAACTTTTCTTTTTTCAATATCAAATTTAATGGTAAATCAAAAACTGTAAATGCCCCATATCGGTTTGCTTCTTTAAGTTTAGGAACTGCCCTTGCAAAACTTACCAACACCTTGGCTGTAAACTCAGGATTTGATTTAAGGTTAAGTTTAAATTCCGCCACTCCAGACATTGCAACAACTTCCCCTTTATGTGCAAATGTTTTGATTTTGTCAATTTCTTGTTGAGTTACAAACTTAACCGTTGTTTTGTAACCTGCAAAATAATCTGGCATTGTTATAATTTGTTTTTTGATTTGCTTTTCATGTTGCGGTTCACATACAACATAGCACAATCTCTTGTGCAAATCAAAAGTGTTTTGTGGCAAAACTCCGTTTAAAACCTGACGTTTTGCATTGTTGTTAGGAACTGTAAATTGAATTGCGTCAATAACATTGGGCAAATTTTTTATTGCTTGCGTATGCCCTTGACTTAAGCCCTTGCCCCAGAATGTGCAAGATTGCAAATCTAAACTATCAAACAGTCCACGTATATAACTAAACAATCCTGGATCCCACCCTAATGCACAAAGGGCAATTTTTTTGTTTTTTATTGCAAGTTGATTTTGTTTTTGAATATATTGCTTCAACCTATTGTGATTATCATAACAATCTATCGTATCAAAATTTCTCACAACACTATATGCCACTTTTTCCAAATCATTTTGTGACCCGACACACAAAAACATCAAATCAATTTTTCCAATATATTGATCCATATCTTTAAAATCTTTTGTGTTGGCATTTTCCCTGCGTGAAAATATTGCAACCAAATCAAAATTTTCACTAGACAAAATTTGCATTTCTACCGCTTTACCTAAATTGCCGTAGCCGATAATTCCTACTTTAAATTTTTCCATAAAATATTTTTATGTTGTAAAAAATTATTTAGTTACAAAATTAAAATAATATTAAAAAATTTTAAATTAATTAAAAAAATTATAAATAATAATTAAATTTTATTTAATTTTCTGCATTTTTTATTGATTTTTATTAAAATTTAAATTATTTTAGCCAATTAATATTATTTGTTATTATTTAATAATTTATTTTAAATGCAATATTTATTGCTATTTTTAATAACTATTTATTGTATATTGATAATTTTATTTGTTAAAATGTTTCATAATTTATATAATTGTTTTATGGAAGAAATTATAATAAATAAATCTAGATTTTTAACATATAAGTATGATTTACAAAATTTGGCAGATGTAAAAATAATAATTGCAAATTTAAAAAAAGAGCACAAAAAGGCAACTCATATATGCTATGCTTATGTTTACAATAAAGAATGCGTAAGTGAAAAAGCATGTGATGATGGCGAGCCAAATGGAACAGCAGGATACCCCATTTTAAATGTAATAAAAAAGAAAAACCTTACCAACACTCTTGTTGCCGTTGTGAGATATTTTGGTGGGATAAAACTTGGGGCTGGTGGTTTAACCAGAGCTTACACAAAATCTGCTTCTTCAGTTTTAAATTAAAACCTAATTAATTTTATAAACACAAGCCAAACATTATTGGGTTTGTGTTTTTTGTTGCCAAGATGCTGATTGGCTTTATCTTGATTTATTAAAACAAATCGGTATATCAAAACCAACTTTTAAACGATTTTCAAAAGATAAAAAAATAATAACCAGATTTTATAATTGCAATGTGGTTAATCTAAACTTTAAACTATTGCAAAAGTTATTGATTTGTGCTATCATTGGTGCATGAATATCAAGAAATTAATTGCAGACAGCATCAACTTGAATGCTGACATAAATGTTGAAAATTTAATAATAGAAGCAATCAGCGCAGACAAGGGTGATTATTGTTTGCCATGTTTTGCCTTTGCAAAAACTATGCACAAAAGTCCAATGGATATTGCAAATCAAATTGCTTCAAGCATCACTTCAAACGAATTGATTGACCATGTTGAAGTTGTTGCTGGCTATGTAAACTTTTTTTTAAACAAATCTCAAATTGCCAACACTGTTTTAAATGAATATAAAAATGAAAAAGATTTCAAATCAAATGTTGGTAAAGGCAAAGTTGTTTGTGTTGATTATGGTAGCCCAAACCTTGCAAAATATTTACACATCGGCCATTTAAAATCATTGATTGTTGGCGAAAGTTTGTGCAGATTGTGCGAGCAATTTGGCTATAGTGTAAAGCGTCTTGATTTTGCAGGCGATTATGGCACACCTTTTGGCAAAATCATAGGTGGTATGCAAAAATGGGGAAGCATGCAAGATGTTAAAGCCCGTGGAAATGATGCTTTGCAAGAATATTATGTTAAGTTCAACCAAATGGAAGCGGAAGACGAAAGTTACAGCCAACTTGCCCGTGATATATTTAAGAAGATTGAAGAAAAAGATAGCATCATCTACCCTATTTATCAACAAATTGTTGACATTGCACTTAAAGATGGTGAACGCATGTTTGATTTGTTAGGCGTTAAATTTGACGACAATCGTGGCGAAAACTATTACAATCAATTTGTGCCAGATGTTGTTAAAAAACTTAAAAATGCCAACCTTTTGACTGAAAGCCAAGGTGCACAAATTGTGGACTTGACTGCTTTTGATATGGCACCAAGTGTGATAATCAAAAATGATGGTACATCTCTCTATGCAAGTCGTGACCTTGCCGCAGTTATGGACAGATACAATGATTATCATTTTGATAAAATATTTTATGTAACCGATGTTGCTCAGAGTTTACACTTTAAACAATGGTTTAAGATTGTTGAATTGTTGGGGCTTGACTATTACAACAAATTGGAACACATCGCTTATGGCAGATTCAGTTTGCCAGACGGCAAAATCAGTTCAAGACGTGGCAAACAGGCTGTTCTGGTTGACCTGATTGAATATGCTCACAACAAAGCGGTTGACATCATTAAAGACAGAAATTTTGAGATTGAAAACCCTGATGATGTTGCAAACAAAGTTACACGTGCCGTGCTTAACTATAGTGTTTTGAAAGTTGAACGTGTTAAAGACTGTGTTTTTGATATGGAAAAAGCATTCTCTTTTGAAGGTGAAACTGCCCCATATATGCAATACACTTTCACAAGGCTTGAAAGCATATTAAGAAAATCTAATAATAGCAATTTAGATATCAATCAAGATAAAACTAATATTGAAATTTTGCCAGATTACACATGTTTCAATACTGACGCATTTGAACTTGTTAAAATGATTAACAATTTTAAATCAACATTGCAAACCGCTCTTGATAAACGTGATTCAAGCATTGTTGCAAAACGCGTTATGGAAATGTGCAAAACATTCAATCACTTCTACACAACAACAAAAGTGCTTGACGGAAATATTGCAACAACAAAAGCAAAAATCAATTTGGTTTTAAGCCTTAAGGAGTGTTTTAAAACTGGTTTTAACATTATTTGCATTGACAGTTTAAAAGAAATGTAAATTTTGTTGAAAATATTATTTTAGATTAAAAAATACAGCATTATAAGTGCTGTATTTTTGATTTTTATCATATCAAACCATTAATATATTTTGTTGAGTTCTGTTGAAAGAACATTGTGCGCACCTGTAGTGTATGTTACACCATCTCTAACATAACTGATTGCGATAACATCTTCAGCACGTACTTCAAGCAACAAATTGCCCAAATCAAATGAACGACTTAACTGATATGTTTTATCATTGATTGTAAATGCTGTTACAATATCATCTTTTTGCAAGTTCATTTCAAATGCAATCGTGCCGTAACTTGGTGCTGTAGCAACAACAATTTGGTCTTCTATTTTAACTTTGCCTGTTAAAGGGTCATACACCTGCTTTGAATTTAAAGATTGGTAACTTATACCCAATGTTAATCTTAGAACTGGTGTGAATGTTTTTTGAATATCATAATAGTGCATCAAATTATCCGCAACTCTTGTGGCTGTGTCAAAAGGAATAGCATAAGAAATGCCTTCTGCTGGAGTTTTTTCACTGTCAACATAGACCAATTTTGCATTTACAATGCCAACCAAATTACCGTTTGCATCAAACAAACCGCCACCAGAATTACCACCGTTTATTGCTGTGTCCATACGCAATAATCTATAGCCTATTTCTGTGGTTTCGTCAGCGGCAGTGATTTTCACGGTTTCACTTTCAACCGAAATAACACCTTTTGTTACACTCAAACCTTCAAGTTGAGGGTTGCCAATCGCATAGACATCTTGACTTACACTGTAACCTGTTGCAACATCTACAGCACGAACATTAGCATTGTGTTTAACCAAATCTGATGTTTTTGCACGCAAAACTGCAATATCATAATTCATTGAGCCACCGATATAAGTACATTCAACAGCACCGCCACCAAAAACATAATTGTTGCCTGAGGTTGTTAATGTTTTATCAACACCATACTGATAGATATATACAGCATCGGCACGTTTTGTTGAATTCGATGCTTTGTTGTCATACAAAACATGATAATTTGTGATTATATAACTGTACTCTGCTTCAACTTTGTAGATTACTCCAGAGCCACCCATAACTTCATTTGTAGAAGAACTAAAAACTGAACCAGATGGAGTTTGGAATTTTGCATAAACACTAACCACTGATTGCAATGCTTTTGAAACTCCTGCATTGGTTGTTATTGCGTTTTCATTATTATTCATCAAATCTGTTAAAAACTTTTGATAGCCGTTTAAATCATCAGTGTAAAAACCTTTTGACACTCCTAATTGATACAAAGCTTCAACATCAATACTTTTGCCATCTTTGCCATTTTCAATTGTTATGCTTGATGTTTTGCCATCTGAATAATAAATTGTGTAAATCACCATATTGTCTGTTGTATTTGTTTTTTCAATATTAACAACAGTTGGTGTTCCACATGCTGTCAAAAAAAACGTTGCTGGTAATATAATAAAAATTAAAACTAATGATTTTAAAAACTTTTTCATACTTTCACCCATTTTTATTATAACACATTAAATTTGAATTAATATCATTTTTTGAGTTTAAACAAAAATTTTTATCAATGATTTTAGACACATTTTTTATATTGTAAAAAATAATATTTGTTAAGATGACAACGTTTTTAAAATTTGTTGAAATTTGCGCTTTTATGTGATACAATTTAACAAGGATAAGTTTTATGAAAAATAATGACAATGATGATGGCAGATTGGACATAAATCATAATGGTCACCGCCAACGCATGCAAGAAAAAATTACAAAGTTTGGCTTGCGTTCTTTGCAACCACATGAAGTGCTTGAATATCTTTTATGGTTTACAATACCAAGGAAAGATACAAATCCACTTGGTCACAAATTGATTGACACTTTTGGTTCAGTTGCAAATGTCCTTGATGCTGACCCAAGATATCTTGAAAAAATTGATGGGATTGGCGCACGCACTGCTCAATTTTTGACATCATTGCCTGAAGTTTTTAGCATTTATAAAGAAAGTGTAAGTCTAGGCAAATTGGATATATTGAACGATGTGAACTCTTGCGTAAGATTTTTTAGAAACAAATTTGAAATACATAAACAAGAAGATTTTTATATTATCTGTTTAAATGGTCAAAACAAAGTTGTTAAATATGAAACATTAAAAGGCGAAAATGATGTCAGCATAAAAATTGACACTAAACATTTTGCAGATTTCATTAATGATGACAATGTTATGAGCATTTTAGTTTATCACACTCACCCATTTGGTCAGGTTACCCCTAGCATGGAAGATTTGAATACCACAAAAGAACTGTTGCAAATTTGCAACCTTATGAGAAAACAATTCTTTGACCATATAATTTTTAACGATACCACTCATTTTTCATTTGGTGTAAATCGAATTATATCTTATTTTAACAACACTGTTGATATCAAAATTCAGCCAGACTTGAAGTCCAAATTAAACAGCAAAAAGGTCAGCACCTTTTCTTATTTAGACGGCGAAATTGAAGAAGGTCTTATTAAGGATTTTTTTGCAAAAAAGTGATTTGATAATGTTTTAAAGTTAAGCAATATCATGTTTAAATGGTATTAAATGGCAACAAAAAAACACCAAACAATTGGTGTTTTTATTTTTAGCTATGCTAAAACAACAGGTTTTTTAGCAATGCAGATGCCTACAAAGTCGATAATCCACAAAATGGCCCAACCAAGCAACAACCAAAGGATACCACCAAGCAAGATGCTTGTTTTACCTTTAACTGCACCTTTAACGATACGATAAATTGCCCAGATAATATCCAAACCAGGTAAAGCGAAAATAAGTTTTACCCAAAGTGGTAATTTATCCATCCAATTAACAAATGCCATAACACCCTCCTTATTTATTTCAATAATTATATTAAATATATTCAAATAAATCAATCTTTTTAACTTTAATTTCAAATTTGTTGAAAATTTAATTTGTAAAACCTAACTCCTCTGTAGGTTGAGCTGTTACACCAGATGTCATTATATGTAAAATTGAAAATCCATTTCTATTTTTGCCTGATTCGCTATACCCAATTTTTTGATAAAAGTTTTTAACCTTTTGAGCGGCTATCAAAAATATTTCTTCGCAATCTGTGGTTTTTGAAAATTTTAACAAACTATCCATAACGCATCTACCAATGCCTTGTCTGCGAAAATCTTCTTCAACCTTGATAACAAATAAATATAATTTTGTGCCTTTTGCTTTAAATGTGTATTTTGCTTGTGCAACTTTTAGCAATTTTCCGTCCTGTTCAATGTATGCAAAAATTGTTTCTGTCTCTTCACGAACAACAACCACACATGGTGTTTCATTGACGGTTGTTGTTTCATAATACTTATAGCCATTTGCTTTTGCATTTTCAATTAAATCACAAAATGTATTCACTTGCCTCTCCTATATTAATATTTGATTAATTTCTTCTTTTTTTATTGGATACTTACAAATATAAATTGTATCTTTTGCAAGTTCGTAAACATCAAACCCCAACTTTTGATAAAACCCAAGTGAAGTTGTTAAACTAATCAATTTTAACTTTTTAAAATTAAGCTTGTTACAGATATTTCCTGCTGAATTTAACAACATTGTGCCTATACCGACAAATTGGAAGTCTGGTAAGACTTCCAATTTATTAACAAATAAAGTTTTTTTATTCGCTTCAATAGAATAATCCAAAAAAGCAACCTTTTCAAGTTTGTCATCAACAACCATAATGCAAAAAATTGACGATTCTTTTTTGCTGTTAATAATCAAACATTCTTTATTGTCTTTTGTTTTGCAACAAGTCACACCATAATCTTTGCTTTTAAAGGTGGTTGCACACCTAATCAGTATTTTGTTCATGACAATATTCTAACACTAAAATGTGAATTGTCAATATCAAAACAATTTTATTAGATTAATATTCGCAATTATTTGGTGTGCGAGGGAATGGTATAACGTCACGAATGTTTTCAACACCTGTCAAATACATAACAAGACGTTCAAAGCCCATGCCAAAACCTGAATGAACACAACTGCCAAATTTACGCAAATTTAAATACCAGTCAATTGGCATAGTGTCAACACCCATTTCTTTGCAACGAGCAATCATTTTATCATAATTTTCTTCACGTTGACTGCCACCCATAAGTTCGCCAGCGCCTGGCACTTCAAGGTCAACTGCAGCAACAGTTTTGCCATCTGGGTTTAATTTCATATAATAAGCTTTGATATCTTTTGGCCAGTTTTTAACAAACACTGGCCCGCCAAAATATTCTGTTAAATATTTTTCATGTTCCTTTGCAATATCGCCACCTTCTTCTGGTTGAAATTCCCATTTCACTGGTGCATTTTTAAGCAATTTTATAACATCAGCATGGTCAATGCGGACAAAATGGCTGTTGACAACTTTGTTGAGTTTTTCAATCAAACCTTTTTCAACAAAGCTGTTCAAGAATTGCATTTCTTCTTGGCAATTGTCAAGAACATATTTGATAACCGACTTAAGCATATCTTCTTCGATATCCATAAGCCCTTCAAGGTCACAAAACGACATTTCTGGTTCAATCATCCAAAATTCGTTTGCATGTGTTTTTGTGTTGCTGTTTTCTGTTCTAAAAGTTGGCCCAAATGTGTAAATCTTGTTGAATGCTGATGAAAAAGCTTCACCATGCAATTGACCAGAGCCAGTGATATATGCCTTTTTGCCAAACAGATCTTTGCTTGTATCAAGTGCTCCATCTTTTGTTAGAGGTGGTTTTTCAAAATTCAAAGTTGTAATTTTGAACATTTGGTCACTGCCTTCGCAGTCTGTTGTTGTGATAAGTGGTGTATGCGTGTAAACATATCCATGTTCTTGGAAATATTTATGAATACCCATTGCAGCGACACTGCGCACACGGAAAACTGCACTGAACAAGTTTGTGCGTGGGCGAAGATATGCCTGTTCACGCAAATATTCAAGTGAATGACCTTTCTTTTGAAGAGGGTAGCTTGTATCTGTTTCGTTAAAAACCTCAACATTTTCTGCTTGCACTTCAAATGGTTGCTTCATTTCTGGTGTCAATTTAACAACACCTGTAACAATGATTGTTGAACCTGTGTTTAAGTGTGAAAGCCTATCATAATTTGACAATTTGTCCGCAGAAATAACAACTTGTGTGCCTTTGAAACTTGTGCCGTCATTAAGGTCGATAAAACCAAAGTTTTTCATATCCCTAACACTTTTTACCCAACCAGCAAGCACAATAGTTTTGCCATCAAATTTTTTAAAATCTTGCTTTAACTCTCTTATATCAATTTTTTGCATAATTACTCCTTTACATCAAGTTTGATGTGAACATCTTGAAGTTGTTTTTCAGTTACTGTGTTTGGCGCATTTGTAAGTGGATCACAGCCGTTTTTGTTCATTGGGAAAGCAATAACATCACGAATATAATCATTGTGTGTCAACAACATCATGATACGGTCAAAGCCTGCACCCATACCACAGTGTGGTGGTGCGCCAAATTGGAAGGCATTGTACAATGCTGGGAATTTGTTTTCAACAACAGACTTGTCATAACCTGCAAGTTTAAACAATTCCACCATAACATCTGGACGATGATTTCTAACCGCACCTGACAAACTTTCATATCCATTGATAACCAAGTCGTATTGATATGCTTTTGCTTCAAGTGGGTTTTTCTTAACTTCTTCAACATCTGCTTGTGGCATACTAAATGGATTGTGGCTGAATGCAATGTTGCCATCATCATCAAGTTCGTAGAATGGAAAATCAACAATCCAAACAAATTGATAATCATTTTCATCAATCAAGCCCAATTTTGAGCCCAATTCGTTACGAAGCATATTTGCAAATTTAACTGCTCTTTCCTTTGCGTCAGCAATAAAGAATATTGTGTCACCTGCTTTATAATCTAACAATGTTTTAAGTGATTGTTTTTCTTGTTCTGTTACAAATTTTGAAATACCAGTTTCAAATTCGCCTTGGTCATTAACTTTAACGTAAGCTAAACCTTTAGCTTCACGTGATTTTAAAAATTCAGTAAGTGAATCATAGAATTTCCTACCCTTTTCACCACAATTTGCTTTAATTGCCTTAACCACATTGCCATGGAATGCATTGAAACTGCTATCTTTAAATAAATCAGTGCAATCTTTAACTTTAAGCGGATTGCGCAAATCTGGCTTATCACTGCAATACTCGTCCATTGCTTGGCTGTATGTCAATCGTGCGAATGGGGTCGCTGGGCGCTTGCCTGCAAAACGTTCAAAAATGCTTGCATACAATTCTTCAGTTATTTTGAAAACATCTTCTTGAGTTGCATAAGCCATTTCCATATCTATTTGATAAAATTCTGTTGGAGACCTATCTGCACGTGCATCTTCATCTCTAAAACATGGTGCGATTTGGAAATATCTATCAACACCACTTGTCATAAGCAATTGTTTGAACTGCTGTGGTGCTTGTGGAAGTGCATAGAATTTGCCTGGGTTAAGTCGACTTGGAACAAGGAAGTCTCTTGCCCCTTCTGGGCTTGACGCTGTCAATATTGGGGTTTGAACTTCCAAAAAGTCATGCGCATGCATAAACTCACGCACAAACATCATA
This sequence comes from uncultured Clostridia bacterium, assembly GCA_934754375.1. Lineage (GTDB taxonomy): Bacteria > Bacillota > Clostridia > Christensenellales > UBA1242 > Onthoplasma. The sequence goes on along the minus strand of CAKVHT010000001.1, from coordinate 122,749 downwards.
AGGTCACTGCGAAGTTTTAACATTTGTTTATTATAATCCGCACGCAAATCCAAATATCTATATTTTAAACGCAAATCTTCCATAACATCTTGGCTTGATTTGATTTCAAAAGGCAAAACATTGGTGCATCTGCCCAAAATTTCAATTTTGTCTGCAACAACCTCAATATCACCTGTTGGCATATTCGGATTTTTGCTTGACCTTTCAAGGACCTTGCCATGAACACAAATATTATCTTCTTTATTTAACTCCACACCCAATTCGTCAGGCACAACTATCTGTGTTTTGCCATAAAAATCACGCAAAACAACAAATGTTATACCCCCAAGTTTGCGGATAGTGTCAACAAAACCAGACAATGTTTCAGTTTGTCCAACATTGTTGATGCGCAATTCACCACAGTCGACTGACCTATATCTATTTTTTGCTATCATTAATGTTTTTCTCCTTTATTATTTCATATAAACAACAGACATATATATCTATGAGTTTCCAATAATATATTTTTGCCATCATTTATCTTTTTTTTATTTACACTATATTTCCATTTAAATTAACAGTATCAATCTTTCGTATTGCCAGTTATTATTTGTTGGCATTCCCATACATTTGCTCTAACTGCCATTCATGACGTTTAAAGAAATCTTCTTTCTCTTTAATTGAAACTATTTTGCCTTGTTTTGAACTATCAAGCCAGGAATAGAATTTATCAAATATGTTGTTCCAATTGAAGGCTTTATCTTTGTCAAGACCAATCATGTCTGCAACACGTTCTGCCCCAGACGGTGCAACTGGGTGGATAAGAACATCAGCAACCGCTATAAATTGCATGGTGTTTGCAACAAGATGTGCAAGTTTTTCTTTAGTGTCTGCGGAGTTAAATTCTTTAACCCAATATTTGTTGATATTCCTTATAAACACATCTATGGTGTTAAATACTTGGTTGAATTTTTTGTTATACATAAATGTTTCAACATCTAAAATTGCTTTGCGACAAATTTCCATAGTGCTTTCATCAATTTCAGCAGTTGGTATGATTGCATCAAAATTGTTTTGCAAGGTGTAAAACATTGTTCTTAAAACTCGATTATACACATTTGTCAACAAATTGCCTTCTGTAACCATTGGGTCAGCATCTTCTGCTTTAGCATCTGGATTAAATGCTTTTGGGCTTAAACCAACATTGTTGTTTGTAAGATTCATCGCCATAAGATGCAAACGGAATTGCTCTGCTGTGTAATATTTTAAAAATTCGTCAGCCATTGGTGGTTTAACAGCACCAGATGAACTTGCTTTTTGGTTCATATATAAAATTGATTTTATTGGGCAGATTTTTGTGATTTGTAAACTGCCTTCCGGTGCATCAAACTTCCAGCCCTTACCTTGTGTTGACAAAAACATCATTTGTTGTGCTGGACCATAAAAATAAATATTATCTTCGCCAAGGAATTGATACACTTGAGCATCTTTACTGCACCAGTATTTTTTCCATTCGTCTTTATCTTTGCCAATGCTTTCAAGATATGTCTTTGTAAAGCTTATTGGAGCCCACAAACTTTCCGGCCACACATAGAAAGTTTGCCCTTTAATGCCTTGAATTTCTGGGCATGGTACTCCCCAGGCAATGTCACCTGTCAATCTGAACGGTGTCATGCATTTGCCTGTGCGGTAATGAATATTGTTTTTAGCCAGAATTTCACAAGCCTTTTCACGGTCAGATAAGTGAGCAAAAATCAAAGTTGTGCTTGGTGCTTTTTCATTAATATCTGGTTCTGTGTGAGGTGGAAGTTGTGCCTTTATTTCTTTCAACTTTTCAAAATATTCACGTTTGATGTAAATTTCTGGATCTTTGAAAAATTCTTTAATTTCTTTAACCATGAATGGTGCTGTATCCGGATTTCTTTCAATAGAAGCAATCCATTCTTTCAACTCTGGCAAACAATTTTCAAGATTAAAATATAGGTTTTCAACTTTAACAAGTTCAGGTGTTTCGCCTGACAGGGTGCTCACTGGGTCAATTAAATCTTGTGGCAGATATTGATGTCCTAAATCACACTCATCTGCATATCCTTTTTCACTTTGACAGCCTTGTATTGGACATTTGCCAACAACCTGTCTGCCATTCAGCAGGCAATTATTCTTTTTGTCAAAAAACTGCAGACTACCATGTTTGCTTACCATGTTTGCATTGTCTAATGCCTTAACAAACCAGTTGCTTACTTCATTGTGAATTTCTCCACTACGACCAAGCGCTGACGCACCATAAAGATTAAAACTAACTTCAAAGTTTTTAAACGTTTCATATTGTTTATCATGATTTATTTGGATAAAATCACGGATTGTTTTGTCTTTGTACTGCCCTGCTTGTTGTAATTTGCGGAAAGCCTCAACTGCTGGTGAACCATAACAGTCTGTGCCAGAAACAAACACAACATTTTCTTTACCAATTCTATCCCTTAAAAAGCGTGCAAAAATATCCGCACGTACTGCCATGCCAACATGTCCAAAATGCAACAATTTGTTGCCATAAGGCATACCTCCTGTGACAACTGCTTTTTTAGGGAAATTTGGTCTTGGTCTAACAAATTCCATAAATTTTCTCCTTAATCAATAATTTTTTCTCATTGTTTTATACAGATTTGGTTAATCTCACCTCTTAAAAACAAAAAAATCCTAATGCAAACGCATTAGGACGAGGAATAACTCCCCGCGGTGCCACCTAATTTGCTGAAGACTTCAGCCACTTTACCAAACTGCCACAAGACTCAAAAGTGTCTTTCCCCACACGCATGCGATAAGTTCTCACTATCCTTATCTCACTTTGCCATGTTGAATGTGGATACTCTCTTTCTCAACATCTTAACAAAATTATAATTATTTGATAACAAAATGTCAAGATTTAAATGGTTGTTCTTGCAAAAAAAATTTAGCATTAATTTGCTTGGCAATGTTTCTTCTTTTGAAAACAAAATCCATATTTTATTATTATTCCATTTTGCTTATTTAACAACACATTGCGCATAGTTTATCGTTGAATTTCATAGCAAAAACTCATAGCAAAAATAAATTTCCCATTACAATAACTTTTGTTAATGTTCCAAAGCACTGTCAATAATTTTGTTTTTCATCATCTTTGTTTGAAAACTATACTATTGATAATATAGTGTTTTGCAAAAATGGCTTAACGCACCAACCTATCAAACACCAAAACACAATCATCGCTTTAAATTATATCCTTTTTCTTGACAAAACAATGTTTATAGTTTATAATTGCATCGTATTTTGTAATATTTGCAACTTTGGCTCAGCGGTAGAGCACTGCCTTGGTAAAACAAAAACGGCACTTTCTCATCACTAAATTTCACCGCAAAAATCGTTCAAAAACAGCACTATGCTGGTGTGGCTCAGCGGTAGAGCACCACCTTGGTAAGGTGGGGGTCACGGGTCCGATTCCCGTCACCAGCTCCATTATCAAAAACCCTTGAAACCCTAGTAAAATAGGCACTTTCAAGGGTTTTTATTTTGCAAAAAATTTTGCTTAATTTTAGACTGAAAATACAATAGGTGTAGTAAACTGCTCCAAAAAATGTAGTAAATTTGCATAAAAAAAGACCGAGAGTTCATTTTTTAAATCTCGGTCTAATTCGCTCTATTTCTGCCTAAAACTAGTGTAATAGGTGTAAACTAGTGTAGTAAATTTTACATTTCAAAATCTTTTTCTCTTTTGCGATTTCTTTCTTTTCGTTCTTTTAACATTTCTTCTAACATTAAATCAAAATCTTCATTAGACAAATTTCCAAGATTAGATTTCTTTTCTTCTTGTTTTTCTTTGTTTTGATTGTTTTGCTTTCTTAAAATCTCATTTTCATTTAATTTATCGTTTAAACGATTTGTACTTTCTTTTACATAATCACTATTGACATTGTTATAGACAGTGATGGTGGTTTTCACATCTTTGTGACCTAAAAGTTGTTGGATTACTTTTGGATTTTCGTTAAGTTCAAACAACATATTTGAAAATGTGTGTCGCAGTCCATGAAAATGTATGTTTAAATCTCCTAGGTGGTTTCGCCTAATAAATCTATTAAATATCATTCTACAACCCGAATATGTGCGAATTGTGCCATCATCATTTGCAAACACATAAACATTAGGATTTGTTAAATCTAGCCCCACATCAATAGAATGCTTATGTTGTTTTTCTTTCCAAGCAATAAGTTCGTTATAAACAATGTCGGTCATTGGCACTTCTCTCACAGAGCAAGCGGTTTTGGTGCCACTTACTATTGTTGTTCTTTCAACTATGTTTCCCTTGCTATCAAACTTTGTGTCTTGCGTTTCGGCTTGTGCAACCTTAATAATTCTTTTCGCAAAATCAATATGCTTCCATTCAAGAGCAATGGTTTCACCACTACGAAGTCCAGCAAACATCATCAAATAACACATAGGTTTAATAAAGTTTGCCGGGTCTTTTTCTAGTGCATTTAAAAATCTATCTCGTTCTTCTGGTGGAATTGCCTTGTATGGATTTCGCTTTTCGTAATTACTTTTATCTCTTGTCCTAATCTTTATTTTGTGTGTTGGATTAACTAAAATCCATTTGCTATCAATCGCATATTCGCAAAACTGATTAAAGATAAATTTTATCTTTTTTGCAACTGCAACTGAATATCCATTCTCCAACATTCGATTTACAACTTTTTGTATTGTCATCGTGTCTAATTCATAGATTTTCATATTCCCAACAATGGGTTCAATGTGTAATTTGTAGTTTCTAAAAATGCCTTCAAACGTTCTTGATGTGACTGACGACTTTTTAAAAACAAGCAACCATTCACTCATCAGTTCACCAAGTCTTTTGTTTTCAATTTCTTGATATGCTGTGTTTTTAATTCTTCCACTTATCTCGGTTAGTTTTGCAGACACATCGGCTTTACTTTTTCCATAAACATATTTCTTCTTTTGTCCACCATTTTCTTCAAAACCAATAGTAACATATCCACACCATAATCCATCTTTTCTTTGAAAAATACTTCCTTCGCCATTTGCTCTACGAGTATGTTTTTGAACTTTCTTTCTAGCCATTTTGCACCTCGCTTTGGTTATTGTTTAGTGTTAACCAAGTTACAAAATTAAGCACACTCACAACTTGTCGTTTACCAACTTTGGTTGTTGGAAAAGATTTGCTTCTTAGTAAATTTCTAACATTATCTCTGCCAAGTCCTGTGATTTTTATTAGGTCTTCGCAATCCAAAAAATCCTTATTATATTTGGTTGAAATTCGGTCAACTTCCGATTGTATTAAATTGTTTAAATTTAGATTTGTATTGTTTAAATTCATAGTTTAATTGTCCTTTCATAGTTTAAATTTAACTCCTTTCTATAACTTAATTTTTTATCTCTTTCTAAATCTAAATTTATTAAAATCTATCCGCATCGAGCGTAATAAAAGTAGTGGTTTACCACCATTAAAATGTATCGGGTATCCCGATAGCATTACGAAAATAACGAGAAAAAATAGTAAATTTAAGTGTATCAGTTAAAAGTGCCGATTTTATCGGACTTTTACGCACTAAATTTAGTAATTGTTTCTCGCTTATGCTCTATACTAAATATCTGACATAAACACCTCCAATTTAACTAAATTTTCATTTTCCTACATCTCAAAATCGCTAGACAAATAACCCTCATCAATGAGTGTTCTAATTCGCATTTCTTCTAGTTTTTTCATATAGTCTTGAAAGCACTTAATTGCTTCGTATTCACACTTGGAATTTAGATACATACAATGTTCAAGTTCTTTCCAAAGTTTGTCTTTTTGCATTCGCTTTTGGACTACATATTTTGCATTAAGTTTTAATCTTTCAATCTCTTGACTATTCAAACTCTTTGCACTTTCAATTACCAAATTTCCAAGTCTGCGATACAAATCTTTTGTATATTTTTCACTCAAATTTTGTTGTGGTTTTGGGGCGCCATTACGCTTGCAATAACTATCTACAAGTTTTTGTTTTTCACTAACAAGGTCATCAAAATCATTTTTGTAAATAGTAATATCAACATTGTGAGAGATGATATAGTTTGAAATGTTATCAATATTTGGTTTTAGTTTTCGCATATTATCACAGTCGTAAAATGTGTGTCCTTGCTTTGGAAATTGGTTTGCTAGGTCAAGTAGCATTTGCTTTAATTTAAGCCCAGAAACATCGCTTAATCGTTCTTTAACACTCTTTGATAGCCTTAACCTTATTTCTTTCTCATGAGCCTTAAAATCGGTTGCAGAGAGTTCAATGTTGTCTTTCAAAAAGTCCATTGCATTGTTTGAAATATAGCCACGAGAAAAATGCTTTTCTTTGTTCTTCATTCGCTGTGGTTCTTTCTCAAAAAACAATAAATGAATATGTCTGTTGTCTGTATTCTCATGCAGTCCAGCAAACCATTCAATGTTGTCGGGATTTAGTCCTGCTCGTTTGAAATATTTTGGTAGTTCGCTTTTTACAAGAGAATATGCTTGCTCATAACAGCCACACCATTTTTTGCCAAAGTTTTCTTCAAAGGAAATTATTCCAGACCAAATAACTGATTTGGTTTCTCGCAAATTCTTTCTAAAATCTGCAATTTGTTCTTTACTCATAAGCCCATTTGCATTGAAAATTCCACTAGATTTTGTGCTGTTGTTTGAATACTCAACAAAATCTAATTTTTCTAAATCTTTAATGCCAGTGGCGACATATTTGAGATAATCATCATACTTGTTAGATGAGTAGTAATTTCGCTTGTCTTGATTGCTTTTATCTTTGTAGTTCGGCAAAAAGAACTCTTGTTTGTAAATCACATTTGGAACTTTATCTAACATCTAAAAGTTCCTCCAAAATATTTTCTCTTTGTTCTTCAATGCCATTTTCATCTAGTGGGGCATATTTCCAACCTTGCGAGTAAGAGTTTAGGTTTATTGGGCTTTGTTTGTTGAGTAGTTTAGTGATTAAGTTTAGTAGTGCTTGGTTTATTCTCACATTTGCATTTGTGTCCACAAAGTCCATTTTTTGATTGCATTTTATCTCGGTTAACTTTTCGTTTATCTCTTTTAAACTTTGTCTTATTTCGCTAAAATTTACGCTTTGGTTTAGTGCGTTATCTCCAAGCATTTTATCTGCACCTAGCAAAGCAAAATATTTCATAGCATCGTTTATGCTATCAAATTTGTCCTTAAACTTTTCAAGTGCTCTCTTAAAAATTTCATACTCATCTTGACTATAAACTCTAATCATATATTGAGTTTTTAAATCTTTTGTTTTAATTCTAGCCATTTTAGCCTCCTAATTATTTTCTAGTCTTTCTACATATCTCTTTCTATTTCTAATTAAAGGGGCAATGATTGTTTTTTTGTTTGCTTTTACATTTCTAAAATCCTCCTTTTATTTGAATTTGCTTTCGACATTTTACATTTCAGCACCTCCTTATTAAATATTTTCACATAGTCGTTCGGACATCATTTGTCCGTTCGGGAATGTTTTACAAAGAAATTTTACAACCCCTATGTCACACACATTGTGTGATGTTAAAAATTTTTTAACTTGATTTTAACAATTCCGCTGTAAACACATTCTTTACAGCGACAAAAATATTTTCACATAGTCGATGTAACAATGGGTGTTATATCGGAAAATTATTTTGTGGTTTTATTTTTATCAATCTTGCTTTACCACCATTTGGTCAAATTCCCGCAACACACCCATTGTGTGTAACGAGAAATCTTTTTTATTTTTTTGCTTCCATTTCAAATATATCACTCTCGTGTGTTCACCATTTGAACACTCGGGAATATTTTTATGTAAAAATTTTATCAACTTCAAGAGTTCAACATCTGAACTCTTCAAAAAAAATCCAAAGCCTATTTTATTTGCACAAATTGACAAATAGTTAACATTAATTTTAACAACATCTTAATGTGATAAGTTTTAATCAACACAACAAAAAAAGATATATTTTCTCAAATATATCTTTTTAAATTAAATCTAATAGATTAACTAGTCTTTTTCAATTTTACAACTTGTCAGATATTATTTATCCAAAATTTATCTATTAAATTTTTTAATCGTTTTTTAGAAATGAGATGTCAAATCCAAATTTTGGACATGTATTAATGTTAAATATTTTTATCATTACATAATCTAAAGATTGTTCTTCAGTGATAATTTTAGATTTTGGTGAACCCAACAGATTTCTTATATCGTTTATATAATTATGTAAACATTTTAAATTAATCAGCATTTCTGGTACATGTAATGGATAGTTTTCTTGCAGTTTATTGAAAGAATCCTCTTTAATTGCTTCTTTGTCAAAATGGAATAAAACTTTATCTCGCCATTTCTGAGCAAGATCAGTTGTCTTTGTTTTTTGATTATCTGGTATTTTAATACCATTTACTTCATTTTTTGTTTTGTTATTATTGATTAAATTGTCAATGGAAACAACAATATTGTCTAATTCTATTAAATACCAATCTTCATTTTTATTAACGTCAATAAGTTTTGAGATACTATATTTACTTCGATCATCAAAAAGAGAAGTATATAGACCAACAAAATTTGCATGTAGTGCACGACTAATCGGAATAAAAGTTGAACTATAAATTTTAAAATTTTGCCCAACATAATTTTGCCAATCCACCATTCTTTCAATTAAATAATAATCTTGGATTGCCTCAATGATTTTATGGTCATAAATTCTAATCTCTTGTAAAAAATCTTCTTTTGTCATTCTATTTCTCCCAGTATAGTTTTGGATAATCACCGCTATTTGTAACCCATACCGCATCTAAATCAATAAACAGGTTGTTATAAGATATATACACATTCCATCCTAGGAAATCTATATTTATTAAATTATCTTTTGATGCTTGTTGTCCCGTTAAATTATATTTAAGGTCACTTTCATAAGATGCTTTCACAATTTGTTCATTTAACCTATAACATGTTGTTATTGTCCCACTATTAGTACAAATAAGTGCTCCTACATTACCACCATAGACATCTCCAGCAGCAAATGATTGAACTATACTACCACTATTTGAACAACTTAAACCTGCAGCATATCCAGAAGCACTTGTTCCAACATTTGCTAAAGAATATGAATAATATATATGACCGCTATTATTTCCAATTAATCCACCGACATCTCCATCACCATATGAATTAACATTTCCTTTTGAATAGCAATTATATATTTCACCAAGATTAAAAGATACAAGTCCTCCTACTGGATTTCTAACAGTTACATTTATTTCGCCTGACCAAAAACAATTTCTAATAATTCCATCATTACATCCAACGAGACCACCGATACCTGTAGAAGTATCATGCTCATTTGAAAAATTAACATTAAAATCTTTTACATACATATTTTGTATAAGACCTGTCGAATAATTGAAAACACCTTGAATTAATCCAATCTTTATTGTTGGATTACAGTTTAATATACCGTATCCTTTACCATCAAAAATTCCACTAAATGGATTAGATTTACCACCTAAGCCATAAAAAGTTATACCGCTTAAATCAATATCATTTGTCAAATAGTAATTCCCAGATAAATTATCGTTAATTGCCAAAAATTCAGTAACATTTGAAATTGCTATAAATGTTGAATCTTCTTTCCACGTAGCACCATACACACGATTTCCTATGCTGCCAGCTTTGATAATTAAACTCATTTCTTTATCTTCAATATCAGTACCAACCCAACCAGTAAACTCATAACCTGCCTTAGTTGGGTTATTTATTATTATATCTAAATCTTCAATAGTGTATGTTGTTGGATTATTCCCAACTATTGTTCCATCACTTAAAGTGTACGAAATAGTGTAAACTGTCACATTCCATTTTGCATAAACAGTTGTGTTGTCTGCAACATTCCATACATTTAGGCTATTGCCATTCTTATCTGTTACCTTTACACCTGTTCCATTTTCTCCTAAATACCAGCCATCAAAATCATATCCAGTTTTTGTTGTAATAGGCAATTTATATGAACTATCAAATACAACATCTTTAGTTTTAGGAGATAGTGCTTCGCCACCATTTTCATCAAATGTCAATGTGTAAATATTGGCTTGCCATTTTGCTATGTAAGACAATGCTACATTTGACATCGTGAATGTATAAATTTCATTGTTTGTGATTAAATTGTTTCCTTCATACCAGCCCACAAATGTATATCCAGCATTTGTATTTGCTTTAATATATACAGAACTGCCATATTCTTTTAACCCTTCGCCTATAACGATACCACCATTAGTGTTGTTGGTTGTCAATGCTACAAGGTATTTGTTTACATTCCACTTTGCATAAAGAGTTGCAGTGTTTGGAATATCCCAATTCTTTATTGATACTCCTTGATTATTTGTATACTGTATACCGTTAAAATACCAACCTTCAAATGTTGCTTCAATTCTAGTCGGAATAGGTAGATTAAAAGGTTGCCCAAATGTAATGGTTTTATTATCTTCTGCTAGCGTATTTCCATTATTAACATCTAAGGAACAAAAGTAATTGTTTGCCGACCATTTTGCAACACACTCATAATCATTATCAGACAAAGTTATTGTTAAAGTGGTTGAAGTTGTGATTATAGTTCCATCTTTTGTGTACCAGCCAAGCCAAGTGTATCCAGCATTTGTATTAACTGATAATGTATGTTGCGTATTATAATCAAAATTTCCAGTACCATCAATAGTTCCTGCGTCTTCAATGTTTTTATCACATTTAATTTGATATTGATTGATAGTCCATTGTGCATACAAATCTAAATTTGAAGGAATGTTATATTTCATGAATTTTTTATTCGTTTCGTAACTAATTCCTGTCCCATCTGGTTTTGTATTCCAAGAAGATAATGTATAGCCCGTTTTAGTAAATGAGTTATTATCTTTTAAATCAACTTCTGTGTCATAAGTAACATCTTGTATTAACGAATTTTCTAAGCCATTGTTAGCGTAATAATTAACTTTTAAATTTTTCGCTATCCAACTTGCTTTAATGGTTATATTTTTTGTAATAGGCTTAGTAAAGTCATAATCCCAAGAATTAAAAATATATCCTTCTCTTTCTGTAGTAACTAAGTTTGCAAGTTCACCTTCCATAACAATTTGGTTAACAATGCTATTTCCACCATTGGTATCAAAAGTTACAACATACATAGGTTTTCTTCTTATAGTTAATGTGTAAACTTTTTTAGTATTTGCCGAGTTTTCAACAATCAAATAAAAAGTGTTGTCTCCGATTTGTAAATTTACGATTTTTGAAGAAATTTCTCTTGTACCGTTTAAATCATAATATAATCCCCATTTATTTGTTAAAGGTACTTCGAATTGATTATTTAAAGATAAAATACTTTTATTATTATCTACAGCACAATACAAAGTACAATTTTCTTGATTAATTTCAAACAAATCAGAACCTTTTACCATTGGCGCTCTGGGTATAAAGAAATAACAAAGCAAGGAAATACACAAAACAAGAATTAATGTAGCAGAAGAAAGTATCGTAACTAGCGATTTTTTACTAATGTTTTTGCTATTTGATAATTGTTTATTATTTTTGATTTCTTTTTCTGTGTTAATTTCTTTCTTATCTGTTGAATTAACCATTTCATCTATTGTAACATCAAATATCTTTGACATTTTAGATAAAATCTCTATATCTGGTGTCCCATTCCCACATTCCCATTTGCTTATGGTCTTATTAGAAACACACAATTTTTGAGCAAGGTCTGCTTGTGATAAATTTTTAGACTTTCTAAGTTCAGCAATTTTTGCGCCAATATTATTTTTATCCATAGTATCTCCTTCTAACTACAAAAATTATATCACATCTTTGCGTAGAATGTATCGTAGAATTGTCTATTGATTAAAGAATTTATCTATATTTTAAAGAAAACTAAGAGATATTGTTCTCTTGTAACAATAGAAATTGTAAAGATAATTTTTTATAGTTGTTGATTTCAAGTTGATTTGTTATAAAAGGGGTTAATATTTCTATTAAGACATCTGTTAAAGATATAAATTCACTGCAAAAGAAGAGAAATGTATTACCAGTATCAATGTTGCTAATAAACTGAGAAAATGAACTATTATGAACCCGATTTGAGACTTCTGAGAAAATTTTATATAGTATTTCATTTTGCTGTTTTAATGAAATTTGTTTCAAAGTGCAACTATGGGCATTCAATCCCAACGATACAGCCCAGCCATAATTCTTTCGCGTTAAGTTCTTAATTTCTTTACTTGAAAAATTCTTGTTTAAATCTTTCCTAAACTCTATAAACTCTGGAATATATTTCCAATCATTAATTTTTAAAGTTTCCTGTAATTTCATAAATTCCCAATACTGCCAATATTCTGTTATTTTTAAATCGTTATTTAACATTACAGAAAAAATAATCATATTTTCAGAAATCATTCTAAGAAACAAACTAACAACTTGAAAGTTGTTTGAAAATAATGAGTAATAAAAGTCATTAAGCATTTTAGTTATAGACTTGTATAATTGCAATTGTGTTTGATTAGCTATATTTAACTTCAAACTGTCAAAGATGACAATTATTCGATTCATTAAATCTAATATTTTTACATCATCATCAAATTTATATTCTAAACTTTTTTCAACTAAATAACTATAATAACCCTTTGCTTTTTCTTCTAGTTCTATCTTTTTGTCCATATTGTCCATAAATTCTCCTAAGATTGATATCATAAGAAATCGAATTGGATATGATTGAAATCATTATCTCATTATTAATTTCATCACTTGGTAAATAATTAAATTTTAAAATACTTTTGATTTTTGCTTGTTGGTTTGTCGGGTTCGGTCATTCCAATTAATCCAGCGTCTAAGGCAGGTTGCAAATAGTTTTTTCTAAATCCTAAACGAGATTTTAGGTTTAATTTTTCCATAAGTTCCGTTGCCGATTGTGGATAACTTTCTATCACTTTCATAAGTTCTGTAATTTGATTGTTGATATGGTTATAGTGATTTCTAGTGTCGGTTATTATATCTTTAATTGCTTTGTTAATTACATCTAGCATAAACTCAATGAAGATATTAGATTTGCCCTGACTAGTAGATAAAGTAATTGCATTGTAATAATCTTCTTGGTTATCTTTAATAATGCTTTCGATAGGTATCCAAGCAAATATTGGTTTCCAACTAGCAAGCAATGCTGTCTGCCAAAGTCTTCCAGTTCTTCCGTTGCCATCATTAAATGGGTGGATAAATTCAAATTCATAATGGAAAACACTAGATTTAATTAACATATTTGCATTGCTGTTTTTCACCCAATCAAAAAGTTGTCCTAGCTGTTGTGGAACAAAATCTGCTGGCGGAGCAAGATGAACAACTTTACCCTCTTGATTATAAACTCCAACTTGTCCTGAACGAAGTTTACCCGCTTCCTTTACAAGACCATTCATCATAATGCCGTGAATTCTCAACATGTCATCAATACTATATGGATTTATTTCACTTAATTTTTCGTAAGCATTAAAAGCATTGTGGACTTCTTCAATATCTTTTTGTGGAGCAAGAACCCTTTTCCCATTGATAACATCTGTTACTTGTTCAATAGAAAGTGTGTTGTTTTCGATTGCTAATGAAGAGTGAATAGACTTTATTCTACTCACTCTGCGAAGTCTTGGTAATTTTTCCAATTCATTAACACCCGAAAGTTTGCCTAAATTTTCCATTATTTCGGAAACAAGTTCCAACATTTCATCAGTTATCTCGTATGGTGGAATATATTTATCTTCCATTTAAAAACCTCACTTATTTTTGTACAAATAGATTATAAACAATAAAAAATAAAAAGTCAACATCTTGTATACTATCTTATATATTATGTTGTATTCTAAATTTAATAAGAAAAAATTTAAGTTATTTATTTCACTCACAAAATTTTTGCATAAATACGCACTTAAAATACGAAAAGGTCATAAAAGTTTTAGGCAGTTTTATATAGTTTTAGAACACTTAATTCAACCAAATTTGTACATTTAGGTGTAAAAAAGTGTAGTAAACTAAAATCTTACTACACTAATTGATTTTTAATATCTCAAATTCGCTTATTTTATTGGCGATTTAGGAGATAGAGCGAAACTCTTGTATGCTAGAGCAGAGTTTTGGTAAAACAAAAACGGCACTTTTTCACCACTCTATTTCACCGCAAAAATCGTTCAAAAAACAGCACATGCTGGTGTGGCTCAGCGGTAGAGCACCACCTTGGTAAACTGCGGATATCAAGGCCAAGTTTGTTAATTAACACTCAAAAATGAAGCCGAGTCTAAGTAGTAATGCTCAAAATTTGACAAATTTGAAAAACCAGCATAGAATTAGCATAGACTTTTATTCAAATTTTTGGGCTATTTAGTGTGTTTTTAAAGACAAACATCATGCAGATAATTTTAAAAAAATAGTCCATTGCAGACGGATAAAAGTCTGCCTTATGCTTATGTGGCGCAGCAGGTAGCGCACAGCCTTGGTAAGGCTGAGGTCACGGGTTCGAGCCCCGTCATAAGCTCCATATCCCCTCAATAACGACACTTTTATAGTAGATTATTGAGGGATTTTTTATTTATTGGTTTCAGCCTCACCAATCTACACTTTATTGTAATTATTTATATATTGTAACAAAAGCTACAAATTTTGGAAAATTATGTTACAATGATTTTAAATTTATACGATCGGAGATTTTTTAGTGACTATTTTTATAATTTCTTTATCTTTAATAGCAGTTGCAACAGTGATAGCTATATATAGACATTATTTTATTAAAGCTACCAGATCTTTTTTTCAAGAATATGAAACTATAAAACAAAATTACTTTTCTTACAAAGAAATGACATATTTTATGGAAAAATATAGAAGTCTGTTTCTAAAACTGGAAAAAACACCTTTGAAAACAAAGAAAATCAATGAATTTATTAACACTTACAAATATATTCCAAATGCAAGAACTTTAATAAATAGGCATTTTGTGTACAATGAAAAACTTAAATATAAAGATTATTTTACTTGTGTTGAAAATAAGTCTTTGGATAATCAACAGCAAGAAGCGTGCATAATTAACGACGACTACTCTCTCGTAATCGCAGGTGCTGGAAGCGGTAAAACATTAACTATTTGCGCAAAAATTGGTTATCTAATAAATAAAGGTGTCAATCCTAATGAAATTTTATGTATATCATTTACCAATAAAGTATGTAATGAATTAAAAGAGAGATTAGAAAAAATAACTGGTTATAATGATATAAATGTCAAAACATTCCATAAACTAGGACTTGAAATTTTACAATGTAATAAAGTATCATATAAAATTGCAGATGAAAATCGAACACTAAAATTTTTAAGAGACTCTCTTAATGAGATAAGAAACACAAATAGTAAGGCTATGACTTCAAATATTTCTATTTATTGTGAAAATTATCTTAGCAAAAAATTTGGTAAAGTAGAAAAACTTATAACCGCAAAAGATGTTATAAATTCAATACAACAAGATCAAGAACTTCAGAAAATTAAGAAAGGAAAACCAGACCTTATAACTATTGCAAAGGAAAATGTAAAAAGTATTTATGAATTAGAAATCGCAAATATTTTATTCTTACATGGTATAAAATACCAATATGAACCTGAATACAAATATAATGTAAAACTTGGTACTCATTATAAACCAGACTTCTATCTACCAGAATATGACATATATATTGAACATTTTGGAATTGACGAATCTGGACAAGCTTCTTGGTTGAAAGACGAAAATAAAATTAAAAAATATCATGACGATATGAACTGGAAAAAAGAGTTACACCAAACAAACAAAACAACCTTAATTGAGACATTTTCATACCAACACGATAATTTAATCCCTGAATTAGAAAAAAAGCTTATTGAACATGGAGTCAATTTACAGCCTATAGCTCAAGAATATCTGCAAATATTACAAAGTGAAGACAACTTTGAAGAATTATTTTTACAAACCGTCTCATCATTCATTAAATTATTTAAAAACAGAGAGCTTGAATTAAAAGATTTTCACACATTTTTTCCCAACGCTTCCCCATCGGAAAGAAACACATTGTACTTGATTAAAGAAATTTACATTAGATACCAAGCAATGTTAAAAAAAGAAAACTTATTTGATTTTGAAGACTTGATTAATTATGCAAATAAATTATTAGCCAACGGAAAATACTCAATAGGAAATTATAAATATATTATTGTAGATGAATATCAGGACGTTTCAATAAATAAAATAAACCTATTAAAACATTTGTTAAAAATAAACAATGCAAAATTGACCGCTTTTGGCGATGATTGGCAATCAATTTATAGATTTGCTGGAAGTGAAGTTTGTTTAATAACTAAATTTAATACAATATTTCCAAATTCTGTGCTACTAAAAATAGAAAAAACTTACAGAAATTCAAAACAATTAATTGATGTAAGTGGCAATTTTATAAAAAAGAACAAAACTCAAATTGATAAAAATTTATTGTCAGACAAAACATGTGAAAAGCCTATCGTTGTTTGTGCCTTTACAAAAAATTTAACATCTATTCCCCTATCTTTAATAAAATCTGATGATGATTATGAATGTTATCAACAAGTCGAAAATGACCCAAGAATAAAAATTTTAAATAGGATTTTAGAAGATTTATCAAACAAATATAAATCTTTGCTTATCCTTACACGTAACAACTATGAAATTGCAATAATTCAATACTGGCTAAAAAACAAAGATAACAGAATTAATATTACAACCAACAATAACCAATTCTTATCTTTTACTTTTAACAAGATGCGTGTGGATTGTATGACCATTCATAAAAGTAAAGGATTGGAAGCTGATAATGTTGTGTTATTCGATATTAAAGAAGGATATCATGGACTACCTGACACTTTGGGAGACGATAAAATATTAAAATTCGTTATTGCTAGTGATGATGAAATAGAATATGGAGAAGATCGACGCCTTTTCTATGTTGCCTTAACAAGAACAAAAAATAAAGTGTACATAATTACTGGAACAAACGAAATTTCCAGATTCGTTGAAGAAATTAGTAACGATATCAATATACAAGGTAATTTAAATTATTTAAAATGCCCACAATGTGGAGCTTATTTAGTTAAAATACCAAATAAAAATTTTTATGGATGTTCTAATTTTTACTTAAACAATTGTACTTATACAATCAAATGCGATAATGATGATGAATTATACAAGATAAGATTTAATGAAAACCTTATTAAAAGTATAAATAATAAAGGCACTTACTTGCCATGTAAAATAACAAAAATGGAAAAAGTAGAGCTACCACAAAATATAACATCATTAAAAATATCATATTTATTTGATGTTGGAAATTCTCACTCTTACAATTTTACAACATATTTAAATAACAAATTAGATGAATACAATAGTTACAGAGTTGCTAGGTTTATTATAACTTTAAGAAATAATGACACACTAGACCCGTTTAATGATTTTGAAAAATTTTCAAAAAAATATACAGGCAAGATTCAAAATGTTCATATTGTGAGAAACAACAATGGAATTTTACAACCAGCATTTAAATCTGATTGGTACTTTAAAGAATACACTAAATAAATGATAATTTGTTTACAAATCTATTCCTATTTATCTCAGCCGTTCGTTGACCATATCGTAGCATTAATTGGTTTGCATATGTCAATGGAAAAAATTATCGCTTAAACAATTTATTGTTAATTTCAATATTTTAAAGACTAGGTTTTTAACCTGGTCTTTTTTAATTCATTTAACTATTTTAAAGTCAATAATTTTTTCTATTTCATTGACATACGCTCTGCCCTTTAATTTACAAATTTTACAACCTATGCTTTCGTTAGGTCTGCCGAAAGACAAATCTAAATAGGAGGTTTAAAGATGAATAACGAAGTTAAGAAATACTGCCTTAAAAAGTTTTCCTACTATGATGGTGAATGTTTTGTAACTTTCAATATCGTTTCAATTGATTTTGAAAGAAGAACCATCAATGTTGCCATTACCAATCATGGAAAAATAAGCGTGATTGAATACGACTTATTAAAAGATGATAATGGCGATTTTTACTTTGAATATGGGTGTGAAAGAACACCTATTGAAGTAAATGATTTTGAAACAATAAATGATTAAAGAGTTAAAAATGAAAAACAAAATTGAAGAAAATGCAATCCTTAATTCTATATCCTTAAAGGCTGGATCATTAAAGAAATCAAATAGTGTAATTTCTAATGCTTGACAAATATCTAAAATTGTTCTCGTTCTCGGATTTTTACTACGACCATAGAAAATACCCCTAATTGTTGCACCAAAATGCAACCAGTTGTTGTATGTTTTTAACTCTTCTTGTGGTTTTTTGATTAGAAAATTTATTATTTTCTAATAAGGTTTAATGTGTTTTTAACCTTGTTTTCGTATTTTTTTGGCATTTTGTAATCCCATTGACCGTAAGGCACGCCTGGGGTGTTCATTCTATAAAAGCCATTTTGTAATAGAAGGTCTTGAATTTGGAAAATATCGCATCTTGCTTTGCTGTTTAACATTTGTTTTAATGACTCCACAACAACTTTTTTGTTGCAGCTGTTTTTATCAATGTTAATCATCTCGCGAAAGCGCTCTTTGTCTTTTTCGTTAAGACTATCGTAGTAGCCAATAAGCGTGTTGTTGTCGTGTGTTCCTGCGTAGAAAATGTTGTTTGGCTCAACATTTTTAGGTATGTAGCGGCTGTTGTTTAGAGCGTCTTCAAGTAGACACATTCCAGTAAGGTTAAATTTTTTTATAACCTTGTCGCATTCTTCTTTAATAAATCCTAAGTTTTCAACAACAATTCGATTTATGTTGATTTGTTTGCTTAATGTTGTGAAAAAGTCCATTCCGCCAGCTCGCACCCATTTATTGTCCGCGCTGTTTGTGGTGGAGTACTCGTAGTGTTCTACATATCCGTAAAAGTGGTCTAAGCGCAAAATGTCAAATTTTTCTAATAGCATCTTTATTTTTTTAATTAAATATGTGTAGTTGTCTTTTTCTAAAACTTTCCAGTCGTAAACACTAGAGCCCCAGTTTTGCTCGTTCTCGTCCGGACGGCTTTTTGGAACGCCACCGGTACATAACATATTGTATTTGTTGTCTAATTGATACATTTCCTTGTTGGCGAAAACATCAAACGACATAACGTTGGGATAGATAGGTAAGTCGCCCAATATCGTTATGCCTTTTTTGTTTGCGTAAGTTTTTAGTTTTTGCCATTGCAAGTCTAAAATATATTGATAGAACCCATATTTTAATATCAGTTGCTCGTTGTCTTTTACAAACTGGGTATATTGTTTTGATTTTGAAGTTAATAAGTTTTTATCTAATTTTCTCCAGTCCTCTAGATTGTTTTTTTCAAGTAATGCTTTGTAAACCGCGTAGTCATAAACATCTTCGTTTTTGCTTAAGTATGCTTTTAAATTTTCTAACATCTCTTTTGAAATGTTTGCGTAAGCTTTTTCAAAAATGAAGGCTTTTTCTTTTTTTATAGGGCCATACACAATTTTTTTAGTTTTTGGCAATTTTAATAGATTCAAAACATCTTTTTTTGTTATTAATTTTTTTTCGATAAGGTCGTCAATATCAAAAAGCATTTCGTCATAAGAAAAGTAGCAGTTGCAGTAGTAGGGGCAATTAGTTTCGCCAGTTTGGCTTAAAGGCAAAATTTGCCAAATCTTTATATTGTTTTTCGCTAAAAAATCTACAAATTTGTACGCTTCTTTTCCAAAATCGCCAACACCATATTTGTTTGGTAATGATGTTATATGACAAAGTATTCCAATCTCTTTATTCATTATTTTACTCCATAATGTAAAAGTATAACATATTCAGTTTATCACAAAAAAAATCTTTCTACAAATCCATAACAAGATAATAACGAAAAGTTTTTAACAATATATATTTATATTTTATTGTAGCGTTTTACTTGCATAAGTTGAGTTTTACACAAACTAAGAATTTTGTGTATTATTTAAAAATGATTAAAATATTAAACGAAATAATTATACCATAAGATGTTGCGTCTATCTGATATTGTGTGAATTTTGGAGATACAAACACAATTTTTGTTTGAGACCAATCAAAATCTTGCAAATCTTTATCTAGTTCAAAATTTTTTAAGTTCAAATTTTTCAAATTACCATTTTCATTTTTACACGAAATCATAAAAATTTAAAATATTAACAAGTGCTTGTCTTATTACAACAACTATTAGTCAAAAAAATGAGAGTACTATTTAACTCTGTGGAGTTAGTCCTGCTCTCATTTTTTAATATATAAATTGCGTTTTAACAAGTTTATTTTATTTTGTAATAATATGAAAATATTCCATTAGATGATGTATCTGCTTTTTCTATAAACAGTTTAAACAAATATTGATTTTTTGAAGAGCTAAATTCATATCTAATTTCAAAAGTATAAACCGAGTTTTGAACAAAATACCCTTGTTTATCTGTATCGTGGTTTGTAACATAGTAAAATTTATAAAGTTTACTTGGGTTGTCACCAAAATAGTCGTTTAAGTTATTGCTTTGTTCTAAAACATACCATGTTTCATTTTCGCCATATATTGCACCGTGATTACCAGAGATATGTCCAAAATATCCATTATAATTTGTCTTAAAATAGTTTAAATAAATTTCTGCATTTTGTTCTAACAAGTCAACATTGTCGCAAGGTTGCGAAAATGAGTAACCATCATTAAGCCAAGCATCACTAGAAGAAATCTCTCCGTTAAGACCAGTTGGTGCTGTTAAATTAGATAGACCAACTGCAGACAATTCTGTTTCGGTAAACCATTTAGAACTATCATGTAAATTTAGATTTCCACCACCTGAGCCATTATCTCCACAAGCAGTTAAGAAAGACATTGCTGGTATAAATAACAATACTGCCATTATTAAACTAAAAATTTTGTGTTTTGTTTTCATATTTTTCTCCTTTTGTTTTATTATAAAGAATTTAGTCTTTATCACTCAAGCAAAATATTAAGGTTCTTGTATTTTATGTTTTTAGTATAACATAAAGTTTTAAAATCCGTACATAAATTTTCAAAATTTAACAATTTGAGATCTAGGCGTGTGCTTGCCTTGATACAAGCTTTAAAAAGTTGTTTATTTGCCTTTCTTACGAGAATAGGCTATTGCTTGGGCTTTGGTTTTACCTTCGCTCAATGCTTTTTTTGTATTTGTAAATACCAGTATGGTCTGATTGACATTGAAGGTGACCACTTCTCATACATGCTTCATAATCGGTGAGTTGTTTGCCCGTAACCCAGATAGCGCAGTTAAAATGTCCGTATATTTGCCGTTGGCTCAGCGAAGCGTAATATATTTAATTGTCATTTTTGTTTGTAATCAGGATTTAATTTATTCAGTTTTTATCTATTAAAGTTATAAAAAAAATTGACCATAATGTATGATCAATTTCTTTTTGTGCCTATTAAATTTTCTGCCCTTTTGATTTCTTCATTGGTTGGCAATTTTGCATCTTTAAGCGGATTTTCTATTCCTAATTTTTCATATTTAAACAAAGCAAAATTATGATAAGGAAGAATTTCCACCTTATGAATGCTATTCAAAGGTTCAATAAATTTTCTGATATTTATCAAGTCCTCTTCTGAATCTGTTAGGTTTGGAACAAGCACATGTCTTATCCACATTTTCTTATTTAATGTGTTTAAGTGAGAAATCATTTCTAAGATATTTTTATTACTATGCCCAGTCAACTTCTTATGAAGTTCTTCGTTATAACATTTGATATCCACAATAAATAAATCCACAAGTCCAGCCAACATATCAAACTTTTTTAAATATTCTTTATCTGATTTAAATGGTTGTCCACACGTATCAATTGCAATACTAATGCCTTTTTCTTTTGCAAGTTTTGCAAACTCTATTAAAAAATCCAACTGCAATAATGGTTCGCCACCGCTAAATGTAACACCACCATTACACATATCTTTTCCCCAATATGTGTGATATCGCCAACAAAATGAAAGCAAATCATTTGCCGAATATTCTTTTGCTTCACTGCTTTTCAATGCCCAAGTTTCTGGATTATGGCAATATTTGCAACGCATATTACAACCCTGCAAAAACACCACAACCCTAACTCCTGGGCCATCGACCAAACCAAAAGTTTCTATTTTATTAACGAGTGCATTATAAGGATTTATGACATGTCCTTGAGATAACATCTTCTTGTTGCTCCCTTGTTAAATCTACAAACTTAACTGCATATCCTGAAACACGAATTGTGAAGTTTGCATATTCTTCTTTCTCTGGGTGTTCCATACAATCAATCAATTTTTCTACACCAAATACGTTTACATTTAGATGATGTGCACCTTGATTAAAGTAACCGTCCATAACTTGAACTAAGTTTGTGATTCTTTCTTCTTTACAATGTCCTAATGCTGAAGGATTGATAGTTTGAGTGTTTGAAATACCATCAAGAGCCAATTCATAAGGAAGTTTTGCAACTGAATTTAATGATGCAATTAAACCATTTTGTTCTGCACCATAACTTGGGTTTGCACCTGGAGATAATGGAGTTCCATCTAATCTACCATCTGGCATTGCACCAGTGGCTTTTCCATAAACAACATTTGAAGTGATTGTTAAGATTGAAGTGGTTGGTTCACTATTTCTATAAGTGTGATAATGTTTAATCTTTTCAATGAAAGTTTTTAATAGATTACAAGCAATATCGTCAGCCCTATCATCGTCATTACCATATCTTGGAAAATCGCCTTCCACTTTATAATCGACCGCCAAACCTTGCTCATCTCTGATTACTTTAACCTTTGCATATTTAATTGCACTAAGGCTATCAACAACGTGTGAGAAACCTGCAATTCCAGTGGCGAAAGTCCTTCTAACATCTGTATCAATCAAAGCCATTTCTGCTGATTCATAGTAATATTTATCGTGCATATAGTGGATAACATTTAATGTGTTTACATAAAGTTCTGCAAGCCATTCAAGCATAGCATCATATTTAGTCATAACATCGTCATAGTCTAGATATTCAGAAACAACTGGATCAAACTCTGGTCCAACCTGCTCATGAGATTTTTCGTCCACACCACCATTGATTGCGTATAGAAGTGCTTTTGCTAAATTCGCTCTTGCACCAAAGAATTGTATTTCTTTACCAGTTTGAGTGGCAGACACACAACAACAAATTGAGTAGTCATCGCCCCAGAATGGCTTCATTACATCATCATTTTCATATTGAATAGAACTTGTGTCGATTGAAATTTGAGCAACATAATTTTTGAAGTTCTCTGGTAGATTTGATGAATACAAAACTGTTAAGTTCGGTTCAGGAGATGGTCCCATATTTTCTAATGTATGTAAAAATCTATAATCGTTTTTAGTAACCATACTTCTTCCGTCCATACCAGTACCACCAACTTCCAAAGTTGCCCAAACTGGGTCTCCACTAAATAATTGGTTATATGAAGGGATTCTTGCAAACTTAACCATTCTGAATTTCATTACAAGATGGTCAATTAATTCTTGTGCTTCAGTTTCAGTTAAAGTTCCGTTATTCAAATCTCTTTGAATATAAATATCTAGGAATGTTGAAATTCTACCAACACTCATTGCAGCACCATTTTGAGTTTTGATGGCAGCCAAGTAACCAAAATATAACCATTGAACCGCTTCTCTTGCGTTACTTGCTGGCCTTGAAATATCAAAGCCATAAAATTTAGCCATTTCTTTCATGCCATTTAATGCTCTGATTTGCATTGTGATTTCTTCTCTTAGCCTGATAATATCATCTGTCATTGTGCCATTTCCACAATGTGCAAAATCTTTTTGCTTTGCTTCAATCAGCGCATCAATACCATAAAGCGCCACTCTTCTATAATCACCAACAATTCTACCTCTACCATAAGCATCTGGAAGTCCAGTAATAATATGAGAGTGTCTTGCTTTCTTCATTTCTGAAGTGTAAGCATCAAAAACACCTTGATTATGAGTTTTGCAATATTCTGTAAAAATTTTATGGAACTTAGGATTTGGATTGAAGCCATAAGTCATGCAAGCCTCTTCCGCTATTCTAATTCCGCCATAAGGCATGAACGCACGCTTTAAAGGTTTATCTGTTTGCAAACCTACAACTTTTTCCAAATCTTTTAAATTTTCATCAATATAACCTGGACCATAAGCAGTTAACCCTGAAACCACTTCAGTTTCACATTCCAAAACTCCGCCTCTTGCTCTTTCTTGCTTTTGCAATGCTTTTAAGCAATCCCATAGTTTGTTTGTAGCTTCAGTTGCTCCAGTTAAAAATGAAGCATCGCCTTCATAAGGAGTGTAGTTTGTTTGAATGAAATCTCTAACATTTATTTCTTTCTTCCAAATGTCACCATTGAACCCCTGCCATTCTCTAAATTCTTTCATCATTTTCTCCTTAAAAACTCTATTGCAACAGGAACCAATCTGTGTAATTTAAAAAAATTAGCACTTTATAAAAGCCTAATTTTATTGTTTTATTTGTAAAACAAAACCTTAAAATTTTTATAAATTTAGATTGTTTGGTTGTTATTCCAACCACATAATGATAGTATCAAAAAAATAAATTTAAAGTCAAGATTTTTTTCCTTAAAAAAAATTAGACTAACAACCCGTTTTATAAAGCCTAAATTTTAAATTTAGTTGTGTTGTTTTTTGCCAACAACATATCCCATTAACGCATTCAAATATTTATTTAAATTTGCTTCATTTCCATTAATCTTCCCACCAAATGAAATTCATCTATTCCAAAATGACCGAAACTCGCCATTTGAGGGTAGTTTTAATCATGTTTTGGTGATTTTGGGAGCTTACTGCTTTAATTTGCTCAATAAAGAGGCAGATAATTATAATAAACTGATTTATTTCGCCAAGGCTCATAAATCTGATTTGCTGTTAATCACAATAAAAAAGTGGATGATTTCCACTTTTTTATGTTTTTAATTTATTTTTGCAATTTAAAACAACTTGAAACTATTTATCTATTATGAGACTACTAAAGTTTTATTTTAGCCTTTGCCTCTTTTTGGAGTGCTCCACTCTGCTTCAACAGTTGTGTTGCCTGTGACAACAAAAGATGTGACTTGACTGCCATCAACTTTCCAGCCTTTAAATGTGCAATGGTACCATATACCCCATTTATAAACACATGTTGGTCTGTAACTTGATAAATCAAATGTTGTACCCTCAAGCACCACAACACTTTCATACACTGTAACCGCTTTATCCGCTGTGCTTTCCAGCCCTGTTGTTTTTGTGTTGAAAGTGATTGTGTAATAGTTTTTGATTTGTTCTGTCCAAGATGCTGTGATTTGTTCATCTCTATTTGGCATTGTGACTGTTAAATCATTTGTAAGATTTTCGCCAACCAAATAGCCATTGAATGTGTAAATATAACGTTTGTCTAACTGACCATTTTCTGTGGTGTCAAATTGATAACTTGCTTGATTTGGCAAACTTATTGTTTCGCCTTGATATAATGAAACTGTATAGTTAAGTTCACTGCCAAAAGCTGAAAGAATTGTTGCTGTGTATTTGTTGCGGACATAAATCACAACATCATGTTCTGGCATTTCAAATGTTGAAATATCAATTTGATTTGAATAGTCTTTGTCAAGATAATACAAAGTTGTTTGGTTGAATTTTGAACCAGACAATTCAATTGACTTGCCTTGCAAAACCATGCGAGAGAAAACCTTTTCATCAATATCAAAGATATCCAATTGATAACTGCTTGCACTGTCAACAACAGACCATTTTGCAAACAATGTTGTATCTTGGCTTGGCATAATATTTGAATTGAACAATTGTGTAAACTCGCTGTCCAAATACCAGCCATCAAATTGTTTTGTGTAAGTTGTGTTATTTTCAACAACAATTAACATTTCCAAATAAGTTGGCAATTCAAAAGTTTCGCCTTCAAGCATTGTGATTGACTGCTTTGCTTCTCCTCCATTTGCTTCAAAATTGATTGTTACATAATTTTTGCTTGCAACATTCCATTTTGCATACAATGTGGTATCTTTTCTAGACATTACATTTTCAGTATATTCACTGCCAGCAACACAATTTTTGGTTGTGTACCAACCTGCAAATGTGTAGTATGTACGTTTTTCTGCTGTGTCAACATAATAATTGTCAAGCACTGGCAATATAAACTCACTGCCGGCAATCCCTTTTACATCTGCAATTGTTTGGTCACAATTGGTTTCAAAATGCAAAGTAAATTCACGTTGACTGCTCAATTTCCAATCGCCGTCATAAGCATCCCAAGATGCACCTTCTTGCAAACCTTTATTATTGTTTACGAAATCGTACATTTCACTCATGTTGGCAATGCCACCGATGTTCACAAGGTTGATATTGTCAGATTTTATTGTGATTTCAACACTGCTTGCAACTGGCATATACAAATCCACTGTCAAACCAGAAATAATTTTGTTTCCGTTGTATGTTGATGTCCTAATACCCAAAGTCATAGTGTCAAGTTTATCATTTTCAGCAAGTTCTTTGAGATTTAATGTCAAGGCATAGAAGTTTTCTGTTGCGCTAAATCCTTTTAATATATTGCTATAATCTAATGTATTTTGACGTTCTTGATTGATTGAATTGTTGATTTCTGCCATGATGCTATCACTGAAACCAAATCCATATTGCATTAAATAGTACAAAGGTTCGTCCAATAATGTATTGATGTGAACTTTCATTTTCTTTTCATAAGTTCTATCTTTTTGGAACACTGTCGTTGGAACAGTTTCAGACCTATAGATATACACCATGTCATCTTTGATATTTAAAGTTAAAATACGATTCAAACCAGCATAAATACCACTTGTAACATTGCCCGCTTTGAAAGGCACATCATCGTTTACACCTATCACAACCGGGATAGGCCCCATTTTGATGCTTGCTTCAAATTTGTTGTTTTGCAACAATTTTATTTTGACACTGACAGGTATATCCCAATCAATGTTTATACCAATAACGTTTATTTTAAGTTTAACATTACCGCAAATTTCAAAATCTTTAAAATCCTTTGAATTTTTAACAGCTTCAAGCAAACTGTCAATATTTGATAAATCTATATAATCTGCTTCTGGGGCTTGCTCTATTGCTGTAAATTCATTAAGACCAATTTTAACTTTATCTGCATGGATATTTTTGAAACTTAAATCTTTTATTACAATAGTTTGCAAACTTTCTGCTGTGTAATCAACATCAAGCTTTAATTCATTAAACGCATCAATGCCAAGATTTAAACTTGACAAGTCAGCAATAATACCAAAGTGTGAATCAGTCAAATCAATAGATTTAATCATTTCAACTTTTAAATTAGCAAACATGGACATATCCAATTTGTTGCCCAACATGTTTTTAATGTTGTCAATCATGCTAGAATCTGCTTCAATACCAGCAATCTCACACAAAGTTGTCACAATCTGCTTGATGTTTCCGCCACCAATCTTTGCGTACATGTTGTTATAGCGAATGTAAACAATGTTGCCAATATATGTAACTTCAATTATGTGGTTGTTTGTAACTGAACTGCTAGCTGTTGTGTTTTTTACCCCATTTGTATATTGATATTTGTTTGTTGTAGTTTTAACTTCAAGTTTAACAAAAGCACTCATTTTTGTGAAGTCAAAATTGTTTTTGCCGTCAACCATTGTATAAGCATTGTGCCAATCAAATTTTGCATGGCTTGATGGCAATAATGTGATAACAGTTTCTGTGCTTTGAACTGGATTTTCATTTGTATCTGTTTTGATTGTTGTATATGTAAATTCTGTCTCTAAGCCAAATGAAATGTGTTTATTGTCAACAACTTCTATTGCTGTGTTAAGTGCACTGTTTACTGCTGACTCTAATTTATCAAGGCTGATATATATTGAAGTGTCATCAATTGTTGGCATTTCAAAACTTGAAAGCAATGCCACATCTCCGCAAACTGAAATGCCTTTAACTTCCAATCCATCAAAGCGAGCGCCTGTGATTGTTTCGCCAAAGTTAATGTTTATTTCAGCATCTGTTGATGAATCAAACAATTGTTTTGCAAGCAGGATACGCAAAGTGTTTTCGTTTATGCTTAAATGAGACAAAATGCTCAAATCAAGTTTGCTGAAATCTTTGTTCAAAATTGCATCAATGTCAATGCCTGGCAATATCGATTTGATTGTTGAAACAAGGTCAATTCCCTTTGTTTGTTGTTCGGCTTGTTGTTTTGCCTTGTCAACCAATTCTCGCATTTTTACGTTTGTAATGTCTTGAGTTTTTAAGTTTTTGCTGATAAATTTAAATTGGTCAATCAATACAATTATAGATTCTAGATTTGTTGAATCCAAACTCAAATTTAAATTATTGTAAGTTAGATAGATTGTGTCGCCTGCAAAATGCAACTCAACTTTGTGTGTGTAATTTGTTTGGTCAATTGCCCTTATATTTGCATAAAGTTTTAAACCCTTAATGTCAAATTGATTTTTGCCGTCAACTTGTTTGATTGCGTTTTTAAAGTTAATATAAATAGTGCCTGAAACGTTGAGTTTTGTGTCATCAAGTTTTATTGATGTGTTTGACAACGACAATGCAACTTCTTTTGTTGACAAAATATTGTCAATTGTTGATTTTGCGCTTGTCACAAAGTTCTCAATGCCGGTTATGTTTTGATAATCTTCTGTTTCAAATTGCTCTGGCTCAAAATCATAATCAATTGCAAAAGAGCCATTTAGCGCAATGTCTTTTAAACTTATGCCTGTAAGTTGAATTGCGTTGATTTTGTTTTGGTAAGTAACTATTAATTCAATATCTTGCTCGGTTGACAACAATTCTTTTGCAACAACAAGCTTTGCTGTTGATTGATTTAGACTGATAGACTTGATTAAATTTAATGAAACTGTGCTGAAATCTTTATTTAATAAATCTTCAAGCACTGAATTTGCAATCAAACTGTTGATATCAAAATCATTTGCTGGCAACATGTTTGAGATTGTTTCAATCAGCTTTTTGGCACTTGACAATTCAATTTTAAGTTTTAAGTTTTGATAATCAACATAAGCATATCCATTTTTTATCCTTAAAGTAAGGTCATAACTTGTGCCTAAAATTAATTTAACTTGTGCATATATTTCAATATCTGAAAGGTTTGATATAGATTGAATATTTGCATAATTAACAAACACTTTGCCCAAAACTGAACAATTTTTACTGCCCAGTTTAAGATTTGCATTTACATTTAAAGCAACTTGTTTTTTGTTTAACAACCCTTCAATGGTTGTTTTGGTTGCTTGAGCAAATTCTGCAATATTTGATAAGTCCGCATAGTCTGCTGATATTTCTGGGATACCTAAAACGTCAATAGTGTTAATTGTTGCATTTAATTGATAGCCTTTGAAGTTAACACCTGTTAAAGCAATTGAGCTTATATCCGTGCCGAAAGTTATGGTTACATTAACATCTTCAGCTGAAGAAACAATGCTTTTGTTTAATGTTACACTTGCTTGGTTGCTTGTGATTTCAATTGCTTTGATAATGTCAAGGTTTATACTTGACCAATCATAGTCTTTGATTTGTGCAAAATTAAAACTTGGCATGATATCTGTTAAAATCTTGTTAATGTCAACATTCCCCAACAAACCTGACAAATCCTTCAATTTGCTTGTTGGAAGTTTAATTTTCAATCCGTCAACATTTAAATATAGAGTAGCATTTGCAACATACATCTCTACCGGCAAATTTTTATCATTAATTTTTACATTCAAGTTAGCATACAATATGCCGTTGTTGATAGCTAAATTACCTGAAAATTTAACGGTTGTATTGTCTTTAACCAATGTTGCATTTATAGATGTTGCAAACAATTTTTGAACCAGAATTTTGTCTTTTGTTGCCAAAACTGCTGAAATCAACTCCTCAACATTTTCAAGAGACATAAAACTTTGATTTGTATAATCTATTTCAAATTTTGTGTCGGTAACATTCAACTCAATCGATGCTGAAACATTTTCTTGTTTGATGTTGGCAATGATAATATTTGTTATATCTTGGTCATAATTGATTTTTAAATCAATATCTTTTTCAATATTTAAGGCATCTTTATTCAATTTGATGCCAAATTCGCCTTCAGTTGAAGAAATTGCTTTTATCAAATTTTGTGGAAGTTTGCTGATATTGCCCAACGCAAAGTTAGCAACTGCACTGCTGTTTTTAAGCATATCAACCGCCGTTAAAATTAACTCAATAGTTGTTTGGTCTTTTAAAACTGGACTGATTGAACTTAAAATATTTGCAATACCATCAAAACTTGTTTTAAATTTTAAGTTGTCCACAAAAATGTACAATTCTTTGTTGATAACTGCAATTTTTAAATTTATCGTTTTATTGAAAACAGTGGCATTGAGTGTTAAATATGTTTTAACTTGATCTTTATTTTCAAAGTCGATTGTTAAACTTCCATTTGCTGTAACTGGTTTATTGTTTAAATCAACCACTGCAGAAAGGTCAACATTAACTGCCTTGTTTGTTGAAATTTGTTTTGCTGTATTCAAAATTGCATTAGTAAGTCCTGACAAATCTTGCAAATTTACATAGTCCGCTTTTTGCAAAACTGGAAGATTAACCTGATTGCTATAACTCATTTTTGCATTGAACATAAAATCAAGAATTTTGATGTTTCCAACTGTCAAACTGCTGAATTGGTCATTTTCGTCAAGGCTGATTGTTAAATTGATGTCTGTTGAAATGCCCAAAGCACTGCCAAATACAGTTATTGAAATCACATTATCTTCACCTTTGGCAAATTCAAGCAAGTTGTTGATGTTGATATTTGAAAAATCTCCATCTAAAATCTTTGAAAGTTCAAAACCAGGAACAATCTTTGCAATGGCCACAAGCATATTTTGTTCTGCTTGTTCAATGTCAAAATAGCTAAAAATCACATCTATTGTGCTTTGTAAACTTGACTTATCAACCATAAATTTCAAATCATTGATGCTTATAAACAAGTCGTTATCAATATACCCTACTGTAACCTTTTGCATTGTTCCGTCAAGGTTAATGTCAAAACTTGCAAAAATGTTTGTTTCGCTGTTATAGTCAACATCAATTGCACCATTCATGCCAATACTGGTTTGCCCAACCAAATTTGCATTCATGTTTAAATGTAACTTTTTGTTGGTTAAAATTTCTTTAACACTGTCAACAATATTTAACGTTTTTGTTACATCAACATATTCTTTTTCTTGTTCTGGATTTTCGATTGCTATTGTTTCATCTTTTGTTAAATTTGCTGTAACAGAAGCAACCATATCTTTAATTTCAATTCTGTTTGCTTGAACAGTTTTGATAAAATAATTTGCATCTGTAATTATATCTAAAGCGATTGAATCAGTAAGTTTTAAAGGCAAAACCAAATCGCCCGATTCTAAAACTTCTGCTTTCATGTTTTGAAAATTGTTCAAAATTGCTGATGTGTCAAGTTCGGCAAAACTATCTCCCAAATTGATATTTAACCCAAGGGCAGGCAAAAGTCCAACGATTTTTGATATGCTTGCACTTTCAAGTTTGATGCTCATTGTTTGATTTGATATATATAGCACATTGTCAAGGTAAGCAATATTTATATCTATCGATGTGTCTTGCATTTTCACTGACACATCGCCACGAAGTTTTATATTTTCTAGGTCTGGAATTTCAAGTTCGCCAACAAAATTCACTTTTGCCTTTGGTGTTAAAGTTGAAACTGATTCTGTGCTTGTTGCTTTTGTGGAAATTTGGTTATCATAAATGTAAAAGTCCAAGTTCACACTTGTGCCACCCATTGTAACCAAACTGTTCAGCAGTTTTTCACCGTCAGTTGATTGTTTTTCGCCATTTTGTTGTTGATTTGAATTGGATACATTGCCAGCATTGTTAGAATGTTGCAAAAAGCGGTTCATGGTGATAGTGCCAAAGGCAGCCGCGAACGTGACTAATATGTAGGTTAATGCGTAAAGCACAATTTTTTTTAGTTTCACTTTTTTCTCCTTAAAACATACCAAACTGATATGTTTTATAAAAAATGCTTTGTAGGTTAAATTTTAGATTTATCTGTTATTAATGGGATTTCAAAATCTTGATCATAACTGAACAAGTTTGTAAGTGTTGCGTCTGATTTTGCACTGATACCCATTGCTGTTACTGTGTATTTTTCATAACTTGTAAATTTGATAATCCTATAATTTTCATCAATAACCATGTAGATTTGTGGTTCAGATGTAAAGTCTGGGAAATCTTTAAGTCCACCTGTTGCCTTCATTGTTTTGACGTAGTTAACAACAGCCTTGCTTCTGTCTAAAGTCAAGTTGAACTCATAATGCCCTTCAGTGTTTTTTGTTACATTTGAGGCTGAAACAACTGTTTTTGATGAAACTATATAAGTCATATACTCATTCATAGTACTGCCAAATCTAGCTTTATATTGTTCCATTGTTTTGATTGAGTTGTCACTTGTATTATCAGCACGAGTACTCCATGTCACAGTGTTTCCATTTATTCTTCCACCATAATGAGCAATGTTTTGTCCATCAACATAATAACGATTTAAAGCTTTAACATAACGGCTAACACTGATATTTTCATAATAAAGCCTATCATTCATACGGATTGTGCAAGCATTAATTGACTGAGTTACCCCCATTGCCCTAACACTGCCTTTACCCTCAACTTTCACACGATTGCAATTGAATGTGGTTTCAAATGCCAACACGCATGATTTTGTTGCGCCCAACTGTATTGGTGTTTTGCCAGCGCTTTCTGTTCTAATCTCGTCAGCATCATCACGCAGGGCTGAAACTTCAAAATTATATCTATTAGGGTCAAGTGTTTTTGGTCCAAAATAAACTCCAACAGCCACACCACTGATGATGCCAACCATTGCAATTATGCCAAGATTTACAACTGTCCTTCGGCTAAACATTCTTGGCAAGATTTTTTTTGCTTCTTTTTGAATTTGTTTTTTCTCTTGTTTTGTCTTTGCTTGTTTTATAGCTTGTTTATATTCTTGCCTTTTCTGTTTTTGCTGTTGCAAAAGCAATTTCTGCTGTGCTTTTTGTTCTTCTTTTTCCTGTTTAGTGAGTTTCTTTTTCATTTTTCACCTTTTGGTCTTTATTTTTTTTGCTTGGCTTTAATTTTTTTGCCAAATCCCAAAGCATTCTCAATGGCAAAGTTGATATCCTTGCAATTTGCCTTACACTTGCTTTGGTTGCCATAAATATTTGAGACATAACTTGCTCAATAAATCCTTTTGGCATACTTGCAAGATTTTCCGGCTTGATTTTAAAAGTGTTGTATATATAATCTGACATCTCTTGGTCAGTCATCTTGATTTTTTGGTCTTGAGATTGCAATGCATTGCATGTTTCAATAAATTCTTGTTTTGTTTTAAAAAAATTTAAAGGGTATCCTGATTTTACATAATCATCATCGAAATAGTGTTCGTTTGAAGAGCGAGAGTTGACATTAACCTTTGCAACTGAATGAACATTTGCAATCAACTGCCAGACATCTGTCATTGTGTTTGCTGGGTAACTTGCATATCTGCCTGTAAACACTTTTCCCTTATGTTCATGAAATTTGTTGTAGGTTTTGACAAACTTGATTGTAACCTTTCTTATCAGGTTTTCAAGTGAATCATTATCTTCCCTGACCACAAACACAAAAGAGTTGTTGAGCAGGGTGTAGCTCAACAAAAATGCTTCATTTTGAACAAGTATGTTTAAAAATGTGGTTTTATCAAAATCGTTGAATGTTACCCCTTCAACACTCTTAAGATAGACCATATATATTCCCAGTTCGCTCTTTTCCCTTGCTTTGCGAGCCACTTTATTCTCCTAAATTATCCAATTTACAACAAAATTTTGCGTTTTGTTACATAAATTGCATAGTTATACTAGCACAACCACAATAGGTTGTCAACGGTTTATTGTCCCTTTTGCAACATTTTTTAAATTTTAAGCAAAAATACGTTTTTGTCCATCAAAAGCATAAAATCAATATAAAAATATTAATATTTTTAATGCAAATCCTTAACAAATGCCAGCACTTATTTTATTGACAAATTGCAAATTTAGGGTATAATGTAGGAAAGATTAAGGAGAAATTATGAACACATCAAAAGATTTAGCCCAAGTTAGGGAATTTATCAATACTGAAAACTATGAGAACTTTAAACCTGAAGACCAACTTGCATTCATCTGCTTAAAAACCAATATGGTAAACCTTACCACTACCAAAGTGGTTGTTGACATAGCAAATCGGGCAAACTGCAAAGTTCTTTTGCATGCACCAGTTGTATATACCCCAGACAATGTGAAAGTTCACTACAAAGAAATTTATGACAAGTATATGGAAGACCCAACTGGCAAATTTAAATTTTTTGAAGATTTGGTTGAATATTGGACAAGAGGCCCAGTTTACGGAATTGTTATCCAATGTCCAAAGGGTGTTGCAGGTGCAAAAGCCCTTTGTGGTTCAACCGCCAACCCAGAACCTGGCACTATGAGATTTGAAAGCTTTAAAGCCCTTGACAAACCTTACGATATACAAGAAAACGGCATTCATATGTCAGGCAAGGTAAACGAAGCACAACGTGAAATTGCCAACTTTTTACAAGCCACAACAAACCATAACCCTTATACCCTTGACAGCGAAGATATTGTGAACGATATTTCAGAATATATTTCAACTCATGCATTAAACGCAAGCGAAGACACCTTTAATTTATAATTTAAACAAAAACATTTAAAAATCACAAATGAAAGGATAAATATATGTCAATTGAAAATAAAACTTCGTACGAACTTTATCTTAACGAAATTAAATCTAACCCTTATTTTAAAATAGAACAAGAACATGATGTACGTGAAGGCACTTACGAAGACTGCCTGTACCACATCAAAGATGGACAAGTAAATTTTGTAAGATATGTGGATCATTGCGTTGTTCATTTATTGCCAAAAGGTGTTTTAATTGAAAATTTGAGCAGAACAGAAAATCCACTGAAAACTTTTGAATTTTACAACAACGATGGCAATTTAGTGTTCAGCGCAACAAACTATGACTCTAAATTTGGTTGTAAACCCATATTTAAATTGATTATTGAAATCACTGAAACGCAAGCCATTGTTAAAAAGATAGATTTGAATGACACTGAAAAGTGTTTGCTTGTAACCAGTTATGATATTGACAATTTGCAACAGCATGATATATTTACTATGTAAACATTGTTTTGCTAAAAATAACGGCAAAATCACTTTTAATTTAGATTTTATGATGCTTACCCTTATGTAAAACAAAAAAAAGACGCACCTATTGCGCCTTTTTTATTTTAATTTTCATCGTTAGAATAAACATTTGTTATGGCTTTTTCAATATGTTCCACTGCCTTGCTTGGTTGGATTTTTCCATCTACAATTTTTTGATAAGTTTCCATTAAATAAGCCCTTAATTGCATAACGTCACTGACTTGATTGTTGTAATTTATCATACGTTTAATAAGTCCTGTAACCGCTTGTTTGCCTTCAACTGAAACAAAAGGCAAAGTTGGGTCTTTTGTATTTTGCCTTACAACTTCTATCCCATAAGTGAGATTGTGGCTGTTTAGGTCATACATAGTAGCATCATAATCCCCTAACAAAGGTAGGCGTCGGGCAGTTTTTGGCACACATTGCATGGCTTCAAGATATTTTTCCATTTCTGCCAAACTTGCACACATAAGTGAACCACGCAAAGTGTCATTGTGAGACCCAACACACATTCCGCCCAAACCACCATAAACGTTTTTTGCGGCTGCGCAAATTTCAACACCTTTAACATCATGATAGGCAAATAATTTAAAATTTTTGTTGCTCAAAAGTTTGGCAACATCTTTTGCCATTTCTGTTTCATATCCCGCCACCACCATGTGTGTTTTTTCACCAACAACAATTGATTGAGGATGCCCTGGCCCTGCCAATACACAAATATTTTCTTTGTTCACTCCATTATCACGCAAAATCTCGCTCAAAGTCCTGCCTGTTGCTTGTTCAATGCCTTTCATTGCTAAAATATATTTCTTATTTTCATATCCTGCAATTTGTTTGATTTCTTGCATCATTTCATCAACGCATTGGCTTAAAATTGATATGATAACATAATCTCCAAATGCAAGTGCCTTTGACAAATCATGAGTCATTTTTATATTGCTTTTAGACAAATCTACATAATTGTTTGTCTTTGTTTGATAGAATACACTTTCTTGTTTGCCTTCAAATAATTTTTCCCAAACAAGAACATTATGCTTGTTTTCCACACAAAGCCATGCCATTGTTGAAGCCCAACGTCCAGAACCTATAATACTTATTTTCATATATTTCCTTTTAATTATTGTCTTTCTATACTATGATAAGGCAAAAACTTTGTCAAGCCAATTGGGTCCCACATTGTCAAATAGGTTTTTGTACAACTCATAACTTGAGCGCTTCATAAAAAGAAAAAGAGATCAACCGATCTCTTTTATTTTTAATCTTGTAATCTTTTTGATATTTTAAGAACACGATATCTATTGTATCTTTGAATTAATATCGGTGGCACATCAGCCAACAATGAAGCCAAAATCGCTGTTATAACATATATATACCACTCACTGATTGAAATCAAACAACCTAACAGTATTGCCAACAGCCCCACAAAAAAGCAAACCCAATGAATTATCTCCGCACTTATATTGTTACGCAAAACATATTCAATATCCTGCTTATTTTTCATATCTTGAATAACAAATTGATGTTTAAACACTGTTAAAAATTTATCCTTCCATTTTTTCACTCCAAATTTTTCAAGCCTATGATATTCATTTTCCGTTACAACAAAACATTTTTTATCAACATTGATTTTAGGTTTAACAAATTTTGAAATGAAAAATCCAATTATCAATCTTACGTCAATGTGGTAAGCAAACATAAGTGCAGTGATAAACAAAGCAAAATAAGGTGCGTGAAATCCAAACACACAGCATAACACCACACAGATAATAAATACCAGGTTAAAAATAAGAGCCATGATAATTATATCTTTTAACCCCTTATTTGCTTTAAGTGTAATCTTTTCAACATTTGTATTTGTTGTTTTCATGTGCTTATTATATCACATTGCTTCTAAATATAAAATCATTTAATGACATCATTTAACGTAATGTCTTTTGAATTATACTATACAAACATCAAGCAACATCATCAGCAAAAATCCCACAGCAAAAGAAATTGTTGCCCAATTTGTATATTGTCCAGATTGAGATGATGGTATCAAATCTTTAACCACAACAAAAATCGTTGCTCCGCCAGCGAATGACAAAATATATGGCAATACCGGTGTCAACAATTCAGTTAAAAAGAAGGCTATCACAGCGCAAGCCAATTCCAACACTCCTGACATAACACCAATCCAGAAAGACTTGCTTTTGCTTTTACCATCTGCAAAAAGAGGCAATGAAACAATTGCCCCGTCTGGGAAATTTTGAATTGCAATGCCCACAGCTAACGATACAGCACTTGCCAATGTTAAAATTTCATTGCCGTAATATGCTCCCGCAAGTGCCACACCAACAGCCATTCCTTCTGGTATGTTGTGAATTGTGATTGCAAGCAACATGTTTCCAGTTTTTTTGCCTTTCAGCTTGTTATCAAACTTGTTTGAGCATAATTCCACCATCAAAAGGAACATCACACCAAAAACAAAACCAATTGTTGCAGGCAACCATGGTATATTTTTTAAATTTTGTTCTTGCTCCAATGCTGGGATAATCAGCGACCAAATTGATGCTGCCATCATCATTCCCCCAGCCAACCCCAACAATGCCTGTTCAAATTTTGGATTTAATTTGTCCTTTATAAAAAACACAACAGCCGAGCCTAACACCGTGCCAAAAAATGGCAACAAAAAACCCAACATCAATTTAAACATAATTCTCCTATGTGTGGTTAGATTGTTTTAACACTATCTCACCATATTACAAATTATGCGATTTGGGCAATTTGTGTAAATAAATTTATTTGTTAATTGGTCTGCCACAATATGGACAAAACACCTTTTCGCCTTCAACCATTTCAACAGGCGCACCACAGCCCTTGCATGGGACAATTGCTGTTTTGCCAGCCAAAGTCAATGCTTCATTTTTGGTTATGGCCTTTTCGGTTTGTTTTACAATATACTTGTCGTCAACAATTTCATACCCAACCAAATATCTGTTTGTTATCAAATCACGCAATTTTTCAAGCATAACTTGATTGTCAACACTATTCAATTTTGCAAGGTATTCAACCTCTTGCAAATTGTCCAAAACTATTTGATTACAAATCTTTTGTTTTGACTTATATTCACCAAATTTGACCCACAACATAGGTGCGCCATAGAATCCTAAAACTGTTAAAATTATGCCCAATGTCAATAATAACGGTATGCTGTGACACAATATTATCAAGACAACTCCGCATGGGAAGCCTATAGTCAATAACAATGCAAATGCAAAGCAAGTGCCAACTTTTTTGTTTATCATAATTTTTCCTTTTATACAATATCTAGTGTAGTTTTAATTTAAAATACTTTATATCTACTCTTTTTTTATTAATATTTGCGTTATTTCTTTATTACAAAATAATTTGTTTCGCCAATGGTTTCAAAACTATAATCTTTTGCACCCAAATCTTTAAGTGAATATGCAAAACCAGTATTTGTACTGTTACCAATCAACAAGTTTGCAAATGGTTCACCAGCCATCAAATTTAATTCTTCATCTGTACCTGTTTTTGCAACTAAATTTAATGTTTTGATCAAGCTTGATGTTTGCTCTTTAGTTAAATTGTTAATCTTTAAGCATTTGCTTTTAACAGTGTAGGCAAAATTTCCTTCACCCTTTTCAATGGTTGTTGTGGATGAAATGTAAAGTGTTTTTGGAATATATTTTTTAAACATGTTTAATGGGAAAGAATTGAATTTTTCTTGCAACGATGAAATATCCATTTTTACAATAATATTCACATCAGCATTACCAGTTAAATTATCAACATTTTCAAATTTGATTTGCAACAATTCAACTTGGACTGTTTCGCCATTGAAGTTCATTGTCATGCCACCTTCGGCTGAATTAATTATTGTTTTTGCAATAGCCCCCATTTGCTTATCTGTGATTTTTAAATCTGCAGACATCATAGAATCTTCGCCCAAACCTGTTGTTGAAATTTTGTATCCGTCAGTTTCGCTATAACTAATCAAACCCGCCACTGAAGCATTAACTGTTGTTTGAGCAGTTGCCATGTCGGCATCTGTAAATTTATTGTCACAGAACGTTGCCTCATCAACAGGTTTTGAAAGCAATTTAACTTGATTATATGTTTCAAACAGATTGATACCATACTTCTTGTTTACGTAAATGCAAACCGCAGAAACTGCCAAAGCAATCACCAAAATTGTACCAACAAGCCACAACAACAATTTTACAATAAAAGGTGTCTTTTTCATATATCCTCCATTGAAATAACGTAAAACTTATTCCTAGTACTTTTATTTTAACACAAATCATGCGGTTTGTAAAATAAATAAAACACAAACCATGTTGACAACCTATTTTATTTATATTAAACTAAAAGCATGAAAACTTTTACAAAAAATGATAATTCGTTTATATGTTTACACTGTGGCAAACAAGTGCCTGCTTTGGGTTACACTTCTCGTGACCATTGTCCATTTTGTTTAACATCTCTACATGTAGACATTAACCCAGGTGACAGAGCCAATCCTTGCCAAGGTTTGATGTTCCCCATCGATATTCAAATAGACAATAAAAAGGGCTACAAAATCAAATATCTCTGTTCAAAATGCAACCAAACGCACAACAATAAATCTGCTGAAGATGATAGTTTTAAAACCATATTGTCTGTGATGAACCACACATATTCAAAGCAAAAATTTCAAAAATAAATAGCATTTTTCATTTGCTGTTTTATAATAATTTAAAAATTGCTTTTTACTTAATATCGATAAAAATTCTATAAAAAACAATTTTTTTCAATAAAAAAGGCACAAAATGTGCCTTTTTTTTGTTGTTTTTTATTTTTTTTAATTTTGATTTAATATTTATTAATCTTTCAAACCAAATTTTTCTCTAACACCAAGCCTATCTATTGCATACCCAACAGCCAATGCATTAGGCCCTGTGTGACATGCCACAAACAATGGTAGAGAGTCAGTTGTATAAAATTTCATATCATTGCATGCTTTAACAACTTCATCTTTATAATTCAACAAGTCCTTATCATTCAAATCTTCGAAAGTGTGTGCAATTGAAATGGTGACAAGTCCTTGTTTTAATTCTTCAGGATATCTATCCTCAACTTCTTTGCGTGTAGCTTGAATGATTTTTGCTTTTGCCTGCCTCATTGAAAGCACTTTGCCATAAGCATCAAGTTTGCCACCATGAACCTGCAAAATTGGTTTTATATTAAGTATCGAACCAATCATTGCCACTGCTGGTGTTATCCTTCCGCCCTTCTTTAAATATTTTAATGTATCAACCGCAATATATGCACCTGCTTCGGCACGATGTTGTTCCAAATATTCTTTAATTTCTTTGCCTGTTTTGCCTTGCTCAATCAATATGCTAGCCTCAAACATTGTAATTTTGTTCATGTATGAAATTCTTTGAGAATTGACAACAAATACCTTACCCTCAAACTCTTCTAAATGGCTTGCATTTAATGCTGTGTTACAGCCTTCGCTCAATCCACTTGACAAACACACGTAAACAACTTGTTCAAACTCCTTCAACATCTCTCTCCAGCCATCTTTGATTGTTTCAATATTCGGTTGAGAAGTGCTTAATTGAGTGTTTTTATTACGTAAGAACGCAAAAAAATCACTCCTAGACATATTTTCGCCTTCTTCATATATTTCACCATTAATAATGTATGGAGTGTGTATCAGTTTGCTAACTTTTGCTTTTTTTAAATCTTCGTCAGTAAATGCACCAGAGTCATCTACCATTAAGCCGACTTTTGCCATAATTTCTCCTTTATAGAAACGACAATTATTATAATCAATTAAATAATTTTTTCAAAACATTATAGACAGATTTATCAAATTTGTATATTTTTTGATTAAAAAAACTATAAAAATAGATAATGTTTTTAGGTTTTTATAAAAATTCAACCATTAAAACTATGTCCGATATTTTGTTTTTTATTGTTAATACTAAAAAAGTATGCTAGTATATAATCATGGAAATAAAAATAAAAAATCTTGGCATGAACGGTGAAGGTGTTGGAGAAATTGATGGCAAAATTGTTTTTGTGCCAGGAACAATTCAAGATGAAATTGTAGATTGCTCAATAGTAAAAGATTGCAAAAATTATTGCTATGCTAAACCAAATAAATTGATACAAAAATCTGTTCATCGTGTTAGTCCGCCCTGCCCATATTTTGATGTTTGCGGTGGCTGTGATTTGCAACATATTGACTATGATTGGCAACTAAATTTTAAAACAAATCTGGTTAAAAACACTTTGCAAAAAGTGGCAAATATTTCATACCCTGTCAACAACACAATTGGCTGTAAAAATCAATACAATTATCGCAACAAAATCAGTTTTTCATGTGACAAATCAGTTGTTGGTTTTAAACAAAAATCAAGCAACCAATTGATAGATGCAACCAAATGTTTGTTGGCCGACAATCAAATCAACATCGTTATAAATTTAATAAGACAATATTTAAAAATCAAACCAATCAAAACAATAAAAAACATTGTTGTGAGACATTTAAACAATCAAACATTAATCGCAATCGTTTGCAAACAAAAGGAAGATTTATCTATTTTGTACAACTATTTACAACAACACTTAAACAATTTGTTTGGTCTGTTTTTAGTTATTAATTCCCGCAACGATTCTGTTGTTTTAACAGATCACATTGTTCACATTGGTGGCTTAAAGAATATTAATTTAACGGATAATTTAAATCTTACGCTTGATATTAATAGTTTTTATCAAACAAATTTAGACATTCAAAACAAGTTGTACAACTATGTTTTGGAACAAATATCAACAGATGAAATTGTTGTAAATGGTTATAGCGGTGCAGGATTTTTATCAGCAATGCTTGCAAAAAAGGCAAAGCATGTTTATGGCATTGAAATAAACAAATCAGCACATAAAGATGCAGAAAATTTAAAAAAATATAATAAAATCAGCAATTTAACCAATATTTGTGGCGATTTTTTCAAAAATTATCAAATTTTAATAAATAAAAACAAATTTGAATCAGTTTCAACAATGGTATTAGATCCAAGCAAAAAAGGCTGTGGCAAACAAGTGATGAAAGCAATTGACGGCATAAACAAGATTGTTTATATTTCATGTAATCCTATTGCTCTTGCCAAAGATTTGAGAGAAATTATAGAAAATTACAACATAGTTTCAATTCAACCTTTTGACATGTTCCCAAATACTGTAAGTGTTGAAACCTGTATTGTCCTTCAAAAAAAATAAAACAATACAATTTAATTTTTACATATATATAAATAAATCTATTTAATCAGTAATATAAAACACGAATTGTGACTTATCACAAAAAAAGAACTCTTGTTAAAAGTTCTTTTTCTTTATCAATCTAAATTGCCTTTTATCATAATCAATAATGCCCTCTTTTTTCATTTTCCCAAGTTCATTTGAAAGAGCACTTCTATCAACGGACAAATAATTAGCAAGTTCAGTTACATTATATGGTATTTCAAAATATGTATTATTTAATTTTTCAGTTTGCGTCAAAAAATATGACATCAGTCTTTCCCTAATAGTTTTCTTTGAAATGTGCATCAATTTGTTTTGCAATTCTATATTGTTGTCAGCAATCATTTGGTTGATTTTTTTTATCACTATTTCATGTCTTTTACATCTATTGTCGCATTGGTTTAACAACCTATATCTATTCATAAACA
Source organism: uncultured Clostridia bacterium (assembly GCA_934754375.1). GTDB lineage: Bacteria > Bacillota > Clostridia > Christensenellales > UBA1242 > Onthoplasma. Next base: position 79,627 of record CAKVHT010000001.1, on the reverse strand, counting down.
ACACAAGAGTTTTTTCAGTTGCAATCAAACTGTCTTTATATGTTTGAGCCCCAGCATAAGCTATTTCCAAACCATAAGCATCACCAGCCTTGAGTTGCATCAAAATGTTAATGTTGCCAAGGCTATCAAGATTTTCAAGTTTTGCACCACCTTTAACAATCAAAACAACATTATCCATTATGTCGCCCTGTTTTACAATTGTTTGGTGTTTTTCAAAATTCACAAATCGAGTTTTAAAACAAAACATCATCGCTTGACATTCAAATTCGCTTGAAAACGAAAATATTTTTGTTTGTGCTAGATCTTTATAATGTTCCATTTCCACATCTCCACTAAAAAATAATTCAACTTTTTATATACAACAAAATTTTTACAGCAAACATTAATTTTGGCAATCCCTATATATTTGGTGTATTGCCATTTTACAACACAAGTTAGTTTTTAAAACTATCAAAAATTACGTTTTTTGTTGTTAAAACAACACTTTTTACACTTTTAGTGTAGTATAATGAGGTCGTAAAGTCAAGGAATTTGGCTTTTTATGTTGAAATATATCTGCAGTAAATTTCAACATAATACATGATTATCAAGTTGATTTTTTAAAGCAAATCACAAACTAATCATTTAAACACAAAAATTATACACACAAACAAAAGGGAGAAAATTATGAAAGTAATTAAGCGTAACAGCCAAGAAGTTGTTTTTGATGCAAACAAAATTCGTATTGCAGTTGGCAAAGCAAATAGTTCAATGGACGATCCTAATAAAAGACTGTCAGATGCCCAAATTGACAAAATCGTTACAAACGTAACAAAAGAATGTGAAAGTTTGGGAAGAGCCGTAGGTGTAGAAGAAATTCAAGACATGGTTGAATTTGCCATCATGGGTGAAAGCAAATTTGATGTTGCCAAACATTATATCACTTATCGTTATGATCGTCAGTTGGCGAGACAAAAAAATACCACCGATGATAAGGTTTTTGCCTTGATAGATTGCCAAAATGAAGAAGTTAAACAAGAAAACAGCAACAAAAACCCAACTGTAAACAGTGTTCAACGTGACTATATGGCTGGCGAAATGTCCAAAGATTTAACAAAAAGATTTTTGCTCCCTGAAGATATATGGAAAGCACATGAAGAAGGTTTAATTCACTTCCATGATGCAGATTATTTTGCCCAACGTATGCACAACTGTGACCTTGTAAACCTTGAAGACATGCTACAAAACGGAACTGTTATTTCAAACACAAAAATAGAACGTCCACATTCATTTTCAACCGCATGTAACATAGCAACACAAATTGTTGCACAAGTGGCATCAAGCCAATATGGCGGTCAAAGCATAAGCCTTACCCACCTTGCACCTTTTGTTGAAGTCTCTCGTCAAAAGATACGCAAAGAAGTTGAGGCCGAACTCAAAGAAGCATGCAATGGAAATGTTGATGATGCCCTTCTGCATAAAATCACTGAAAAACGTGTACGTCAAGAAATCAATCGTGGTGTACAGATTTTGCAATACCAAGTTATCACTCTTATGACAACAAATGGACAAGCACCATTTATCACTGTTTTTATGTATCTTGGAGAAGCAAGAAACGAGCGTGAACGTGAAGACCTTGCAATGATTATTGAAGAGGTTCTTGAGCAACGTTATCAAGGTGTTAAAAACGAAAAAGGTGTTTGGGTTACCCCTGCGTTCCCAAAACTTATCTATGTTTTGGAAGAAAACAACATCTATCCAGAAAGCAAATATTATTACTTGACTGAATTGGCTGCAAAATGTACAGCCCGCAGACTTGTTCCTGACTATATCAGTGAAAAGAAAATGCTTGAACTTAAAGTTGACAAAAAAGGGCAAGGACATTGCTACACATGCATGGGTTGCAGAAGTTTCTTAACCCCATATATTGACGAAAATGGCAAACCAAAATATTATGGCAGATTCAATCAAGGTGTTGTAACAATCAATTTAATTGACGTTGCAATATCTAGCCATAAGGATATGAAAGAATTTTGGAAAATCTTTGATGAACGTTTGGAACTATGTCACCGAGCATTGCAATGCAGGCATGAAAGATTAACTGGCACTTTAAGTGATGCTGCACCTATTTTGTGGCAACACGGCGCATTGACAAGGCTTAAACCAGGCGAAAAAATTGACAAATATTTGCATGGTGGTTATTCAACCATATCTCTTGGTTATGCTGGCCTTTGGGAAACTGTTTACTATTTGACCGGTAAAAAGTTGACTGAACCAGAAGGAAAAGAGATGGGGCTTCAAATTATGCGCAAGCTTAACGAATATACAAAAAAATGGAAAGAAGCTGAAAACATTGATTACTCTCTTTATGGCACACCACTTGAAAGCACAACATACAAATTTGCAAAATGCTTACAACGTAGGTTTGGCATTATCCCTGGTGTTACTGATAAAAATTACATTACAAATAGTTATCACGTTCATGTAACCGAACCAATTGATGCGTTTAGCAAACTGGCTTTAGAAAGCGAATTCCAAGCTTTAAGCCCAGGCGGCGCTATAAGCTATGTTGAAGTTCCAAACATGCAAAATAACATTGAGGCAGTTTTGCAAGTTATGAAATTTATTTATGATAACATTATGTATGCTGAACTCAATACCAAATCAGACTACTGTCAAGTTTGCGGATATGACGGCGAAATTCAAATTGAAGAAGATAAAGACGGAAAATTGATTTGGGTTTGCCCAAACTGTGGCAACCGTGACCAAACAAAAATGAATGTTGCTAGAAGGACTTGCGGATACATTGGTAGTCAATTCTGGAATCAAGGAAGAACACAAGAAATCCGTGATCGTGTGCTCCATTTATAAAAAATATTAAAAAAATCCATTTTAATAGTAAAAATTTGATTAAATATTATATTATTTGAATGTTTTTATAATAAATTTAAACTAAAAATTATGAACTACTCTAATATTAAATTTAATGATATAGCAAATGGGGAAGGTGTTAGAACTTCCCTATTTGTGAGTGGTTGCACTCATCATTGTGTAAATTGTTTTAATAAGGAGACTTGGGATTTTAACTACGGAAAGCCTTTTGACAAAGATGTTCAAAATAAAATCATTGAAAGTTTAAAATCTGATTATGTTAATGGTTTAACTTTGCTAGGTGGCGAACCTATGGAACCCGCCAATCAACAAGGTCTGTTGCCTTTTATAAAACAGATAAGACAAATTTATCCAAACAAAAAGATATGGTGTTATTCTGGTTACACTTGGGAGCAACTTACTTCGCCTAGCAGAGCTTTTTGCCCATGGACAAAAGAACTGCTTTCATATATAGACATATTGGTTGACGGCGAATTTGTTGAAGCAAAAAAGGACATCACATTAAGATTTAAAGGTTCAAGCAATCAAAGAATTATCGATGTGCAACAAAGCCTTAAAAACAATAAGATTGTTTTAAGTCCATACAATGAAAAAAAATCAACAGTGTTAAAACCCACACACAAAGAAAATTTATAAGGTTCTAGAACAAGATGGCAAAAGTTAAAATATTAAAAAAACTACCAAAATCAAAAACAAAGTATAGCAAGCAAAAAGGTAAAGTGATTCCTCATGACAAGGTCAGCACAAACAATTTTGCAGACAGCTATTTAAGATTTTATGATGACATCAAAATCAATGGCAAACGTAACGATTGGTAGATTAAGATTCTAAAAATGAAATTTATATAAAAATGAGATTATTATACTCGATTTATAAAAAAGCAGTAATCTATAATTACTGCTTTTTTTGTTATAATCAACTTTAAACTATTTTGCAAAAATTAATTTAATTATATATCACAAAAATATTATAAATTCATTTAAAATAACGATTTTTATTAAATATTTATTATTTTTTTAATTATTTTAACAAATTATTTTATATTTTGTTTAATTGCTTTTTTATGTTTGTTTTTTGAAATTATAAATGCAACCAACCACAAAACGGCACATACCCCCATAGTCACACACAGACATAGTAAAATACAATTCCCTGAATTTGCAATGTTATAATAAATCATTATCGGTTTTTCAATCTCGTTTTGATCAACCACCCAAACGTGGTAATATTTGCCATTTTTACTGTAAATATAATTTGCATCACTATGTTCCCTTCTCGCATCTGTTTCATAACTAAAAGTTAATGTCGCTTTATTGTTCTCAACAATACCTGGATAGTCTTGTTGAAATACTGAAACAAATTGATTGTAAACAGACTGATAATCAGCATATAAAGTCAAACCATAATAGTAATATTTTGTATATAAAAAATGCTTTTCTGATTGATAGACAATGGTTTGTTGGGTGCCAATATTGTAATAATATCTATAAATGTTTGCATTTTTAAACCTAATACCAAAAACATAGACTCCGTCACTAGAAGTTGTGTTTTGAATGGCTGATATACCATTCAAATAGTTTGTGAGCATTGCTGTTTGCACTAGTGTTGTTGCTGACAGAATGTCATTTTGAACACGCAAATTAAAATTATCAATAATGTTTTGAGTGGTAATATTTGCTTTTGATTGGATGTCATTTTTAAGTGACAAAATCTGATTTGTCGTATAGCCTTGGTTTATCAAACTTTCATCATCAATCTTTACTGACACATATTCATCAATTGTGCCATCTTGATTGATTGTGGTAGTCGCATTGATTGTTGAGCAAGCCGAAAAACAAAATGTTGAAATTATCAACATAAAACAAATCAAAACTGCCATGAACCTCTTTTTCATATTTTTAATTTATTCCTAAAACAAGATTTAAATACATTATACATAAAATTAAAAATTAAACAAATCTTTTTGTAATTAAAAATTAAATAAAAATATACAATTATTTATAAAAACAATCAAATAAATTGCTTATTTTAGGTAATTTTATTAAATTTTTGATTATTTTTAATATTAATTTATTATTTATAAAATATTATTTAATTTTTATATCCAACTGAAAAACAATAACAATCAGAATATTAATATGATTAAAATTATTTTTACAAAAAAACAATCTATTAAGTTGTCACCACGCAAAAAGTTTGCCAACAAAAAAACAGGAGTAATCCTGTTTTTTGTTTTGTTAAGAGATTAAATCAAATCTTCATCTGTTTGATTTTCAACTTCGATGTTATTTTCTTCAAATTCTGGTTGTTCAGTGAGCGTTTCATCAACAGCATCTTCTTCATCGTTTGCACGAGCAACAATGGCAACACTAACAACAGAATCATTAGCACTTACTTTCATAAGTCGAACACCCATACTTGTCCTACCTACCAAATTGATTGAATCTGCATTTGTTCTAATCATAACACCATCACCAGAAATTGCCAAAATATCATTGTCTGCACAAACATTTTTAAGTGCTACAACCTTACCTGTTTTTTCATTAAAGACACCTGCCTTTATGCCCTTGCCCCTTCTGCCTTGCAAACGGTAATCATCAGGACGGCTACGTTTTGCATAACCTTTTTCAGTAACAGTTAAAACATCAAGAGATGGATCAAGGACAATCATGTCAACAATGTTTTCATCATCACTGATTTTCATTGATCTTACACCATGACCAGTACGCCCCATGTTGCGAACACTAGCTTCGCTAAACCTTAAAGCCTTGCCGTTATCAGCAACCATTAAAAGTTCTTGTTTTGGTTCAACAAGTTTAGCACTAACCAAGCTATCGCCATCTAGCAATTTAATTGCAATTTTACCATTCTTACGTACTTGAGCAAATTCGCTTACATTTGTCTTTTTAATCAAACCTTTCTTTGTTGCAATGATTAAATTTTTGTTTTCGTCATAATCAAATTTCAAAATTGTGTTAATCTTTTCATCAGCTTCAAGCGGAAGCAAATTGATTAATGCTCTGCCTTTGTTTTGTCTTCCAGCTTCTGGAATCATATATGCTTTAAGCACGTAAACTTTACCTTTATTGCTGAAGAACATTACATTGTCATGACTATTAAGCACAAACATATCTGTAACAAAATCTTCTTCTTTTGTTTTGTGTGCATTCACACCACGTCCGCCTCTATGTTGTGATTTATATTCACTAACAGGCAAACGTTTAACATATCCTTGGCTTGTAAGAGACAACACAACATCATGTTTTTCAATCAAGTCACCAATATCAATATCACTATAATCCATGATAATCTTTGTCTTACGTGGTGTTGGATATTTATTTTTGATTTCTGTCAATTCATCACGGATAATTTGATTGATGCGTGCAGGGTCAGCCAAAATTGCTTTAAGTTCAACAATTGTCTTTTCAAGTTCGGCACATTCTGCTTTAAGTTTTTCAACTTCCAGACCAGTAAGTCGGCTCAATTTCATTTCAAGGATTGCATTCGCTTGACGATCTGTCAAACCAAAACGTTCTTGCAAACTTGTTGAGGCACTAACTTTATCCGTGCTCTTTTTGATGATTGCAATAACTTCGTCAATATTATTTACTGCAATAACTAAACCCTCTAAAATGTGGGCACGTTCTTCTGCTTTTTTAAGGTCATATTGTGTACGCCTTGTGATAACTTCACGTTGGAATTGAAGATAATAGAATAACACTTCTTGCAAATTTAACACTTTTGGTTTGTTATCAACCAACGCAAGCATGATGATACCACTGCTCAATTGCAATTGAGTTTGTTTATAAAGCATATTGAGCACAATTTGTGGTGTTGCGTCCTTTTTAAGTTCAATAACAATACGCATACCATCACGGCCAGATTCATCACGCAAATCGCTGATGCCGTCAATACGTTTATCTTTAACCAAATTTGCTATTTGTTGAATTAATCTTGCTTTATTAACTTGATAAGGAATAGCAGTTACAATAATGCGCCAACGTTTGCCACTATCATAACTTTCTATATCTGCTTTTGCACGCATAACAACACCGCCACGGCCTGTGCGGTATGCTTCTTTAATCGCATTATTTGCCAAAATTTCGCCACCTGTTGGGAAATCTGGTGCTGGAATAATTTCACACAATTCGTCTATTGTTATATTTGGGTTATCAATCATTGCAATTACTGCATCAATAACCTCATTTAAATTGTGTGGTGGAATGTTTGTTGCCATACCAACTGCAATACCATCACTACCATTAACCAAAAGATTTGGGAATCTGCTTGGCAAAACCCTTGGTTGCAAGGCTGTTCCATCAAAGTTTGGATAAAAGTCAACAGTGTCTTTATCAATATCACGCAAAAGTTCACTTGCAACTTTGCTTAAACGTGCTTCTGTGTAACGATAAGCGGCCGCACCGTCCCCATCGACTGAGCCAAAGTTTCCGTGACCATCAATAAGAGGTTCGTTAATTGTGAAGTCTTGTGCCAAACGCACAAGTGCATCATAAACTGAACTGTCGCCATGTGGGTGATATTTACCCAACACATCACCAACGATTTTGGCACATTTCCTAAAAGGCTTATCGCAAGTTAAGCCGATTTCATTCATTGAATATAAAATACGGCGATGAACAGGTTTTAAACCATCTCTAACATCAGGAATAGCACGTGAAACATTTACCGCCATTGCATAAGCGATAAATGATTCTTTCATTTCATGTTCAACATCTATATTTATATATTTAGTGTTGTCGATTTTTTCAAATTTTTCTGACATAATTTTTCCTTTTTGCTTAACTAAATATCCAAGTCTTTAACCAATGTTGCATGTGATTCAATAAATTCACGTCTGCCTTCAACACGGTCACCCATTAAAAGGTCAAATACTTCATTGCAAGCCAAAGCATCGCTCATTACAACCTTTTTAAGTGTACGAGTTTGTGGATTCATTGTTGTATCCCAAAGTTGGTCTGTATCCATTTCACCAAGACCTTTGTAACGTTGCACTTCATAGCCCTTGTCACCACCCGCAAGTGCCTGTTCTTTTTCTTCTTCACTGAAATAATAATTGATTTGTTTGCCTCGTTGAACACGATAAAGTGGAGGTTGAGCAACATATACGTGTCCTTCTTCTATAAGCGGACGCATATATCTAAAGAAGAATGTCAACATCAATATTTCAATATGGCTACCATCGACATCGGCATCGGTCATAATAATAATTTTGTCATAGCGCAACTTTTTAGGGTCACAATTTTCATAGATACCACAACCAAAAGCGGTTATCATAGATTTGATTTCTTCATTTTCAAGTGCACGAGTAAGCCTTGTTTTTTCTACATTCAAAATTTTACCACGCAAAGGCAAAATTGCTTGATAATGCCTATCACGGCAATTTTTTGCAGTACCACCCGCAGAGTCCCCTTCGACAATAAAGATTTCACATTCGCTTGCATTTTTGCTACTACAATCTGCCAATTTGCCAGGCAAAGTTGAAACTTCCAAAGCAGATTTACGCCTTGTGTCTTCACGAGCATTTCTAGCTGCTTCTCTTGCACGTTGTGAAAGCAAACATTTGTTGATAAGTTCTTTGCTTTCTTTTGGGTGTTCTTCCAAATAATCTTTGAAGGTTTCTTCCATTGCTTTGCCAACGAAAGTTCTAATTTCATCTGTGCCAAGTTTTGTTTTTGTTTGGCCTTCAAATTGAGGTTCTTCAACTTTTACAGATATAACAGCAACTATACCTTCACGAGTATCTTCACCGGAAAGTTTTTGCTTTTCTTTAAGCATCTTATTTTCAGTTGCATAATCGTTAATAATTTTCATCAAACTGTTTTTAAAGCCATCTACGTGTTTGCCACCTTCTTCAGTGTTGATGTTGTTGCAATAGCTGTGAATATTTTCTGTGTAAGTATCAGTATATTGAAAACTAAATTCAATTTCTGTTGTTGCTGGTTGAGGTTGACCGTTTTCATCTTTACGTTTGTAATGATAAATTTTATCAACATAGATTGGCTCAGGGAAAACGCATTGCTTGTTTTCTGTTAAGTCTGCAACAAACTCTTGAATGCCGCCCATAAATTGATAAACATTATCTTGTTCCTTGCCTTCACGGTCATCTTTGATTGTTATGCGCAAACCTTTGTTAAGGAATGCAATTTCACGTAAACGAGATTTAAGCAATTCATAATTAAATTCTGTCACTGGAAAAATTTCATAGTCTGGTTTGAATGTTACTTTTGTGCCTGTTTTTTCAGCTGGAACATCGCCCGCAACTTTGAGCCTATCAGTTGGAACACCACGGTGGTATTCTTGAGTGTAATGATGACCATTTTGATAAATATCCAAAAGCAAGGTTTCGCTCAAAGCATTTACGACTGAAAGACCAACACCGTGCAAACCACCAGAGATTTTGTATCCGCCCCCGCCAAACTTACCACCTGCATGCAATTTGGTTAATACCAATTCTGCTGCTGAAATGCCTTCCTTTGCGTGGATACCTGTTGGAATACCACGACCATTATCTGTTACACTGACAGAACCATCCGGATTGATTTCAACATTGATTTCATTGCAATAACCTGCCAAGGCTTCGTCAATTGAGTTATCTACAATTTCTGTAACCAAATGGTGAAGCCCTCGTTCGTCTGTTGAACCGATATACATACCTGGACGTTTTCTAACTGGTTCAAGCCCTTCCAATACTTGAATGGCTGACGCACCATAGTCAGCGGTAACTTTTAATTCGTCTTGCATAAATTCTCCTTAAATTATGTGTGACAATTTTTCACAAAATTAATTATATTGCAAATTTTTATTGAATAAAAATAAATATTTATCTAAAAATTTACATTATATAAATATAATGTAATTATATCAATAAATTAAAGAAAAAGCAACTAAAAAACAGATTTTATTAATTTATGATTTAAATATAATATTTTTTTTTATTATTTAATACTGATAATAAACAATTTAAGATAAATATTAAAAACAACAATAAAATAATTAATGCCAATTTAAATGAAAATCAGATATCAGCAAATTTAAAAAAATATTTTTTAATATTTATCTTTAGCTATTGCAATTTATTTGTTGGTGTGTTATACTCTGCTTGATAAAAAAAATAGGAGCAAAAAATGCAAGAAAAAATTGATCAATTGTGTAAAGATTTTATAGAGGCAAGAAGAAGTGTTTCTTCCACTTACACAAAAAACAATAAAAAAGCCATGAAGCAATTGAATACCATCATTGATAAATGCTCTGATTATATTGAAGAACTCAAAATTGCAAAAGCAAACTGCAAACCAGATTCAATAAGCACCATTCTTCAAATCAAGAAATGGACAAGCAGATTATATTCAATCAGGTCTAACGCAAGAAATATCGTCAATGATGTGGAACTTAATGGTGTAATTGAAACAAGCCTGTAAAACAAAAAAACAGCATAACTTAATGCTGTTTTTTTAATTTTATAACAATGATTGTTAAGGTTTAATTTGCAAAGCCAAAACCAAAATGTAGGTTTATTCATTGGCTAATTTGTTAAGTTCTTCTATCTCTTTATTTATGTCCAAACGTTGGTATAAATTTTCGCCTTTAATAACTTGAGTGCCGTTTTGAATAAATCCAAAATCAGCATATTTTTCAAATGAGATTGGCAATTCCAGACCCCAGTTTGAATACACTTTCTTTGGCTTATCAGTTAAGAATGGTAAAAGCAAAGTGTTGGCAATTATAATAGCTTCGCTTATCAAGTTCATAACAGTGTTGATACGTTCCAATTCACCGTTTTTAAACAATGCCCATGGTGCAGTTTCATCAATATATTTATTTGTACGTGAGAACATCTCAAAAATAGTATTTAATGCTCCACTTGGATTGATATCTTCCATTTGGGCAAACACTTTCTTACGTTTTGCACGAATTTCTGCCACAAAAGCATCATCAACTTCAGTTAAAACACCTGCTTTGTTCAAAACACCATTTAAATATTTGCCAATCATGCCGCAAGTGCGAGAAACAAGGTTGCCATATTCATTTGCAAGGTTTGTATTGAAAGAATTTAAAAACAAATCTTGGCTATAAGGACCATCTTGTCCAAATTGAATTTCTTTTGTCAAGAACAAGCGAACACTATCCAACCCATATCTTGCAACAAGCACACGTGGATCTATAACTTCTTTTTTGCCTGTTTCTTTAGATTTGCTCAATTTATCATTGCCAAACAACAACCAACCATGTCCATAAATTTGTTTTGGAAGAGGCAAATTTAAAGCCATCAAAATTGCAGGCCAAATAATAGCATGAAAACGAACAATCTCTTTGCCAACAACATGCACATCAGCTGGCCAAAACTTGTTGAAATTGGTTTCATCATCTTGCAAATAACCAAGCGCTGAAAGATAATTTGGCAAAGCGTCAATCCAAACATAAATTGTATGCTTTGGATCAAACTCAACTGGAACACCCCATTTTACACTTGTACGGCTCACACACAAATCTTTAAGACCAGGTTTGATGAAATTATTAATCATTTCATTCACACGTGATTGTGGACGCAAAAAGTTTGGATTTGTTTTGTACAGATCTAAAATCTTATCTTGATACTCGCTTAAACGGAAGAAATATGCTTCTTCTTCCATTGGTTCAACCGGCCTGCCACAGTCTGGGCATTTGCCATCAACCAATTGTTCTTCTGTCCAAAAACTTTCGCAAGGTGTGCAATATAATCCCTTATAACTTGATTTGTAAATTTGACCATTTTCATAAAGGCGAGTGAATATTTTTTGAACTGTTTTTATGTGGTAATCATCTGTTGTGCGGATAAATTTGTCATAAGAAATATCAAGCATTGCCCAAAGTGCTTTTGTATCATCAATTATTTCATTAAGATATTCCATTTCAGGTTTGCCACATGCCAATGCTTTCTTTTCAATTTTTTGGCCGTGTTCATCAGTGCCTGTAAGGTAAAAAACATCTTTGCCACACATTCGATTAAACCTTGCCAAACTGTCACATACAACTGTTGTGTAGCAATTGCCAAGTGTCAATTTGTTGCTTGGATAGTAAATTGGTGTTGTTATGTAAAATGTGTTTTTCATGTTTTTCTCCTTTTACGTTTTTGATAAAAAACCCGATGTTTAGGTTTTTTTTATTTTTTATTAAATGGCAGATAAATCCGTACCTATTTAATTCTTGCAATTAAATAGGACATAAAATGCTTGCTGTCAAACTCAAGTTTATATTTATCCAACTTTGTTTTTGGATAATGTTCTGGATGTGGATTGCGGAATTTTCTTTTTTTTATGATTTTGAACCCTTTTTCACGCAGATATTGCTCAATATATCTAAAGTGCACACAAGGATCTTCCCACACATCAACAATCAAAAAATAATGACTGCGGATATCCATGATTTGGTGAAACAAATTTTCAAATGAATTGCCAAAATTTGATGCTTCGCCCAAGACTAAATGAGCCAAACAAAAATCATACTTTTTGCGTATGCAGGAAGTGCAAATGTCTGTTTCAATAACATCTAGACGTTTGCTTCCAATGGCAGATTTAAGTGGATTTTTTTTGCGATTATCGCCAGGATAAATTACCGCATCAACATGAGCATTAGGGAAATATTTAAGCAAAATACTTGCACTGATTTTTCCACTGCCTGAATCAATTATTTGATTGATTTCAACCTTTTTTAATGGTTTTATCATGGTTTTGATGATTTTGTCGTGAATCATCTTTGAAGTGTTTACTAACTTTTCCACATTTAACCCCTTTGCTGTGTGCAAAAATTTTTAAAGTTTAGCCACGAGCGATACGATTTACCAAGCCCATGTCAACTTTTCCAGCATAATTCGCTTTAAAGTGTTTCATGATGCTAGGGATTGATTTATCTTCCAATTCTGCAATGATTTCTCTAATCTTTTCTTCACTTAACATTTGTGGCAAATATTTTTCAATAATTGCTTTTTGACGATCAATATTGTCTGCTTCTGTTGTGTTGCCTGCTTTGATATAATTCTCTTTTTCTTCTGTCAATTCTTTGATTGTCTTTTGAATAATTTGAATTGTGTCAACATCTGTCAATTCTTTGCCGTCTTTTTTAAGTTCAATACTTGCAAGCAAGCATTTGTTCATAACCACACCATAAATGGCACGTGCCAAAGCATCGTGGTCTTTCATTGCTTGAACGTTATCTTTTTTAATTTGTTCTAAAATCATAATTTCTCCTTTTAAAATCTTAAACAATTAAATCTGTAACATTTATTAAATTATCTATTTGTTTGTTCCATTTTGTTTTGTCGTCAACTGAAACATCCTTTTCTGGTGTTATGCAAATTGTTTTGCAACCTGACAAATGCACCCATTCATCATTTTTGCCATTACCAACAAAATAAACTTGGCTTTTTGAAATATTTTGTTGCTGACACAATTCATTTATGAATTTTGCCTTGCCTTCAAAGTCATATTTGGTACCAACAACTTGTTGAAGTTCGCCAGCATTGTTAAACACAAAATGGTTGGCATTTATAGAACTAAACATTGGGGCTAAATCTCCCAATACTTGCATTATAGCCTCATATATATTGCCACTTACAATATGAAGATTGTGCCCTTGTGAATACAATTTTTTTATCATATCGCTAGCATCAGGTTTTAATATTATGCTAGAAACAATACCATCAAATTGGCATTTTGTTAAATGATTTGCTTGATATGCTTGGCATGTCAACTTGCACCAATCTGAATGCGTGATCTTTTTGTTTTCAAAGTCTTTGTAAAGTTGCTTATAATACGAACCATCATCGGTTTTATATCCCAAACAGTCCCAAAGCCTGCGCCAAAGGTTTTTATTTTCTATTGTTAAAGTTCCGTCAAAATCAAATATGATTGTTGCCATTTATTCACCAAATGCATCATCTATGTCTTTATCAACAACCGCTGTCATAACATTATCTTTTTGAACCTTGCTGGTGTTTTTTGTGTATAAATTATCTTTGCCTGGTTCATAAAATTGTGTGTATTCGCCTTTAAATTTAATTGGAATATTGCCACGTTCACCATTACGATGTTTTGCAATAACAAGCGAATAATCTTTTGAACCATCATTTGTGTCTGGCACGTCTTCGAGTGCAGTGTCAGCAATAAACATAACAATATCCGCATCTTGTTCAATAGAACCAGATTCACGAAGATCACTCAATTGTGGAGTTTTATCAGCACGTTTTTCGCTTTCACGGTTCAACTGTGACAACAAGATAATTGGCACATGCAATTCACGGGCAGCAAGTTTAATGCTACGTGTTAAATCTGCAACTTCTTGTTGACGGTTATTATCTTTTGTTACACGTTCACTCTTCATCAATTGCAAATAGTCAATAATAATCATATCGAGCCCATGTTGTGCTTTTAATCTGCGGCATTTTGACAAGATTTCGCTTGGAGTGATGGTTGTTGTGTCATCGATATAAATATTTGTGTTTTCCAATATCTTTTTAGTTTCAAAGATTGTGTTCCAAATATTGTTATCTTTTGTTCCTGATTTTACATTGTCCATAGGAACTCTACCTGTTGCACACATATATCTTTGTGCCACTTGTAAAGCAGACATTTCAAGGTCAAACATTGCAACAGATTTGCCATGCTTTAAGGCTGCATTAATTGCAAAATTGACTGCCAAAGTTGTTTTACCGATACCTGGACGGGCTGCAATAATGATAAGTTCGCCATCTTTAAAACCATTTGTCATACGGTCAAGTGTTGGGAAGCCAACTTTAACACCCATGTTTGCGTTAGGGTCGATAGCCAATTTTTCCATAAGGTCAATGGCTTCTGTTACGCCAACACGGATATGTTCCAACTCGCTTGTGCGCCTTGTTTGAGAAATATCAAAAATAAATTTTTCAGCTCTTTCAAGCACTTCCTTCGCAGTTTTGCCTTCAAAAGCATCATTGATTGTTTGTTCACTGGCTTGAATAACTTCACGCAAAGTGCCATCATTTTTAACGATTTCTGCATAATGTTTGAAATTTGCTGCACTTGGCACAAAGTTGGTAAGATCAGTGATGTAACCCAAACCGCCAACTTCTTCAAGTTGTCCATTGTTTGTCAACATTTTGCTAACTGTGATGTAATCATTTGGAATATCTTTTGAATAATTTACCAACATCGCCTGATATATCTTTTGATGTGCGTTTGAGTAAAAATCAGTCGGTTTTATCATGGAAAAGACTTCCATGCAAGCATCTTGAGATAAGAACAAGCAACCCAATAATGCTTGTTCTGCTTCCAAATCATTTGGCAACATTCTTGCAACTTTTTCTTTTGGCATAAGGTCTCCTTTTAAATCAACATTAATTTAAGTAGTATTGTTAAAATTGTGGTGTCTTTAAGATTATTTAAACACATCCTTTTTTGTGCCCAGCATTTCTTCTGCTTGCTTGCGTTTTAGTTTTGCCCTAGCAATCAATTCTTCAATCAAAACAGCCACTGCCATAACTGCGATAAAAATGAATATTTGCCAAAAATTACTTGTTATCACATTCCTTGTAAGATAAGCAAATACAACCAAAAATGGCAAACAACATAAAATTGTTATTGCAATGCGTTTTGCAACTTTCATCGCCTTATTGTATGTTTGATTTCGCTGGTCAACAGGTCTCATTAATCCTCCACAACAGGTTTTCTAGCTTTTGCACGAAGTGAATGGTCAAGTATTCTCTTTCTGATACGAACACTTTGTGGTGTAATTTCCACAAGTTCGTCTTCAGCAATAAACTCAAGTGCTTCTTCCAATGTCAAAGGTTTGATTGGTGTAAGTTTAAGCGCATCATCACTTGCACTGCTACGTGTGTTTGTAAGTTGCTTCTTTTTGCAAACATTAACAACAATATCTTCGCCTTTTGGGTTTGCACCAACAACTTGTCCCATATAGACTTTGTCGCCTGGACCAACAAGCAATCTACCTCTACCTTGAGCATTAAACAAACCATAAGTGATTGCTTCGCCAGTTTCATAACTGATGAGTGAGCCAAAGTCTCTGCCTTCAATGTCTCCTTTGTATGGTTGATAACTATCAAACACAAAACTCATAACACCTTCACCACGGGTATCTGTAAGCATTTGTGACTTATAACCAAACAATCCTCGGCTAGGCACCAAGAATTGCAAACGCATACGACTGCCAATAGGTGTCATGCTTATAAGTTCGCCTTTTTTTACACCCATGCTCATCATGATTGCACCAACGCAATCTTCTGGCACATCAATAACAAGTTTATCAATAGGTTCACATTTAACACCATCAATATTCTTAAACAATACACGTGGACGGCTAACTTGGAATTCGTATCCATCACGACGCATATTTTCAATAAGGATAGATAGGTGCATTTCACCCCTACCACGCACTTTAAATTGGTCTGCTGTATCGCCATCACTAACTTGTAATGACAAATCTTTGACAGCTTCTTTATACAAACGGTCTTTAAGATGACGGCTTGTTACATATTTGCCCTCTTTGCCTGCAAATGGGCTATCATTAACCATAAATGTCATTTCAACACTTGGTTCACTGATTTTAACAAATGGAAGAGCTGACATGTCAGGTGTTTCGCTGATTGTGTCACCAATAGTGATATCTGGGATACCTGCTATACAAACAATATCGCCAGCCGTGCCTAATTCAATAGGGTCACGTTTTAAACCATCAAAATTGAAAATATTAACTGCTTTACCTTGATATTTTTTTGTCTCATCAAAATAGTTTTTAATATATACAGTTTGATTTAATTTGAGTGTACCTGATTCAATTTTTCCAACTGCAAGCTTGCCTAAAAAGTCGTTTTGTTCTGTGCTTGAAACCAACATTTGGAATGGTGCATTGACGTCCATTTTTGGTGGATCAATGTAATTGACTATTGCTTCAAACAATGGCTTCATATCTGTGCCTGGTTTGTGATAATCGGTTGTAGCAACACCAGTTCGAGCGCTAGCATAAATGATTGGGCACATAAGTTGCTCATCAGTTGCGTTAAGGTCGAGCATCAATTCAAGCACCTCATCAGCAACAACATCAAGACGTGCATCTGGACGGTCGATTTTGTTGATAACAATAATGACTTTCAAATTGAGTTCAAGCGCCTTTTCAAGCACAAAACGTGTTTGAGGCATTGGGCCTTCAAAGGCATCAACAACCAACAATACACCATCAACCATTTTAAGCACACGTTCAACTTCGCCACCAAAGTCAGCGTGTCCCGGAGTGTCAACAATGTTGATTTTTGTGTCGCCAAAAAAAGCGGAACAGTTTTTGCTTAAAATTGTAATTCCACGTTCACGTTCCAATGCGTTAGAGTCCATCACTCTGTCCTGAACTTCTTGATTGTCTCTAAAAATACCACCTTGTTTAAGCAAGGCATTAACTAAACTTGTTTTGCCGTGGTCAACGTGCGCAATAATTGCTATATTTCTAATATCCATAAAAATAATTTTGTCCTTTTCTTTTAAAATATATCTTCATCTCAAATGAGCAACAGGGTTAAATTGTTTAAATTGTTACTTGTTTTATAGATTAATTTATATAATAACACACGCGCGTAGAAAAAGCAATAATTTAAAAAAACTTTGATAATTTTAATAAAGACGATTTTATCAAAATCACCTATTTTAAAGGCTACAAAACAACAAATCCTATCCAAACAACCTATTTTTAAGGCTTTTTGGCGCAAAAACTTATTATTTATAGTCAATTTAGTTGCTTTTTGAACATGTTTTTGTTAGCATTTTTATAGGTAAGGGGCAAAAATCCCATACGAAAAGGAGAAAAATTATGAACACAGTTAGTGCAGGAGAATTCATCAAACAAGTTGCTGAAGCAACAGGTTACTCACAAGTTCAAGTTAAGGCTATCCTTAATGCAGCTGGTGAAGAACTTAAAGCCAACCTTAAGGCTGGTAAAGAATGCCATTTCATTGGTTATATGAACTTTGGCATCAAAGAACGCAAAGCTCAAACAAAACTTAACCCATTCACAAAAGAAAAAGTTAAAGTTTCAGCTTGCAAAGTGCCAACTGTTAAGTTGAGTGCTTCTTTCAAACAATTGTTGAAGAAATAATTTTTGCAAACTGCATAAGCCTCGGGCTTAAAACGGTTTAATCCTAGCAAAAAAATATCGGCATTAACCGATATTTTTTAATATTCTATCTTGTTATTAAACCTTTGGAGATTTAATAATTCAAATTGGTTTAATTTTTTAATATTAAAATTATGTGTTTAAAAGTTAACATTTGTACCATAAGTTTTGGCATCACCTTTACCATTAAATGCACTGAACAATAATGTGTTCTGCCCCAATCGTGAATTTAATGATATGGTCGATACACCACCCTGTTCATTAACTTTTGCATTTTTTGATCCTTGTGGCGACATACTAGGAAATGGATTTAATTCTTCCAAAATTGAACCGAGTTTATATTGGCTTGTAGATATTATACTTACATAACAATAGCAATACATTTTATTATTGTAATTCTCTCTTACAATCATTTCACCATTTGGTTGTATATAAAGATATATTGATTCACTAGTGTTCCTCACTACACAACTTTTAAAAGTTTCATCCTGTCCTTTATACAATTCTCCAGCAGAAATTCCACCCATCATCACTTTTGTTGCTCTTCCTACACACTGTAATTTACCATTAAACAGGCAATTTGTGTATGTAGAACAAGAATAAGTGCTCGTTTCATAAATATCGCCCATCGTAACTGAACCACCAGATACCCCTCCAACACAAAACGTTGTTCCTTCTTTTACATGTGGATTTCCAAGTAAATCTTGTACAATAGTGCTGATATTTACTGCAACATCACAATTGTTAAATTTTGAATTTAGTGATACTCCTGTCAATCCCCCAACATGATAAAATTCTCTTATTCCAGCACTTGTTGTATTTGTTGAATTTGTATGAATAAATTTTATATAACTATTATTAATTTTTACATTTGAAATTGTTGCATTAACAGCGGATCCAGCTAAACATCCAACAGAAAATGGCACATCCCATCCAGTATTAAAATTAAATCCATTTATTATATTAGCTTTCCTTGAATTAAAGTTGTCATTTGGATTATAAAAATCACATTTTACATTTGTAAAATATAAATTTTTGACAGTACCTTTCAATAAACCAAAAAAACCAACGTGAAAACTATTTCCATGGTCAAGATAAGCATAATCATTTGAACTTGTAACTTTTAAAACTAAATCTGAAATTGTTTTATTATTACCATCAAAAACCCCATCAAAATGTGCCTCTGTGCGCTCTGACCCAATTGAAACTCGCCAGCCATATTTACCAATTGGTTTCCAATTGCTACTTTCGAGTTTAATATTAGAACTAAGTTTCACAGTGCTATTTGAAAATGTGTCACCGCTATTGACTTGATCTCTAAAACTTTTAAGTCCATTTAAATTTATTATACTTACAATTGTTGTCTTTTGACGGAATGTATCTTCATTAATCAACTTTATATTATTTCCTATAGTGGAAATATAGTATTTTTGACCATTTAAGGTATAATCAAACATTATACTATCATTTGCAACTCTGACAAGTTCGCCAAGCTCTCCTTGAGATGTGTCACCACTTAATGCGATTTTTGTAGACAATTTGTCTATATCATTATCATTAAGGCTAACCCTGTCAACCAATTTTACATTAACACATACTCCATCATTGGTTATTTTCACTTGATTGCTTGGATAAAAGTTAACTATAAGCTCACATACACAAATAACCATAAGCACAGCACAAAAAGACAATAGCAAAATGCTAATACATTTTTTATATTTGGTTAAACTACCACCTTTTTCCATTTATAATATCCTAGCATTTAAGAGTAGATTTGTAAAACATTTTAATTAATAAGTATGGCTTTTGACAAACATAAATTTTAGATATAACAATTTCGTTGTCTTTTGATTGATTTTGTGATATTGTTGATGTTGTAAAAGGAAAAATTATGTTAGAAATTAAAGTAAAATATTTTAGTGATGTTGAACCTATCAAATTTATTGAAAACAAAAGCGATTGGTATGATTTGCGTTCTGCTGAAGAAGTTGAACTTAAAGCTGGAGAATTTAAATTAATAAAATTAGGTATTGGTATAAAACTGCCCGCTGGTTATGAAGCGCTTGTTGCCCCACGTAGCAGTACTTTTAAAAATTTCGGTATCCTTCAAGCAAATAGTTTGGGCATTATTGATGAAAGTTATTCTGGTGACAATGACCAATGGATGTTCCCAGCCCTTGCAATGCGTGACACAGTGATCCACAAAAATGACCGTATTTGCCAATTTAGGATAATTGCTCACCAACCAGCGCACAAGATTGTGACCGTTGAACATCTTGATGCTGTTAGCCGTGGCGGAATCGGCTCAACTGGCAAACAATAAATCTTAGTAATTTAATATATTTTAAGTCATTGTTTTTTAGCAATGGCTTGTTTTATGGAAAAACGCAGGGAAAGAAAAACATGAAACTTGCATCTCAAATCATAGTAACAATATCCGACATACTGTTTGTTATGTCTATGTTAAGCAAAAAGAAAACACACTTATTGATATTTTTATGTGTTTCCGACATCACATTTGCTTTGCATTATTTTTTGCTACAAGCAAATTCTGGCGCATGGGTTTTTATTGTTGATTCAATATACTTGATTGCTATATTTTTGCTTGAACATTACCACAAAGAAAATTTTAAACTGCTAGTAACCCTGCTTTCTGTTGCTCTTGTAATAATATGTTGCGCTTTGAGTTGGCAAAGTTGGGTGTCAATCCTGCCAATGGTTGCAATGGCCACATCTTTGATTTGCTCATGTTTCAAAAACGTTGTCATTGTTAAATCTGGTGCATTTTTTAGAAACATTTTAAATTTGATTTATATGCTTGTAATACCAAACAAATCATTGATAGGCGCAATATTGCAAGGCATATTAATAATTATCTCATTTATTGGCATAATCCAAAATGTTAAATTTAAAAAACAGATGGTTGAAGAACAACCTAAATAAAACAAATAATGTCTGCGAATTATTTAACCATTTGATAGTGAAATTAAATAAATTCGCTTGAAAATTAACGTAAACAAAAAATCATACATAATGTGTATTTATGCTGACGTTAGCACAATATATTATGTACATAACGTACATTCAACAGGCAAAATAAAAGTTGTAAAAAATTCATGTACAAACATTGATGAATGATTAAAAAACCATTTAATACATACAAAAAAATCAGTCGTTACGACTGATTTTTATTTATTTAAATTTATTCAAACTTAAGAGTGTTTGCTTATTATTTAGCATCGTAAGCAAGTTTAACACTTGGTCCCATTGTTGTAGCAACGTAAACTGATTTCAAATAAACACCTTTTGCAGCTGCTGGTTTTGCTTTTACAATAGCATCCATAACAGTTGTTAAGTTGTTAAGTAATTTTTCAGCACCGAAGCTAACTTTACCAATACGAACGTGAATGATGTTTTGTTTATCAAGACGATATTCAACTTTACCAGCTTTAACATCGTTGATAGCTTTTGTAACGTCCATAGTAACTGTACCGCTCTTTGGATTTGGCATCAAGCCTTTAGGTCCAAGGATACGAGCACAACGACCAATTGCACCCATCATATCAGGTGTTGTGATGCAGACATCAAAGTCTAACCAACCACCCATGATTTTTGCGATAACGTCATCATCGCCAACGATATCTGCACCAGCCTTGCGAGCTTCTTCAGCTTTATCGCCACGTGTGATAACCAAAACACGTACAGTTTTACCAGTACCTTCTGGCAATACGCAAACGCCACGAACTTGTTGATCAGCATTACGGCCATCAACGCCAAGTTTTACGTGAAGTTCAACTGTTTCGTCAAATTTTGCTTTGCTTGTTGCAACAACGGTTTCCATTGCTTCTTTTGGAGCATAAGCTTTTGACTTGTCAATAAGTTTAAGAGATTCTTTATAATTCTTACTTGTTGCCATTCAAGCCCTCCACTGTTACGCCCATGCTGCGGCATGAACCTGCAATCATGCTCATTGCTGATTCAATGCTAGAAGCATTAAGGTCGCTCATTTTTGTTTCTGCAATTTTCTTAAGTTGTTCGACTGTGATTTTACCAACTTTGTTTTTAGGGGCTTTATCGCTACCCTTTTCAATTCCAGCTTCCTTCATGATTAAATCGGCTGCTGGTGGTTGTTTGAGAACGAATGTGAAACTTCTATCTTCGTAGATAGTGATAACACATGGAACTGTAAAGCCAACCATGCTTTGTGTTTTGTCGTTAAATTCTTTAACAAAACCTGCAATGTTAATACCGTGTGGACCAAGCACTGAACCAACAGGTGGTGCTGGAGTAGCTTTTGTTGCAGGAAGTTGAATATTAACAACTGCTTTAACTTTTTTTGCCATCTCTATTATTCTCCTTTTTTAATATGTGGCGTGGTTAATGAGTTCGACTGTACTCTCCCACGAAAGCCTCTCTCTTTAAAGGCTGATTAGTTTCCTATAAATTAATTGTTGCTTACTCTGATTTGAGCAAATGATAATTCAACATCGCTTTGACGACCAAACATTTCAACACTGGCTGTAACTTTTTGGTTTTCTTTATCAACAGATTTAACCACACCAACAAAACTTGCAAGTGAGCCTTCAATGATTTCAACCATATCGCCAACTTTAACGTCCAAATCCATTTTTGCTTCGTGCATACTTGTGCCGTCAACACCCATACGTCTTGCTTCGTCATCGGTTATACAAATTGGTCTGCCTTTTGGCCCAACAAAACCTGTGATATATTGTGTACGAGTAACAGCATGCCAAATATCATCGCCATAAATCATTTTAACCAAGATGTAGCCTGGCATGGTCTTTTTAGGAACAAGCACTTTTTTGCCACGTTTTTCAACCAATTCGTCTTCCATAGGGATAACGATTTGGAAAATACGATTGTGCAAATCATACTTATCAATGGTTATTTCCAAATTTTGCTTTGCAATATTTTCATATCCTGAAAACACGTGAAGCACATACCACTTAGGTTCTTTATCAATGTTATTATCTACAATAGCCATACTTTACTCCTTTACTAAAACAAAAGACCAACAAGCCAAGAGCAAAGCCTATCAAGCCCGAACAAGACAAGGGCAAAAACAATAACAACAGCCAACACAACACCGGTTTGTTTAACAACGTCTTTAAATTTTGGCCAGGTAACTTTTTTAAGTTCAGCACCTGTATCTTTTAAAGATTTAGCGATTTTGCTAGGTTTTTTGTTCTTTTCCTTTTTTTGCTTTGTCTTTTTAGCTTTTACTTCAACAACCTTACCATTGGATTTGTTTTCTATTTCTTTTGTTTCAACTTGATTGTTAATATTTTCAGCCATAACATCTCCTATTTTGTTTCTTTATGAGCAGTTTCTTTTCTGCAAGTTGGACAGAATTTTTTAAGTTCCAATCTGTCAGGGTCATTAGCTTTGTTTTTAGTAGTGTTGTAGTTACGGTTTTTGCATTCTGTGCACTCTAAAATGATTTTTTCCCTTTTGCTTTTTGCTTTTTTTGCCATGGTTATCTCCTTTTATTTATCACACAACTTTTTATAAATTGCATTAATTTTTAATGGATGCCTTTTCAACTTTGCCATTCCCGTTAAAAAAACACCTGCCTTGGTGTAACTATATAGTAACACAAACAAAAATTCTTGTCAACACAAAAACAAAAAAATTTCACTAAATTTATAATTTAGATTTACGTGTCACTGCCATGATTTGAAAATGCGAATGTCTATTGAACGGTATCTTTTGTTAATTATTGATTTTTTTGCAAATTACCAAGCCGTTTACAATAAACCAATTTATTTCTCTTCCGATCATAAATTGGTTTGTTGTTAATCACAAACAAAAACTCAAGCAACGGAAATTTTTGAATTTCATCACTTGAGTTTTATTTTATTCTTCATATAAAGTTGGGATTTGGGCAACTCTATTATCATACTGATGTTTAACATAATATTTTGAATTTGAGTAATTTCTATCTGCCTCGCTAATTGAAGAATCATAATACATTGGAAACATTGATTTTACATTGCTAGGTTTTGAATGAGTTATAAAACCAAAATAATTATTTATCATTTCAACGTAAGCATAAGGTTTGCACTCAGGGCTTACACCTTTATTTGAATAATCTGTGCCATAGTTAAAGTCAAGTGCTGAAACACCGCCACTAACCGTAACTCTATTACCTGAACAAATTGGGTGCTTTGCCCCAAAATTTCCAGAAGTTGTCATATCAACGAAATTGTTATACAACGATACTGTATATGCCCCGTAATTGCTACTTGCCAAACAGTTAGCGATACCCAAAATTCCGCCTGCTCCAGGGGTGTATCCTCCGGCCAAACTTATAGCACCAGTGTATAAAGAATCATTAATTGTAATTGAGCCTCTGGCTGGACTTGAATAAAGCCCTCCTATACGTGCACCCATAATGCCACCAACACCATGCAAAGCATCAGTATAGTAAGATGTGCCCAAAATACCACCAATTGAAATATCGCAATCTACATAGCAACTATTGATATATACTGAAGCTTTTGATGAACCAATCAAGCCGCCTATTCCCAGACTGCCAGACCAATATGTAGTACTCCAACCACTTTTATACCCTGCACTCAAACCGTTTGGTATGTTTATATTAGCATTTTTAACCGAACAATTTGTTATGGACAATGAACTGCTAACTGGGTTATGATAATATGTGTCTTCATCAAAATATCCATGATGCCCTACTAAAATACCAATACCACATCCACGACTGTTGTTCCATGAGTTATCAAGTTTCATTGTCACATTTTCTAAATTCAAACCATTAATTCTTGCACTGTTTTCAATATATCCAAAAAATCCTGTACCAGAATGGAAATTGCCGTTGTTTTTAACAATAGAGAAGTTTTTTATAGTGTGTCCTTGTCCATAAAATGTGCCTGAAAATGTATTGTTCCTTTCATAACCTATACAACCAAAATTTGCGTTGTTTAAGTCAACATCATTTGATAAATACACTTTGTCGTATTTCACACCTGAATTTACATTATCCCTAAATGTTGCCAAAGTGTTTGCCCCATAGATTGTCAAATCACCAGCAATAGTTGCATAATTTTCGCTATCTGTTTGTTTTAAAGTCTTGTTAATTGCTTCAAAATAATACTTTTTTTCATCAATTGAATAGTCAAACAAAATACTATTAGCCGCCACTTTGACTGTTGATCCTAATTCCCCAGTTTGCCCATTTGATGAAGTTATTTCAAGTTTTTGCGATAATTTTTCAATAGAATTGTCTTCCAGCGATACATTTTGGATTAGTTTAAAAGTGATATTTGTTCCATTTGATGAAATGGTAACACTATCTTTTGAGATATACAAAAAAGCCCCCAACAAAGACAAACAACAACTAACCACACAAACAAGGACTAAACTTATGTTTAGTGTTGTGCGTAAACATGTGTGTTTTTGATTAGAGACTTTCCCCATAATTCCCCTATAAAAAACTAAATTTTATTCTTTTTATTCTTCACTTGATTCAGAGTTATCTTCAGTTTTGATTTCGATAACTTGTTCTTCTTCGTCATCGTCAAGTGTTTCAAGTTCTGCTTTTTTAGGTTTGTCATCAAGGCTACCGTTATCAAGTTCTTTTGATTGACGTTCCTTTTTTTGCATTTTTTGGTTGCCCAACATAACTTCTATAAATGCAATCTTTTTATCTTTGATTTCGCAAACCAATCTAAATATTGCATAGCCCAAAAACAAGAAAGCCAAAACAGAAATAATATTTTGATAGATGTGCATACCTTGTACAAGTTCCAATGTTGGAGTGCCAAGTTCAAGTGCAAAATACATTACACTTTCCAAAGCCAAAAACACAACTGAAACTATGAACAAATCCATAATTCTTTTACGAGTTTTTTCATCAACTAAAATGATAACTAAAAGTGCAGCCACAATTGCAAACATTGCAACAAAATTCACACCAACGCCATTAAAAAAGCTCATTAAAGTTGTCCATGCCAAACTTATTGCACAAAGCACAAAGGTCAAAACATAAGAAAGTTTTAAATTTTTAGACATACTAATTCTCCTAATTTAATTATAATTAAACTTTATTATTTTTGCAAATATTTTTGCCAGTTTTTCAGTTTTAAGCCATTTTTGACATACAATTAGCCTTAAAAAGCAGTTAAACACACAACATTTTGACATGTTTGTGATTAATTTTAATTTTAAAATGTTAATTTTTTTAAAAATATAAGGAGAAATTATGGACGAAAATCTTGAACTGGCTTTAAACCGAATTGCAGAGTTAGAACGAAAAATAGAAAAATATTTTGAAATCTTGCAAGTGCAGAATGAGTTAGATTTTATTTTGAAAGGTGGGTATTTGCTTGATGCAGACATCTCAAGCATAATTTCAGGCGAATACGAATAAAAGGAGAAAATATGAATAGCCTTAACCAATTAAAACAAGAACTTTTAACACAAAAAACCGCCATAACAAACAAAGGCGGAACAGTTACCATTGCCCACACAAATCCAAGCCCAGCAGAGATAACTGCAGGCATAAATAGTATTCCAATTTTGGACATGACTGAAGCAACAGCCACAACCAGTGATGTATTAAAAGGCAAAACTTTTTATGCTGGAGACAACAGTTTAAAAACTGGTGCGCTTGAAATCATGGACGCAGAGACTTATGAAATTTTACACAACAATTATTACACCCCATCCAAAGCAGACGTGCTTGATTATTCTGTGCCTACAGGCACGTTGAAATTACGGCCTTATTACATGGCATACAATCCAAGCCATATCAATTTGACCTTAAACAACGAGTTGCAAGAAATCGGTGCGCATGCTTTTGACCACTGCTCAAATATTGATATTTTGAATTTTGAAGAAATGCAAAACTGCACAAAAATTGGAGATTGGGCATTTTTGTCAACCGCTAATCTAGACATGTCCAACATTCCTTCCTGTATTCAAGAAATTGGCACTGGCGGGTTTGGTGGCGCAATTTACACAGACATAATTAAAATTCCATCATCTGTCACGGTCATGAAAGATTATGCATTTGGTTACAACAATTCAACCGAACGATATTATATCAAAAACATAGATTTGTCCGAATGCACACTCACTGAATACCCAAGATGCATGTTTCAATGTATGATTGCAACTGAATGTGATTTAACCTTTCCAAGTTGCCTAACAAAAATCCCTTACGGCTTTATTTATTATGGTTGCGTAAAGTCTATCCTTTTGCCAGCAACAATACAGCACATTGGCACTTATGCTTTTGGTTGTCCTATCAGCCAAAAAGCAGAAGACAACTTTTTGAACACAATAGTGTTGGAAAGTTCAACTCCACCAACGGCCGATTATCAACCTTTTGGCCCTGCCAATATGCGTGCCAACACAAAAATATATGTACCAGATGAATCAATTGAAGCATATAAAGCACATGTGCGCTACAAAGATTATGCTTCATATATGCGCCCAATGTCTGAGAAACCATAATCAAATATTAATCAGTTTAATAACAAAAAACATAGGCATTTCCCCACCTATGTTTTTTAATTCAATCCAACAGCAAATGGCAACATACTTAAATCAAAAACAGTTGGACGTTTTTTTGTGCCAAATACGATAATAGAATTTTGCGCTTTAAACTTATCAAATCTCAATAGTTCAGTGTCAACCAAAATGCCATTTTCATATTTTTGCCTAAATGATTTAACCTCCATGCCTGGGCATCCTTTTTTTGCCACAAAACTTTCATCTTCAAATTGAACTTTGTTTGAATATTCTCCGGTTGTGTCTTGTTTGATGTCTTCCCCTGCAGGGGTGGTTGACACAATTTCATTTATAAGTTTATATTCAACCCCATTTAAGTTTTCACCAAAAATCCTTATACGAATATTGCTCGTATTAAAATTAGTGACTATTGTCAATTTTTGCCCAGTGGTGTTTTTAAATTTAAGGTCGCTACTGCCAAAATTTACCATTGCATCAAAACCATATTTTACATAGCCAACTTGTTTGCTATGTTTGTTAGCTTCTTCAATTTTCAGTCCTGCCAATAAGGCGGTGTTGTATAAAGTGCTTGAAACCTGGCAAACCCCACCGCCCAAGCCGTCAACAAACTCGTTATTCACAATGATTTTTGCTGTACGGTAGCCATTTTCTTCAGTCCTTTTGCCAATGATTTTGTTAAAAGAAAACACTTGACCAGGCAAAATCTCACATAAATTAAGTCTGTTTAAAGCATTTTTAATGTTGTGTTTGCGGTCTGCTGTTGAATGTGAAATGTTTGTGGAAAAGTCCCCACGAAGAAAGCAACTTTTTTGAAAATTTTCCGCATAAATTTCAGGTTTAATGATGGTTGTTGGAATATGAAAAGAGAGTTTATGATTGTTTAAATATGCCTTTGCAATTTGAGAATATAAACTTGCCTTATTCAGCCTTAAGCCAGATTTTTCTTTTGAAATATAAAACACTTTTTCGCTGTTCGTGTTTATTTTTAAACTGGCATTTTGTGGTTTTGTAAAAATGTTTTTTTCCGCACTGTCAATTATTGAATATAAGTTAGGAAAAATGTAATTAAGGGCAATTTCAGTGTCAAAACCAACATTTAACATGTTTTGCAATAATTCAATTCTGCTTTGTTTGTTTTTAAATCTATCATACTTATTTAATTTTTGATTTAAGCAAAAAATATCGCTATCCTTTATGTTTGACTTTAGAGTGTAAATAAAATATTTGTGGTTGTATTCAAGTTCTATCTGTTCATTGTTTGTTTGATTTTGTTGATAGTTTGTGTAATTTTCAATATTTGCCCAGTTTGCCAAAGCAAAACAATGCGGTTTATGCATAAAGCCACAAGCAGATATAGCACAAACAAAAAACGCACATAATGCAAGGCAAAACAGATGTTTTTTCATACTCGTATTATGTGTGTTTTTATGTAAATTTATGTGGAAATTTGCAACGGTTATCTTTAGTTTATCGACTTGCCAAAAAGCAAACTTAAAAGTGTTTAATCTTCAATATTAGGCAATTCATCAGGCGGTGTAGAATCTCCACCGTCATTTTCACCATAATCAATACCCACAACTTGACTTACATCGCCCAATTTTTTTGCAATTTTACGTGAAGATTTTGTTGCAAGTTCGATGTTAGAGTTGGCTTCGCTGATTTTGTTTTGAGTTTTCAACAAAAGGGCAACAAATTTTTCAAACTCTTGCTTGAATGTGGACAAAACCTGCCACAATTCACTGCTACGTTTTTCAATATACAATGTTTTAAAGCCCAATTGCAAACTATTTAAAAGTGCAGTCAAAGTGGTTGGCCCACACACAACAATTTTGTATTGATTTTGAAGTGTGTCCATAAGTTCCACATCTCTAACAACTTCGGCATAAAGCCCCTCAATTGGCAAAAACATAACTGCAAAATCTGTGGTATCTGGCACTGAAATGTATTTTTCTTTGATTGATTTTGCCTCTTCTTTGATGCGCTTCATAAGTTGCTTTTGAGCATGTTCAATTGCATCTTTGTCCATTGTTTCGCTGGCTTCAACAAGGCGGTTATAATCTTCAAGTGGAAACTTGCTGTCGATTGGCAAATAAACTTCATTTTCGTCCTTGCCTGGCATGATAACAACAAAGTCAACACGTTCTTTGCTGTTCTTTTTGATTTGAACTTGCGCCTTATATTGGCTTGGAGCAAGCATTTGGTCAAGCAAAGAACTTAACATAACTTCTCCCCAACCACCACGCACTTTAACATTGCCAAGCACACGTTTTAAATCGCCCACACCATTTGCCAAAGTACGCATTTCGCCTATGCCAAGGTTCACACTTTCCAAACTCTGTTGGATTTTGCTAAAACTGTCATTCAAACGTTGTGATAGCGAATTATTCAATTTTTCATCAACCGTTTCACGCATTTTTTCAAGTTGCTTTTCATTTTGCTGACTCATGCTATTGAGTGCGGTATTGACATTGTACGTAAGCTTTTCAATACGTTGTTCATTGCGGGCTGTAAGATCATCAACACGTTTTGAAATACTATCAAACTCTTGTTTTTGCAAGACAGTCAAGCCATTGATTGTGTTTTGCGTCATCACTTCACTGTTTTTTAGTTGTTGCATAATCATGTTGTTTACAAGTTGATTTTGTTCTTTTTGATTGGCAAAAAGTGCTTGCAATTTTTCTTGATCTATGCCGTTGTCTTGAGCAAAGTTCTTCTTTTTATATAACACAATAAAAGTGATAAGTGTCGCAAACCACACAACCCCAAATATTGAACCTAATATTATATAAACCATTGATAATAATTCCTTTTAAAATAAATATAGACATCAAATCTAAAAATGTTTTTTTATTTAGCAATTTGATTTAAACTTCAATCACAAACATAAAACAATTATGTTTTGTTTAAATAATTATAAAAAAAAATAAGTTTTTTGTAAATTAAAACAAACAAAAAACATCTGTTTATTACCAATTAACCTATTTTTTATTGCACGTGCACACACACATTGTTTGATTTTTTATATTACAATTTTCAAATTGTCATAAACATTTGTGCTGGCTCTTATGCAAATCCCAGTATTTGCACCCATTTCATGTTTTGCGTCTGCATTAATTCCAAAATAACCAGATACATTAGGACCGTATCCCATTAACTGGCATTTTTCGGTTTTAAAGTTGTGACTGCCTGATGATTAAATATACTCAAGTTGAGTGAATGTGCTAGGCAGACTAATTATTTCCCCCTCCTGTGCCGTTTAACAATATATTTGTTGCTTCAAGGGCGGTTACATGACTTTGTTGAATACCATACGCAACAACTTTAAGTTGTGCGGATTTGTTTTTATATTCATTTCCGTATGTAGTGTCAAAAGTGAAATATAATATAAATGCTTTTGAACCACCAACATCAATTGGTGTTGCTTCAGTTGTGTAGGCATTTGATGAGTTGCTATAAGCAAGTTTGGTGCCATCTGCTGTGTAATATGCTGTTTGAACAAGTGTATTATCAACATGCACACTACATTCAAGCACGGCGTACATGTTTGCGGTGCCAGTGTTTTGCACAATTCCACTATATGCTACTTGTGAACCTGGCACAATTTTTGTGCTTACTAAACTGCCAGATGCCGTTGTTGATAAAGTTGTATCAGATAAACCGATTTTTATTATACCGGTTGTTGCACTAGATTGTTTTTTTTGTGCAGTTGCAGTAAAGTATGCGTATGCACTACCCATTGAAAGAAGAAGGGTAAGTGCAAACGTAACTACCCACACAAAAATCGACTTGAATGTATTTAAAGTAAATTTTCTCAAACTGCCACCTAATTAAATATTAATATTTAAGTCGAATAATGTCAAACGAAATCTTGACAATTTTTATTAGACTTAAATATATGAGCATAGCGAATATAATTCGACAATTGAAGTATTTAAAAAAAGAATTGTATTGAGAATTATTTTTAAATTGATTTGCTTTTAATTTTAATGCAATTAAAGCAATGCAGGTGCTGTAATGATGCCAAGATTCATCAATCAAAAACAAATTTGGCAACTTGCTTGGTTTACTTTTTGAAATTTTTGGGTTATAATATGATTATGTTAAACATTATGGTTGCACCCAGCACTTATTCAAATCATGCTGAAAAGATTGCAAAAAAAATTGTTAAATTTTTGAAAACTGAACACAAAGAATATTCAGTTTACTTTTTTGTGAACTTTGCAGATTTTAATTCCACTGCAAAAGAGTTGACTGAACAAATGGAAACAGACTTTGCTGTTATTGGAGATGATTTTGTCTTGAACAATTTTTTGAATAATGTTAAAGATGTATCCAAAATCAAACTGGGCATTATTCCTTTGAGTGGTGAAGATGATTTTGCTAAATATTTAGATTTAAGTGAAAACCCTATTCAAGCAATAAAAACCATTCTTAACAACAAACCAGAGCCAGTTGACTATCTTATAATGAACAACTCAATTGTCCTTAACAATATCGTTATTGGTGCAAGTGTTGAACTGTTTGAAATTTACCAAAAATACAAAATCAAAAACCTGCTTACAAAAAAAGTGGCAAGTTTAAAATATGCCAATAAATTTGAAGAATTTGAAATATCAATTGACACCAAACAAGGCAAGCCTAAAAAAGAAATGATTTATGAACTTTCTATTGCTAATGGTGGGCTTTTAAACGGCAAGCATCTCAATCCATTAGCAAATGTAAAAGATGGCTTGTTCAATATTAGCTACAGCACTGGGCTTGAACCAAACAAGCGCAAAAATTATGTTTTGCAATTTGATTTTGGCAATCAAATTTACAACGAACATACAAAGCAACTTTGGCAAAATAATGTAACAATCAAAAGACCCGAAAATGAAAACATCAAAGTTATGGCAGACGGCAAAATCTCAACCTGCGATGAACTCAATGTTTTAATTGTTGAAAATGGTTTGAAAATATTTAGATAAAAATAACAAAATTTAACTGCTTATTAAAAAACATTAGTTAAATTTTTATAAAAAATAGCAAAAAATGTTAAAAAATATCGTTTTTTGTTATTTTTTTGTATTATTTTGCAATTTTTAATTAATTTTTGTTTTTTATAATTTTATAATAAAATGATTATATTTAATTTTTATTTATTTTTTTAGAATTAATTAATACAATTTTAAACAGATTTTCTTACAAAGAAGACAAAATAATTTTTTGTCATGTTTTAAAATTGTTTGTTAAAAAAAATTCAATTTGATATAATATTTTTAACATTAGTATTTTAGGGGGAATTTTATGATTGAAAAAATTGCTATGTGGGGTGGCTTTGCAGGTGTGATTATTGCACTTGTTGCCATGATAGTTTTGTTTTTAACAAGGCAAAACATTTTGGATATTTTGGATAAAGACGTTATCCTTTTTGACAAAAACTTTGAACTTAAAAAACAAGCAATTGAACGTGCTATGCTTATGGCTGACGAATTGGAAGAAAAAGGCGCTCAAACAAAATCAAATTTAGAATATGTTGAAACAGCCAAAAAAACTTACAACGAATTGTTGTGTGTTGTGAGTGACGTTCGTGTTGCTGATGAATTTTATAATTTGATTGTTGACCAAACATCAATGCCAACAGCAACTCAATTTGCTCACTTCAAATTATTGTGCAGGCATGATATTGGTTTAAGCAACAAAAAAGCAAAAGTTTTAAAACGTGCAAAAGCAGCAGAATCTGCTTTGCCTGAAATTGAAAATGCTTCTCCACTCAACCCTTCTTTTGACAGACCTGAACGTCCAATGCCTTATACTCAACCAAGGCCTATCAAACCTCAACAACCAGTGCAACAATCACAACCTATGCAAAGGCCACAACGTCCAATGCCACCAAGACCAGTTCAACCAATTCAACAATCTCAACCAATGCAACAAGGTCAACCTGTCAATCGTCCAGTGGCTAGACCAACTCAACCAAAAGATAATGGTCAAATTTAGTTGATACAAACCAAACTCAAACATATAAAATTGAAAACAAAAAAGTGTTGCCAAACTGCAACACTTTTTTTGTGACATCTAATTGTGACATCTAAAATGATTTGAATATTTTTATTTTTTCTTTTTAACCATGGTTTTTTCAAGCAATGCCTTAAGTTGATTGATATCGCCTGTTAAATTTGCTTTTCTTAAACAAACATATTCAGCACTATTGAAAACCAAAATTAAACGTGTGTCATCTTCAAGATAACTTGTCAAACTTTTTAGTGAATGAATGTTTTTGGCTTGTTCAACATCATCTTTAATCAATGTTTCAACACAAGTTGTTGCATCAATTTTAACATCTAAAAAGTCCATAGTATCCAATTTTTGTGCATAGAATGATTTTTTTTGTGAATGTTTGAGTGATACAGGAATCATTAAATACATGACTTCCAACACAATCAAACTAACAATCAAAATTATATCAAGTACATAAGATTTTTTGTTGACAATATCCACAATCAAAAGGGCGATCATTGCGACCATTAAAATTGGTATCATAAAAGCAATAACTTTATCTTTTTTTCTGCGTTGAGAACGGAAAACGTATTTTGAACTTATCAAACTATCTTCCAACTCGTATTTATATTTACATTCAAACATAATTGCTCCTAAATCTTTTCATTCATACTATAACGTTCTTTTTTGCGTTTGCGCACAATGATAAACACTATAATGATGATAACCAATATTAACACAGCAAGCGAAATAATCAAAATCAATTGCCATGGTTTTAACAAAACTCTTTGTTGAATTATTGCAAAACTTGTTGTTTCATAGTTGGTTTGGCTTAAATCAATAACCAAACGATTCTTTTCAAGTTGATAATTCAGTTCAATTGAATCATTTGCAATGACCAATGCAAGATTTGTTAATCTATCAACATTTGGCAAAACCAATGTTAAATTGTTGTTTAATTTTGTTGTGACATTGTTGTTGTCTAAATAGATTTTATATCCTACCGCAAAGTTGTGATTACGATTGATAAATCTTGAAATGTTTGGATAAATTGCAATATATTCAGGGCTATCAGCATAAATAACTTCAATTTTAAGTTTGGCATTAACAGGTATCAATCCTGCCAGGTCATGCCTTGTTTCACTGCCTTCAACCATTAAACCTTTGTCATTTTTAACTTCAATTGTTCCAAACCCTTCAACCTCGGCAGAGACACTGTAAGGATAAATAGTTGCGGTTGTGCCATTCACTTTGATTTTATAGTTATCAGCATCGTCACCTTTCAACACTTGGCTTGCATCAATCAAAACGTTGATATTATATCCAATTTTAACATTGCCTTTTTCATCACGTTCAAATCTCAAATCAAGGTCTTTTGCCAAAGGCGAATTTACAATATCGCCAGCAATTACGCCAAGCCATTTTATTTCAGCATCAAGTTGATATTCTGCCCTGTCTGTGCCGTCATAAACTTTATCATAAACTTTAACACCAGACAATGTGATTTCTTTTTGATTGATTTTTATTGCACTTTCAAACAGCAAACTATCCTTTTTAAGTTTGAAGTTTTTATTGTTGATTTGAAGCCCAGAAAGTTCAATATTGAACAATTCTCCGTTCTTTGTTGCAATGCCAGAATATACTAAAGTGTCATTGTTTAAATAACAAATTTTTGCAATCAACATAGATTGAACCAAACGCAAATTGTCGTTTGCTTCAGTGTATGGATAACTTCTGTTGCCGTCTGTGATGTAAACATAGTTTAACAAGTCGGCAACATTGTTGAAATTGTAGGCTGATTTGCCTTCGTATTCTTTTTCATAAACTTGTTTACGTGAGAATGTCTCATCATTTACTTTAAGTTCTATGATTTTTGGAGAGACAACTACATAGATATCATTGTCATATTTAAGGCTGGTAAGCCATGCCCAACTGCCATATCCTTTAAATTCGATTTTTACCAAATATGTGTCAGCATCTATCAATTGTGCATTATCAGCTGAATAGCCAATAATCACACCATTTTGAGTGATGCTCTTGTGATAGGTTAAACTCAAATAATCTTGCAAAATTTGTGCCATTTCAATGTGGCAACTTGAATCTTGCCCCACTGTTAAATTTTGTTCAATACCATTGCCTTGATTGTCGCAATTGAATGTGAAATAAAATCTGTTGTTGTCACCATTAACTTTGATAACCGGTTGAACTTGAAGTTCTATATATAAGTTGTCGATAAAGCGATAATCAAAATTTGAACCTATTGTTGCATTTGTGATGCCTAATTTTGCAAGTTCTTCTGCTGTTGCAACCCTAATCAAATCGCCTTTTACATAAGTTATATAGCCAAACGCATTTGTGGTTGTTGTGATTGAGTATAACTTTATACCAGTGATTTTGAAATATTGATTGTATTCTTGATATGGATTAATAAAGGCATAAGAAACTAAAACTTTGCCCAAGAATTGGAAATCTACTGAAATTTTATTTGCGCCTCTTGAACTACTGCTACCTGCACCAAAGCCGTAAACAAGTTGATCGTTGCTCATGCTGAAAATTGTGTTGCCTGTGGTGTCACGATAAAATTCGCTTGCTTCAATGCTTGTTGTAAGTTCCATATGCTTGTTGATAACTTGATAGGTTAAATAGATTTCAAAACTATCATTTTCTGAAACACAGTTGTTGTTAAGCATTGATGCCACATAAAATTCAAGTACATAAACACCTGCCCCTTTATCAATGATGTTTATATTACCTGTTGTTTTATCGCCAACGTAAGCCTGCACCAATTTAACACCATTTGAAAGGTTATATTCCTGTCCATCAACATTGATGTTTGCAAGTTTAACGGCTATCCTAACAAGGTTGTCATTAATTGTTACTGAATAAGGCTTTTCCAACAATTTTTCTTGACTTAAATTGCTGACAACACTGAATGTTAAATCAGCATAATCAATTGGCAACAATGACAAGTCGCCACGTTTCAAATTATTTATGCCACTGACACTTGCTTGAATGTTGAGTGAAATATCAATGTAATCGTAATATACATAAAACGTTATTGAATACACTTTGTTTTCATCAACTTCAGCAAGATAGTTGCCTGCTTGGAAATTGATATCTTCAAAAATGGTTTGTTTGTAAGAATAATACTCTCTTGAATCATCATAAATGCTTGAATCGTTACGTTTATATTCCCCTGCCACCAAAACATATAAATTTTTATATTCATTTTTCCAACTTGTTTCGTTGTAATCATATCTTGCAAAAGCAGAAAAATCTACTTGAACCTTTTCTTTTGTGTAATATGTAAGATTTGAATCATACGCTTGAGTGTTTATAACATATTGACCATTTTCAATTATATATAATTCTTTGGTTGCAAAATCCGCTTCATTATAGTTATAAACGACATATTGATTTTTATAATAGTACATATTCACAAATCGCCAGCCATTTTGTCTATCAGCATTCATATCTATTGAAAGGCTGTCAAAACGTGAAATTTTATCAACTGCTTTGCCTGTTGACGGGTCTGTAATAACAACTATCGGTTGTTTTGTGTTGCCAGTTTGTTCAATTTTTACAATATAAACATTATAGTTCAGTTTATATTCTAAATTCTGGTCAGCGGTTAATTTTTGAATTGTAAGTTGTGTTAAATTTGAACTAAAACCTGGTTGAACATCATAAATCCATCCATAAGCAGACATGCCCTCTTCGTTGTTTTCATCTGCCGTTAAGACAACATTTGCGCCATAAGGAATGTTGTAGAAAGTCCTTGAACCAGCATCATCTATATATAAAATCTTGTCGCCATTAGCGGTCATTGTTACGGCTGGGAAATTTACACGATTGTCATACACACCTTTTGATGTAACCAGACTGTAACTAACTTTAACCCTGTAAACATGCAAACTGTAAATCACAAGCATGTTCAAATTTGTCACATCATCAACAACCACACCATACGCACCAATCAATTGTTCAAGTTCGCTGGCTGTGAAATTGTATATGTAAGAACTGGAAGCATAATTGTTGTCACATTCTGCAGCTTCATATCTTGTTTTATTGCCCAAAGCATTTACAAAATATGCTTGTGAAACATAGTATCCTTCATCTGTTTCAAATTCCAAATGTAAATTAGAAACTGTGATGTCATCAAATGATTGTTTTAAAACTGGAGTTTGCTCAATATTATAAGCATAATTCACATTCAATTTGAATTTTACTTGCTTTGTCAAAATCTCGATGTAGTGAATTTGTGTTGTGCTTAATGTTGTGAATTCAAATGTGTAAGGGTCTGCCAAACTTGATGCCAAATGAACTGTTCCATTATAGTTATATCCCAACAACTCAAAACCAAAATTGAAAGCATTGTTCAATGTGAGAGTATATCTTTTTGAAGGTTGAAGGTCTGTGGTTTCGAAATCAACACGATTGCCATCAGCATCTGTTAAATAAGTTGTGCCTTGTTGCAAATTTTGGCTTAAATCGTATGCTGTTCCATCATCAATTGAAAGTTGAAGTTTTAAACCTGGCAAAGAATACACAACAAAAATTTCAATATCTTTTTGAACTGTATAAAGCATTGCTGGTGGGTCAGTTTCAACCAATGTAAAGTTAGTTTGAAAGTTTTCAGTATAACGGTTAAACAAGAAATATGGTTCGTTATTGTCGTTGTTTATGCTTTTTGCACGGCTTATCAATTTAACTTTTTCATAAAGCTTTAAGTTGGAAATGATAATTTGTGCTTTTTCGCCACCCAATTCAACATAAGTTATATCATCAGTTGTGTTGGATTTGTCATAAACTGTGCCGTTGTACTCAACACTAATGTCTGCCATAAGCACTTTGCTTTCGCCCGTGCCTATATCGCCATTTAAGGTGTAAGTTAAAGTGTATTTTTCAAACTCCTCAAAATCGAAAATGTCAATTATGTCTGTGTTGGCATTGTCATAATTTGCAAGCAAGGTCTGTGTCAACGTCAAGTCAAAACTTGTGCCATCAAATGTTTTTGCGCCATTATTTAAGCCAAAGCCCAAAAGTTTAAAGCCCTTGTTGATTGAGGCAACAATTGTTAATTTGTCGCCAATCTTAACAGTTTTTGCAAAAGTACGGTCAATGTTTCCTGCATTAAGGTCATCAATGGCAACTGTTGAAACATTGTCAGCCCTGTTCACACTCATTGCAAGATTGTTTATTGGATAAACATCTTTTACACCATTGTTTAAATTTATGTTGTTCAAGTTGTTGAACTTGATTTGATATTCTTTTTCAACAAACAACATCAAAATGGTTTTGTTTGTTGGATATGTTTTGTTGATTGTAACTTGAATTGTTGTGTTAATTGTTGCACCATCATTAACTGTCAAATTTGAAGTATATTGTTCATCAACAAAGCCAAAGAAGTTGTAACCTACATTGTTTGAAACTGTTGTTTTAGATATTTCGCTAGAAGTTTGTCCACGTTCAAGTTTAAGAGAGTTTTCAACAAAATAGTCTCCTTCAAGCGCCATAAATTTTTTGGTTGCAGTATCATACAAAACAAATTTAAAATCAACACTATATAAAATTGGAGTATAATTCACAACCAATTCAAAATCAGTATCAATTGCTTTTGTTAAATTCAAGTTGTTTTTGTTGATGCTTGACTGAACTGCACTGTTGGTTGAACTTAAACTTTCAAAATTATAGTATTCATAACCCTGATAAACAATTTTTGGGTTTGCGGTCAATTTAAAACCAACGGCATTTGTTCCTGACACAGGGTCTTTTATAAAATATCTTTTCTTTTCTTCGATTTGTGAGAAATATGCGGTTTTTTCAATTGTCAATGCATTGCGCAAAAGTTCTTCATTCTCGCCTGCTGTTGCACCACTGATTGTTGGGGTAACTGTTGCAATGTAAAGTTTGTCATAATCAACTGATAATTCTGCCAAATGGCTTTTATTTTCAGTTACAACAAAATTGATTTGAATGTTTGTTGAACGCAAATATTGGTCTTGTGTTAAACTAAAACTGTTTTCACCAGACTTCAAAATTTGTGCTGTTTCCCCGTCAATGGTTAAGCCCACACCAACTATGTCAATGTTGTGCCCTAAATTGAAGTCAGTGTTCACATCAATATCTGTGCTATATTCAACCTGTTGGTTAAGACGATATCTGCCTTTTTGAACCGGCACTTGCATTGTGATTTTGCCGTCATCAACTTTTGGAGACCTTTCATTTAATGTATAATAATTGTCGCCGTCAGCATAAACATCGCCATAATAGAAATATTTCCCGTCAGTTTTAAGGTAGGCATTGTGATAAACTGTAACCGCTTCATCAGTTGAACTTGTTAAATACACCAGATCAGTGCCACCCAAAATGTTTGAAACTGTTTGGTATGCACCTAAATTTGAAAGCGCAACAAATTCGGTGGCGTCAACATTTGTGTATATGTAGTCATAAACTGGGTTTACTTTTATATTTTCAACGATTTGGCTGGTTGACAATATTGATTGTTCAAAATAGCCATCGTTGTCTAAATCTGATTGAGAAATTGTGTAGTTTACATTAAAAGATTGTCCGTCTTCCGTTTCGTAACTAATTGCAAAACTTGACTCTTGATAAATTGCGGTGTTGTCGGCAATTGTCCGCCCATCAATTTTCCTTGTGACTTGGTAGTCCGCTGAGACAACTTCAGTAAAACTGATTTGCCAACCCGCAACATAGAACCCTGCTTTTGCGCTGGCTTTGATTGGCGCAATATCGGTATCCCCCAACAAATATTCGCCATAACCAGTTGCTGAGCCCGCATCAATGTTGGTTTGATAGGTGCTGCCACCAGTATCAATCATGTAACATGTTGCTTGGTCTTGTGCAACAGTTGCTGCCCAAACTGAATTTTTTGGCAGACAAACAAGCAGTGATAAAATAGCCACTGCAAAACTTAATATAAACCTAAATGCGTTTTTCTTCATTATTCCCCAACACAACTGTTGCCCGCAATTGCCCCATCGGCGCAAGCAGTTATTATTTGTTTAAATTTTTTGCTGGTAATATCCCCGCAAGCATACAAATATTTTACACTTGTTTGCTTGTTTTCGTCAACTAAAACATAACCGTTTTTATCCTTTTTGATATTTATATCAACAAAGGATAAATCTGGTTCGTATCCAATTGCGACAAAAAGCCCATCAACTTTTATTGTTTTTGGTTGTCCATTGCAGTTTATTGTCAAACTTTCAAGTTGATTTTTGCCGTTCAGTTTTTCAACAGTGGCAGGTGTAATTATTTTTACATTTTTAAGTTTTTTAACCTTGTCAACATCAACTTTGTTTGCCCTAAACTCGTCCCTTCTGTGCACAAGATAAACTGTTTTTGCAAGACGGGATAAATAAATGACATCACCGATAGCAGTGTTT
This sequence comes from uncultured Clostridia bacterium, assembly GCA_934754375.1. GTDB lineage: Bacteria > Bacillota > Clostridia > Christensenellales > UBA1242 > Onthoplasma. The sequence continues at coordinate 38,705 of CAKVHT010000001.1, read as the reverse complement.
CCCCCGCCAACAACTGCAACAGTTTTGCCTTTAAAAAATGTCCCGTCACAACTTGCACAATAACTTACACCACGGCCAATAAAATTTTGTTCGTTTTCAACACCTAAATGCCTAACCTTTGCGCCAGATGCCAAAATCACTTTTTTTGCCAAATAGTTGTTGTGCTTTGTTTTTATGCTAAAACAAGTTTTTGTTTGTGACAATTTTTCAACTGTTTCGTATTCAATTTGCAAGCCTGTTTTTGTTGCGTCTTCTGCAATCTTTTGCCCTAAATCAAAACCAGAAATTTGCCCTAAACCTGGATAGTTGGATATTTCTGGTGAGATTGATGCCTGACCGCCAACGCCTAACTTTTCCAAGCACAAAGTTTTAAGTCCGGCACGGCAAGTAAAAATGCCCGCAGAAAGCCCTGCTGGACCACCACCAATAATTACCACATCGTATTTCATACTTTTATTGTACCCAAATATCAAAAATTTTCCAAATCATTTAATTATTTTACAAAAATAATTTTTCCATAAGAATCTTCTAAATTCACGATGTTTTGTGATTTTAAATCAAAAATATTATCAAAAATTCTTATCAAAAAATTGAAAATATTGTATGATTTACAAATACATTTATTTTTTATTTAGCTTTTGCATTTTTATTGCTAAAAATAATGATTTAGCCGTCAACAATTGGTTTTTTGACAACAAATTTCAACAAAATCACGCAATATGTTGTGTATTTTATACACTGCCTACCAAATTTTGTAAACATGCAGAAAATATTGACAAAATTGCCCGTAAGTGCTAGAATAATTTTGCAATTTGATTTATGTGCCAAGATAATTGCAAAACTTCAAACTAACAATTTTTAGGGGTTTGACATATATATTAAAGGAGAAAATTATGGTTGACAAATCAAAGTGCATTTCATGTGGTGCTTGCATTTCAATTTGCCCGGTTGGTGCAATTAAATTTGTTGATGGCAAAGCAGAAATCAATCCAAAGAAATGTATCAAATGTGGCAGTTGTGAACAATTTTGCCCAGTGTCCGCAATAACTATCGAAAAAGAAGAAAATAAAAAGTAATAAGATTTTTAATGATAAATTAGAAATCTACATTTATTAAAAAAACCACCAATTTGGTGGTTTTTTGTTTTGTTATTGTGTTCAATTATGAATCATATTTTTTGCACATACAAATAAATAAGCTTATTTTGCAAATTGCTTTTTGTAATCATTGCATTTTTCTTTCAATTCTAATGCAACTTTACTGTCTGTTTTGTTTGCAACACCCATCAATCTTGCAATTTCTTGATACAAACTGTCGCCTGTTAAAACTGAAGCTTGTGTTTTTGTTGTTCCGTTTGCTGAATGTTTTTCCACCTTTAAATTGTGGTCTGCCATTGCACATATTTGTGGCAAATGTGACACTGCAATGATTTGCTTAAACTTGCCCAATCGAGCCATATATTCTGCCACAACCATTGCTATGTTGCCACTTAAACCGCTATCAACTTCATCAAACACGATTGTTTGAATATCATCAACTTCGCTTACCACAATTTTATAAGCCAACATTACACGGCTCATTTCACCGCCAGACACAACTTTGTTGAGTTCTTTTAACTCAAAGCCCAAGTTAGAACTGAACATAAATTCAACCCTATCTGCACCTGCTGAACTATATGGTTCAGCAATTTTTTCAAATTTGATATCAAGTGTTGCGTTAGGCATACCCAATGAACGCAACTCATCTTGCATCTTTTTGCACAAAACTTTGGCGGTTTTTTGCCTTAAAACAGTAAGTTGATTTTGCTCTGCAATGATTTTTTCAACAATTTGTTCACGTTGTGATTGCAATTGCTGATATAACTCGGCACCGTTGGTTAAATTGAAAAGATTATCTTGAGTTTTGTTCAAATATTCAACCATGTTTTGATAATTGCCACCATATTTACGGAATAAGGCTTTTATCAAATCTAGGCGAGAATCAATAAAATCAAATTTTTCTTGGTCAAAAACGTTGTTGTTCCTAATATCTAAAACTGTTTCATTGATATCTTCCAATTCAAGCGCTATGCTTTTTAACCTATCAGCAAGTGACAAATATTTGTCGCCAAAGTTGGATAGATTATCCAGCAATTTTGCACCCTGTTCAAGGCTTTCCACTGCTGAATTTGTATAAGCATTTTTATAGCAAGCTGACAGATACTCGTTTAAATTATCGTTGATTTTTTCAAACTGTTGCATGGCTTTCTTTTCTTCTGACAATGATTCAAATTCGCCATCTTTAATGTTTGCGTTTGTTATTTCTTGTATTTGATAGGTATATAAATCAATCAAATTTTGCTTTTCTTGCTCGTTGCCCCCAAGCAACTTGATTTTTGCATCAATCTCACGGATAGAATCAATATGCTGATTTATCCTATTCAAATATTCATTTGCCGATTTGCTGAAAAGGTCAATGATTTTAAGTTGATAATCGTTATCCAAAATTGCCAAATGCTCACTCTGCCCATGGATATCAACCAATTTTTGGCATATTTTTTTAACCATTGCAACTGGCACAAGTTCGCCATTGATTTTGCACACATTTTTGCCGTTTAAATCAAGTTCACGTGACAAAAACATTTCTTCGCCACACTCAATATCTAATTCATTTTTTATATATTCTATGTGCGATTTTGAAAGACCGGTGAAAATTGCTTCCACCTTCATCTTGTTTTGCCCAGTGCGAATAAGAGATTTGTCACTGCGCCCACCAAAAACAAAACTCAATGCATCAAGCATGATGCTTTTGCCCGCACCAGTTTCGCCACTGATAACATTGAGTTTACTATCAAAATTTAGTGTTGCACTATCAACCAGCGCAACGTTTTCAATATTTAAAGTTTGTAACATAGTCTTTTGAATGTGTATTTTTAAAATACATTTAAGTGTAATTTTTTAATAAAATCAATATAAGCAGGACCTTTTTTATGCCTACAATTTTTTGTTGCTATCTAAACAAAGCAATCAATTTACAAAAATAAGTTTTGCAGTATTTTTAAGGCTATTTATTTGAAAGTTTTTCTCTAACTTCGGCATTAATTTCATCAGCAATTTCTGGGTGAGATGTGAGATATGCTTTAACATTCTCTTTACCTTGACCAATTTTATCGCCTTTATAGCTGAACCAACTGCCCGATTTTTCAACAACTTCTGTTTCAATCGCCGCATCAATCAAGCACCCAAGGATTGAAATACCTTCGCCATACATAATATCAAATTCTGCTGTTTTGAAAGGTGGAGCAACTTTGTTTTTAACAACTTTAACACGTGTGCGTGAACCTATCATGTCTTGCCCGTTTTTGATTGTATCAACTTTTCTTACATCAAGGCGGACTGAAGAATAGAATTTAAGTGCCTTACCACCTGGTGTTGTTTCAGGATTACCAAACATAACACCAACTTTTTCACGCAATTGGTTGATGAATATAACAAGGGTTTTGCTTTTTGCTGTAACACCAGTGAGTTTACGCAATGCTTGGCTCATCAAACGTGCTTGCAAACCGATAAAACTATCGCCCATTTCGCCGTCAATTTCTGCTTTTGGGGTAAGGGCTGCAACCGAGTCGATAACCACAATGTCAACACCACCACTGCGCACAAGTTGTTCAGTGATTTCAAGTGCTTGTTCGCCAGTATCTGGTTGTGAAACGTACATTGAACCAATATCAACACCCAATTTTGATGCATAAATAGGGTCAAGTGCATGTTCAGCATCAATAAATGCCGCTGTTCCTCCCATGCGTTGCGCTTCAGCAATCACATGCAATGCAACTGTTGTTTTACCGCTACTTTCTGGGCCATAAATTTCAACAATTCTGCCCCTTGGCAAACCGCCAACACCCAAAGCCATATCAAGAGGCAAACAACCTGTAGGTATAACTTCAATGCCATCGCCATAATTGGTTTCGTCCATCTTTATAATTGAACCTTTGCCGTAAGTTTTTTCAATTTGAGCAATTGCTGCTTCTAAAGATTTTTTTCTATCTTCTGTCATAAATACTCCTTAAAATATTAATCCATTTTATTTTGGTTGTCTTGTGATTTCAATTTCTCAACAGTATCTTTAATAATACCAATGATTGCACACACAATTCCACCTGCCACAAAAATAACCCATGTTGGATGCCAAATATGTGCAATAAAGCCAATCATAAGATAAACGAGTGTGCACAAAATCATAAGTATGCCACAAACGGCATCTAAAATTATGCTGGTTTTAGACTGCTTTTTTTCGTCCATATATCCTCCAAATTTAAAAGCATTATAAATCTAAAAAAAGAATTTGTCAAACATTTGTTCGACAAATTTAACTTTAATATTATTTATTTTCAGTTTTGGTTTCAGCGGTTTTATCCTTAAAGCATTCACGATTTTTAACCAAATAGTGTATGCCTGACATAACTGTAAGCAAAGTTGCAAAACCGATAAGCACATAGCTTATTATTGCAAACACTAACACCACTGTTGTTGAAGCAAAGCCACAAATCTTGAGATACGCAACAAGCATGCTCACTGGCAAAGCAATCATTTGAACCACTGTTTTGATTTTGCCCCACATATCGGCAGCCAAAACGATGCCTTTTGTTGCCGCAATTTGCCTTAATGCGCTGACAGTATATTCACGTGCAATAATGATTGCAACAACAATAACACCCCATGGTGCAGGGATTGTGCCGTCTGCCATAATAAGCAAAAATGCGGTTGCTGTTAAAAGCTTGTCTGCAATAGGGTCAAGGAATTTGCCAAGGTCAGTTACAAGGTTGTGTTTGCGTGCGATTTTACCATCTAATAAATCCGTTAAAGAAGCGATAATAAAAATTGCTATAGCTATAATTTTGCCTATACCATAAGGAATAAAGTCTGCAAGATAGAAAAACATCATAAAAGGTATCAATATGATGCGTAACATTGTCAATTTGTTTGGTAAATTCATAAAATCTCCTACCTGATCATTAAAATTATAACAAATTTTATTTTTTCAAGCAATAAAATAGATTAAGATTTTCAATTTTAACAAAAAGTAAGTTGTTTTTTTATTTATGATTTTTTTCAATTCAATTTTCAGCCCAATATGAGTTTATTATTTTAAATATTTTGTGGAATATCGTTATATTTAAATGAAAAATTCGCCAAGTATTATGCTTTGACGAACTTTTAAAATCCTATTTTGTTTTTGCAGGCTTTCTATAAAATTTAAACCTATCCAATTTTTTAATTGCTTCAAAATAAAATTTGTGCATTTTCTTTCTGTTTATTTTTGTAACCAGTTTAATGTGGCTATGACGATTTTTTGTCATAACTGTTTTGCCTGGCATTTTGTCAGTGTCAATTTCAATATCAACCGGTATGGTTTTAAACAATTTTGGATAACGCAAATTTAATAATGCACAGGTATCATTTGTTGCAATTCTTCTATCTTGATAACCTGGTTCCCAATAGCCAGAATACATTTCACAAATAAATCTGCCCACATCATTGATTTTGCCAATGTCATAAACTTCTTGTTCCGTGAAATTTGCCAATTCTCTACCCATTCTTGAAGGGACAATTGTTATTGGTATGCCACTTTTCATTACGATATCAAATGCTTCAGGGTCACTCGATGCATTGAATGAAATATATTCTATCCATCTCTTTTCACTTTTCCAGCCATAAGGTGAGCAACCTTCACAATAAATGTGTCTAATTTTATTTACAACATCTGGGTGTTGCTTGATGAGATATGCCACGTTTGTTTGTGGCCCCAACATGATTATGTTTATATCACCAGCATGATTGTTGATAACTTCATACATTGCTTCCACTGCAGGCTTTTCAATAGGCTTGGTTTTAACTGTTTTTGGTGGATGATATCCGCCCATGCCTTCCGCTTGGTGGATAAATTTTGCATCTTTACTTTCCCTTTCCATTGGCTTAACGGCACCCATGGCAACTGGGATATCTGTTCGTTTAAATTTTTCCAAAACATGCAAAGCATTCCTAGTCACAGATTGTAAGTCTAAATTGCCTGAAACAGTTGTGATTAAATCAATCACAATTTTTTCATCATACAAGCTTAAAGCAAGTGCTGCTGAGTCATCAACCCCTGGGTCTGTGTCTATAATGCAATGAAATTTTTCCATATTTTCTCCGTTTGATTATTATACAAAACAAATCCAAATTTAACAACTAAATTTTAACATTTGTTTAATTTAACAATTTATTTATATGTTTTTTAGTCAGTACTTGTTATATATTTTAACTAATTAATGTCTTAATAAAAAATAAAATTTAAATTTAAATATCAAAACAACTTGAATATCTTGACATGTCTTAAAAAATGTGCTATCTTTTAAATCGTTGAAATAAGTTTTCAACATATTATGATATCATGCGGATATGGCGGAATTGGCAGACGCGCGCGTCACAGTGCACCCTTTAATCAATTTGTTCACATTCGCTCACAAATTTGCTCTTTTGGTTGACTGTTCCTTTTCCCTTCAAACCCTGTCGTGTTTGTGGGAACCCTAATTGGTCTTGCGCCAAAGTTTAAATATGTGACAAATATCATTATAATCTCAAGCATGCGGATATGGCGGAATTGGCAGACGCGCAAGACTAAGGATCTTGTGAAGTAACATTCTTGCAGGTTCAAGTCCTGTTATCCGCACCATCGTCTCAACTCGGCTTTTGGTCGGGTTGTTTTTTTATTTAAAAACAACCACTGCCTTTTTGCCAATTGCCCTCTTTGTTACACTAAAATGCCTATTAGAGCAATTTTTTTAACTCTACGCACCTATTATCCACACCAAGCAAATGCACAAGTTTAATAACTTGTGTTTTTTTCTTCAGCAGAAATCAACTCATTTGACAACCATGGTTAAAAATGTGTATCATAAAATTAAGGATATAAATGAAACTTAACACACCATTTGTTTTGATTATCGCTCTGTTGGCATATTTTGTTCTGCCAATATTTTTATTGTTAATCAAAAATAAAAGAGCTCAAAATATAATATTATGGTGCTTATTTGTCATGTATGCTTGTGTCTTGCTTGTTGGTGTTTGGGCAAAAGTGGACGTAAGCAAACAATTTGTAAATATAAGTTTTGATTTCTCAACGGGCTGGGCAAATAAACAAATAAGTTGGACATTTAAAAATTTAACAACTTTTGATATCTGCATCAACCTAATCATGTTTATTCCTGTTGGTGTGATGGTTTGGATAAAAACCGATAAATTATCATGGCTAAAAAAATTACTCATCTTGCTTATTGTTGGATTAATTTGTGGATTATTTGTGGAAATCAGCCAATTTATTTTGCCTGTGCCAAGGTCTGTGCAGTTGTCAGATGTGATATTCAACACAATAAGTGTTTTGATTGGTGGAATTGTTTGTTGGTTTTATCAAACTATAATTTCCGCCTGTGGAAAAAACAAAAAAGATAAAAATCAAATAACATGAAAATTTTAATATGTTTTTGTAACAAACCCTCAAAACCAGGTAAAAAAACACTGATTTGCACATCAGTGTTTTTTTATGTTTATTGTTACATCATCTCATGCAAGGTTAATGTGTTTTGCATCAATTCAGCAATCGTCATAGGCCCAACTCCGCCCGGCACTGGAGTGATGTATGATGCCTTATTTTTAACATTTGCAAAATCCACATCTCCAACCAAACCAGTTGCCAAACGATTGATGCCAACATCAATAACAACCGCATCATCTTTAACCATGTCCGCTGTTACAAAATTAGGCTTGCCAATTGCAACTATCAAAATATCTGCTTGACGACTGATGTCTTTTAAGTTTTCTGTTTTAGAATGGCAAACGGTTACTGTTGCATTTCTCTGTTCCAACAAATTTGCCACAGATTTGCCAACAAGCAAGCTTCTACCTATAACCACTGCCCGTTTACCTTGAATTGAGATTTGATAATTATCAAGCAAATCTATAATGCCAATTGCAGTGCAAGGTGCAACGATGTGCTTGCCTGCAAAAAGGCGACCAAGGTTTAAATCAGTCAAACTATCAACATCTTTTGATGGGGAAATCAGGTTGACAAGATAATCTTCATCTAAATGTTTTGGCAACGGCAACTGTAAAAGGATGCCTGACACATCTTTATCTTGATTCAGACTTGTGATTGCTTCTGCAACCTGTTGCTGTGAAGCATCTTCTGGCAAATGTTTTACAATTGAATTAAAACCAACCATTACACATGCTTTTTCCTTGTTGGCAACATACACTTTGCTTGCTGGGTTGTCCCCCACTAAAACGCATGCCAAAGTTGGCACTTTTTTGCCCTTTAAAATATAATTTTGATTAACTTTGTTTGCAATCATTTTTTTTATGATTGTTGAAACTTCTTTTCCATTCATTATTTCCATGCAAGCATTTTAACCTTTAAAATTTTTTAAGTCAATGCCTTGAGCTTGCAAAAAATATATGTAATTTTTATGTGTGATATAAGCAATTGTTTTGCCTGTAAATTTGATGATTTTTAAAGCCTTTTCAATATGCTTAAAATCAGCATAAGATGTTACATCTTTTGGAAATTTATCTCTATCACTCCCAAAGAAATCTGTGCCAAACCCAAAGTTTTTTGAACCATATTTATTTGACAAATAGGCAAATTGTTTTGCAATATGTTCGGCTTTGATTTGCCCATTTGAAACAAAATCTTGATAAAGTGTAAGCCCTAAAAAACCATTAGTTTCAACAATCTTTTCAAGTTGTTTGTTTGTTAAATTTCTTTTATGTTTACGAAGTGAAAATATATTGGCATGTGAACAATAAATTGGCTTTGAACTTATTTTAACAAATTGCCAAAATGATTTCTTGTTTAGATGTGCAGTGTCAACCAAAATGCTGTTTTGCTCCAAAATTTTAACAACTGATTTGCCAAGTTTTGTAAGTCCACCATTGTCTAGAGCCCCGCCCGCAAACTGATTGTTAAAATTCCAAGTGAGTGTCACAGAAACGGGTTTCAATTTTATCAATCTTTCTAAATCTGACTTGGACTTTACAAAACCAATATCTTCAATCGAAAGCAAAAAGTTGCAATTATATTTTTTGTTATATTCTTTTATCTCTTTATCAAAACTTTCAACATCTTCAATTTTTAATTGTTGTTCAGTTGTAAACACGGCACAACTTAAAATCTTGACACCATTTTTAACAAAATCTTTTACTATTTGTTCACGTTCAGCCTTATCCTTGACTGCCGTTAAAAAATCATTATGAGCATCTGCAACCATAATGATTTTTATGTTATTTAAATTGTTTTGGTTAAAAAACTAATCTTCATCATCACCAAAAATTGCTTTATATTCGTCCATGGTGATAAGCACCTGACGAGGTTTGCTACCTTCTTGTGGTCCAATGAAGCCAGCACGTTCCATTTGATCCATAATCCTGCCCGCACGGTTAAAGCCAACAGAATAACGTCTTGAAATCATGCTACCACTTGCCTGTTTGTTTTGAATAAATATTTTTAGTGCATCTTTAAGCACTGGGTCAAATTCCATTTCTCTTGGAGTAATACTATCCGCATTATTTCTTTCTGACTGATGTGGGTTTTTGATTGTCCTGCCAGTGTCTTCGTCATAAACAGGTGGGTTGTGTTGTTTGATAAATTCCACAATGTTTGCAATCTCTGTATTTGACACAAACGCACCTTGAATACGTTTTGGTTCAGGTTTATCAAGAGGTTTAAACAACATATCGCCTTTGCCAAGCAATTTTTCTGCACCACCGCCGTCAAGCACAGTTTTACTATCCATATAGTTTGTGAGAGCAAATGCAATACGTGAAGGTAGGTTGGCTTTGACTGTGCCAGTGATGACATCAACAGACGGACGTTGAGTTGCAAGCACAAGGTGGATACCTGCGGCACGTGCTTTTGCTGCCAATTTTGCAATTCTATCTTCAATTTCTCGTTTTGCTTCAAGCATAAGGTCTGCAAGCTCGTCCACAACAATGACGATATATGGAATTTTTTCTTCCACTTTGTTTTTGACTATATCAAGTTTGTTATATTCGTTAATATTTACAACACGATGTTTTGCAAATAATGCGTAACGGCGTTCCATTTCTTTAATAGCCCAATCAAGTGCATTGATTGTCATTTCTTTGCCAGTGATAACTTCTGGCAACAAAAGGTGTGGCAAGCCATTATATTGTGTAAACTCAACAGTTTTTGGGTCAACCAAAATCAAGCGCAAATCTTGTGGGCCTGCCTTGTAGCACATTGAAAGAATCATTGTGTTAAGGCAAACAGATTTACCACTGCCTGTGCTACCAGCAACAAGCACGTGTGGCATTTTGTCAAGGTTACAGAAGTTGATGTCTCCGTTAATGTCTTTACCCAATACGAATGAGAGTGGGTTTGCACGTTGACGGAATTGTTCGCTATCAATAAGTTCACGCAAACTTACTGCACTAACTTGAGCATTTGGCACTTCAATACCAACTGAATTTTTGCCAGGTATTGGGGCTTCAACACGGATTGAACCATTTGATGCAAGTGTCATGGCAATATCGTCCGCCATTTGAGCAATCTTATTAACAGATATTCCACGAGGCATTGTGAGTTCATACCTTGTAACTGCTGGTCCAACTTGAACGTTATTCACTTTTGCAGGTACTTTAAAGTCTTCCAACACCTGTTCAAGTCTCACTATATTATCTTGCAATTCGTCATCACTGATATGGTATGCATTGTCTATATAATTAAGCAATTCAACTGGTGGCGCAACATAAGGTGGGATTTCTTGTTTTGGTTTGATTTGGTCAATCTTGATTTGTTCAGGTTCTTCAACCAAAGTCTTTTTAACTGTGTTTGGCAAATGGAATTTAGAAATATCCACACTTGGTCGAACAACTTCTGTTTCAACCGTACTGCCAAGATTATCTTTATGTGGATTATATTGAAATTCATCAACATAATCTTGCTTGTCTAGATCAACATGCTCAACATGAACATTTTCATTTGTTGCAGTTTGATTTTGCTCTGGTTCAGAATGTTCGGTTTCGTCTTGATAATTTTCTTCCATATTGTATTCTTCATCAATATGGGACAATTCATCTTCTTGTTGGTGTTGTGTGTTTTGATAATTTGAATTGTAATTGTCTGAATAATCATTTTGTTGTGTTTGGTTGTATGTTTGGCTAGCGGTACTATCTTTTGCTTGCAATTCTTCATACTCACTTGCATCAAAATTATCTTCATCATCTAAGATCAAATCGTCATATTCATCGTTGTTTGAATTATCTTCTTGTGCATATTCTGGTTCTGCATAACTATTATTTGTTTGGTTTTGTTCTGGCTCGTCATCAAGCAATTCGTCCATAATGCTTCTTACTGGTTTGATTTCAACAGGGGCATCTTCTTTTGGTTGATTGCTCTGTGAAAAATTGTCTGAGTTTGTGTTGTATGATTGAGTTTGATTGCTTGTTTGAACTTCATCTTGCTTTTGTGGGCGTTTATAACCCAAAGTGCTATCCAAAAAGATATCTTTATCATTTTCTGGCGGTATAATTGGGTCGATAGGTGTTAAAATATACTCCCTTTTGTTGATAGGACGGGATTCTGGTTTGCGTTCATTTATCTTCACAGTAGGCATACTGCTTGAAATGATGGTTGTTTCACCTTTTTCAAGCCCCAAACGGCGTTTTGCAAGCCTTTTTGTTTCATCTTCATTATTTTGAGGTTGCTCTTCACTTGGCAAATCAAATTCAAATTCTTCAATGTTTTTAAAGTCAAATTTAGTTTTCTGTTCTGCTTTGCCATACTCTTTTTCTGTGTTGATATAATCAATTATCAATCCAACAAACACTGCAAGGGCAATTGCACTGAAAATATATGCACCAACCGTTGTTAAAACTTTTTCAATTGGCCAACTTATCAAACTGAAAAGCACACCACCAGCTGTGGTTTTTGCCTTGTATGTCTCTATTAAAAATGTACCGTAATTGCTGGCATCAAGGCGATGAGTTAAAATCAAATGAAAAATAAACCAAACAATACCAACAGAAATTGAAAGATAGGTTATATATTTCTTTTTTGCAACAAACTTCTTTTTGCTTAATTTTAGTGCACAAAAGAAAACTCCAACCACGCAAATTGGATAAATGCTTAATCCAATCGCACCCAAAATGAAGTTTTTGACAAAATTTGATGGCAAAACGCAGGCAACAAAAATTGCCAAAAACAAAATTAACCAAACAAGAGCATGATTAATCTTTAACTTTGCCTTTGGCTTCTTTTCAACCAGTTTATGTTCTTTTTGAGGTTTTTCACTCTTCTTTTCTGGCTTTTTGTTAAATGATGATTTATAAATTGCCATTTGCCACCCTTTTACTTTGTAAAAAAGTGTACAACAAAAAAAGCAAAAAGGCAAAGGATTTTTGCTTTTGTTGAGATTTCGACAAATTTATGCTATGCAACTGCTTACTGTTGTTGGTTCAAAACCATTGTTAATGGCATAAGACAAGATTTTTGTCAATGCCGTTACAGTCTTTTCTGTTGGGTGCATCAAAACCAAATCTCCATTTGAAAGATTTTTTGTTGCTCGTTTAAATATTACATCTGCATTTTGGTCTCGCCAATCAATGGTGTCGTGTGTCCACATAATTGTTTTATAGCCAAGGTTTTCAGCACAATCTATTGTTGTTGTGTTATATGCTCCGCTCGGTGGTGCAAAAAGGTTCATCTCAACCCCTAAATTTTGTTTTATAAGGTCATGACAGGCTTTAATTTCCTGCATGTTGGCCTCTAAAGCCAGTTTGTCGTGATTTTTGTGGTTAAAACCATGATTACCCAACTCAAAGCCACGTGCATAGATTTGCTTGACGGTATCAATATTTTTAACAGCCCAACTGCCACCAATAAAAAATGTTGCTTTAACCTTGAAGGCATCAAAAATGTCAAGCATGTCCAAAACACAATCTTCATGCTGATAGACATTGACCATAAAAGCCACTTTGTTTTGGCTTGTGTTTCCTGCATAAACAACCCTTGCATCTGCTTGCACATTTAGTGCCACTGCATTGCTATAACTCAAACCAATCAAGGTTATAAACATGGCAACAATGATACAATTTGTGATGATTACACTTTTTTTCATATTTTACTTTATTTTATATTTTCAATTGCTATGCCTAAAACAAATAGATTGCAGTCAATTTTTAAGTTTAATATTGACAATTTTAACCTTCTGTGTTAGATTTATTAAAGAAAAGGTGGTAGTTATGCGCAGAATTACAAGACAAGAAATTGCAAGGCAAAGGCTTGACCAAATATCAAGCGAAGAAAGGCACATGTCTTATTTAAACAGCCGTGAAGCTTACAAAAACTCTCCGGAAGGTTTGGCAGAGGCAGCAAAAAGGCAAGAAACACAAAACAAGTATTTAGAAGCTGAAAAAACAAGAATTAAAAATGTTAATCTTTTGATGGATTTAAAAGATTATCTTATGGCTCACATTTTGGGCGATTTAGATTTGACTTTTAACACAAATTATGGCGAAAAACTAAATGAAGAAGATGTTAAACGTGTTATGGCAAAGTATCAATCAAATTTGGACTATTTGAAAGAAGCATGCTTAAAATACGAAAAAGTTGGCAAAGGCAGGAGAGATTATATTTACGTCTCACTCTATATTGAATTAATCAACATCAACCCAATTTTCTTGAGATATTGCCCTATTGAAGTTTTGTATCAAACTGCTGTTGGCTCAAGTTTGCCAAACGGTGTTATGGCAGCAAATAAAGGCTTTTTTATGGAAAAGGGATATTTTAATGACCCATTGTTCTTAAAATCAAATGCAAGATATTTCACTGGCATATCAGACATTTCAACAATGACAGATTTTGACCAAATCAAAAAAGAACTTAAAGCTGACCCTTCATTGTACATTCAACTTCGCCCAGACATGCGTCACACTCTTATTAGCAGTGATGTTGCGTTGAAAAACGTGCTACACGTTGCACCAACAGTGGTTGCATATATGACAAAAGATGAAATTTGCACAGCAACTGACAACTGTTTATCTCTTATGGGTAATATCATCATCAAATATCCGGAATTGCTTAAACACTTCCCAGCAGACTATTTTAGACGTTTCAATCCAAAAGCAGTGTTTGCTCGTGCAACAAGGGCTGATATTCATTCAGCACTTAATGGATATTATGACTCTATCCCTGAACTTAAAAGATATATGTACAAATATATTGCAGACCAAACAGAATCAACAAATGAATTTGGTATGTAATTATTAAATAATTGATATCTTGAAGTACTATTCATTGCATCATGCAAACATCTTAATTTAGCATTTTAAAGACAAAAAAATGGCTTTCATTAAGCCATTTTTTGTTTTTTATTTTATGAATTACATTTTAATTTGAAAATCTTTAACAAATTTAAGGTTATAAAATCAAAACCGTTAATTGATATTAAAGTTTTTTAATCAACTTCATGTCAACTCTGCCACGTTCATCAATCTTGATTGTTTTTACAAGCACACGGTCGCCAACGTTCACAACGTCTTCAACTTTTTCAACCCTATCTTTGCTTAATTTTGAAATGTGAACCATGCCTTCTTTGCCAGGAGCAACTTCAACAAACGCACCAAATGTTGTTGTACGGATAACAGTTCCTTCATATTCGCAGTTAAGTTCAAGGTCGGTTGCAATTGTTAAAATGATTTGTTTTGCACGTTGCATCTTTTCCATATCTGTTGAAGCAACACAAACTTTGCCGTCATCATCAATATCAATTTTAACACCTGTTTCAGCGATGATTTGGTTGATAACTTTACCACCTGAACCAATAACTTCACGGATTTTGTCAGGATCAATATTGAATGAAATAATCTTTGGAGCATATTTAGAAAGTTCTTTTCTAGGCTCTTTGATTGTTTTAAGCATAAGTTTCAATATTTCCAAACGACCAACACGTGCTTGTTCAAGTGCTGTTGACAAAATTTTGCGGTCAATACCATGAATTTTGATATCCATTTGAATTGCTGTGATACCCTTGCTTGTACCTGTAACTTTAAAGTCCATATCGCCAAGGAAATCTTCCAAACCTTGAATATCTGTTAAAACAGCAACTTTATCGCTATCTTTATCTTTCATCAAGCCCATTGCAATACCAGCAACTGGCGCTTTGATTGGCACACCTGCATCCATAAGTGCCAAAGTGCTACCGCAAGTTGAAGCCATTGATGTTGAACCATTGGAACTTAAAACATCACTAACTGTACGGATTGCGTAAGGGAATTCTTCTTCTGTTGGAAGCACTGCCAACAAAGCCCTTTCAGCCAATGCACCGTGACCAATTTCACGTCTGCCTGGTGAGCGCAAAGGTTTTGCTTCGCCAGTTGTGTAACCTGGCATATTGTATTGGTGCATATAACGTTTATATTCTTCTGTGTCCAAGCCTTCAAGCTCTTGTGCTTCACTTATCATACCCAATGTGCAAGTTGTAAGCACTTGAGTTTCACCACGAGTGAACACACCTGAACCATGCACACGTGGAAGCAAGCCAACTTCGCACCAAATTGGACGGATTTCTGTCAACTTTCTGCCATCTGGACGGATGCCCTTATCAAGCACTTTACGGCGAACTTTTTCTTTTTTCAAACTGTACAAAGCTTGTGCAATAGCTTTTTGTTGATCAGGGAATTTTTCAGCAAAATGTTCTTGAATTTCAGCATCAATTTCTTCTTCCATCGCATCACGAACATGACGGTCAAATTCTTTTAACATTTCGTCATATTTTTTGTCTGCATATTCTCTAACAGCTGTGTTGATTTCTTCTGGCACAACATCATAATGAATATGTGAGTTGATTTGTTTGCCAGCTTTGCCAAACACTGCTTTCATGATTTCTTCTTGGAAAGCAACTTGTTTTTTGATTTCTTCATGCGCAAACATGATTGCATCAATCATAAGTTCTTCACTTACTTCTTTTGCACCAGCTTCAACCATCAAAACTGCTTCTTTTGTGCCTGCAACTGTCAAATCAATTGAGCTTTGTTCCAATTGTGCTGGTGTTGGATTAACAATAAACTTGCCATCAACACAACCAACTTTAACAGCTCCTGTTGGGCCTTCAAATGGAATATCGCTGATTGACAAAGCAATTGAACTACCCAACATTGCAAGTGGTTCAGGCATAATGTCTGTATCAACAGACAATGGGGTTGCTATGATTGTTACATCGTTATAAAAACCTTTTGGGAAAAGTGGACGAAGTGGACGGTCAATCAAACGTGAACGTAAGATTGCTGCATCACTTGCTCTGCCTTCACGTTTTTTCCAACCACCAGGGATTTTGCCCACACTGTACATTTTTTCTTCATAATCCACACTTAATGGAAAGAAATCCATACCTGGACGTGGTGCAGCAGCCATAGTTGCGTTTACCATAACAACAGTGTCGCCACAAGTCACAATGCAATGACCAGAAGCTTGACCACAGTATTTGCCCAAACCAACTTCAACTGTTCTGCCCCCTATTTCTGTTTTAAATTTTGATTCTTTCATTTCTTTCTCCTATATATAAACCGACACCATTATAACACAAAAACAAAAAAAGTAAAAATAATTTGATTGGTTTTAATTGAAATTTCATTATGTATATATTGCAAAACAAAAAAGTGGCAGTTGCCACTTTTTCCTCTCTAGATGTTTAAGTCTTCATTTATATTCTCACCAAGATTTCTCATTTTAAACTCAATTATTTGCTTAACTTCTTCGTTATAGCGCAAACGCATAGAATCTGCAATTAATAATGCCAGCCCAGTCACGTCTCTTGTTATCATACCTTGCTTGATTTGTTCGTACAAATTATCTTTTTGTGACTTTTTGAAATATATGTCTCCATAACCATTTTTTTCTAGTATGTAGTTTAAAATCATCAATGCAACACGTTTATTTCCGTCCATGTGAGGTTGAATCCTTACATATTCAACAATAAATTTTGCACATCTTGCAAAAATATTATCGTCTTTCCACCTGTTTTCAAAATCATAAATCAGCATAGATAATCTTCTGCCAACCTTATCGCCATCAACAGGTGCAAAATATCCTTTTCCAAACATCAACAAAGGGTCAGATGCATTGCGTAATCTAAACCTTTGCTTTTCACCACGTTCGTTATCCCCCTGCAAAATTTCATAGTTGAATCTTACGCACAAATTTTCGTCCAAGTATGAATGTGGGTCTCTTGCTTTGGTGTACTCATATTTGCAAGCTGATATGTAAGCTTTAAGTTGTCTCAATTGCTGTTCTTCATACAATCTTTCACTTTCTGTTTTTGCTTGTTTTGGCACAATGTCCAAAGTTTCATTAGTTTCAAGTTCCAAATAACTTAATGCATTACGCTTAAATCTTATTTCATGCGCTTTTTCACCTGTGATAATTTCTTTTGCTTCTGGAGTTGAGTCAAAAAATGTGTTAATTTTTGCAATCACAGCATCTATATTACTTTTTATCATATCAAGCAATTCTTTATTGTAAACATACGGTTGTTTATCAAGTTCGTCTGTCAACCATTCTTTTGCCATATTGCCCCCTGTACAATTCAATTTAATTTGAATTACCAAATTCTATCACTATATCAGCATTTTGTCAATATTAAGTTTTTTCAAAAACTATTAAAAATTAGCAAGTTTTTTATAAAAATGCCACTTTTTATTGAAATTTTGCCATATTTTAACGAGTTTTAAAATATTTATCATATTTTTTTAAAAATATTTACATGCCCGGCTGGTTTAAACAATTGATAAAACTTATAGATTTAAGAAAGATAATTTATCATCAAACAGAAATTTTCAAATAAAAAAACACCCGTTAGGGTGCTTCTTTTAATTAACCACGGATACCAAGTTTAACCTTGATTGCACGTGCACGATTGATGTCAACACTTGCAAGATAATCCAAAAGTTTCTTACGTTGTGAAACCATTTGATTCAAACCACGAGTTGAGTGTTTATCTTGTTTGTTGTCTTTAAGGTGTTTTGTTAAATTTTCAATTTTAGCAGTGAGCAAAGCGATTTGAACTTCAACTGAGCCAGTGTCTTTTTCATCTTTACCAAATTCCTTAACAATTTCAGCTTTGTTAATCATAATTCTCTCCTTTATTAAAATTCGCCATTAACTGCGCAGGCGTTGAGAATTCGCACCACTCCAGTTAAGGTATAATCTCATTATAAACATGAAATTTTAAAATGTCAAGACAAGTTTGCAAATTTTTGCCTGCTTTTGTGTTGTTAAATTTTGCTCGATGCTCAAGTTTTGTGAACTTTCACAGAATTTTAATTTGTGCTTTGTCAAATAAATTTGCATATTATACACACACTATAAGGACGGAGACAATATGAGAAAAATTTTTTGGATTATGTTTACCTTTGTTTTGGTTGTTGTGTGTGGTTGTGTGTTGTTGCCAACAATCAACCAAGTGACAAGGTTGCCTGACAATATGGTTGTCACTTATGATGATATTATTGACGCAAATAACTCTGACATATATTCATCAGCAATAAGTTTAAGTTTGCCCAAAAACATCATTGTAAACAAAAACGGAAATTTAACACAAACAACTTTAAATGTAAAACTTTTTAACCTTTTCACCATCAAAAAAATCAATGTTCAACTATTGACTGATACCAGTGTTTTTGTTGGTGGGGAGACTGTGGGTTTTAACCTATTCAGTGACGGAGTGATTTGTGTTGGTAGCAATACAATATTAACAGACAGTGGAAAAGAAAAACCTATCGACACTAGCAACATAAAAGACGGAGACGCACTTGTTGAGATTGAAAACATGCATATTAAAACAATTGAAGATATTGACCGAATCATAAATTTACCCACTCTACAAGGCAAAAAATTGAAAATCACACTAAAACGTGACGGAAAAGAAATTCAATCTTCAATCACTCCCGCATACGACTTATTAAGCAAAAAATATAAGCTAGGCCTTTGGGTTAGAAACAACACTAGCGGAGTTGGCACTTTAACTTACATCAAGCAAAACGATTTTCGTTTTGGCGCAGTTGGTCACCCAATAGTTGACGAAAGCCTAGGCAAGAATTTTAATGTTGAATCTGGCAACATTTATAGATGTAATGTTTTAGGGGTTAAAAAAGGAGAAAAAAATAACCCAGGCGAAATAAGATCATCAATCAATCTTGGCGAAGAAGCATTAGGTGTCGCTGATACAAATTGCAAATATGGTGTATATGGAAACATTTTGAACAAATCAACAATTGATGCCAACAATACGGCAAGCCTTGGCGGACGTTTATCTGTAAAATTGGGCGGTGCAAAAATTTATTGCAACATAGACGGCAAAGGTGTTAAAGCCTATGATGTTAAAATAATCAAAGCAAACAAACAGAATACCGCAGATGACAAAAGCTTAACAATCAAAATCACTGATAAAAATCTAATTGAAAAAACAGGTGGAATAATTCAAGGCATGAGCGGAAGCCCAATTGTGCAAAATGGCAAAATTGTTGGTGCAGTGACCCACGTGTTTTTATCCGACCCCACACGTGGATACGGCGTATATATGGATTGGATGATAAATAATTAAAAATATTTTAAACTTAATTTAATTTAAAAAAAATCTTGAATTTTTAACCAAATTTATTGTTTTTTTATATTTTTTAGTATTTTTATTATATATTTTTAAAATTTTATATAAATTTTAATTTTCAAGACGTTTATTATTCAACTACAATTTATTTAAATTTAATTAAAAATATTTTTTAATAATAATTCAATAAAAAAGGGCATTTAAATTGCCCCTTTTTATTTGCGTTAATTCAACTTCTTGATCAGCAAATAACTATTATTGTAAGTTATATCCGCCGATTGTGTAGTTGTTAATTGAACAGTTGTGGTACCAGTTGCATTTAATAAATAACTTCCATTTAGACTTGATGTTGTTCCTGCGACACCTGCACGTGTTGTGATTGAAACTGGATTGCTACCAACAGTCAAAGAAATGCTTGGTGCGGTTGCACCTGTACTGACCGCTGTTGTTCCATAGTCAATAATATAACTACCAGCGGTTAGAGTTGCTTGCGTATTATTTTCTGACAGAGTTATATCTGTTTGAGATGTCGGATATTCAGCAGTTGATTCAAATGTCGGCTCGCTGTTTGTGGCTGTTGCACTGGTCAAATAAAGAGCAGTGGTGACTGCATTTTCTCCAGCAGGGCCAGTTGGACCTGTTGGACCGATAGGGCCAGTTGGGCCAGTCTCACCCGTTGGACCGGTTGGACCAGTGGCACCTATTAAACCTGTAGGACCAGTAGGTCCGGTTGGACCGATAGGACCAGTTGGGCCAGTCTCACCTGTTGGACCGGTTGGACCAGTAGCACCAACACTACCAGTTGCCCCAATAGGACCAGTAGGTCCGGTGGCACCTATTAAACCTGTAGGACCAGTAGGTCCGGTTGGGCCAGTTGGGCCGATTGGTCCTGTGGCACCTGTTGCTCCAGTTATGCCTGTCGCTCCAGTAAAACCTCTTGGGCCTTGCGGACCGGTAGGACCAGTTATACCTATAAAAATTGTTCTATTAATATTGTCGTTACCCTGTGGCGGTTGTGGACGATTAGAAAAACAACAAGGATTAAAATTATTACAACTCATGTTTTCTCCTTTTAAGGACTTATAAAAAATCCTTACTTCATAATATGGGTATTTTGAAGAATTGTTAAAAAAATTGATTTCTGCAGGTCTTTGCAAGTCTTTATTTTTTTTACAACACTGGATTTTTTTAAAATATTTAAACATCTAATTTGAAAAAATGTAAAAAATGTAATTCATTCATCATAAAATATATATGCAGATTTTTTCATGTTTTGGCGAAACAATAAAAAAGAAAAAGTCCTTGTTTGTTGTTTTATTATTGCTTACAATTTTGGTGATTGTTCTTGCTGTATTTTCAGCAATCAACATCAATAACGGGATTTTTAATATTGACTTAAGCAATGTTGCTTATATTAAATTTTTGCAGGGCAAGGCTGGATTACCTGCGTTTATATTCAATTGCATCATGTCGATAGGCATAGTTTATGCTATCATTTTATTGACATTTATAAAGCCTTATACGTCATGTTTGGGTTTTATATTCTTTCTATATTTTGTATATAGTCAAACAGTTATTTTTGTAAGCATTATTTTGATTTATGGTTTCTTTAATGTTTTGATAATACTAATCTTGTTATTGATTTTATTGTTACTTGAATTTCTGCTGCTTATGTTTGTGATTTTAGAGCTGGCAAATTTGATAAATTCAACTTGTTACTTTAAAGACTGTTTTAATTTTCAAACAAGCAAACTGCTTTTATATTCAATTATTTTATTATGCTTGATTATTGCTTTTTGCCTTGTAACAATGATATTCAAATCTTTTGTTGTTCTACTTGTTTATTAGAATGTAAAATAATTAAATATAAAAAATAATTTTAAAATAAGAAAATATTAAATTATTTAAAAATAATTTTCTTTCAAATATTAATTAATTTATTGATATTATAATAAAAAAAGCTACAAAATTAATTGTAACTTTTTATATTTTTTTAGTAATTATTTTAATTTTTTAATAAAATATTGTTTTATTTTTGATTTTTTTATATTTATTTTATATTTTTATTTAAATTTTTAAAACAAGATTACTTTTTAATTTGTGGAAGCATCTTTTTTAAATACATCCCTGTAAAACTCTTTTTGTTTTTTGCAATCTCCTCAGGAGTTCCAACCGCAATGATTGTTCCACCATTGTCGCCACCTTCAGGCCCCATATCAACAATATAGTCTGCAGTTTTAACAATATCCAAATTGTGTTCAATAACAACAACAGTATTGCCATTGCCAACAAGTCGTTGCAAAATATCAACAAGTTTTTTGACATCATAAGAATGAAGCCCAGTTGTTGGTTCATCTAAAATATAAACCGTGTTGCCTGTGTCACGTTTTGTAAGTTCACTTGCCAACTTTAATCTCTGTGCTTCGCCACCTGACAGGGTTGTTCCGTTTTGCCCTAATTTGACATATCCCAAACCAACATCTACCAACGTTTGCAAAATCCTTTTGATTTGTGGTATAGCATCAAAAAATTCATAGGCTTCATCAATCGTCATTTCCAAAACGTCATAAATGTTTTTCCCTTTGTATTTCACATCTAATATATCACGTGAATATCTTTTGCCTGCACAAACTTCACAAGGCACAAAAACATCAGCCATGAAATACATCTTTAAACGTTTTACTCCATCACCCATGCAGGCCTCACATCTTCCGCCTGGGATATTGAAACTGAATTTGCCAGGATCAAGCCCCTTTTCTTTTGCTGAAGGGGTTGAAGCAAACAATTCTCGAATTTTTGTAAACAAACCTGAATATGTTGCAGGGTTACTGCGTGGAGTACGCCCAATTGGAGATTGGTCAATTTGAATAACTTTGTCAACACCCTCATCACCCAACATTGCCGTCAAGTTTTTTTCTTGGTCTCTCTTGTTGAGTTTATTAAACAATGCTTGATAAAAGATATCATTAACCAAAGTTGATTTGCCACTGCCACTAACACCGGTCACACAAGTGAACACCCCACGAGGGATGGCCACATCAAGATTGTGAATATTGTGTTCATTGCAACCAAGTAATCTAATATATCCTTTGTCTGGCAATCGCCTTTCAGTTGGCACTTCTATTTTCATCTCGCCAGACAAGAATTTGCCCGTTATTGACCTTGGACAAGCAATAAGATCGTCAACTGAACCTGTGGCAACAATTTCTCCGCCATGGACACCTGCTTTAGGCCCAATATCAACCAAATAATCTGCTTGACGGATTGTATCCTCGTCATGCTCAACAACAATCAAAGTATTGCCAAGATTTCGCAAATTTTTAAGAGCATCAATAAGCTTATCGTTGTCTCTTTGATGCAAACCTATGCTTGGTTCGTCCAAAATATACAAAACACCACTTAACCCACTGCCAATTTGAGTTGCCAATCTAATGCGTTGTGATTCTCCACCAGACAACGTCCCTGCACGGCGAGATAATGTTAAATAAGTCAATCCAACATTGATAAGGAATGATAATCTTGCTGTTATTTCATTAACAATGCTTTGAGCAATTTTCTGTTCATTTTCTGTCAACTTCAAAGATGTGATGAAAGCATATAATTTTGTGATTGACATGTCGCATAAGTCAGCAATGGATTTCCCTTCAATTTTTATTGACAAGGCACTTGGGTTAAGCCTTTTGCCATGGCACTCTGGGCAAGTGTCTTCGCTCATAAGCTTATATATTTCCTCTTTTATCCACTCACTTTGACTCTCTTGAAACCTACGCATAAGGTCAGGCACAATTCCCATAAATTTTGCACCTGGTGTGCGCAAATATTGATTTAGATTTGGTGCCAACTCTTCAGCACTACCAGTTTCGCCATACATAAAAATTCTGCGTGCTTCAACTGGGATTTTATAATAAGGTGTATCCAAAGTAAAGTCATGTTCCTTGGCAAATTTTGCCAATGCTTTTTTTGTTATTCCAGTTGCATCAATGTTAAAGCCCATGATTGATAATGCGCCTTCGTTTATTGAAAGCCTATCATTTTTTACAATTGCATTTTCGCCAATTTTAACAATATATCCAAGCCCCGCACATTTTGGACAGGCCCCTGCATGATTATTAAAACTAAACAAACTTGGCTCAATATCTGGTATTGAAACGCCGCAATCTACACAACTATACTTCACACTGTACAATTTGTTCATGCCGTTTGTGTCAACAACAACCAAGCCATCTGCCATTTGCAAGCACTTGTTAATTGATTCTGTAAGTCTTGAGACTATTCCTTCTCTTTTAACCAAACGGTCAACCACCACATACAAATTGTGGCGCTTGTTTTTTTCCAAAGCGATGTTATCATCAAGTGAAAATATTTCGCCGTCAATCATAACACGAGCAAAGCCGTCTTTTCTCAAACCTTCTAAAACCTTTTCTTGACTGCCTTTTTGAGAACGCACAATTGGCGCCATAATAAGCATTTTGGAATTGTCTTCCGCTTCCATAACTTTATCCACTATTTGGTCAAGAGTTTGCACACTGATTGGTTTGCCACATTTTGGACAATACGGTTTGCCAATACGAGCAAACAGCAAACGAAAATAGTCATAAATTTCTGTTATGGTGCCGACAGTTGAACGTGGATTGTTATTTGTGCTTTTTTGGTCGATTGAAATAGCCGGGCTTAAACCATCAATGCTTTCAACATCGGGTTTGTTCATCTGCCCCAAAAACTGTCTTGCATAACTGGACAAGCTTTCCATGTATCTGCGTTGTCCTTCTGCAAAAATTGTATCAAATGCAAGTGTAGATTTGCCACAACCACTGACGCCACAAAAAACAACCAATTTATTTTTTGGTATAGTCAAATTGACATTTTTAAGATTGTTTTCTTTCGCACCTTTAATAACAATATTTTCTAACATGTGTTCCTCTTCCAAACTTTTATAAATATTTTGTGCATTTAATTTTTGTTTAACATAGCTCTAATGCGAATTAAATCATTTTTTATTATAACATACAAAATCAAAAAGTTCAATACAAACATTTCTATTTTTTCACCAAAATTGGAAACGCAATTATTTAAAAAATATTGGAATATTTTTAAAAAATAAATGTTTATGCACATTGACAGACGGTTTGTGGAAAACTTGCCAACAAAAAAGCAACCTATAAGCATTGTTTGCCTATGATTGCTTTTTGATATGATTTATTCAATCACATATTAAGACACATTTAGTTTTTAGTGATTTTCATTTTAAACTCACCAACAGTAGCTGTAAGTTCAATTGTCACTGTATAAGAAATGTTGTTGCCTTGGCTAATAGTCCAGCTTGGACTGCCTTTGCCAAATGCTTTCAAAGCCGCTTCACTTGCACTGCTTGGCTTATCACTTGAACCAAAGACTAATGTCCATTCGCCCTCATACAAATAAATTGTACCAACACCACCTTTAACAATCTTATCTTCAACAGATGTCATTGTTACATTTTCGCTTATTACTTCAATAGCTAATGGTGTCCTAACAACTGGTTTCATATACACAACACTAGAACTTATAATATAACAATCATTTGTTTTGTCATAAACAATGTTGCTATCGCCTGAGGTTGTTGTGCCTCTTTCTTCATCTTCGCCTAATAACTTGTATGTTATTCCCATCAAAGCATCTGTATCTGTATTAAGTTTTGTTTGGTCAATTCTTGCTGTCCATGTTGCACCTTCACGAATCAGATATTGTGTATCAGATTCTTTCAAACCATCTTGTTTGTCGAATCTAACATTGTTGAAAGTTACTTCTGTTGTGCCTGATGTTGTTGTGGTTGGATTTAATGCCACTTTCAATGCTGTAAAGTACTCAAGTTCAATTGTCACACTGGCTGTAATTACAAATCTGCCATCTGCTGAGCTTGCTTCCAATTTCTTAACTGGGGTTTGTGTCAACAAATCGGTATTGTTGTACACGCACAACAATTCTTGTTTGTTGCCAGTTAATGTGCTTGTTGTTGCACTTACCACTGCTAATACATAATTCTTACCAACTACAACTTGTTTGGTTATTGTTGTTATTCCATTTTCTGTTGTTGTGGTTGCTCCGTTCATGTCAAATGTTGTCAATACATTCTTGTTATGCACTGCATCTGTTTCATTTGCATATTCAGCAAATGTGTATTGCGCACTACTTGTGCTTGGTTTGGTTACCTTTAAGGTTACCACAACCGTCTCCTCATAGTTCGCTGTGAATGTCAAGTTGCCTGTTGTGCCTTTTACTACTTGAACTGTCTTTTGTGCAGTTGTTCCGTTTGAACCTGTCCAGCCTATGAACCTATATCCTGCTTTTGTTGGATTGTTCAATGTGAATGTTGCTGTGTTTATATTGTAACTTGTTGGATTTGCTGGTGATACTGTTCCGTTATTTAAGTTGTAACTGATTGTATATGTCACAATGTCCCAATTTGCAACAATGTTGATTGTTCCATAACTATTTGCTGGAATAGTTATTTTGTTTCCTGTTATTGTTGCTCGCTTGTTGCCTGTTGTGCTTGCAATTGTCCAACCTGCAAAACTGTATCCTGTCTTTGTTGGCTCGGTTAATGTAATGGTTTGTTCACTAGCACTTACATTGTACGATGCTGGGTTGGCTGTAGCTACTTTGCCTCCTGCATAGTCATATCCAATGCTATATGCTGTTGTGTTAATTGTGAATGTCTTGCTTGCTTCGCCTGACAAATTGTTTTTACCTGTTACTTTAACTGTTGCTGTGCCTACATTTGTGTTGTTTGTATAGGCTACTGTGTAATTGCTGTTTGCTATTACTGTTGAACCTATCTTAACTGTTACTGTTGGTCGTTTAGCACTGCCATCAAATTTAACACTTGAATATTCAAGGGTTACCATGTCAGCTGTCATTGCTTTTGCAACTATCTTCCATGTTACTGTCTTGTTTGTGATTGTTCCATCACTCCATTGATGATTTGCTGTGTCATTCAATTTAAGCACCACATTGTATGTGTTCACATCTGTTGCACTTGTTGTGCTTCCGCTTGTTACCACTGATGCTGTGCCTGGGATTGTTATTCCATGTGCTTGGCTTACACCTGTATAGGTTTTGTTTGCTGGGCTTGATGGAATTGCAACACTTGCTTTGTTTACTGTAAGCACGAAGCTTCCTGTTACAGTTTCATAGTTAAGTGCTGTGATTTGATAGTAAACTGTTTTGCTATCAGAAACGTTTGTTACTGTTGGGCAAGCGGTCAAGTTAAATTCGCCTAGTACTATGCCAAATTTAACTGTTGCACCTGTTGCTGGTGTTGTAACTTTGACTGTGCCAGTATGAGCATTGCCGTCATAAGTTCCTGTATAGCCTGTCGCTGTATAGGCGATTGTTGCATCTGTGATTTCCCATGCTTGAGTTGTATTGCTTGGCAATGAATAGTTAGCTGCTTTTGTGCCAGACAAACCACTGATGATTGCCTTGTAACTGCCAGCATTTGTTGCGCTTGTTGTGCCAGTGTATGTGAATGTTACCGCATCACTGTTTACAAGGTTATCAATTGTTGCTGTTACTGAATGAGCATTTCCATCATATTTAAATGATACTGTGCTTGGCCATGTTGCTGTTACTGCACGTTTGTTAATAGTAATTTTGAAACTACCTGTAACTGTTGTGTAGTTGGTTGCTGTGATTTGATAGTAAACTGTATAGCCACCATCTTTATAGTCAGTATAGGTTGGGCAACTTGTCAGGTTGTATGTGCCTGATGCTGTGCCAAATTTAATTGTCGCACCTGTTGCTGGTGTTGTTACTGTAACTGTTCCACCATGAGCATTGCCGTCATAAGTTCCAGTGTATCCAGATGCTGTATATGTGATTGTTGCTGTGTTGACTGTAAGTGTGTATGTTGCAGTCTTTGTTGCATAGGTATAATTTGTACTATCTACAACTGTGGCAGTAATTGTAATAATACCACTGCTTGCACCATTGATTGTTACCAATCCTGTTAAAGCATCAATTGTCGCAACATTTGTGTTACTGCTACTGTATGTCACTGTGCCATCGCCTGTCTTTGTTAATGGGTTGGTAAATGACCCATCGCCATAAGTTTTGGTGATTGCTGTTGTTGCATAACTAATTGTTGCAGTTGCCTTGTTCACCTTAACAGTGATAACTGCATCTTTTGTTACTTTGCTTAACTTGTCTGTTGCATGTATTGTCAAAGCATAGCTACCTGCTGGTGTGCCAGCTTTGATTGAAATTGTTGTTCCGCTCAAAGTGAAGTAACTGCTTGAGTTGCCTGCTGTGATTGCATAACTATAATTACCTGTACCATTGCTTGCACCTGTGTAAGTTACACTTGTTGCACTTGTGCTGTATGTCGATGTTACAGTTTGTGCGTTGAATGTGAGTGGGTTTTCTGTCCACAAAGCATACAAATTGTGATCGCTTGCTGTTGTAACTTTTGTTGTGCTTTCAACTTTTGTGCTTGAACTTGCAATTACACTAATATCTGTATAACTTGCTGCATTGTTTGCTGTTGCACCAGCCACACCAGCATATACAATAATTTGCATATTATTAGATGATGTTGCGGATGATGGGCAAGTCATTGTGAAGTGTATATTGTTTCCAAAAGCATTTGTAACATTAACCAATGCTGAATTTGTTGTGAAATTGTATAACAACACTGTGAATTGTGTTGTACTGCCTGCTGTAAGAGTGGCTTTTGCAATGTCAACTGTGTATGTTACACCTGGCACCAATCCTGTTGCAATTCCTGAATAGTGCCAATTGCTTGTTGATGCTGAAAGTGTCAATGAAGTTTTTGTTCCAACACTCATATACCAGCCATTGAATGTATAACCAGTTTTTGTTGGAGTTGGCAAGTTGCCATAAGTGCCATTGTAGTTCACACTTTTAGTTGTTGGTGTTACTGAGCCACCATTAGGATTGAATGTTACAGTATAAGAATTTGCTGTTGCAGTTGATTTAACTTCTGTGTTTGCATTTAAAACAAATGTACTGCCAGATGTTATTGCTGTGCCAGCTTTTGTTAATGATGCCAACGTATAACCAGTGTTTGCTGAAGCAGAAACATAAATTGTTGTGCCGTTCAACACAGCGGTTGTTCCCAAAGCGGTGCCTGAAGCATTTGCTTCACGCAAGGTTAATGTTGTGTTTTCACCTTGTGTTTTTGTAAGTGTGTAAGCGGTTATGCTCTTTGCATTGCTAACATTGCCACCAGCATCTTTTGCCCACACATAATATGTGCCTGCTGATGAGATATCTTTTGTTCCACTTGTAAGTGTGCCAGAGGTTATCCACCCAGATGCTGTTGCTGTTGGTTTTGTGCTTGATGTTGTTATCATATAGCCGGCAACACCAAGGTTGTCAGTTGCTGTCCACTTGAATGTGTTGTAGTCAACCCTTTCAACCGTCACAACTGGGGCTTGGATATCTGTCCTTGTCCATGTTGCATAAATGTAAATGTTTGCATAATACTGGCTTGCATCAGCACTCATTGTGAATGTGCCTGTTGTTGAATTTATCATTTTCAACAATGTGCCAGACGCATCTGTTCCACTATAAATTTTGATATTTTGAATTGTGAAATTGTATCCAGTTGCACTTGCAGATGCTGTAATGCTCAAAGCTGTTGTGTAACTGCCAGTGCTTGAAACTGAAATTGAACCATAATTTGCCCCTGTTGAAACAGAGTATGATTTAGCTGTTGCATAAGGGTAATATGTAACATCAGTTGTAAGTGAAGATAATATGTAAGTTGTGTCTGATGTCAATTTTGTGCCTGTACCATTAATGCCTGTGTACCAACCTGCCCAACTATATCCTTCCTTAGCTGTACCAGTGAATGTCAACTTGTTGCCATAATACACAGTGCTTGTTGTTACATCTGTTCTAATATCTCTGCCCCAAGTTGAATCGTAAGCTGTAAATTTTCCTGTTGCACTGGTGCTTGCTCCAACTGTTGCAGTGTAATGTTCACGAACATAATATGTCCATGTTGTTGTAGCACTAGGTGTCCAAGCATAACTCATTGAATTTGTTTGTGAGTTACTGCTATCATACAACCAAATTGTATGATCTCTTGTTCCAACACGTTCCATTGTTACTGTGACAGTTGTGGATGTTGAATAGGTATGAGCGACAGTAAATGATTTGCCTTTGACAACAGTCAATGTTGCAGTTGTGTTTGAACTTGTGCTTGAAGCTGTTGTTCCATTAGATGACAATGTGACAATTGAGCCATCACTTGCCACAGCTGAAACTTTAACAGTTGAATTTGGATTTGCAACCCAATATCCGCAATTGTCAGTCAATATAACTGAATTAATGGTTGCATTTGCTGTTGCACTGATTGTTCTGCTTACTGTTACAGTTGTGCTT
Organism: uncultured Clostridia bacterium; assembly: GCA_934754375.1. Taxonomy (GTDB): domain Bacteria; phylum Bacillota; class Clostridia; order Christensenellales; family UBA1242; genus Onthoplasma. The sequence goes on along the minus strand of CAKVHT010000001.1, from coordinate 8,680 downwards.
GCTGTTGATGATGTTACATCGCCAGTCCATGAACTGAATGAGTATCCAGTTGATGCTGTTGCACTGATTGTTATGCTTCTGCCATTGATGTAGTTGCCTGCACCACTGACACTTGCTATACCTGTGCCTTTTGTTAATGTAACTTTATACACAACAACAGTTGCTTTGCCAACCACACCATTTGTGTTGTAGTTGCCGTCCGTTGTGATTGAACGAACATGCACTGTTCTGTTTCCTGTTGAAGCAACGATTGTGCTGTTGTAATTTACACCACTTGATGCGGTTGTCCAACTGCTGTTATCTATGCTGATTTGGTATGCTGTTGCACCTGTAACACTGTCCCATGTAACAACACCTGCAGTTGTAACTTTAAGATTTGCTGGTGCTGACATTGTTGCTTTATTGATTATTACTGTTGTTGAGCCAGTGTAATCACCATAGTTTGCCATTCCGCTTAATTTGTAATAAACGGTTGTTGTGCCAACATCTTTCCTGCCTGGCAATAGATTGCTTGTTGAACCAACTGTAGCTGTGATTGTGTTGCCGTAACTTGTGTTTGTGCCTGAAACCACTGTCATCGCAACATTTGGTTTGATTGTTGCATAGTGAATAGAACCGTCATATGTTCCGCTGTATGCTGTGACTGTTGCAATTGTTGACAATGTGGTTGCAGTGATTGTTGCCTTGCTGATTGTTACAGTTGTTGTGCCAGTATAATCATTGTAGTTTGTCATTCCGCTTAGTTTGTAATAAATGGTTGTTGTGCCAGCATCTTTTCTGCCTGGCAACAAATTGCTTGCTGAGCCAACAGTTGTTGAAACTGTATTGCCGTAACTTGTGCTTGTGCCTGAAACCACTGTCATCGCAACATTTGGTTTGATTGTTGCATAGTGAATAGAACCGTTATATGTTCCGTTGTATGCTGTGATTGTTGCAATTGTTGACAATGTGGTTGCACTAATTGTTGTTTTATTGATTGAGAGAGAAATTGTTGCTGATGCAGTTGCGTCTGTGGTTGAGTCGGTTGCTTTGATTGTGAAGATATAACTGCCTGCCAATGTTGGTGTGCCAGATATCTTTGTTCCGCTCAATGTCAAACCATTGTACTTGCCACTGCTTGCTGTTACTGCTGTGCCATTACATGTTACACCTGTTACAGAATAACTGTAGTTTCCGCTGCCATCACTTGCACCTATGAATGATTGGTCGTAAGCCACATTGTATGTTCCATTTGGAAGTGTTTGATTGCTGAACGCAAGGTCATTTCTGTCCCATACTGCATACAATGTTACCGTTGCGTTTGCGGTAGATGTTAATGTGCTTACACTTGCGCCGTCAGTATATGTTGCGTTTGTTGCTGTGTTAGATTCGCTCCAACCCAAGAATGTGTAACCTGTGCGAGAATATGCATTCCTTGTCAATGCTGAAGCCACACCATAAGTGTGTGTTGAGTCACTCATGCTTCCACTTGTTGCACCGTTTCCATCATATTTAACGTAATATGTGTTTTCTTGCCATACTGCATACAATGTTACTGTTGCATTTGCAGTAGTTGTCAATGTGCTTACACCGTCGCCGTCCTTATATGTCTCCACTTTTGCCGTGTTAGATGTGCTCCAACCCAAGAATGTGTAACCTGTGCGAGAATATGCGTTCTTTGTCAATGCCGATGCTGTGCCATAAGTGTGAGTTGAATTACTCATACTTCCACTTGTTGCACCATTGCCATCATATTTAACATAATATTTGTTCGCTGTCGCAGAGAAATTAGCTCTAATATCATACTCTGCATTCATCACAAATGAACTTGTAAGAGTTTGCCATGTAGATGAAGACTTAAGTTTATATGACCAATTAACAAATGCCGTTGTATATCCAGCCAATGTTGACGCAATAGGTTGAATAGCATCTGAGAATGCATGTCCAACATCGATGGAATTGTTTGATTTTACAGATATTGTTTTACCTTTTGCAACAACAGTATGTGCGCCTGACACCCGTCCATAACTTGAGTTATTAACACTAGTGTTTATATCATAAAAATCAAGATAAACGGTTGCTGTATCATTGATTGTTACTGACAAATTATTATAAGCACTTTCGCTATACAAATTACTATCTTCCCACCAGTTACCACCTATAACATAACTACCCGTCTTGATGCCTTTATAAGTTATCGTTGCACCTGAACGTGAGAATGTTATTCCAGTGGTGCTAGGTCTATAAACAGATTCTCCGTTTTGATACAGCCATGGTTCAATTCTACTTGAATCGGAAACTTGTGAATCATTGCGTCTAACAATAATATTCAGTGTATTGATTGATTTATTAAAGTTTGCTGTGATTGTCCTTGCAGAGATATCCCCAGCAGTATTGTTCCATGAACTAAATGTTATGTTGTATCCATCAATTGTATTTGCCGTTGCTTCTGCAATTACAAAGCTTGTATAAGTATTTGCTGCAACCCTAGCCCTTAATGAAAGGCTATTTGATGAGCTAACAAAACTCATGCCTGAAGTTGCATTTGCTGGTGCACATAATGAGCCATTTACCATGTCATTAGCATATCCCATAGCTGTTGTAGCCCTAACTCGACCAGCATCTGAAGGGTTGGCCTCTAAAGTAATTTTTACATAATCAATTGCAATTATTGAATCATTCTCTGTATTGTCCGTAACAGCAAATTGAGCAATTATCGCCATATCTGAACGATGATTTGTAATTGGACCATATACATAATAAGTTCCGTTTGCCAATGCACTATATCCATTAGTGTTGCCACCTTGATATGATGCTGTGATTTCGTTCCCATTTGCGTCTTTCAACACGATAGTTTTTGAAGCAAATGTTACATCTGAAGGGAAATTAACAGATACATAAATCATTTTTGCTTGTTCAATTAAATTTGCTGTTGTATCTGATGTGAATTTTACATTTTTAATGGCTGGGCTATAGCCAACATAATAATACCCTGTAGAAATTGCTGGGATAGGATAATCGCCAGATGCTAGTGTATCACTATTATACAACAAGAATGTTGAAACAATGGCATGTGTTGATTCATAAGTCCAAAGGACACCATTGGTTGAACTAAAGTTGGTTAAATCATAGGTGTTTGGTAATGCGTTGAGTGTCAATTTTATGCCACGCACCAATGTCTTACTTGTTTCAGTTGAAGTTATTTGAGTGCATGAATAACGAGCATTTGATGATTTCAAACTTCCAGTAATAACACAATACAATCTGCTTGTTGACGTGTGTGTTATGATAGGAATAGTAACACCTGAAGCTATAGATTTTGGTGTTTTTAAAGTTTCAATTTTGTTATTCTCGCCAAAATTGAGCATATCTGTGATTGTAACACCAGCATTGATTGTGAAATTACTGATATCCAATGATGTCAAAGCTGTACAATCAGAGAACATATTGTAGAAACCTTTATAAATTGAAGAGCCTGAAACCATTGATGTGTCAAAATTACTTAAATTAAGGTTTGTTATTGATGAACAATTTTCAAACATGCTGTACATTGACACAACATTTGAAGTATTCCAACCAGTGAAATTAACAGATTTAAGTGATGTGCAACCTGAGAACATTGAATTTGTATATTCCAAGTTCTTTGTGTTCCAACTGCTAAGGTCAATATCTGTGATAGCTCTACAGCCATAGAACATACCTTGTGCCACAGTCAATCTTGGCACTGTCCAATTCTTCATATTAATTGTCTTAAGTCCTGTACATTCACTGAACATATTATATGTGGTATCCAAATATGATGTATCAAAGCCACTTAAGTCAATAGCGGTTAATTTTGCACATTTTGCAAACATACTCGAGAATTGTGTTGTTGAACTTGTGTCAAAGTTGTCAAATGTGATTGATTTAAGTGCTGTCCAACCATAGAACATATCATCACAACTTGGTGGTGCATAAATTGTACTTGGCCAGTAGAACAAGATATCCGTTGAAGGTGAACTTGCTGTGCCAGTTGTGTAAATATACAAGCCATTTTTTGTTGTTTTGCCTGTGTTGGTGTATCCACTTGGCACTGATTTAACAAATTTAATGCTTGTGATTTTGTCTCTTGAATATCCAAGCTTAGTTTTTACTTGATCATATAAGTTATAGTCACAAATCATTTTTCCAGATTTGGCAGTATATTTTGTCCTTGGAAGGTCTTGAAGGTTTGCCCATCTGAGGTCTGTTGTGCTTGTTACTGCAACTTGATTTGTTTCGTTTCCAGCAAACCAGCCATTAAATGTATAAACATTGCTGTTGTAAATAGGTGTTGGCAATGATGCTGCTGAGCCTGTTTTTAAGTCAGTACCCAAAGTGTAAGATGTGTTATTCACCATCACTTTATCTCTAACAATATTCCATTCAAGGGTATCATCAAACTCATCTTTCGAGCCATCTTTACGATATGCAACATAGAAGAAGTGCTCGCCTGCGGTTGCAACTGAGTATGAGAATGAGACAATGTTTGCACTTGACTTGCCATAGAATGTGTAATAAATGTTGCCTGAAACTGATGTGGCTGTGGTTGACGTTGTAAATGCTGTTGTTGTATCCAATGTGCTGAAAAAGCCATAGTCATAATTGTTTTCACCATAACTGCGGGCACGGATCAAAACCTTTTCATTTGCACGTTTTGTTACAAAAGTAACCTTTGCAATTGCTGTTGAGTTTTTAATGCCTTTGTTGCTACTTATATATCCATAATAGGGGCTTACAAAGCCATAACCACCAATTGTGGACACGGATTTTATACTATAAGGCTCCACACCTTCACTTGTGTATGACAAGTAAATGTTGTCAGATGTCATTTTAGGATCCCATTGTGCATAAATGGTTTGTGTGCTTGTAATCATTGTGCGGTTTATAACCTGTGTGCCACCTGTTGCTGATGTGTACCAACCTTTGAGTGTATATCCTGAACGTGATGCATTTGGCAATGTGCCAATTTCATCACCTGATGTAACAGTTTTTGTTGCTGTTGAGCCTGTGCCTGTCCAACCTGTTGTTGAACTGATTGTGCCATTGTTTGCATTTGCTGTTACTATGTAATTAGTGGTTGAAGTTGATGACCATTGAGCGTAGATTTTTTGAGAATATGTTATTGTTGTGCTGTCTGTGATTTTAGAGCCACCAGTTGCTTCTGTGTACCAACCTTTGAGTGTATATCCTGAACGAGTTACTGTTGGCAATGTACCAAGTGCGTCCCCTGACGCAACAGATTTTGTTGCTCTTGAACCCGTGCCTGTCCAGCCGGTTGTTGAACTGATTGTACCATTGTTTGCGTCCGCTGTAACTTTATAATATGTTGGAGCTATCCATTGTGCATAAATACTAATTGCTGAATAGATTGCTGTGCTTGTAGTAACTTCGCTTCCACCAGTTGATGATGTGTACCAACCTTTAAATGTATAATTTGTGCGAGATACGGTTGGTAATGTATCAAGTGTATAGCCATGTATTACCTGTCTAGTCGCATAACTGCCATAAGAGGTCCAACCTCTTGTTGATGTAAATGTACCACTTTGCGGATAAGCATAAATTGTATAATAGGTTGGTGTTGAACCGCCGCCAGAGCCACTGCCATCGCTAATACCTGCAGTTACAGTTATAGTTCCACTCAATTCAAGGTAGAAAGTTGTATTAAAAGGCAACAAATTTAAATCATCAACACCATAATTATCTGATGCTGTTGAGCCTTCCCAGAATTTCACTTCGTTTTCAGTTTTGAGCAATGCTGAATAATCAAAATTGTATGGTGTTGCAAAATAGCTCAAATCACTATTACCTATTGTGTCACAGTTAGATATGTTTGACAAGAATACACCTGACAAGTCCAATACCTTCATGTTAATTTCATTCAAGCCTTCACCATCAGATAAGTCTAGGTTATAGCCAATCAAAAAAGCCAAATTATCATTAAGCATTGTCCTGATAGATGAAATGTTAGAAGCCCACATAAATTCGTCACTTGCAATGTAAAGTATCTTTTCAGAATCTCCACTTACAGCTAAAGCGCATGAGCCTGTTTCAGTGCTCCATTCATCAATATATTCAAGGATGCTATTAGTGCTATATTCAGGCAGATATTCTTGCAATGCTTGCATCCAATATGGCTCTGTACCGCTATGAATATCGGTTAAATAAGCATATCCTGTGTGACCATTTTGAGCACTTAGCACCAAGTTGTCTTTTCCCCAAGTGAATACAACGCCTCGTATAGAACTAAGGTTAATACCATAGTTGTAAATCAAATTTCTGATTGAATTTGGGTCAAGTTGTAATTGCCTGTTATAAGGATAAAGTGTACAACTATAGTCTGAAAGGGTTAAATATCCAGCTTGTGCTGAATTGCTGTTATGGTCCAAACTTACAACTGTGTCTGTATCAAAAGTTAATGTTGAATTGTTGTTGGTTACTGGGCTTATTATCCTTTCCAACTGTTCAAGCGCAAATGGATTATCCCAATCGCACTCAACCACAACACCAGACAAATCAAGTGTTCCATGAATGATATATGATTTGAATAACACACAGTCATTTGAATTTACAGCCAAAGCAATATCTTCATATCCAGTTGTTATAAATATATCTACAGTGCTCTGTGAATTTGAAGCCACATAAAGATAAATGTCTCTATTATTTACATTATCTGTGTATCGTGCGGCAGGTTGGTTCGCTGCAATTTGCGTTGCCAATGCATCTCTAACATCTCCACTAATTCCGCCTGTATTTAAAAGGAATCCAGGATTTGTGTAAATATTTCTAATATCTGTGCTAGGATTCCAGCCAAATTCGCCCCAAGTGAGTGGCAAATATGCAACTTCCATTTGAGAAATAGGGGTGTCTTCAATTGACTGAATTGAGACGTTGGTTGCAAGGTCTTGCGCATATACGGTTAAGGTGCCTTGCCTTACTAACTCTTCGTCTGCACTTTCGTTTCGGTTCGCTACAAAGGTTGTGCCGGTCATGGTTACTGTGGCTTTTGCCAACTTTTGGGTGTAAACTATGTACTTGCCTGTTGGTATGCCACGGAAGGTTAGTTTCTTGCCTTCGTCTGTGTTCGCATTGGTTGTTACTTCGTAAATGTTGCCAGCTGTATTCTTCAAATATACCTTTATGGATCCAGATATGTTTGCTAGGTCCTTATTGGCTATGTTTACGTTGACATAGTTTTGTTGCCAGTTGGCTGTTATTACCGTGTCTTGCTTGATCGCTGTTGGCTGATCGCTCCACCCATCAAAGCCGTAACCATCGTCTCGTATCGCTGTTGGCATTATTGAATCCAACTCTTCGTCATACAACACTACTTTGCTTGCTTTGTTGTTGTCTGTTATCCAGCCTTGTGCATCGGTTACTGTGCCTTTGCTTGTCTCTGCTGTTAGTGTTGCCCCTCGTTTGAATATCTTGCCTGCGTCTGCTGTTGTGATGCTTGTTGCTTTTTCTTTGCTTACTTGGTCATACATTCTTGTATTAAATGTATTTGTTGTTATCTTAATATCCTTATCTATTACACTTGGTGTTGTTATCTTTTGGATATTGTTTGCCAAACCAAAGTTCAACATGTTCTCTACATCACATTCAAGTGAGATTGTGAAGTTATACAAATTTAATGTCTCTAAACTTGTGCAACCTGCAAACATGCTATTCATTGTCTTTGCTTTGCTTGTGTTAAAGCCTTGCAAATCTATGTCTGTTATTGCTTTACAGCCATAGAACATACCTGAATAATCTTCTACATTGTTTGTTGTTACCCCATAAACAGATTTTAGGCTTGTGCAACCCATGAACATATTGCTCATGTTTGTGGCTTTGTTCATGTTCTTGCCACTGAAATCTACCATGGTTAAACTTGAACTGCCTTTGAACATGCTTGACATGTTCTCTACTTCTGTTAAGTCTAGGTTGTTCATCACCAATGTTTGAAGCTTTTCAAACCCTGCAAACATGTTTGAAATGTCTGTTGGGGCTTTTATCTCTTTTTCTAGCACTAATGCTATCTCGCTTGTGTTACGGGCATATACTGCTATGCCTGTGCTAAGCCTTATGCCTGTATCTTTGTAGCCTGTCATGCTTGCAGATTCAAGTGCATTATTCACTTCTTTAAGATTTGTTTTTGTTTCAAACCTTATGCTTGTTATGTTCGCATAGTCCAATTCTTGTTTGAAGTTGGCATCTATTGTTCCATCTGCCCATACCGCTGTCACTGTATGGTCGCCTTCTATCGCTACATAACTTTCTGCTGTTACTACTTTGTTGGTTTCTGGCAATCTCCATCCAACAAATTCGTAACCTGCCTTTGTTAAGGTTGGTAATTCGCCATACTGGGTGCCAAATTTAACTCTTTGGGTTTGCAATTGTCTATCTGCACCATTTACATCAAATGTTAATGTGTAGGTTATCCTTTTGCCCCATTGCGCTGTTAAGTTAATTGTGTAACTTGTTGCATTTACTGTTAAGTTTGGTGTATAGATTGCTCCATCTTCAACATATTCTGTTGAGCTTATCCAACCCATGAACTCTTTGCCTTCTGGTGCTTCTATGTTCTCTGTTGTTGCAAGGCGGAAGTTTTGGCTGGTTGTTGTTTCACTTCCAGATGTGTAATATATTGTTTTGTTTTGGCTTGCAATTTCTCCTGCAACTCCATTCAAGTTGTAGTTTA